>VRUG01000105.1 GCA_019456255.1 Planctomycetota bacterium | reverse complement strand
TTCTATCGATCTGGGGGTTTTTTGTCTACCTTTTACCTCCGATTCCAGGGAATTCCGGCGGTTATGCAACAAGTCTACTATTTTGCGGAGATTACTTCACGGGAAAAGCAGGATACCGGATGTATTGGTACCATGCAGTTATAGTAATTGATAGTAAGACTTATATCACAGGATGGACGGAAAATCAAGAAAATGAGAGAGAACTCAGGAAATTGCAGTCAGGAATGCAAAAAAACATGAGCAATCATACCATAACAGGAAAAAACTATAAAGGGCCTGATTTACAAGGGGAATTTTCATCCAAACTGATAAAGCAGGGTCTTAAGGGAAGCAAAAAAACGTACCTCAACCTTGATCCGGCACAATGAGGGAAAGAAAGTTTAGTTTAAACTTGCGGTATTTATCCCAGGAGGGGATCTCCCTATTTTCACAAGATGCTGCAATATTTTGCGGATTTCTCCAGGGTCCATTATTACCGCAATAATGCTCATATCAGATTGGCATTTTGGACAGGTAAAGGGGTGAACTTCATAAACCTTTGCCAGAAGCCTTGCCTACCCTAGCGGGCACCTGCGGCATGCAGAGCGTCTCTCCTTCTCAGATAAGGATATATCATGATCTTCTTTCTCATTTTCAGCTTCGGTTCCCACATTATTAAGATGCTCATTCTTCCAACCTTGAGGAGCACGTGCAATAACCTCCGGCATTGAAATCCAAGCTCCGCGCGTGCGAGAAGCATATAATCCATAACGTCTGATATACTGCACATTCTTTGGCGGTATGTGTAGCGTAAGATCAGCTATGAAATCTTCTGCATTTAACATTTTCACATTTTCTTTATAATAGTCATTGTATTTCGTCTTAAACAGAACCTTTGATTTAAACGGTTCGTAAAATATCTTTTTAAGAGAAATTGGGGGGCGGGCGATATACTGGGAAAGATTTTCTCTGGCTTTCTCATCCGAACCATTAATCCTGATTTCATTATTGATTGAAAAGCCGCTGTGCCGCCTGGCCTTAGTACCCTTCAGGGTGTTAATAGATTTTGAGCAAATCGTTCATTGATCAGCTTCCTGTCCAAAAAGAATTTTATGATCATTCTTCTAAAGTACTCACTCATTTTATCAAGGTTGCCAAAAGAGATGAAAACAAAGTTTCCTTCTTCATCGAATCCACCCTCAAGAATTATGACGTGATAATGTGAATTGAACCTGAGAAAAATCACCCGCCGTCTGTAAAGAAATTATAGATGCTGTTCTGATAGCCTTGCCTGTAGCTTCATTATAGAAAGACTATATCTTTTGAAAAATGAGCCTTGATACTTCGCCGAACAGCTTCCTGTCATGCTTAAAAAACACGCGCAATGCCCGAGGGAAAGTCCAAACGTATTGCTTGTGAGGAAGAAACAATAGAACATCATTCACCATACTCTCGGAGAAAAGAAGAGTACGTTTTTGTGAGCAGGATGGGCATAAGTAAAAGCCTTTTCAGGCGAAGTCCACGCCAGTGGGAAAAGGGAACAAAATAGTCGAAACCGCAATTAGGGTTTACACACCTTATACGCGCAATATTACCCTGCGGGGATGAAGACACCTGCGGGCCGCCCTTCGGGCACCTTCGGTACCCTAGCGGGCATCTACGACCTTTGGCCTTTATATAATCACTGCAATCAAGAAAGTTTTTGACTACTGAAATTACGCGGTCAAGGCGATATTTACCATAGTTTTTCTCGTGCTTCTCTTCGTAATGATCGACAAAATCCTGGAAGTGATTCTCGAAAATAGTGTGTAGAACGTTTCTTCCTCGTGGGATGTATTCATTTTGAGTAGTGGAGATTGTAGGTGATGTCGAAGTGGCCACATATAATAAAACGGGGAAAAAAACAAAATTGCTTTTCTGAAAAACTTAAGTGGAAGGCTTTTCGCAATGGTGGTGCAGCCCAGCCAGTACTGGACAGCCGATTACTCTTCGCTGTTTTTTTGGGGTGTATCCTTTTGGTACTTTTTAAGCAATTCCCTGATGTGGCCGTTTCTCATTATAGTATCCGATATATTCAGCCAGGATATTTCTAATCTGTGCTTCATTAAAGAGAATAAACCAGTCAAAGGCTTCCCTTCTTACAGAGCCGATAAAAACTCTTAAGAATGCGTTCATGTTAGGAGCATTCGCTGATATTTTAATCCCCTCTATCGCTATACTGAAATCATCATAATCGGAATTCATTAAATAAAAGAATATCATTCACAGATTTTCTGGTCTCAGACTCTGCCCACCGCCGGATAGGATCACGAAGTTTATAACTGTCATCGGGATACCCCATGCATATTATGAGCGGTATTTCAATATTTCCCGGCATGTTCAACAGTTTTTTCACTGCTTTCTCATCAAACCAGCCGACATAGCATGTTCCTAAACCTAATTCTGTTGCCTGGAGAATGATATGTTCACAAATAATTCCTATATCCATAAGATAAAATCTGGTATTCCTTACTAAAGAACCCATTTTTGAAAGAAAACTTCCTTTGCCAGTTAGAACCATTACCAGAACAGGTGCCGCTTGAATAAACTTACTGAATCTATAAAGTCCCGAAGTTGCTGTTTCTGCTACCTTTTGTTTTATTTCAGGATCATTATAAACAATAAATCTCCACGGCTGCGCATTACAGGCTGAAGGAGCGACCCGTGCTGCCTCTATGCATTGCATAATTTTTTCTTTTTCTACCGGGATATCTTTAAACTTTCTGCAACTATATCGCTTAGATACCAGTTCTTTGAACTCCATAGTATTTCCTCCGCAATTAACCTGATGCCGGACAAGAGCGCTCCTCTTAAAGAGATGAAGAGGGTGCTCAAGCCTACGGGCCGCCTACAGATCGGCGACATCCTGGTGCAGAAGGCGGTGTCGGAGAGCGCAAAACGGGACATCGACCTGTGGTCGGGGTGAATTGCCGGCGCTCTGCTGGAAGCAGAGCTCGAGGCCACGGTCGTGGCAGCCGGCTTTGTCTAGTTTCAGATCACCTCGCGAGTAAACGTGTTCAGCGGTTCAGTGCATGAGTCGGGTGCGGCCGATTTTGGCACACTGGGGATTAGCTTCCGGGCGCATAGGCCGCAGGACGAAGAGGAGTGGGAGGCGGCATTGGCCGCGCTTCCCCTGCAAGGTGCCCACCTGGCCTACCTCACCGCTTCCCAAGCGCTAGCCGTCAGGCATTGCAACAAAGGTAGGAACGCCTTCTGCATCTCTCACCGAAAGACTACGTTGAGCTGACGCTCTGAGCCAACTTCGATCCCAATTGGTATTGTTTACAGAATTTCTAACCGACCTTTGTCGATCAGACTTAAAAAGCGGTAGATTTCGTAAAAATTTCTTTGAGAGCCCTAATATTGCAACATGAAAATTGGCAACCCCACATTCTGAATACGCTCCCGATATTGTCTTGACAAAGGTGTCCACCTCAAAGTATACTCTACGGAAATTCAAGAGGAGGCTTTACATGGCAGTAAATGCGATGGCACTACCGATTTTGCCCGGTAAGATCGAAGCATGGCAGCAATACAACAGTCAGGTAAACGGACCGCGTCGGAGTGAATTTGAAGACATGATGCAAAGACATGGTTACACCAGGTGGCTGGTATGGCATCAAAAAACGCCCCAAAGCGATCTAATGATCGTATTTCAAGAGGGTCCTGTGAGCGGAAGGGAGAGTATCGGAAAATCTGACCATCCGTTTGATATGTGGCTCAAGGAACAAGTCAAGGATTTCACCGGTCTCGATTTAAGCCAACCGCCGCCAGGACCGGCGCCCGACTTGGTTATGCAGTATCCTGGCTAGACTTTGACCCAGGCTTGAGGGGTAAGACGCACGATAGGCTTTGTAATCTGTCGGTAACGAATACTGAAAAAAAGGTGCCAGGGGAAGCTTTATCCCTTGACCTGGGGGGCCTTATATGGGTTATACGGCATATGCTTTGTAATCGAGTTTTATCGTTCGATTCGTAATGCTCGTCTAGAGAATAAGCGTCGTACCGACACTGTTGGGAATGTAGGCTTCTGGCATGGCCCTCGCAATTTGATGTGTTGCAGACCATCCTGTGCAGTGTCCTGGCATCACATATCGAGGGTTGATTGCCTTAAGTTCAGCGATCGTTGCTGGGATTATTGGTTCAAAAGAACCACCTGTGAGATGAAAGCCACCAATCACCGCATAGATTTCCTGAATTCCCGTGATAACTTGTGCATTACGAATAGTGTTGATGATTCCCGAGTGACCACAACCGGTGATAACGATCAATCCTTTTCCTTTCACATGTATAAGAGCACACTGATCATCCATGATCAAAGGATCGGGTTCCCATTCATCATACCGTTTGGCGTAATGGATGGGAAAACCTGTCTCAAACTCGGTCGTTCGTGCCACCTCCCCCGATACAAGGACCATTTCGTCCACAAGCATCGATGGGCCAACTTCTTCCACAATTTCGATATTCTCACGACGAAAATCCGCAAGTCGAGGGGCGGGTATTCTTATTTCATCACCATTGGGTAGTACCAACTTTCGTTCGAGGTATGCATCGGGATGCAGAACTAAAGGCATATTGCGGGGACCAAGACGTTCAACAACTCCGGGCAAGCCTAGAGCATGATCAGCATGTCCATGACTCAGGATAATTGCCTGCACATCACTCAAGCTTATCTCCAGAGCATCGAGATTGTATAAAATCCCCCGACGGCTGAGGCCTGCATCAAATAAAACTTCTCCCTCTTTTTCTCCCAACTTTTATTCCGGACTCTTCATCCTCGAGCTGCAGCCTAAAAAATATGCCGCCACCGGTTCGGTCCAGGATCTGCTCCTGTCAAGCATCCGCATTCTCAGGGAGGCCGGCCTTTGAGAGAATATCATTTCGTTTTTTCCTATATGTTATTTCAATACCCTAGCACTTCATACCTCTTCTTCGTTTCGCCGAAGGAAAGCACCAGGCAGCATCTACCCGTTATATCTCTATGTGCAGGCACAACTCTCTCTTGCCCTCGGTTCGAACCAGCCCCAGAGGTACAGTCAACGTGGAACGAACGCGCTTCAACCCATTTTCAAGGAGCACTTCCAGGAGTTCGCCGACACCTATGAGCAGAAGTATGCCCCTACCTACGGACGTTTCCGCTTGGATCGCATCACGGAGGTGGTCGAAAACTTTATTTCATGCGGCGACTATACTCAAGCCGGAGGTGCCCGCAGG
>VRUG01000104.1 GCA_019456255.1 Planctomycetota bacterium | reverse complement strand
ACTGTGGGGCCGAGCGTCTGCACCGGGAGTTTGGCGTGCAGGCCTGTTCTGAAACGATCCAGAAGGTGTTCCGCCAGGAGGGGCTGACCCGGTCCAGAAAGAGCAAGCGTAGCAAACAGAGAGACCTGCGAGCCTGGAAGGAGGCCAACTTCGAACCGCTGTCCTACTGGCAGATCGACACCAAGGACTGTATTGATGTACCCTATTACATAGAGCGCATCTGGAAGGCTGGATTTCCCCGCTGGCTGTACCAGGCCCGTGACGTGCGCACCGGGGGTCTCTACAGCGCCTTTGCCTACGAGCGGACAGCCCACAACGGGATGCTGTTTGTGACCCGCCTGTTTGCCCACCTGGAGGCTTTGGGGATGGATCTTTCCCAGGTTGTGGTTCAGACCGATAACGGTACAGAGTTCGTGCGCAACAGTCCCGATCTGTCTAAAAAGTCAGCCTTTGAGAAGGTCATTGACCAGGCCCAAGCCCGGCTGGTCAGAATACCACCCCGTGCTTGTACCTACCAAAGCGATGTGGAACGGGCCAACGGGATCATCGAGTATGAGTTGTTGGAAGTGGAACGGTGGTCGACCAAGAGCGAACTGGTGGCCAAGACCACCGCCTGGGAGTACTACTTCAACCGCATCCGGCCCAACTCATACCAGCAAAACCGGACTCCTTACCAGCGGATGAAGAGAGCGGGGATATCATCCAAAACAGCTGAGCTAGCCTGCTTCTGGACGGTGACAATCCTGGATGATCCCAAGTAAAAACATCTTAACTTCGGATCACCCCAAAGTGTAAACCATGTCTGTAAGCTTGACAAAAGCGGGGATAAAACTTTTTGGAAAAGCCGATCTGCGGAGTTAATATTCGCCACTATGGATCGTACCACCTCTACCAGTTATAGGCATAAGGCCGTAAACATGGCCATGTGTCCTTGTATGATGATGAAAAGCCCTGCTTTTCTCTGGAGGGGTGTGGTTTAATGCTCTGATCTAAAAATAGATAAGCATTTGAGTAAGAAAGCCCTTCCAGAGAATCTGGAAGGGCTTTCTTGTTTTATGATCGAAGTAACTGAAGGGGAAAAAACGGGTACGATAAGGCTGAAGGGGGCCTTTCCCGGAGCCCCACCCGAACCGTATCCATCAGAACAACGCAGCATACGAGGGAATAGCCATGAACAATAACGGAAAAGTAGGTAACTATCACTTTGAAATCATCCCGGCGCGCGCCGGCCAGGAACCAGATCCGGCAAAGAAGGCCGGGGTCATACGAAATTGGTCGCATGGTGCGAAGAGTTAATTATGGGAGTGTACCATCTCAGATATGCGGCATCCAGGTTGGCATTCGGATAAAATAAATTGAGTGAATGGAATAGATCTACTTAAGGGAGAAAATGTACCAAGAAATCAAAGAACAGAAATCACCTGTAAATCTTGAAGAACTAAAGAGGGGGGGCATAATAAAACTAAAAGAAAAAGATATGTTTTCTATTTGGGTTAAAACATCGTGTTGTAATCTGACCTCAAGACAACTGAGAAAGCTCGCTGATATTACTGAAATATATGCCAGGAGTTTCATCTTGTTTACTACAAGACAGATCCCAATTATTCCGTTTATAAATATAAGGGATGTGGATGCGGTGAAAAGTGAGCTTAGCGAAGTTTATTTAGAATTAGATCCGTGCGGTCCCAGAGTAAGAAATGTCAATGTATGCTACGATGAGAATATTTGTCTTGAGGCAGTGACTAATTCCTTATCTTTGGCTGAGAAATTAGAACATTATTTCCGTAATCCGATTCTTCACAAGATAAAATTTGGGGTGTCTGGTTGCAAAAAGGACTGCATTATTTCTCGTGTGTTGAATGATATCAGTTTTGTGGGTGTGGAGACAGATGGTAGTATGGGTTACTACGATGTATATGTTGGCGGTAGACTGGGTCTGAATCCTTTTGTAGGGATTAAGATGGCGCGGCGCCTTTCTGAAGATGAGGGGGTAAAGTTTGTCCAGAACTACTTCGACCTTTTAAGAGATGAAGGGAAAGTCGGGGAAAGAAGTGCCGACCTTATAAATAGGCTGGGTACAGAAAAGGTAAAGCAGGAATTGAACAAAGAATTACAGGAAGGAACGCCTCTCGAACCAATTGAGTGTGAGACCAGGCTAAAGGAAAAAGTAACGGACAAAATAATTCTAAGGGTCCGAGCTACATGTGGAGAAGTTACTTCAATCCAATTAAGGAAAATTGCCGATATTGCTGAAAAGTATGGCAGAGGATTTGTCCATTTCGCAGTTCGCGGTTCTCCTGAGATTCCCTGTATTGGTAAAGAATATTTAGAAAGCATTAGAAAAGAATTGCAAGAAGTAGATTTACGAATATTGGACAAAGGAATTGATAATATTCAAGCCTGTTTCGGTGAATATTGTACTGAGAGTAATGCGGACACTCAGTCCTTGCTAAGGAAAATTGAAGGGATGGTTGAAGAGTTAGGCATAGACAATATGGGTATAAAAATCTCGGGTGCCGGTTGTCCGAATTCCTGCGGGATTGGCCACCTCAATGACATTGGCTTTCTCGGAGTTGTAGAACCCGAAGTTGATGTAGACAAATGCACTAGTTGTGAGCTTTGTGTTCCAGTTTGTAAAAGGATGGCAATAGAACTGAAAGACGAGGTGGCGATAATCGATAAAGAAAGATGCAAGCATTGCGGTGAATGTATAGCAGTATGTCCCTTTGATGCGATAGTTGAAAAGAGAAAAGGTATCGCCGTACTAGTTGGCGGGAGAGAAGGTGAAGACACACGATTAGGGGAAGTAATTGCGGAATATCTATCGGAAGATGAAGCACTCCTGATTACTGAAAGCTGCCTGAGAATAGTGAAGGAGAGGGATGTTAATATAGCTACGATTGTTGACGAAGCAGGAATAGAAGTGTTTAAGGAGATGCTGGTCCCAAGTACACAGTAGACGTATTGCGCTTAACAAAATAAAAGGTGGGGAATATGGAAGATAAAATTAAGCATGCTAAAGAACTGATTGAATTCGCAGTAACCAACTATCCAAGGATCGCAATAGCATGTTCATTCGGCAAGGATAGTATGGTTACCGTTCATCTAGCAAGAGAAGTGGACCCTAATATAAAGGTTTTCTCAGTAATGACGCTATACAAACCAAAAGAAACCTTCGAATATCTTAAACTGATGAATGTGAGATGGAATCTCAATACGACCGTGTATATGGTTGCTGATAGTATTCCGCACGCTTTTCAGGGCGATTCTTTAGAAGTAAGAATATTGCCTACTGCCGAGTTTAATATAAACGCCTTTCAAGTTAAAACACAAACAGGGAAAGAGCTTTATGAGGTAGATCCAGACGAATGCTGCCGACTGCTTAAAGTAGAACCAACAAAAATAGCAATGAAGAACTTAGATGCCTGGATATGTGGCTTAAGGAACACCGAGGGAAGGACAAGGGAAGACTATCAAGAGATAGAAAATAAAGGTGGACTTATAAAGGTAAACCCGATTCTAACATTTACCGAGGCTGAGATATGGAGATATATAGCGACAAGGGATATTGAACCACATCCATGGTACGGAAAAGGTTACCGATCTCTTGGTTGTGAAACTTGTTCAGACATAGGGGGGGAACTTGAGAGAGATGGTAGATGGAAGAATACAAGCAAATGCGGAGGGGAGTGTGGTATCCACACCCAAAGATTAAAATGACAAATCAGGATCAATCTTTAGAAAGTAAAACACAGGACAAAGAATTGGACCATCAACTGAGGGTTTATTCCGACATAACACAACTAATAGCCAACCCACACAATCCAACACCATTAGTTAGGTTAAACAGAATCAACCCGAATAAAGACTTTCAAGTTTATCTCAAGCTGGAAAGATATAACCCATTTGGTTCGGTTAAAGACAGAATTGTCTGTGAAATGCTAAGTGCACTGGAAGTAGGTGGTAGAACGGTTGTTGAACCATCATCTGGCAATACCGGGATTGCCTTAGTCTGTGTTGCCAATGCTTTGGGAATACCGATAGAGATAGCCGTTCCGGAAAGAATTCCTGAGGAAAAAAAGGTAATATTAAGATTTCTAGGTGCTAAAGTTACAGAAGCTGATGATGCGCTATGTCCTTTATTTCCTACAGAAGGAGCCAGAGGACTCGTTAACGCCTTAATAAAGAGTCCCGCTACTAAAGATAGTTATATTAGCCCCAATCAATACGAGAACGAACTAAATGTTCGAGCTCATTACCGAACAACAGGGCCGGAAATATGGAAGCAAACTCAGGGTAAAATCGATTACTTCTTTGCCGGGTTTGGTACTTGCGGCACAATAACTGGTGTCGGAAGATATCTAAAAGCACAAAATCCAGAAATAAAAATTATTGGAGTAGAGCCTTCTTCCTCGGACCATAAATTGCCTGGTATGAAAAGGATCACCGGATTAGCAGAAGAGTTTATACCCAAGATCCTGGATAGGTCAGTAATTGATGATACTGTGGAAGTAACGGATGAAAATGCGTATGAAACCGCAATAGAATTAGCTAGAAAAGACGGGATTCCTGTTGGTCCTACAACGGGAGCCATACTTTATGCCGCCGTACAGTTTGCTAAAATAAATAGAGGTTTAGCAGTAGTTATATCACCTGATGATGCCTTCAAATATGCCAGTTTCTACAAGGATTTCCTGGAGGCAGAATCCAAAGAAATCGGGGAAAGGGAATATGAACGGAGAATATGATTTAGCTGGCTTTGTTTGCCCGTTATCCAAGATCAAAGCAGCCGAATTAATAGATAATCTAGATGAAGGAGAAACCGCAAGAATAATACTGGGCGATAGAGACTCTCTCAAAAGTGTGGCGCAAGAATTAAAAACCAGGGGTATAAAACCAACTTTTGCACAAGATGGTGAAAATAGATTTATATTGACAATTACGAAGTAATGGCGTTCCAGAGCAAAGTGTACAGCTAGCCATCAATTTCTCGTTGCCCTCTACCTGGATATCGTCCGGGGTAAGCGCCCCGAATATTGGCACTGGCTTACTTACATATAGTGTTGTTCTGATGGATAACATCGTCTTGACGCCACCACTTTGCTAATAAACGAAGGTTTTTTCTGGCTTAAAAGCCAAGCACAGCCTTAAATCATATGGGTATGTTCTTGATCACCATCAACGGTTCGATAGCACGTAGGTGCGGATGTGCTCTTTTCACATGTGGCGGATGAGCTATCCACCAACACAGGGGAGCATTGCCCCAATTATCAATAGGTTATAGTGAACATCCACCACTTTCAGCATGTACCATATGAAGGGTTGGGTAGTATAACAACCTGGG
>VRUG01000103.1 GCA_019456255.1 Planctomycetota bacterium | reverse complement strand
GTATTCAGAAGAATGGCAGCTGAATACATCGAGCATCACCGTCGCAAAACCATTTCCAGCATGTACCGCCAGGCCTACGGAGCGGACAGCGAAGGGTTGGGGAAAGAATTCCCTGGCTGGGAGAATGAAGGCCGATGGTCCAACGAATAAAACGTGGAGAAATATGGTTCTTTACCTTCAAGCAACCGGACAAACTGCGACCTGTTTTGGTCCTCACACGGCAGGAGGTAATCGAGCTGCTGCACACGGTGATGGTGGCACCGATCACCTCAACAATCCGGGGTGCCCCAAGTGAAATCGTTGTAGGAATCGAGGAAGGCTTGAAGCATGATTCAGCGGTGAACCTCGATCATGTTCAGACTGTGGAAAAATCAAGGTTGCGTCGCCGCATTGCTGAGGTCCACCCGGAGAAAATGAAAGCCGTATGCCGTGCTCTTGCGATTGCCACCGGTTGTTAACCAGATAGCTATTCGAAGGTTCGTTCTCCAGCTAGACTCCCTTCGTGGTATACGGAGAAGGTGATCAGCGTTTGAGGGGGCTAGTTTCTCGGACCATGGTGCCGGTTTCCGGGATTTCTTGGATCTTGTAGGTGCCGTATTTTCTAGCCTTGAGAAAGCCGTCCCAAGCACTTTCAGCCAAACGCCCCTCCCGCCAGAGATCGAGGAACCACTGCCCGTTGTCCGGATTGCCTGGGCAAAGAGCCGAAAATACTCTTCCTTGAGAGGACTGTAGAGGATCCTTACATACGGGCATCAAGAGGGCAATTTTGTCTATCTGCCCGTATCTGATACTCACAAAATGACCGAGGTTTTCGGAAGGCTGGTCATAAAGCACTTTCAGCAAAAGAAACTGATCAATGAGAGCTTTGCGCAGTACAACAAACGCGAGTATGGCCTGAATTCTTCTCGCACCCGTGGGCTTTGGGAACGGATGGGGTGTTGTATGAGGTTTGCCCCTCAGGGCTGGAAGGAGAAACACCTGGATAATCCAGCGGATGCAGAACAGATACCAGCTGAAATACCGGAATGCAGTGCGGAGGAAAAAACACAAAAATCTGCCTGGGCAAGGCTGATCAAAAAAGTCTATGGCACTGATCCACTTGTATGTCCCCGCCTGAGGTTCTGAGATGAAGAGTTTGGCTATTATTATGGATCCCCAAGAGACAGAGAAGATACTTAAGGCTTTCTGGTCAAGACCGGCCGGCCGCCTCCCAATTTTGATATAGCTTGAGACGCGAGCCGGGGGCACCAGGAAGTGGCCCTATAAGGCCGTCAACCGCTATGAAGGATGTTGACGGTCTGTAAGCTGCGCCCAGTTCACAAGTAAAGCATCCTCGCCATCTTTGAGGGGAACACCGTTGGCATACTGATAGGTGTAGGTAAGATGCTCTTTACCTGTCCACTGCGTTACTGAGAATTTGTGTAAATCTTCTACCGGATCAGCAGCTGTAAGCCATTCAGAGAGAGTTTTATGCGATTGATGAGCTGACAAACAAAGATAAAATTGAGGTTTTTGTCCAAAACCTCCAGGCAAATGGGCTGTTTTGCATACAGATCGTCCTCTAAAATGGTGATTCCCAATCCACCGCTTCCCTGCAGCGTTTTCACAATCTTGTTTCTCTTTTCCATCCCGCGGTCGGATAAACTCCGGTGCAAGAGGAATCACCCTGCTGCTACCAGGAACAACCACAACAGGCAGTAGGGCATTATGGTAATAAGTGATCGTGCCGTCTCGATGTTCTTTTGTTAAACAGTTTGGGCAGTGGACCCACCACCTCACAGATCCGTTTTAGCGGCGCCTTGTTAACAAGAAGCTTGAAGATGATCTCGTTCTTGTGGCGTTGCCGCTGGCGCAACAACGGCCCACCTACCGAGAAAGTCTTGCTGCACTTTCTACATTTGTATCGCTACGATCCAGATTTAGTTCTGCAAAAGTTCTGGTAACAATCTGAAAACGAGACGATTCCCTTCCCGTGATTGCCGCAGCCTTCGGTGCGGCAGGACGGCTCAGGCTTGGGGCGAAGGTAAGATGCGATCCGTCGGAGCTCCTCAGCGATAGCACGGTTGCTCTTTATCGGTGGCTTTTCTCTACAGAGCTTGCACGTGAGAGCAGGACGATTTGGACCACGTGCCCCAAGAATGTAGCTATCGCACTGGATGCCTTTGCCCTTTTGCGGCGCATAACTGGCCGGTACCCCGAAATTGGCACAGCCAGGATTCTTGCAGAAGTTGGCCTGGATGCCGTCAACTTCAGGAGGGATCCCGGGTCGCTCTATTCCGGGACGTCCTCTTTGCAAAGCAAGATCCTCATAAGCCGTTGAGACCTATGAGGATCTTAGACTTTCCGGTGATTATCTTCATCACCTTTAGCGAACGCCTTACACCGATGAGGGGATGCTTGTTTGTATAGATAGAGGGATTTCGCTATTAAAGCTGAATGAGGAGCATGGCCCTATTAATATTGATGATATTAACCATGCACTTGCCCCAGGTGATAAAATAGAGATAATCCCTCGACACGGTTGTACGACTATCCCACTATTCGATGGATACTTTATTATTCGTAAAGATCATATAGAATCAATTGAGGAGATCTACGCCAGGGGAATGAATCAATAAAGGTGGAGAGCAATTATGACTAGCCGCGGATGTATTCTGATTCGTCCACAGATTTCACTTATATACACTTCACAAATACTCCCATGGCGTCATTCACATCGATTCATGAAGTAGAGTCTTATCCCTCTCCTGAGTTGGCGGAGTTCGATTTTTCGGAGATGAGCATAGACGAGAGCGTACGTAATCACGCGTTGTACGGCTGCGGAAGCCTGTGTCATATCTTCATACTCGCCAGCCGGCTGAGAGGAATGGACCAGCTTCTATTCGATATGGTGGCAGAGCCAAAAATGGCCGAAGCAGTAATTGAGAAGGTTGCCTTATTCGCCTTGGAGCTGAACAGCAAAACTCTGGCTCTTGCTGGAGATCGACTCGATTCATTTAACCTATGGGACTATGTTGCTATGCAGTCAGGTCTTCTCATGAGCCCTCAGTATTGGCGGCGCTATTTAAAAGGCTGGTATGCAAAAATATTTTCCGTTGCAAAAAAGTCCAGCCTGTATATTTTCTACCATTATTATGGAAGCTTTCACCAGATCATTCCGGACTTGATCGATATTGACGTTGATATCCTGGACCCTATTCAAACTTCGGCACATGAAATGGATCTAAAAACTTTAAAGAAACGCTATGGGAACAGAGCCTGCTGGCACGGTGGAATAGATGTACAGCATCTATTGCCGTTTGAGGACCCAACCGTTATAAAGTATGCGGTAGATGAAGCCCGAGAGCTCTTCGGTCTGGATGGAGGAATCGTTCTTGGTCCTTCCCACGAGATCACCCCAGACACTCCTATAGAAAACATCATTGCTCTCTACAGAATGCAGGATTGACTCATGTTGCGAAAAGTACAAAGAAGCAGAGCAGGAGGCTAAAAATGTCCAGCATCTGGAAGCAGGTGGAAAAGCGCTGGCCTGCCGGTGGTGAGATTAGGGGGTTAGGATATTGGAACCTTGAAACTAGGGCGAGTGATCTTCTCTCATGCTGCTCGGTAGTCTACCTGGGATTTAGTCACTATGCTATTCCTTTGAATATTTTGCGCTGAACGCGCAAAAAATATAATAAAGTCCAGCGCCCAAACCTATTTTATTGGACTTTGGCTATAAAAACTTAGGTTGCGGATGAAATCAGCGCTGGGGTATTGTTGTACAAAGCATAGAAGATGCGCTGGCTTATTTATCGGGTCTCGCGGACATCCGATTTTCTGAGGTTAGACAAGATTGGGTGGATTCGTACCGGGTTCAAGTCGCCCGTTTTCCCATCGAAGGCACGGAGCTGGAGTTTATCGAACCAAGAGGGGGAAAGCTTTTTCGCGGAGTATCAACGGACGTTCGGTGATGGTCAATAGCGCTTAGGATGATTGCAAAACGGGGTGTAAAACTGTTGGATGAAGTACCTCGTATCGGCTCGCATGGTAGCCTTTACAGAGCCGGATGTCCTTTACCCTGCCTGCCTTGAAGTATCTCAGAGGCATACACATCACTAAGGAGTATTCTTCTTATACGTTATCAAAAATGCAGATAACGGCAGAGAGGATCGTCACGATTTTCAAGAGCCCCATCTTTTCTTTCAATTTGCTCACTGGATGGCGGTTGCCAGTGTTACTTGTTTATCCTTGAAAACTCCGGTAATGTGTTCATCGGAGGCGTGAAGGGTGAATATCGAAATTGAATGCGAGGAAGATGATCGATGGATAGCCGAAATTCTCGAACTACCCGGTGTGATGACCTACGGGCAGAGTCGTGAAGAAGCGATTTCAAAGGTCAAAGCTTTGGCCTTACGCGTGCTTGCTGATCGACTGGAACACGGTGAATGATAGTAAAACTTATAATCCCCTACAAGGCATTAAAGTGATCAGCCATGTGCTCGCTGATCAAGGCTGGAAAAGGGTGGGGGAAGAGCCGGCCGGGATAAAGGTCAAAGAAGATAAGATGGATGAGGAGCTCTGATTCGCAGGTAGTGTAGATGGGGGATCAGCACCCTGTTCGGGTTTCCGGTACCGTCATAGAAGATATCGATAATGGGAACCTGAAAGTCTTCCTGGATCTTGCGGTAGATCGATGAAGTGACCACCCCGGGACAGCAGAAAATAGGATTGATGTGGATGATCGCATCAACACAGCCGTGCTTGAGGTAATAGAGCGCCCTGCCGACATTTATCGAGGTTTCCCCGGTAATATAATGGGTGATTTTATATTCGTTCATTAAGGAGACACATTCGGCGAAATCGGGCTCCAGTTGGTCTCCGATGAGATCGGCGGCGATCTTTTCATACCTGCGCTCTATGGTGCGCAGAAGCCTGAAATGCCTGGGATCGTCCCCGTGAATACGAATGTCCGCGTCAAAATAGTGAAAGGGATACTCAGTCAGGGAAGAAACTATCAGCTCTCCGCCGAGCTCATCGACCAGGGTCTGTATCTTCTGGTTCATGACTTCATTAAACTTAACGTATAAATCTCCGAGCAGACCTATTTTCGGTTTTCTGCCTCTCGATTCATCCCGGGGGATGTCTCTGAACAGGCCGGTCACTTCGGTCAACGCGGCGCGCAGGTCGGCTCCGGAAAGTATCGCCTCCCCGATTTTTTTCTTCGCCATTTGAAAAACCTCATCCGTATCGCCACTTTTTTTCTCATAAGGCTTAATCCGGTAATACATTTTATGAATTATGGACCCGAGGATGTTGGACTCCAGGATTTTTATCGATAGACTTTGGGGAAGAATTTCCCCGGGGGACATCGAATTTATGAGCCCTATTTTCAGTCCTTTGAGCCCGGCCGAATCAAAAAC
>VRUG01000102.1 GCA_019456255.1 Planctomycetota bacterium | reverse complement strand
GTTTTATATTATCTCTCGATTCTGCGCACGATTCTTGACTTTTTGCGTCAGGTCGGATTATAATAATTCCTATCAATTGCTTCTTCACAAGCAGTATCTCCACCACCTATAACAATTAGAGGCTTATTTCTAAAAATGGGCAGGCCCCCGTCACAAACAGCACAAGCAGAAATACCTTTCTGCCAGTATTCTTCTTCTCCGGGAACTTTTAACCTTTTTACTATAGCACCCCCAATTTTCTCTCTGTTTCCGGATCAAAAAACAGTGCTTTTGATACATCCACCATTAACTTCATAGTTTCTCCAGGAAGCTTAACTGTTTTCGGATTAACACGGCAGAGAACTTTAGTCCCATTAATTAATATAAATACCAGGGTGTCCGGGCCTGTTGGTTCAAGGACCTGAACAATACATTCGATTTCATGAATCTGTGGATTTTTTTCCTGTTCATGAAATCCACTTGCAATTTGTTCGGGCCGTATACCAAGAATAACTTTTTTGCCAAGCCATTTATCCAATTTAAGATCCGGACGTTCAATAGTAAGGAAAGAGGATCTTTCCTTACTAGTCTTAAAATTTACACCTATGTATTTATCCTTTTTTATAATCTCACATGGAATAAAATTCATAGCCGGTGATCCGATAAATCCTGCAACAAACAGGTTGCTGGGATTATCATAAACCTGCTGGGGAGTATCAAACTGTTGAATAATCCCGTCTTTCATTATAGCAATACGGTCTGCAAGAGTCATAGCTTCAATTTGATCATGTGTAACATACACAATAGTTGTTTTAATCCTTTGATGAAGCATTTTAATTTCCAGACGCATTTCTACCCTTAGTTTTGCATCCAGGTTACTTAGCGGTTCATCAAATAAAAAGATAGCAGGGTCCCTTGCAAGTGCCCTTCCCATAGCAACACGCTGTCTTTGCCCACCCGAAAGCTGGGCAGGTTTACGATTTAGCAGTTCACTAATCTGCAATATATTAGCAACCCGATCAATCGTTTCATTTATCTGTTCCTTTGGTACTTTTCTTGTTTCAAGGCCAAAAGCTAGATTTTTCCGAACATTCATATTCGGGTAAAGTGCATATGACTGGAACACCATTGCAATGTCCCGGTCCTTTGGCCTAACCTCATTTACAACATTTTCCCCGATTTTAATTTCACCACTGGTTATAGTTTCCAATCCAGCGATTAGGTTTAATAATGTTGATTTTCCGCAGCCGGATGGTCCAACAAGTACTATGAATTCACCATGGTTCACATTAAGGAATATTCTTTTTAAGACCTCCGTAGTGCCGAAATTTTTTATAATGTTTGTAACTGTTAAAGATGCCATAATTTAAAATCCAATACTAAAATATACTTATTTTTTTTATTTATTATCCTTTAATTGCTCCAGCAGTAAGCCCTCGCAAAAAGTATTTACCGGCAACAATATATACAATAAGTGTTGGTATACCTGCAATAAGTGCTGCAGCCATATCCACATTGTATTCCTTTACTCCGGTGCTCGTATTTACAATATTATTTAATGCCACTGTAACGGGCTGACTTTGACTTCCGGAAAAAGCCACACCAAAAAGAAAGTCATTCCAGATCTGGGTTGTTTGCCAGATAATAACAACCACAAAGATAGGCGCGGAAACCGGAAGAATAATCTTCCAGAATATTCTAAAAAATCCGGAACCGTCTATTTTTGCAGCTTTGATTATTTCATCCGGAATTGTAACATAATAATTACGAAAAAACAGAGATGTAAATGCAAGTCCATATACAACATGAACAAAAATTAATCCGTAAATACTCTGGGCAATTCCTATCCAGCCTAACATCAGTGACATTGGTAAAAGGATTACCTGAAACGGAATAAAACATCCGATTAATAAAAAAGTAAAAAATGTTTCACTTCCTTTAAACCGCCATTTTGAAAACACATAGCCGTTTACAGCCCCAATTAAAGTTGAAATTAATACTGCCGGAATGACCATTTGTACGGAATTAAAAAAATATCCTTTCACTCCCTCACAGTTTATACCGGTACAGGCACTGTCCCAGGCCTTATACCATGCTTTCAATGTGAATTCACGTGGCAAGGAAATTAAATTACCTGTACGGATATCATTTAAAGTTTTTACGGATGTGATAACCATTACAAAAAAGGGAATAAGAAAATAAATTGCTGCAATAATCAATAAGGCATAAATAAATATCCTTACGATTATTACTATTGAACTTTGTGAGCCAAGTATTACATGTTCTCTACTTCGCATTACGAGTAGCTCTTAATTCTGAAAATAAATAGGGAATAATAATTGCCATTACCGCCAGAAACATTATGACTGCGCTGGCAGCTCCAAATGCAAGGCGGCCACGGTTAAAAGCAAATGTATACATAAAGGTAGCAGGCATATCTGTGGAATATCCAGGCCCGCCACCTGTTAGGACCATTACCAGGTCGAAACTCTTAATTGCAAGATGTAATAATATAATTACAGCACTTAAGAATACCGGTCTTAAGCTTGGAATAATAATTCGCCAGTATATTCGTGGCAGAGTAGCTCCGTCAACCTGAGCTGCTTTAATAATTGAGTTATCAATACCGCGCAATCCTGCAAGAAAAAGAGCAAATACAAAACCCGTAGACTGCCAGGCTGCAGCTATTACAATCGTGTAAATTGCTGTTTCCGGCTCTACCAGCCATCGAAATGTAAAATCTGCAAACCCCATTTGTTGAACAAGCCTTTCTAAACCCAGACTTGGATTCAAAATCCATCTCCAGGAAGTTCCTGTAACAATAAATGAAAGAGCCATAGGATACAGATAAATAGCTTTAAAAAAACCTTCCGCACGAATTCGTTGATCCAGAAAAATTGCCAATGCCAATCCTATAACTATACATATTGCAATAAATAAGCTGCTGAAAATAAATAAATTTCTTATAGCTACCCACCACCTGGGTTCCCTTGTAAACAGAATAATATACTGACCTATTCCCTTTAATTCATAATCAGGCAGCAGTCCGGAATTGGTAAAAGAAACCCAGATGGTCCAGAAAATAAATCCGTAAATACAAACAAGTGCAAGTACAAAAGTAGGAGCAAGCACTAATTTTGGAAAAATATTTTCCAGACTATTTAAAAATCCTCCTGATTTTATTTTATTTCCTGCATTTGTTTGTGTTTGTAATTCATTATCCATAATATTTCGAGAGTGTAGCAATTTTACAGACCCTCTTTCTTTTCTAACCTCCCAGACCGATCTATAGAGTGGAATCATCGAAATATTGTACTGAGCACACCGTACAAACTACATATTTCTGCACTTGTGCTACAGTCTCAGTATTTCTCTTATATTAGTTATAAAATGGATACCGGCTAAAAGCCGGTATCCTAAGTAAAAAATTATATTTTTATATTGTCCAATTTGTATTATTTAACTACATCAACAGCACTTGCCAGTTGAGAAGCAGCATCTTCTGCACTTAAATTGGAATTGCAGAAATTAGTAACAACGTCCAGTATTGCACCTCTTATATCCGGCATAACTGCCATTCCATGTGCCATACTTGGAACTAAATCACCGGTTTTTGCACTGGTAACAAAATTTTTCATAGCAAGGCGTTGAGGTGCGGCATATGGTTCATTGGACATTCCCAGACGAACCGGAATAGAGCCTTTAGGAACGTTAAACGCTTCCTGGAACTCAGGTTCAAGAATTAATCTGGCCATTGCCTGTTGAGCACCAGCATTAGCAGGATCTTCTACATCAAACATAATGAAACTATCAATATTAAAAATGAATTGATCCTCTGTTTGAGGAGCAGTCATTGCTATAAAATCCTGATCCGGTACTTTGCCTGCAGCTACAAATTCGCCTAAAGCCCAGTCACCCATGAATTGCATTGCAGCTTCGCCTTTAATTACCATAGAAGTTGCCAGGTTCCAGTCTCTGTTAGGAGCACCCGGATCTGTGTAACTTAAAAGCATTCTTAAAGTTTCAAATACTTTTACCATTGTTGGGCTTTTTAATGCGGAAACATCTGCATCTATCATTGTCTGAGTATAGAAATCTGTTCCGCCCACTCCGGCAACAATTATTTCAAATACAGTGGCTTCCTGCCATGGCTGGCCGCCCCATGCAATAGGAATTAATCCAGCAGCCTGTATTTTTTTTGCTGCTGCATCTAATTCATCCCAGGTTGTAGGAATTGTAGCACCTGCCTGTTTAAAAACATCAGGATTAACCCACATCCAGTTGATTCTATGCACATTTACAGGAACAGCAACATAATTGCCTTCAAACTTCATAATATCGGCAACAACTTTCGGAAGTATGTTGTCCCAATCATTTGCTTTGGCAACATCATTAAGATTTGCTAGAACTCCACCCCACAATTGTATTTCAGGACCTTTTACCTGAGCTGCAGCAGGAGGATTTCCTGCGAGTGCACGTGATTTAAGAACTGTCATAGCAGCGTCTCCGCCACCACCTGCAACTGCGAAATCAATCCAGGTATGCCCTTCATCTTCCAATAATTGCTTTAATACTGCTACAGCAGCAGCTTCGCCGCCAGAAGTCCACCAATGCAGTACTTCTACTTCACCGGGCCCACCGGTAGCAGTAGTTGGAGCTTCTTTCGTGCCTCCACCAAAAGCAATTCCTGCAATTAATAGAAGACTCAACACCAATGTAGTTAGCTTTTTCATTAACTACCTCCTTAATTTTTATAATCCAAGTTACTAACAGTAACTTATTTAAGAATCCTTTAAAGCTAAGCTTTACAAGGCATTCTTTTACATAAATGCGGCAAAGCCTTAAAACTTTGCACCTAATTAAACCTTACCTAAATACTTTACCTACAAGAGACTGCGATTTATCCTAACAATCTCTTAATGCGAACTTTTAGTTTGCATTTCACTAAGCAACAAAACCTTTGAGCTTATATAATTACAATAATTTAAAGTGCACCCTCTTGTCAATATATTTTTTTAAAATTTAAGTGTATATTATATTAGTAGTAATTTCTTTCTTTTTTTGCTTCTTTGTTAATATTGTGTATAAGCATATAACTCATTCGATTAAATTGCCTTTCTCACTGATATAATATTAGGTGAATTGAAAACATCATCAGGCTTCTTGTAATCTAATGAAAGATGAAATCTCTTTACATTATAAAATAATTGATATTTGATTTAATAAGAAATTATACTCCATATCTGTTTTAATACAAAACCTATGCGGCAAATATAAAGTTACATATAGGGCATATTTCTCTTTACACCTCCTTCGGCTCATCACAGTCCCTCCTCTCCCCGATTCGTTGCTTTAAAGACTGAATGAGTTGCTTTAGGCTCATGAGATCTTCGGTATGCACAATTGACCGCCCTGCGGATATTTCCAGAAATATGTCGCCTGGTTTACGGTCAGTCCATGATATTGGTACTGATCGAAGAGATCC
>VRUG01000013.1 GCA_019456255.1 Planctomycetota bacterium | reverse complement strand
CCTTTCCATAAAACCAACTCATTTTATCGGATACTCTCTAATTCGCAATGGTACAGTTTTAGGGGGTCAGGCCAATGAGAGCAATGGTTCGGCTAAAGATGCTGCTGAAGGCCAGAGTTGGTATTATGGCAGGGGTAAAAAAATGGGCCCAGAAGGACTCGAACCTTCGACCAATGGATTATGAGTCCACTGCTCTAACCAACTGAGCTACGGGCCCGGCTTACTACTTTCACGAAGCGAATAATTTACACATATCGCCTTAATATTGCAAGAAAATTCGAGGTTTCTAACTAATTTTTCCCCGCCTGTCCTGAGTTTATCGAAGGGCCTGTCCTGATCGCAGTTGAAGGGATTATTCGATTGTTAGAGGTTTTCCTGGACATATTTGACAGCGTTATTAAATATCGTCATTCCGTTGGCATCGGTTTCGCCGCGTGTCCATCGCGGATGCTGAACCTTTCGCACAAATCTCTCCGGATGAGGCATAAGGCCCAGAACTCTGCCTGTCTTATCAGTAAGAGCGGCTATCGAATTGGTCGAACCATTCGGATTAACAGGAAAATCTCCCTGCCGGCCGTCCTTATCGACATATTTAAAAGCTATATGGCCATCGGATTCCAATGTCTTAAGCGTATCGTCGTCCTTTGTGACAATTTTGCCCTCGCCATGTGCTATGGGCAGATAAATTTGTTGCCCCTTCTCGATAAAAACGCATCTTTCAGTTTGGGGCGATAGATAAACCCACCTGTCCTCGAACTTGCCGCTGTCATTATAGGTTATCGTGACTCCTTGCTCTGCGTTGCCGCCGCCATTGCCCGGCAAAAGCCCGGCTTTAACAAGAACCTGAAAACCATTGCAGATCCCAAGTATCAGCTTACCATCTTCGATAAACTTTTGCATAGGTCCAAAGAGATGATGCAAAATCTGATTGCCGAGAATTTTTCCCGCTGCCACATCATCGCCGTAACTAAAACCACCGGGCACTACGAGTATCTGGTAATCGTCGAGCAGAGACTTATTTTCAATCATTTTATTTATATGCACCCGTTCGGCGTCAGCGCCTGCTAACTCAAGTGCGTATGCAGTTTCGGCGTCACAGTTGATGCCGGCTGCTCGTAATACTATTGCTTTTACCTGTCCCATATTGTTTGTCATTCCTGCGAAAGCAGGAATCTATCCTTTTAACTCAAAACACAAAATTAAAAACTCACAACTAAAAAATTATTGCCAATCGAAAGGCTTTTGCCACGCCTGTTTTACTAAATCCAAATCAATATCAATAACTGCGTCACCTTTTTCGCTTGTTATCACAAGTTTCGTTTCTTCAGTTACTTTGCCTATCTGACCAAAGGGCAGGTTCAGCATTTTCTTAGCGAATGCGTCATAATTTTCGGGTTGGACCTCTACGATGTAACGCGAATTTGATTCGCTAAATAACTGTCCGTCAACTCTGGGGCAATCATTCTTCACAAGTCCTCTGAGGTCAGCTTCGATGCCTAAACCGCCGGCAAATCCCATCTCTGCCAAGCCTACAGCCAATCCGCCCTCGCTGCAATCGTGACAACTGGTAATCAATCCATCTATTATTGCTTCGGATATTCTCTTGGCGGTTTTAGCAGACAGTTCCAGGTTCACCTTTGGCACATTCGCCCCAAGTTCGCCTTTGACTTTATAATAATGCGAGCCTCCCAATTCGTTTTTGGTCTCACCGACCACGAACAAGAAGTTACCCGCTTTTTTTGCGTCCATTGTCACGCACTTATTGACATCATCTACAAGTGACATCGCGCTTATCAAAAGCGTCGAGGGGATCGAGATCGTTGTTCCGTCCTCACATACGAACTCGTTATTCAAAGAGTCCTTGCCGGAAATGAACGGCGTTTCAAAAACAATCGCGGCATCGTAACAAGCCTGCGCAGCCCTAACTAAAGGCCCCAACGTTTCAGGCCTGGTGCAGTCGCCCCAGCAGAAATTATCCAGTAGGGCGATTCGGTCAAACCTGCCGCCTACGCATATCAAATTTCTTATCGCCTCATCAATTCCTGCCATCGCCATCCAGTACGGGTCGATGTCACCATATAGCGGATTCATTCCGCAGCTAATTGCCACGCCTTTATCAGAGCCTAACTTTGGCTGAACAACCGCTGCGTCGCTTGGGCCGTCATTATTAATACCGGTCAAAGGCTTAACTACGGAACCGCCCTGGACCTCATGGTCGTATTGACGAATCACCCATTCCTTGCTGGCGACGTTAAAGCTGGACATTATTGCCAGAAGCTCATCGTTGTAATTATCTTTCTCTTTCAGATTTGGCTCATTAAGATTCAAGTCGTTCCAGACGGCTTTGCGTGAATATTTCGGCACGCCGTCATGCAAAAACTCCATATCGAGTTCGGCAACCTGCTGGCCATTGTATCGAAGTTTCAACTTCTTATCGTCAGTAAATTTGCCTATAACCGTCGCCTCGACGTTTTCAGAATCAAAAATCTTCATTATTGCTTCGAGCTTTTCTTCCTTTACCGAAATCACCATCCGCTCCTGTGCCTCGGATATCCATGTCTCGGTATAATTGAGGCCCGCGTATTTCAAAGGTATCTTTTCGAGATCAACAACAGCTCCGAGCTTTTCGCCCATCTCGCCGACAGCACTGCTAAGTCCGCCCGCACCACAGTCGGTAATCGATTCATAAAGACCGGCATCGCGTGCCTGGAGGATAACATCGAGCATCTTCTTTTCTGTAATCGCGTTGCCGATCTGAACAGCGTGCGAAAATATCGTTTCATGTTCATGCGTCATCTGTCCCGATGAGAACGTCGCGCCGTGAATCCCGTCTCTGCCTGTCCTGCCTCCAACGACGATAACCAAATCGCCGCTTTGCTGATGCTTGAAGCACTTGCCTCTGTCCATTATTCCGATATTGCCGCAGAACACCAGCGGGTTGGCCATGTACCTGTCATCAAAATATATCGCGCCGTTGACCGTTGGTATGCCCATCCTGTTGCCGTAATCACGAACACCTGAGACGACGCCTTTCATTATCCTTCGCGGGTGCAATACACCTTTGGGTATTTCGTCGAGATTTTTGTCAGGCTCGCCAAAACAGAAAATGTCGGTATTAGCTACAGGCTTAGCACCCATCCCTGTACCCATCGGGTCTCGAATCACTCCACCGATACCAGTGGCTGCTCCGCCGTATGGGTCAAGAGCGGAAGGGTGATTGTGTGTCTCGACCTTAAAACATATCGCGGTGTCATCATCAAACTCCACCACGCCGGCGTTATCATCGAAGACACTTATGCACCAGTCCTTGTTCAATTCCTTAGTAACTCCGAAAACCGTTTCTTTCAGCAGGTTGTCAAAGTGTTTTTCCTCTCCGTTGACAGTCAAATCTATCGAACTTTTCAAGGTCTTGTGAACACAGTGCTCACTCCACGTCTGAGCCAATGTCTCAAGTTCAATGTCCGTCGGTTCTCTGCCAAGCTCCTGGAAATATTTCTGTATCGTCTGCATCTCAATTAAATTGAGAAACAAATCCTTATCCTTACTAAGCGCAACTAAATCGTCATCGCTCAAATCACGGATGGGCCAGTTCGCTATCTGCAATTCATAGGGTTCTAGGTGCGGGCTTGGCGGTTCGGATTCATCGCCGACTATCACATCCTCGATGCAGTCATTAGCCAAAATACGTTTGGCAATCAGGTCGGTCTGACTTTGGGTTATCGTACCCAAGATAATGTACTTTCTCGCCGTCCTGACATGCTCTACCTTAGCCCCCATATCAGTTATGCCTGCCACCACAGATTGCGCGACAGGGTCGGTAACTCCGCTTTTGAGGTGAACTTCTATTAGAGTTGCTTTTGCCAGTCCCGCTGGCGCCTTGCTTCTGCCTATGTAGTATTGCTCGCAGACGGGGTCGGTAAGAAGCTCACCGGCAACACGCTTAGCGAAAGACTCGTCAAAGTCAGATTCGATTAAAAACACACGAGCAGACTGTACCGCCTCGACAGTACTTATGCCAAGCTCTTTTATCTCTTCATAAACCCCACTGCCGTGAACATCCGCAAATCCTTCGCGGCTGAACACCTCAAAACGCCATTGATTCACGATAACAATTCCCTTTTCCTTATCTTTTGCTTAATCATTGCAGTTCGTTTGTCTCTTGCCTTCTTTAAAAGCTGCTCAACCTTTTTCCTGTCTCCGGCTTTTATCGCTGTTTTGAATTTTGTCAGCTCGGCTATAACCTTGTTAATACCCTTGATAGTGTTTTTTGAATTTGCCGCGAATACATCGGTCCAGATATTTGCAGGGCCAGACGCTATCCGCGTTGTATCAATAAAACCCTTGCCCGCGAATTCAAGGGTCTTCGAATTGTTCGCATTTATTAATGCCGCCGCGAGAACATGGGGAACATGGCTTATATCTGAATAAATTCTGTCATGGTCAGCTGGTGTCAGTTCTTTCACGGCACATCCGAGTTTTATCCAGAATCGCTTTACGATATCTGCTGCACGGCGGTTTGTCGTTGGAGTCGTTGTGACAATGCAGGTTGCCAAATCAAACAAATCGTCACGGGCATACTCGACGCCTCGCTGTTCCGAACCTGCTATCGGATGAGAGCCGATGTAATGAATGTGTTTAGGCAATTGCTTGCGTGCCCATTGATGTGGAAAGAGCTTGGTCGAGCCGACATCAGTAACAATACAGCCCTTACTCAGTGCGTCACTGATATCAATTAAGATTTGCTCGAAGGTATAAATGGGCGTTGCCAATATCACAAGGTCTGATTTATAGACACTATCCCTGATATCGTCAGTTATTTCACTTGCGACCGATAAAACGCGGCCTTTTTGGCGAGTTTTGGCTCGATGGCTATAGCCTATGGCCTTTGTTCCAGAAAAATTGCGCAAAACACCCAGTGTTATGGAGCCGCCCAAAAGACCCATCCCTATGACAGTTATTTGCTTTAACTCTTTCAAAATAAAGACCTTACGTGTTTTTAACTAAAACCACCTTATGCTAAAAACTATCGCAATATAGCCCGCTTGTCAATTTTTTTCTTTGATTTATCACCAGAAAATTGGTATCATCCCCCCTTAAGATAAGCTTGCCAATGGACATGGCTATCGAAATTAAATGAGCCTACAATGTGTAGGCAGTTTTTTTATATGAACAGAGTGTGAATTTGAGGCTGTATCAAAGGCAAAAGTGCCGATACACTGATATATAAGATGGCTGAAAATAATAACAATATTGCTGGTGGTGACTATCTGGAGTTTGAGCACAATGTCGCCGAAATCGACCGCCAGATGAACGAGCTTAGAAGACTGAGCTCGGCAAAGGGCATCGACTATTCGACAGAGATACGAAAACTCCAGAAGGACCAGGTCACTGAACTAAAGAAAGTTTATTCCACACTCTCGGCGTGGCAGACCGTTCAGGTTGCAAGACATCCCAAAAGACCTCTGCTAAATGATTACCTGAATCTTATCGTAAAAGATTTCCGCCCGCTTCATGGCGATAGATGTTTTGGCGATGACAAAGCTATCATAACCGGACTTGGACAAATAGGCAGAGAAAAGGTACTGGTCGTCGGACAGAATAAAGGCAGAACCACAAACGAAAAGATTGCCTGCAATTTCGGGTGCCCAAATCCGGAAGGGTATCGAAAAGCAATTGCCAAAATGAAATTCGCTGAAAAGTACGGGATACCAATCGTGACATTCATCGATACTCCCGGCGCATATCCTGGCATCGGCGCAGAAGAAAGAGGCCAGGCACGGGCCATCGCTGTTAACATGATGGAGATGTCACGGATGAAGGTGCCCATAATCTGTATTGTTATCGGTGAAGGCGGCTCAGGAGGTGCCCTTGGAATTGGTGTTGGCGACAAGTTGGCTATGCTCGAATATGCCTATTATTCCGTAATTTCACCTGAGGGTTGTGCTGCTATTCTCTGGAGAGACGGCTCTAAGGCACCGCTCGCCGCTGAAGCACTAAAGCTTACAAGCAAGGACCTCACCAGATTGAAGTTAATCGACGCTGTTATTAATGAACCTCTCGGCGGGGCGCATCGCAATCTCCATGATACCGTCTATAATGTCGAAAGGTATATCGTAAAAAATCTTGCTGCCCTGAAGAGAACGAAAATTGATAAGCTGCTCGAAAATAGATATGAAAAACTACGCTCGATTGGAACTTCAACTTCAACGGCAGAAGAAATCGCGAAAAAGACCTTAATTTCGCGAGAGAGACTTAAAGAAGCTATCGAAAAGATACCCCTGGCAAAACCAGTTCCGGCGAAAGTCTAACAGTCGCTACTGCAGGTAGGCAGTCACCGCAATCAAAGTTTTCCTTTTCTCGCCCGATTCACTGTAACCAAGAAGGGCACTTTCTACATTATTGCTAAAATTGTCCGTTCCGCCCAGAACCATAATTTGTCCAGGCTTGACGGTTACCTTTGTTGACAGCTCGGTCAACTCAAGGTTACCGCCATCGTTTAAAAATCGTGAAAATACCGGCACAAGTTCCAATTCGATAGCACCGCCTCGAACTTTCTTGCCGACGACTTTCAAACTCCTGCCGGCATGGAAAAACTCATAGTCCACAGCACTGTACCACTTACCGAAATAGTAAAATCGCGGTATAAAAATTCCTTCACCAATACTTATATATCCCTCTGTTCCGTCGGCTATAACAATAAAAAGTTCAATCTCCTGGGATGATTTGAGGTGCCGCTTCATAAGATCAAGCCTTGCCCTGAAATCCTTAGTGGCCACACCGACTTTCAAACCCGACCGGCTAAACACCGAAGGGCTTTTAATAATCGTTGTCTTCTTGTCGGTGTAGGACCAGAGGGTATTTAATGCCGAACTTTCAACCATGTTGGTACTTAGCATAGTAACCACTATACGGATGTTTTCGCCAGTTGCTCGGCCTTCTTTTCGAAGCTGCTCTATTTCATATTCGACATGCTCATAGTGACTGCCGGACTTCTTCTCAAGAATAGATTCGCATCCCAAAACCAGAAAACACCCCGCCAAAACAAAAAATAAGTTTCTCTTGATCATATTATGATTATAAAACTTTGAGAGCCCACCACAAGAGGTAATTATTAAATTTGAAACATCAATTTGAATTAAAATTGTGCCTCGTAGCCGGATATGGTATCTTAGAAACCACCAAATTAGTTGACATAGCTCAAAAGGAGAAAAAGATGCATAGAAATATGTTGGTATTGTTTATAGTTTTGGCAATTTCGGTTTTATCTCTAAGTTCGTGTTCTGTGATAGAGAAATGCGAATGGTTTCAGGCGAAATGCGATACGCAGGAAGTCCGGCGTCTGCCGGTCTCTGAATATATCGACAAGGTAAAGGCCGGGTGGGTCGGACAAATGGCCGGCGTTGGCTGGGGTGGACCAACAGAATTTAAATACTGCGAAGAAATCATCCCCGAGAATAAAATGCCTAAATGGTACCCGGAAATGATTAACCAGTTCGGTCAGGATGACATCTATGTCGAAATGACATTCCTGAGAACTCTTGAACTTTATGGTTTTGATGTTTCAATCGAACAGGCGGGAATCGATTTTGCCAATAGCGGATACCAACTGTGGCACGCGAACCTGGCAGCCCGCGACAATCTGCGAAAAGGTATAGCTCCTCCCGATTCAAGCCATCCAAATTTCAGCAGTCACTCCGATGATATTGATTATCAAATCGAAGCTGACTTCTCCGGACTCATCGCACCTGCAATGCCGAATCTTGTCATCGCTTTGGGCGAAAAATTCGGACGGCTCATGAATTACGGTGACGGCTTATACGCAGGCCAGTTCGTTGGCGCAATGTACGCCGAAGCTTTTTTTGAAAACGATATCGAAAAAATAATCCACGTTGGCCTAAAAGCCATTCCTAAAGACAGCCAATACTACGAGTGTGTCACCGATGTTTTGCAATGGTATAAACAATACCCTGACAACTGGCAAAAAACATGGCAGCTCATCGACAGTAAATATCAGAAGAACCCTGATTACCGCCGTTTCGCGTGTGACGGGCCAACAAATAAATGCAACATAGACGTAAAAATTAACGGCGCCTATATCGTTATGGGCATGCTCTATGGAAACCGCGACCTCGACAAAACAATCATAATAGCGACCAGAGGCGGACATGACAGCGATTGCAACCCCGCAAATGCCGCTGGTATTCTTTTTACAACAATCGGCTTTAACAACCTGCCGGAAAGATTCACTTCGGCCATTGACCCGGAAGGGAAATTCAGCCACACGCCTTACAATTTCCCTATGCTGATAAAAGTCTGTGAAAAACTCGCTCGCCAGGCGGTTGAAAGGACTGGCGGATACATAGAAAAAGATAAAGATGGGGCCGAGGTTTTCGTTATCCCTGTCAAAAAACCAAAGCTGGCAAAACTGCAGCAATCATATAAGCCCGGACCGATCGCTAACAGTAAATTTACCAGTGAGGAGATGGAGAAGATACATGTCTTTCCAGCAATGAGCATTGAAGACGCATTAGAGAAATTCGCACCGGGATGGACAGTCTTGAATTGCGGTGACAGCCTCGAACCCGGATTACATGCTGAGCTTCGAGGAAAGAAAAATGTTTTTGTAACTCATCCGGCGATGGATAAGACAGATTGTGTATTAACCAAAGATGTCTCGATACCCGCAGGAAAAAAGACAATACTAAAGCTTACATTGGGCCATCACGAAGTGGGAGACTGGGAATTGATAGTCAAAGCCGATGGCAAAAAGCTTTTCGGAAAGATTATTAGTGAAAAGAGCGTCGATAAGGATGGTTGGCTGGACGTAAATGTCGATATTGGTCAATTCGCAGGTAAGAAGATAAAACTGGAACTTGTCAACCATGCCAATGACTGGAATCACGAATCTGCGTACTGGGCAGAAATAAAAATAGATAGCAAGTAAATTGACGGGAGAAGCAAATGAAAAGCGTATTTCTTAAAAACATCAGCAAAGTCAATCTAATAATCCTGGTTTTTATTGCAGCCGCTTTGCCTGGTTCTGTGCTGGCGTCAAATGATAGTGTTGGTACGTGGGAAAAAGTTGAAATTACTCTAAAGGCCAAAAACAAATACGCCAATGCTTACACAGATGTTGATGTCTGGGTCGAACTCAAGGGCCCGGGCTTTAATAAACGATGTTACGGTTTCTGGGATGGTGACAATACCTTCAAGGTCAGGGTTCTGGCAACTGCGCCAGGAAAATGGTCATGGACCTCAGGCTCGAATCAAAAAGATAAGGGCCTAAATAACATCAAAGGTGAATTTACCGCTGTTGAGTGGACAGATGCTGAAAAGCGAAGCAACCCGAATCGCAAAGGGTTCGTAAAAACATCTGCCAATGGACATGCATTCGAATACGCTGACGGCAGCCCGTGCTTTATACTTGGTGATACATGGTGGGCCACTGCTACATTTAGATATAAATGGTATGACGATGATATCGAACGGATGCTCGGCCCTAAAGCCGGCTTCAAAGATTACGTTAGATACAGAAAGAATCAGGGCTTCAATTGCATCGGAATGATTGCCGCTTTTCCGAACTGGGCGAATGATAAATATCCTGCTGACATCTGGGTCAATGAAAAAGAAGATGTCGGTATCCGTGCCGCCTGGGTCAATCAGCACCCAGACAATTTAAAAAGGCCCGATGGCGCCCGCGCAAAAGACATGCACAACGAAGGCGGCAGAGCATTTCTGTTCCCGGGAAAAGTACCCGGATACGAAGACGCCTATCCCGACATGGACCGAATCAACCCGGAATACTTCAAGTATATGGATAGAAAGATCGACTACCTAAACGCCAATGGTTTCATCCCGTTCATAGAAGTCTCGCGGCGTGACGTCAGCACCTGCTGGGCGAAATACCATAAATGGCCAGACTCCTACGCGAGATACATACAATACATCTGGACGCGCTATCAGGCAAATTCATGCCTCTATAGCCCGATTCATTACGACTGGGTCAGAATGGCCGTCAGCACAAAACAATTCAACGCTGCTGCGAATATGGTCATAGAAAAGATTGGTCAGCCACCTTTCGGGACACCGGTTTCGTGCAACTCGTCGCTCTCTTCGCTTGTCAATTTCGGACACCTTGACAATAAGTGGCTCACGTTCCATCAAATTGGAAACTGGCGCGAGCACGAGCACTACTGGTATCTTACCGACATTTTTAATGCTGACCCGCCGAGACCTGCTCTTAACGGCGAGCCATACTACGCGGGATACAATGACAAAACGAGAGTCAATTACAAACACGGCGCCAAGGGCGGAACAGAAACCGACGACCTTTACGTCCGCTCAGGTATGTATGGAAGTTTTCTCTCAGGCGGTTACGCCGGACACATCTACGGCGCAGAAGCCATCTGGGGCGCAGATATCGAAGAAGGCTCTGACCCTGCAATGTGGGAAACTTTCAAATGGAACTCAGCAAACCAGATGCAGCACCTCAGAACTTTCGCACTTTCCGAGGGAAAAAGATATCAGCAGTTGGTCCCCGACCAGTCTCTTATCACACCAAGTCAGGACACCAATACAAGAGCTTACGTCGGATGGGCCTATTGCGCCAGAACAAAAGAGCGTGACTTCTTCATGGCATATTTCGAGAAAAACTGGCCAGGCGGGGTAATAAGAGGCGCAATACCATATAAAGCATATTCGGCACAATGGTACGATACGCGTACGGGCCGATGGTCACCGGTAAATGATGGCACCGTCACCGCCGACCAGTGGGGCAGAATTGGTGTTCCGGATAGACCTTCGGATAATGACTGGGGAATAAAATTAATTTTGAAATAAATCCTGTATGTACAAAAAAATAAGGGCCGCTAAATTTTTAGCAGCCCTTTTAAATTTCTAAAGTTACTTTATAGCTTACTGACCGTTATTATTTGTCACTTCTTTCGGCTCTCTGCCCTCTTCAATCGCTGTTATCTTTTTGACTCTTCGCTGATGTCTGCCTCCGTTAAACTCCGTAGAAAGCCAAACCTCGACTATCTTGCGAAGCAATACCTCGCCTATCAAGTCACCAGATACACAAAGAACATTGGCGTCATTATGATGCCGCGATATTTGTGCACTCAATTCATCGTGACAAAGTGCCGCTCGAATCCCCTTTACCTTATTAGCTGTGATACTCATCCCGATACCTGTGCCGCAGACCAGAATCGCGCGGTCAGCATTATCCTCAGAGACCGCCTTTGCCGCTAAGTATGCGGGGTCCGGATAGTCCACGGGATTGTTGTCAGTTGTACCGATATCGATGCACTCATGGCCGAGCTGAGAGACTATATTCTTAATTTGTTGTTTGGCTTCGAAACCGCGATGGTCACTGCCTACTACTATTTTCATATTAAAAGCTCACCTATTCTTTTTCTTACAGCTGTCTCGATAATATTCGCACAACTGTCATAAACTTCCTGAGTTTGGCCTATCGGGTCGGGTATATCTCCCTGGGCCAGCAACTGACATTTACTTTTCGATTCCGGGCCGAGCCCAACAATCTGGTTGAGATGCGATTGGGTCAACGTGAATATAAAATCACTTTCACCAATCAGCGATTGACTTATCGCTGTGCTTTTGTGCGATTTTATATCAACTCCCTTGACCGCACATGCTTGTATCGCCTCTCCGCTCGCCTCTACGCCTACCAGGCCCATAGTGCCAGCTGAACTTATCTTATAACCTTTTTTGTCCAACTGGTCAACCTCGCAACACAATTTTTCTGCTAAGTATTTTTTGAACAATCCTTCTGCCATTGGGCTTCGGCAGGTATTTCCGGTACAAACGATCAAAAATTTCACTTTGGATAACTCCTCCAATTCTTCCTTACTATATACTCCTTCCCGCTGGATATTCAACCCTTGGAGCCCTATTTTCACTACTGTACTGCTTTTTTTGTATTTGCAGGCCCCCCCATCCAGCAACATATCTATTTTACCTTCAAACCTGCCAAGGACCTGCTCTGCATTCACTGCAGGCTCATCGCCGGTGATATTTGCACTGGGTGCTACAACCGCGCTTTTCGTTTTTCTAAGCAGTACCGAGGCAATAATTTCACTCGGACACCGGATTCCTATGGAGTTGTTCTTATAAAGGCTTTCAAAAACTCCCTGTTCAAGGCTGTTTCGCTGCTGTTCTATTTGCTCGTCATCTAACTCAAAAACTATCGTCAAAGGGCCGGGCCAGCACTTACTAATCAGTTTTTGACCAATCAAACCTAAATGAGGTACATATTTTTCCACATCAGATTTTTGGCTTATATGCAGAGTATAGTACTTTTCACCGCTTCTGCCCTTAATCTTGTCAAGTTTATCTAATGCCTCCGGTGTTGCCTGGCAGGCAATGCCGTACACCGTCTCTGTCGGAAAACCAACGAGTCCGCCGCAATCTATTATCTTTGCCGCCTCGTCGATTTGACCAGGTTCGAGATTAGATGAATCAAGTTTTATAACCTTTGTATTCATATGAGCTTAAAACATACAGAAAATCATGAAAAACCGCAAGATACTTACCTTGTAATTGAAAGATGACTGAACTTTCTGATGTAGACCAACTTCGTGAATATACAATATAAATGTTAATTTAGGCAAAAACACGTCCCGCCAATCAAATTTTTAGGAGACCAAAGGCCGATAAAATCCTCCATGCGTGAAAATAACACCAAAAAAGCAAAAAAATTGTGGAATACTGAATAAATTCCCCAATTACGCTAATCCCCCCATCTTAACATTACCGATAACACTTTCAACTGAAGGAACGAAATAAAATAATGGAGATCAAGTTATGGAAACTTTAGTTGAGCACAGAAACGACACGAGAACTGACCTTTCCTGGCCAGTGAGTGTTTGGTTGCCGCAGGCAAACAGGTTCTTTAATGGAAGAAGCTCAAACATTAGCAAAAATGGTGTCTTTATTTCACTACCTATGACTACGCCGCTAAAAGATGGAAACATACTGGAAGTTAATTTTCCAAGAACATCGGATTTGGCAGAGGAAAAAGGCCAGTTTGCAAGAATTAAAACAGGCAAAGTAGTTAGAGTTGAACGCTCAAATATTTTTAACGACGCTACTATTGGTGTCGCTGTCGAATTTGAATAACGTTTAACCGCCGGATCTACATAATTAATGGGGGCGAAGCTTTGAGCTTAATAGCAAATTAAGTCTTATAGGCTGATGCTGCAAAAAAATTGCAAATACTTAATCGCAGTGTAAAAAAAAATGTGGGGGCAAAACATGACTATTGCAGAAATTAAAAGAAAGGCTCGTTATCTGAGGGTTACACCAAGAAGACTTAGAAAAAATGAACTTATTCATGCTGTACAGGTCGCTGAAGGCTATGCGCCGTGCTTTGGAAGGTCAGGCGGAAAATGCCGGAACAGTGACTGTTGCTTTATACGCGATTGCATGAAAGTAAATCTTTTGTAGACTTGGCTTCGGGGGGATGCATTTGTATCGCGTAAGTGGGGGGTTAAACGGCAGTTGCCAAAAATATCAGCAGTGCGCCGACGACAGCACCGGTGAAGGTCATTCTTGACCACTTTGTATATCTGACCATTGCCGGATGCTGGTTCTCGAATTCGTAGTAATATTCTTGAAGCTCTGAATCCTTAGGTTTAAGGCGGGCTCTGACGTAAATATGGCCTATTGCTGATATTAAAAACAAAATACCGCCCGCCGCCGCAATAATAAGTTCAAATATTTTCATAGCATTCATAATAGTCCCACTTTTCCTCTCTTACAACCCAATTTTAGATTTGACAAGATAGGAGATATGGATATACTGGGCAAAACGACGCTTTGGGGGCATTAGGAGGTGCAATGAAAGTTGGTATTATAAGTGACAGCCATGACAGCAATGCCAATATCGCAAAAGCTGTTAATATCTTCAATGACGAGAATGTAGACTATGTCCTGCACGCAGGCGATATTATGTCGCCAAATGCGGCAAGGGGTTTTGCCCAATTGCTCACAGCAAAGTTTATTGCAGTATTCGGTAATTGTGATAGAGAGAAAGCTGAATTAAAAAACACAATATCACAATTTGGCGGTGAAATTCACGAACAGCAATATATCGGGAAGATAGAAGGCAGACAAATCTATATGACGCACAGACCTGATATTGTGGATACCATAACCGAAACAGGGGACTATGACATGGTCATTTACGGACATACACACGACCCTGTTGTCAAAAAAGTTGACAAAACTTTAGTCATTAATCCCGGAACCTCCATGCGAAAGATGCTGTCAAGCTCGTATGTTGTCATATCCGACTTGGCTGGCATGACCGCTAAATTGGTACCGTTAAAAAAATGATTCATAAAATCACCCATTAGCGTCAGCCCAAAAGCTCATCTGCCTATCTTTAGCCATCCTTGACATAAACTTGCCCACTGCGTATCATAACCGGCAGAAGAGATATATTTCGGGAGTTTGAAAATGGCGAAATCAAAGAAAAGCTGGGAAAAACGGTTAGATTCCAAACCGGACCCTGTCACTGTCGATTTTGTTGAGTCACTGTCTTTTGACAAGCGGCTTTACAAATATGACATTGTCGGTTCGATTGCGCATGCGCAGATGCTCGCCAATCAAAAACTAATCACAAACTCCGAATTCAAGAAGATGAAAACCGCATTGCTTGAGATTGCCGAACAGATCGAGAAAGGAAAGTTCAAATTCGACAAGGAACTTGAAGATATTCATATGGCTGTCGAAGCGGCCTTGATAAAGAAAATCGGTGACGTCGGCAAAAAACTTCATACCGGGCGAAGCCGAAACGACCAGGTCGCAACTGATATTCGACTTTGGGTGCGTGACCAGATTGAGGTCATACAGGCAAAGATTACATTGTCGCAAAAGGCTTTCGTCAAGCTCGCTTCAAAGCATACCGAGGATATTATGCCCGCGTATACTCACCTCCAGCGTGCCCAGCCTTGTACTATCGCCTCGTATTTGCTTAGTTTCGTCGAGCAGCTTGAGCGTGATTTCATTCGACTGGGCAATTGCTCGAAGCTGCTAAACGTTTCGCCTTTGGGAAGCGGTGCCATTACAGGCTCAACGCTGCCGATTGACCCAAAGCAGACCGCAGCGATACTTGGTTTTCCTGCGGTGAGTTCTAACAGTATCGACGCCGTTAGTGACCGCGATTTTGCCGCTGAGTTCATCTTTGATTGCAGTCTCATTGCTGCTCATCTCTCACAGTTGGCAGAAGACTGGATAATCTATTCTACCGCAGAGTTTGGCTTTATAAAAATCGCGGATAGTTTCTGCACATCTTCGTCGATGATGCCCCAGAAACGCAACCCTGACCTGCTTGAATTGGTTCGTGGGAAGACTGGAACTGTTTACGGTTCGCTTATGGCGATGCTTACAATTTTAAAGGCTCAGCCTACAGGATATAATCGTGACCTGCAGGAGGACAAGGTGCACATTTTCAGTGCCTCTGATACCATCAACGCTTCTCTGGATGTAGTTTCAGCTATCGTCTCTAATACGAAATTCAATACCAAGAAAATTGCTGCCGGTTTGGATATAGGCTATCTCGATGCTACCTCTCTGGCGGAATACCTTGTTGGGAAGGGCACTGCTTTTCGTCAGGCTCACGGGATTGTCGGAAGCATTGTCGCTGCTTGTGAAAAACAAAACAAAAAACTGGCTGACATTAAATTAAGTGAGTTTAAAAAATACTCTAAGAGCTTCGACAAAGACGTCTACAAGTCACTCTCTGCTGAAAATGTTGTACGCAAGTTCAATACACCCGGCGCGCCGGGACCAAAACAGGCGAAAAAGCAAATTGCACATTGGAAAAAACTGCTGGCAAAACGATGACCAACGCAGAAGATAAAATAACGTCATGGTTCAAACAGCAAAGCAATTTATCACCCGAGGATTTCCCAATTGGTATCGGTGACGATATGGCGCAGATCAACTTAAACAGCGACACATCGGTACTTGTCACGACCGATATGCTCCTTGACGGTGTCCATTTCGACCTGCAAAAAACAACTATCACTCAGGTCGGCTACAAAGCGATGGCTGTTAGCCTAAGTGATTGTGCCGCTATGGCGACGATACCCCTCGCTGCCGTTGTCAGTGTCGCTTTGCCAAACGATTTCGATTCGGGCCATCTAAAGCAGCTCCACGCCGGTATTGGCCAGGCTGGTGACAAATTTAACTGCAAACTTATTGGCGGTGACATCACAGCATGGAAAAATCAACAGCCCTTCGCGATTTCCGTTGCTATGATCAGCAAACCCGCAAATTCAAAACCTGTAACTCGCACCGGTGCCAAAGTCGGCGACGTTATTTGTGTTACCGGTTCTTTGGGTGGCTCTGATTTGGGCAGGCACCTTACGTTTACACCGAGAGTTGAAGAAGCGCTAAAAATTACTGAAATCGCCGAGCTAAGTTCCATGATAGATATTAGTGATGGCCTGACATCGGACCTCTACCGTATCTGCACGCAATCAAATGTAGGGGCTGTTATTAATGCTCGGCAAATTCCAATATCAAAACAAGCCTTACAAAAAACCGACCCTCTTAACGCAGCCTTAAATGATGGTGAAGACTTTGAATTGCTTTTCACTCTTACAAAAAGTGAGTTTAAAATATTGTCTGACAAATGGGACCACCCGACAGCGATAACCGAAATCGGCCTAATTACAGATTCCGGCAAAATGCAAATCAAAAATGACCAAGGCCTAATTACTGATTTGCCCCCTGGAGGCTATGAACATCTAAAGGATTAATTATGGATTTTGATATCGTTTCAGAGTCAACTGACCAAACAATAGAGATTGGCAATAAGATAGGGGCCCAATTAAAAGGAGGCGAGGTCTTTGCAATTATCGGCCCATTAGGCAGCGGAAAAACGCATCTTATTAAAGGTATCGCTGCTGGCGCAGGCGCCAAAGACAGCACACAGGTTAACAGCCCAACATTTGTTATCGTAAACGAATACGCCGCGAGACTCGATATCTATCATATAGATGCATACAGGCTAAATTCCACAGAGGAATTTGATAAAATAGGCTTCGATGATTTTTGTCGCCCGGATTCAGTGGTCCTTATTGAATGGGCCGATAAAATAATCTCTGCGCTAAAAGGCATAAATTTTATTCAAATTTCTCTTTCACATCTGACAGAAAATCAAAGAAATATACTTATTCAAAACACGCCTGAACATATGGTATTGTGATGTCACTTCATCTGTTTAATTAGAGCACTTTACTATTTTCTGTTCGCATTTAGGCCGCCATGAGGACGAGGTTGGCAAAGAAGATTGCACAGCAATATTGAAATATTGCGAGTAAATCTGATGCCGCCAGCCGAAGCCGCAATAGACATAAAGCGAGCACGAAAAATTAAATTGCTCCAGCCTGTCTTAGCTGTTGTTTAGCATATGATATTACCGGCGGATAAGACGTATCTCCTGATATATAAAGTGATTATTTTTCAACTGCAATTTGGCATCACAAACTTTCTTTCCTATGGTTTACATAGAGCCTTGAGCCCGTTGATAACAGCAGATGGGCGAGGTTATAGGACTCGGTTGTTTTAGAGGCCTAATGGAGTTTGAATTTTAAAGGCTGTTTTGAATATGCGGAAAGTTAAGTTGTAAACAATTTGAGTCGATGGCTCAATTGTACTGAATTTGATGATTTAGAAAATTTTTATCGTAAGAAAATTAACTTGGTCACACAGAAAAAGAAAAGGAGCACAAAGATGAGGACTAAAAGAAGTGGTTTTACATTAGTAGAAATATTGATTGTGGTTGTCATCCTGGGTATTCTTGCGGCTATTGTTATACCGCAATTTAGTGATGCCAGCAGTCAGGCAAAAGATTCAAGCTTGAGAGCGGATCTGCAAACTATTCGTTCGCAGATTGAGCTGTACAAGGTCCAGCATACCGATGCTTTACCAGGTGCTGGTACTGGTACTTCGTTTACCGAAGCTATGACAGGTACAACAGATGTTGCCGGCCTAAAAGCTGGTTCTACTTATGGACCATATCTGCAGGCTATTCCGACCAATCCTTTCAATGGCTTTAACACTATTACTGAAGCAGCTGCTGCTACTGGTAGTACCAACCTTACTGGATGGCACTGGAACACAGCTACAGGTTATTTCCAGGCTGATAGTACAGGCCACGCGACTTGGTAGAAATTGGATAATACTTGCCGTAACTTGGACGGCGAAGAAGCCCTGTGGTGATTAACATGCACAGGTTTAGAATATATGGGCTGACCATGCAAAGCATGCTAACGCGGGTCAGCCCTTTTTAATTCAATTATGAACACTCGTGATAAAAACAAACGCCGGAATGGATTCACTTTAATCGAAGCACTTATGGCCCTTGTCATACTTACTATGGCAGTTGCCGGTATCCTGCTGCCCTTTGTTTCAGGGGCGACCGTTAGAAGTGTAGGCAACAGAAGAACCCTCGCCGCCAAACTCTCCACCGACCTAATGGAAGATATTGTTAATACTTCTTTCAGTTCAATCGTTGCTACTTATAATGGTTATTCAGAAGCACAAGGTGCGGTTAAGGACCTCAATGGCGTTGTCTTTACAGATACTGCTTATGCTAATTTCAGCAGATCCGCAACTTGCACTTTGGTTTACGTTGACCAGCAACCCGGAACAGACCCCGCCATTTTCATTACAGCTATCGTCTCGGTTAGTTATCTTGGTCAGGAAATCGCTTCGGTTACAAGGCTTATAGGAGATAATGATGAGGATACGATTTTTAAATCGTGGACATTCGGCTCATAAAAAAGCATTTACCTTTGCCGAACTGCTCGTAGGGCTGTCGATTACTTCGGTAATCCTCGCCGCCGTCGCAACATTTGCTTATGCGATGATGGCCGCAGATATCTCATCAAATGATACGTCACAAAAACAAGCTCAACTGAGATATTCGACAATGAAAGTTTCCGAAATTATAAGATATTGTTATTTAGTCTGTGGTAATACTGATGATAACCTGGTTATCTGGACCGACGATGCTGACGCAGATAGAAGAATTGGTATAGCTGAACTTGTAGTTATAGAAATAAGAACCTCCGAACCTCCCAACCTTAGTCTAAAGCATTATTCTGATGTTGGAAATGAATCAAAAAGATTTACTATCACCGAATTCTTTGATGGCACCGCACAAACATGGCTAGAAGCAAATTGCACAAGAACAGTGGAAAAAATAGTTAAAGATACTTCTAATGTCAGCTTCGTTTTAGATGCAGCTGCGCCAAATACAAGGTCAGTGGGAATAATGTTTGACACTACTGAAAACGGTGTCACTAAAACATATCAGACCAATACTGCCCTTAGAAGCTGGGCATCGGATTTAATTACTGAAAATATGTAAATAAAAGATGAAAAATAAAAAACAAAAAATACGTTACGGCCCGAAGAAAGCATCTTGCAATGCAAGACCAGCGGTCGTTCTGCTGGTAGTTCTCTTTGTTGTTATGGCGATAACCATCTTCTCGCTTGGATACATAACAAGCAGTGATACCGCATTAATCGCTGCCGAGAATGTAAAAATAAGAAACGAGCTTGACTATCTTGCCGAATCAGGACTTGAACATGCAAGACAATTGCTGCTGTATCCCAAAGGCGTCGACTTGCAGGGCAGCGATTATTGGACCGGTGCCTCAGGACAACAACTGCTAAGCGGCGATGATTACTACGATGTTAATGTTTCTTTTACTGATACAGGTGGTACCGATTCATATTACACTGTAACCAGTACAGCCTATCGTGAGGTAAGCAACGTAAGAATCGCCGAAAGCATCATAAGCGCAGAAATTCCTCTAAATATGCCCACGGAAGTTAAATACTGGAAATTAGATGCTGGTACGGGCACTACCGTCACTGATTCTTCTTCAAATGGCATCAGTGGGTGGTGGTATGGTGGTTCTTTCACTTACATGAGATGGAACAGCGGATTGTTCGGCAGTGCAATTACTTTTGACGGTGGCAGCTCGGACTTTTCCTGGATACGAGGAAATAGCGCAGACACCCTTACGCTGGCAAGTGCTTCTATTTCACTTTGGATGTGTATGCCGGTCACTTATCAGGCAGATGGCGCTGTAGCCGAGTTCCGTACTTCAAATCCCGATAATGCTTCTTATACACTCGAAGTTGACAATACCGCCAAGCTGCGGCTTAGAAAGACCGATGGCGGCGGCACACTACTAATCTTGCCGGGCCTACGACTACCGCATTAAATGATGGACAATGGCACCATGTCGCTTTTACCCTCGACAATGCAAATAGCAAGGCTAAAATTTACGTAGACGGAGTTCTTGACGCTGTATCAACTTCATATTCTAGTACTGAAGATCCTTACCACGTTCGATTTGGTTCCCGAGCTACCTCGCCAGCTGCATGGTATTCGGGCAGAATAGATGAAATACAGGTATATGATGTACCGCTTAACCAGCTGCATGTTACTTACCTGTTATCGAAAGGCCCGGGCCCGTGCACACCTTCTACAATGCATGTCGAGGATATTGAATGCAGTCTCGAGGGTGGTGGAAGTAGCAAAAAAGGCCAGGCAGTTGTCAAAATATATGATAACTGCACAGGTCTTGCTGCTTCCGGAGCTACTGTCACAGGCTCTTTTACGGGGGGCTACAACGAATCGGGAAGAAGCGGTGTTGTTGGTGATGACGGCAAGGTGACTATAACCACTAACGAACAGAGATCAGGTAATCCAAGTTTTACGTTCTGCGTCGACAGCATTACACATGGGTCTTTGACCTATGCTCCGGGGGATAATGTTGAAACCTGTGACAGCCTTTAATCAATAAATGTCACTATGTAATTATAGATTTAACGCTCTTTAAAAACCGAACCTGCGAAGTCGCGCTAAAATTAGCTGCATTGTGATACTGAAAAACGGTTTTGATGGAATTTATAGGGCTATACAGAAAGGCCTGAAACTAAATTTACTTATCGGTCTTTTGTGTAAAAAATAAAAAAATATAAAGTACTCGAAGGATATACATTTCACCTCTTAAGCATCGAAAATGAGCTCTTTGCTCGACAATTAATGACGCAATGTTGTAACGATTGTGACGGTTTTAGGAAAATTCTCTGTCGCGAACATGGGATTATAAGCTGATAACCGAACATGCTCTGGATGAGGTCCCAGGTCCGATAGTAATCTCAGAGAACCTATAGACTACGGGAAATGGAAAAGAAAAACGACCGGCAATCAAGTTACAAACAACTCAGTTTTACAGGTAAAGACGGCAATCAAACAGGTCGAAAAAACATAGGTATTTAAATGCGCACAGTCCGCGATGGATGAAAGGATAGGGTGCTTAACATGATTAAAACACGGTACTTACGAGCCAAGGCCTGCGGCCCGATTTGGCGACGCGAAGAGGGTGTAACCTTTATCGAGTTGTTAATTGTGATGGTGATTATTGCTATTGCGGCAATGATCGTGATTCCAAAAATGGGTTCAGCAGGCGGTGTACAGGTCAGGGCTGCCGCTGACATGATTGCCGCGGACCTCGAATATGCTAAAAGCATGGCCACCAGCAGGCAGGTTAATTACACCGTCGTATTTAACACCGCTACCGAAAGCTATCAGATTCAGGATAGCGGTGGAGTCATTGGCCACCCGCGTAAAATCGGTTCCCAGTTTATTGTTAATTTTGCCACCGACAGCAGACTCGACCAGGTGGATATTACAACTGTTAATTTTAACGCGACTTCGCAGGTGATCTTTGACAGAACAGCAAGTCCGGATAATGCAGGCACTATTACATTACAGGGCGGCGGGGTTACTGCAACGATTACCGTCGAAGCGGTTACTGGATATATTACTACTTCGTACTAAGGACCTGAATATAAAATGATTAGTTGGGACTTTATAAATAAAAGTAGAAAGCCAATCGGATTGGATATAGGACATCATTCTGTGAGAATGGTTCAATTCATTGCCGATAAAGGTGTCCTGCAGATTGTCGCTGCTGATAGAGTATATATCGACCCAGAGATAAATGGCGACCAGGAGAAAAGAAATAAAGCAATAATCGCAGCTATTAGAAAAATGTTGGATAGAGGCGATTTCTATGGACGCGATGTCGTATCCGCATTATCAAACGACAACCTGATGATCACTAATTTGAGACTCTCAGATGAAAACCATAGTCAGGCACCGCAGTTCCTCAAAGAAGAAGCCGAAAGACGTTTCGAGTTTAATTCCGAAAATGATGTTGTAAACTACATGTCAGCCGGAACTGTACAATCCGCTGATGGGGTTAAAAATGAATGGATTCTTTTCATGGCTAAGGATGAGATTATCAGGAATCATATTAAACTTCTTGAAGATGCTCAGCTTAAACCGGTTTCGATTGATGCAGTTCCGTGTGCCTTGTTTAGAAGCCATAAAAGATTATTCAGACGCCAGAGGGACAAAGAAGAAACCAAGTTCTTCATAGATATTGGAAGCAACTCTACTTCTATCGTCTTTGGAAGAGCTGGAAAAATCTGTTTCATAAAACAGATTCCAATTGGTGGTAATAAATTCAATCAGCAAGTTGCTGAAAAATTAAGCGTTAGCATAAGTGAAGCTAAAAATTTAAGAAATTCGCTTAAATTAGAAAAGCTTGTAGATTTCAAACCGGATAAAGGATTTTCTGAGCATGGCTCAAAACTTAAATGCTCTGTCGACGCTTCTACAAGACAGGTAATTGTTAACTCAATTAGTGCTGTCTCAGAAGAGCTCGTAAAGGAAATAGCACTGTGTTTGAGATATTACATCGTTACATTTAGAGGAGAACGCGTCGAAAGTGTTGTACTTTCCGGCGGCGAAGCCCCTGAAAATATATTGCATAATGCTTTAAAACGCCAGCTGCAGATTGAAGTTGATATTGCTCAGCCTTTCAAAGGGCTAAGTCTGGATAATATAACTTTTGATGATGAACATGACTCGCTTTGCGATTGGACTGTTGCGGTAGGGCTTGCAATAAAAAACTAATACTTGGCAAATATAGAAATGTAGCTATATGAAAGAAATTGATTTTATTCCTGAGTGGTATAGAAATAAAAGATACAAACAGCGTGTCTATTTCAGACGCTATGTTGTTCTGGGGGGACTCTTTGCAGTTATGATGACATGGAATTTTGTCACTGCTTTCTCGATATCAAGAGCAAAGGCCGGAATTGCAAAAGCAGAAAAACAATACGAACAGATAGGAAGCCATGCTAACCAGTTTGCGGTAATTAAAAATCAGATCTCAAGCTCAAGAAAAAAGGCAGCCATACTTGACATGGTCAGCCCTGGAATTGATGTTGCAAGTATCCTGGCCGAGCTCAGTTATCTGATAAAAGATGAAATCCTGGTTAGCAACATCGATTTAACCGCAGAAAGATTTACAATTGACCAAATAAATCCTCGGGCCAAAGGCTTAAACCTTAGAGTAGCTAATAGCCAGATGCTGAATTCTTCCATACTTGCAGTCGGTGATATCAGGTTCAAGTTCGTACTGAAAGGACTGGCTGCTGATGCTACAGATGTTGCTGAATTAATTGTAGACATGGAACAGTCGCCGTATTTTAGCCAGGTTATTCCAGCTTATTCAAGAAACAGGAAAATAAAGGCTAAGGGGAAATTCAGGAGATGGCTCCTGACAATAAATAACGATGCTGCTCAATCGGACAATGGGTATGGAGTAAGTGAATTTGAATTGAATTGCTATATTGCAAATTATTAAGAAAGTGATTTTATGGAAATTGTCGAAGAAAAAAAACAAATCATGACTTTTGTGATGGTAGTTGCAATGGCGGTCGCTTTCTTTTTGTTCAAGTACGTGCCTTTGAGGAAAAAACTATCTGATGTAAAGCAGAACCTCTCTGAGCAAAGACTTACTATCATGAAGTCTGAAACTGAAAAACAACAAATACCAATAGTGCAAGCCCTGCTTGATGATTTGAATGAGCGGACACAAAACTTCGATGTCCAAATACCAGGTGATAGAGAACTTGGTGTATTCCTTAAGCAGGTGACGCAAATTATGAATAAATACGGTCTCAAAGAACAGAACATTAAGCCTAATTCTGAAGTTAAAACAGGAAATGTTAACTGCATACCAATTGAAATGCAGTGCAAAGGGACCTTAAGGCAATTGTTTGATTTTTATAAGACTTTCCAGAATGCAGGCAGATTGGTGAGAATTCAGGAAGTTAGTTTTACTAATGAACGGGACTACACCGGTCAATTGAGTATGAGAGCAAAAGCAATTATTTATTATTCAAACCAGCAAAACGAAGGATAAAAAGTATGGAGCAGGAACTTAAAAATTTAAACGGGTTAGTCAATGAACTTTTCAATCGATTAGCGGCAGAAAAGAAAAAAGCTGTTATGGTTGTTTGTCTGTTTGTAGTAATGATTTTCATGTGGGCAAGAGCCTTTGCTGGAAAAGGTCCTGCTGCTGCACAAGCCCTGACAAGTTCTGCTAAAGTAGAAAAGAAACTAATGGCTGGGCTACAGGAAATCTCATTCATTGATCTGCCAGTTATAAAGGGAAGAAACGACCTAATTACCAACGATTTCTTTTCGGCGGATAAACAAGAAAAAAATTCAGAAGTAAATATTAAATCCACTACTGCTAACGAAGCGCAAATTAGCTGGATTAAGGAAAATCTAAAACTCGAAGCGATTGGATTAGGTAAAATTTCACATGCTTTTATCAATGGCAGAGTCTTTTCTGTCGGCGACCAAATTATCCTTAAAGATGGCAATGATTCGTATACTTGTAAAGTGATTGGTATTGAACAGGAAAAAGTATTAATTAAATATGGACAAAAACAGATTAAATTGAAATTTAACGAAAGAATCGATGTGACTTACTAAATCGAAGTTAAAAAGCTGTTTCGGATTTTGTACGAAATAGAAATATAAAAGATAGGAGTAAAAACAATGAATTATGAACAACACTTAATAATGAAGATGAAAACAGAAAAGTCCAGATATGTATTAAGACTGATAGTTCTCGTTATCGCTGTTATTGCTCTTTTTGGGGGACAGCAGGGGCCAATGACTGCGCATGCTGAACCTAACAGTATTGAGGGTATTGAAATAAGCTACTCGCAGGATGAAACTATCCAGTCTATCTCTTTCAAAAGAGATGTTGGAATAAGAGATGCACTTGCATTCCTGGCTGCAAAGTATCAGAAAAATATTGTCCCTTCACCAAGTGTCGATGGCAAATTGGCCTTTACAAATCTTTACAATGTGACTTTTGATGAAGCTATGGATGCTATTTTAGGGGTTGATTATAGATACCAGCAAAAAGGAAATCTAATCAAAGTCTATACCGCTGTGGAATTTGAAAGAGTTAGAGATGATGTGACAAGGATGAGTTATAAAGTCTTTATTTTGGAGTATATCTCTGCCGCTGAAGCAAGAAAACTCGTTTCGCCGCTTTTAAGTGCTAATGGAAAAATCGAAGTTACCTCACCGGCTGATGTTGGTGTACCTATCGGTAATGCGCTCAGTACAGAGTCTAAAGCGGGCGACTCAATGGCAGTGAATGATATTATTATTGTTCGCGACTATCCTGAATATATTAAGGAAGTTGAGAATGTCATAAAGGTTATTGATATCAGGCCAAAACAAGTCCTTATTGAAGCAACAATCTTAAGCGCAAAACTCACCGAGGAAATGGACTTTGGCATCAACTGGCAAACCTTGAAAGGTACCATTACATCTGTTCCTGAAACCAGTGGTCTCAGTGATTACATTTCTGGTACCGTGACTCCTGACATAACCGGTAGCTTGACTGTTGGACTTACTATCGGAGATGTTGGAGTTTTCCTGGAAGCTCTCGAAGAAATTACTGATATAACTATTCTTGCAAATCCAAAGATAATGGCTGTCAATAAACAGCTTGGACAGGTTTATATCGGAAAGAAAATCGGATACAGAGAAGGTGACACCTTTGATACTTCCGGAAATCTTGTCGAAGGTGAAGTCAAGTTCCTTGAAACAGGAACAAAGCTTTCATTTAGACCTTATATTCTGGGTGATAGCTATATCAGGATGGACATTCATCCAAAAGATAGTACTGGCAACCTGGTTGGTACAGACAATCTGCCTGAAGAAACTTCTGCCGAATTGTCTACTAACATCATTGTCAAAGATGGACAGACCATTGTTATCGGTGGACTCTTTAGAGACAAAGTTACCAGCTCAAGAACACAGATCCCGATTCTTGGGGACCTGCCTCTTATTGGGCCGTTATTTAGGGGTGTCTCCGATGATATTGAACGTCAGGAAGTAATTGTAATGCTTACTCCTCACATTATCAGAGAGCCGCAGGAGGCCGGAGGAGAAGAAAGAGCCAAAGACGCCCAAAGAAAAAGGCAGGGAGCAAAGGAAGGCTTGAGTTGGTTGTCTGTTTCGAGACTTGTTGAAGACAGATACGCATACGCTGTAAATCTCTATCTTGATAAAAAATACAAAGCTGCTTTGACGGAACTCGCTTATGTTCTCAATGCAAGACCGGGATATCTTGAGGCTATTAGACTCAGAGAAAGAATCATTATCGAAACCACGCCCGATGGCGAAGCTAAGCTTGAAAGAAACGTCCTTGATAAGATGGATAGAAACTACTCGAATGATTGGCTTAGAAGGTAAAAAAAAGAAAGCTAAAATTATAAATTAGTTCAATATCAATTGTAAAAAATGGTTTAGAAGTAAATTAAGGTTTTTTAAGTGAAAACAAGAGAGAATTTAAAATTAAGTGTGATGTGTGCATGGGCGTTTAGCCTGTTCGCCGCTGTTCTGGCTGCGTGGTCTTATTTAGATTACGCCGGAGATAAGCGTCTATCTACGCTGACTTTACATGCTGTTTCAATATGTTCGACTCTCTGGATTGGTTGGTACTGCTTAAAGCTGTTTGGAACTTTTAGAGAAGCTATAGAACTTGTTAAACAGGGAAAATTCACTGACATAAAAAGTACCGATAACCAGCTGGCCGGTGAGTTATTCCAGACCATAAAAAATCGTATTACAGGGTATCTTGGTTATATCTCCGAACTGGAAAAACAAATTGAGAATTTCCAAATCAAACTAAGGCTTTTAAGGAAACTAAAACATAATACAGATACAATTATCTCACAAATTCCTGACCCTGTAATTGTTGTCGATGAGTTTGACAAACTTATTATAGCAAACCATGCTGCTGGAAAACTCTTCAACTTTGACCTCGAAAACTCAAAGTATAAATCAATCGATGAATTGATAACCACTCCATGCTTTGTTGACCAATTTTCAGAAAATAAAAAAGATATCAACTTCGTGGATTTATTACAGCAAAATAAGCAAAACAAATGTCACCCTGTGAAGTGTGAAGTTATATTTGCTGATAAAGACAACGGCAATAAGTACTTCGATTGTTCTTTATTTTCCATTTGCCACGATGGTGGAAAACCCTGGGGCATTGTTGCCATACTACACGATATTACACGAAAAAAACAAATAGATAAGTTAAAAAATGATTTCGTGGGACATGTCTCGCATGAGTTAAAAACACCCCTTGCCTCGATTACTGCTTATTCTGAGATGTTGGTAGATAACGATGTGAAAGATGAAAAAACTAAAAACCAATTCTACTCAGTTATTCAAAAACAGGCAAAGAGATTGAATCAGCTTATTGATGAGATGTGGGATACTTCGCGAGTTGAATCAGGAATGATTAAAATTAAAAAACAGTCCTTTAGTCTGCAAGCTTTGATAGCAGAACAACTGCAAATGATAAGAGGTTATGCTCAACAGAAAAAAATAAATATTATTGAACCTGATAATACAATCATATTCGGCCCGGTTTATGCCGACAGAGATATGATTGCGCAGGTTATTACAAATCTACTCACTAATGCAGTCAAGTATACAAAGCCGGAAGGTTCGATAACTGTCGAAATAGATATTGATGAAGCGGAAAATCTCGCAAGGGTTACTGTTGCCGATACAGGCATAGGAATCCAGAAAGACCAGATTGAAGCTATCTTCGATAAATACTATCGGGCCAATACAAATGAACACGCGGAACAAGGTTTGGGATTGGGGCTAAACCTCGTTAAGCAAATTGTCGAAAAACTTCATGATGGACATGTCTTTGTCGACAGTAAACCGGAGGTGGGCAGTACCTTCGGATTTGAGCTGCCTTTAACTAAAGCAGAGGAAATTGAGCAACCACAGAGATCAGAATTTATGGAGGCTATGTGATGGTTAGTAAGAAGAAAGTTTTGGTTGTAGATGATGAGATTCACATTGTACATGTTGTGGCAATTAAACTACGCAATAACGGCTATGACGTCATCTCTGCCGACAATGGAAGTGACGCGTATCAACTTGCTTGTGAACGTACGCCGGATATTATTGTCACTGATTTGCAAATGCCCAATATGACTGGATTGGAGCTTATCAAAAAACTTGCTGATAATGAAGATACAAAGAATATTCCTGTAATACTCTTAACTGCGAGAGATTACTCGGACGAAAAACAGCCTGACAGCCCGAAAATTGCTCAGCACCTTACAAAACCATTTAGTCCGAAAGAACTATTAAAATGTATTCAGAATATTTTATATGAAAAGGTCATGGCACCGGATGCTTAAATACATCTATGATTTGAGGTAATTTATGGTAGACACAAATAATAATTTAAGTGCATTGCAATTGCAGCTGTTGGCTACTTTTGGCGAAAAAGTCAATAAACTTGGCGCTAATTTCGCTGTTAGTGATTCTAATGGCGAACTTCTCCTGCTCAATAATGCAGGCATTGTGGAAACAGACTCTCAATTGCTGACTGAAATTGCGCAGAAAATCTTAAAACAGAATCAACTGAAAAATCGTAATAATCCTGATACCTGTGTTTCTCAGTTCGATATGGACAGCTGTATCCTCGCTGCTGCTCTACATATTAACGAGCAAAATGTTGCTGTTGCCTTAATCGACCTCGGACAAAAACAACGCTCCGATGATAATAACAAAAATGAGCAATTGAATGAAATGCAGCAAAAATATAAACCACTCTTTACGCAGATGCTGGAATTCCTGGAAAACAGCTTCACTACACTGGCAAAAGCAGAAAACCAAACAGAAATAGCATGCCATGAATTGTCACAGACTTATGAAGAACTGACATTGCTTTATAAACTTAGTATGAGTATGAAAGTTACTCTCACTGATAGCAGCTTTCTGCAAATGGCATGTGACAATTTAACCGAAATTATTAATGTTGAAGGCATTGCTATAATTGTCGAAAAAACCTTGAATGATGAAAAACAACTCGTACTTGCCGCAGGTTCGGGTGTCATAGATATTAATGATGATATTGTTGCTGTTATATGTGACAGACTCCAGAATGAATTAAATTCGGGAAAAGATGCACTCATAGATAGTGACATCGATTCTCCGTTTAAATATCAATGGCATGAAAGTATCAAAAGTATTGTTGCTGTGCCGCTATACGGTAAAGAAAAAAGCAAAACACATCCGCACGAAGAAGCCGATAGCAAAAATCGTTTAATTGGTTTCATGGTGGCTGTAAATAGAGTTGGAAAAGCTGATTTCGATAGCCCTGATGCGAAACTCTTTGGTTCTATTGCTAACAGTTGTGCTGTATTTATCGAAAACGGAAGATTATTCAACGAATTAAAAGCTTTATTCATCGGTTCACTAAAAGCACTTACAAGCAGCATTGACGCAAAGGACCAATACACAAGAGGGCACTCTGAAAGAGTTGCTTTCATCTCAAGATGGATTGCTGAAAGAATTGCTGAAAAGCATGGATATGACGACGACTTTGTTCATAAAATTTATTTAGCAGGCCTACTGCACGATATTGGAAAAATCGGAATTGCAGAAGATGTTCTTTGCAAAGACGGTCGGCTAACTTCTTCAGAAATTGACTATATGAAAATGCATCCTTCTATAGGAGCGAATATCTTAAAAGAAATAAAACAAATGAGCCAAATCGTTCCGGGTGTCTTGTACCATCACGAACGCATCGATGGTAAGGGATATCCCAATGGACTTGTTGGTGACCAGATTCCGCTGATTGGAAAAATTATTGGACTTGCTGACAGCTTTGATGCCATGACCTCAAAAAGAACTTATAGAAAAGCAATGACTTTGGAACAGGCATTAAAAGAGATTGAAAATGGCTTAGGAAAACAATTTGATGAGGAAATTGGACGAATCTTTATTGAAAGCGATGTTCACCATCTCTGGGATATTATGCTAAATGGTTTTAGTCAGGTTTATGATATTTCAAGGGTAGCTGACTATGGCGCTGCGACAATTGGGACGCTTATAAAATGAAAATTAAAACTCAGGACCACGACAATTTTACGGTTGTACAGTTGGATGGCGAATTTGATAGCGAATTCACCGAACTGTTTCAGAATGTTATTACCGAAACAGCCATAAAACACAAAGTTGGTATTGTTCTTGATATGGCCAAAGTAACTTTTATCGATAGTGAAGGCTTAGAGAGGCTGCTATGGGCAAGAGACTATTCCAGTGAAAACAACTGCCAGTTGAAAGTCGTCAGTTTAGAGGAAAACTGCAAAAAAATCCTGGAGATTACCAGGCTTGAAAATGAATTTGAATGTTATGACAAAATTGAAAATGTCGTAAAAAGTTTTGCGTAAATATTAAGTGAATTTCGTGTTGTAGGAACTTTGTTAGAAGAAATATTATGACTCCGACAACTGCTAAAAAATTGCAGCTCGGCCAGCTATTGCAGGCCAGAGGCATCGTTACCGATGAGCAGATAAGAGAAGTACTTACACAGCAAAAGCAATCGGGACATAGAAAATTACTTGGCGAACTACTCGTTCAAGCTGGCTACTGCACTGAAAATCAAATTGCTTCTGCAATTGCAGAAGACTACAGGGTGCCTTACGCTGAGATTAATCCTAAAATCTGTGATGTAAAAGTAATCGAGTTGCTGCCAAAAGATTTTCTTGAAGAACATACCGTCTTGCCATTATTCAAAGTTTATAACGTTCTTACGGTTGCTGTTTCCGAGCCTTCAAATGTCTTCCTGATTGACGAACTCGAAAGAATAAGCGGATGTAAAATTCAGATTGTTTGTGCCACTGCAAAAGATATCAAAGCTACACTCCAGGCACATCTGCCTGCCAAAAATGTCTTCGTCATCGACGATATTATTAATGAAGAAGGACTCGACGATTTCTCACTTGTTGATGACATTATTGAGGATATCAGCAACCTCGAAGAAATTGCCGGACAATCACCTGTCGTTAAACTCGTAAATTATATCATCTATAATGCCGTACATGAAAATGCCAGTGATATCCACATCGAACCAGATGAAAAAAGACTAAGAATCAGATACAGGGTCGATGGAAGATTATTTGAAAGACTAAGCCCGCCGTACCAAATGCATTCTGCTGTTATTTCGCGTATCAAAATTATGGCTGGACTTGACATTGCACAAAGAAGATTACCTCAGGATGGAGGTATCAATATCCTTATTGAAGGAAAACCGATAGACCTGAGAGTCTCGGTCATGCCGGGAACCTATGGAGAAAAAATTGTTGTTAGAGTTGTTAATCCAGAGAACGTGCTGTTCAATCTTGAGTCTCTTGGATTCAGCCAGGAGATACTTGAACAGTATGAAAAAGTAATGAAAACACCGCACGGAATGATTTTGGTTACCGGGCCAACCGGCTCAGGCAAAAGTGCGACTCTCTATGCTACACTTACTGCATTAAATACCAGCGATGTTAACATCTGCTCGGTTGAAGACCCCGTCGAGTGCAAGATCTCAGGGGTTAATCAGTTCCAGATAAACGAAGCTGCCGGATTTGGTTTCCCATCGGCCCTGAGAAGCTTATTAAGGCAGGACCCGGATATCATAATGGTCGGTGAAATCCGTGATGAAGACACCGCATATATTGCGGTACAGGCGGCACTAACCGGACACCTTTTGTTTGCTACATTGCATACGAATGATGCTCCAAGTTCTGTTACAAGGCTTCTCGACCTCAATGTTGCCCCTTATCTGGTAAGTGCTTCACTAACTGCAGTTCTGGCTCAGAGGCTTGTCAGAAAGGTTTGCGTTAGTTGCAAAACCGAATACCAACCACCTGCCTCAATACAAAAAACAGTCGCAGGCTTAATGAGTGAGATGCCCAAATTTTATCATGGAGTAGGATGTAAAAAGTGCAGGAACACAGGATTTGCCGGAAGAATCTCGCTGCATGAACTTTTTGTACCAGACGAAGATACCATGGAATTAATTTATCATCACACAAGCTTGAGACAACTAAGAGATAAAGCTATCGAAAATGGAATGAGACCTCTTTATTTGGATGGCCTCCAAAAAGTTAAAGCTGGGGTTGTCACTATCGAGGAAGTCTTAAGAATGGTACCAACCGACGAAAATAGCAGTAATAAATAAAATCGTGTTGAATATAGGAAATATAAATGGAACCTTCTGCTAAAGTAAAACTCGACTCTATTTTTGAACAGCATGGCACCTATGATTCGGAAGTAGACAATAATCACGATGCCGACTTTAAGCAATACGACCGTGAACTAAAGCCCGATAGAACCGCCAGGCAAGAACCCAAAGACCGACATCAACAAAAAAATTCAGGACCAATTCCGCTTACACATGCAAATCTTCAAAAGGCGAAGATAAAACAAGCTGAATTGATATTATTTACCAATCAGCTTTCAGTTATGCTTGAAAGCGGAGTAGTTCTAAGTGAAGCTCTCGATATTATTGCCAAGCAAACCCCAAAGGATGTTTTTAAGCAAATTCTTACTAATGTTACTGAAGAAGTTAAATCGGGAGAAAATCTTTCAAAAGCGCTATCAGCATATCCAAAAGCTTTTAATAGTATGTTCATGAGTATGATAAAAGCTTCTGAAACCTCCGGTAGAATGTCAGAAATGCTTAATATACTTTGTAAATATCTGAATTTCGAACACGATACAAAAAACAAGATAAAGGGTGCATTGGTATATCCGTTTATTATGGTAGGAATGGCTATTGTTGCCGTTAGTTCTCTTATCATCTTTGTCATACCAAAACTTACAAAAGTCTATGAAATAAGAGGGGCAAAATTACCAAAATTAACACAAATATTGATTAGTACCAGCAAAGCATTTACCGACCCGCAAATTGCCCCTGTTATTGTGACTGCGTTATTATTTATATCTATGATGCTGTATTTTTGGGTAAACTCAAAATCAGGAGTGAGAGTAGTAGACTATATCAAAATCAGATTGCCTGTAATCGGAACTGTGATCGTAGATAAAACCATTACAAGAAGCATGAGAATTATGGCAACAATGCTAAACACAGGCGTCAGCATCCTCGACGCTATCGAGATCATTAAAAATACTTCTGAGAATTGTTTTTTTGAGCAGTTTTGGGAAAAAACCGACAACAAAGTTCGAGATGGTTATCAGCTTTCTGAATCAATACAAATAGCTCAAAATAGTATGAGGTCTCTGTTTGATAAAAAAGATAGCGGATTGGGAAGAAAGCTGATTGATTCCGGCGTTATACAAATGGTAAAAGCTGGGGAAAAGAGCGGCAGATTGGGAGACGTCTGCCTGAAAATTTCGAACTTTTACGAAAAAAAATTCGAATCGTCAATCAGAATTCTTACGGCGATGGTAGAACCATTGATGATAGTTGTTTTAGGCGGAATCATTGGTACTATCGCGATAGCGTTGCTTTTGCCGATATTCAAAATATCAACTGTTATTGCTTCGTAAAACGGAAATTTAACCTTATTTAACCGTCGCCAGTTGTTGTTTTGCCCACCTGTCGTCTGCACCGATATCACCGTAACGCTATAATCTATCCGTACTTAAACACAGAAACACCCACCTCACAAAAAATGTTTTTTGGGCATAAGTGTAGTATTTACAAGTTGTTACAAAAAAAGCTTGAAAACTTCAAAGTTTATGCTTATACTGACAGATTCGATTTTTATAATGATTTGTAAGTTCGATGGAATAAGCAGCCAGCCAGTTTGAAATTGGTTGCTTGTAAATGTAACTTTTGGAACGTGTGACTATAAAGAGGAAAGGATTTACCCAGAACATGTTAGCAAAACAGGAAAAACAGAAAATAATTACTGATTTCGAGAGGCATGAAGGCGATACAGGTTCACCTGAAGTTCAGATTGCTCTTTTGACCAAAAAAATCAATGAACTCACAGAACATCTCAAGATACACCGAAAAGATCATGCCTCAAGACGTGGCCTGCTGAAAATGGTCGGAACAAGATCCGCGCTGCTTAAGTATGTCAACGGAAAAGATGCAAAAAGGTACAGAGAGATCATTTCAAGGCTGGGACTGAGAAAGTAAATTCATTTGTTTAACTATGTTGGCGTATCACCGGCAAAAGGCTGTGATACTTATGATGACGAGGAAAGTATATGTTTAATGTATGTAAAGTAGAGAGAGAAATTGGCGGCGAGATGCTGTCGCTGGAAACTGGAAAAATTGCAAGACAAGCCGACGGTTCGGTTATTGTAACATATGGTGAGACTATTGTTTTGGTGACCGTAGTGACTGCGCCGCCAAGATTTGCTGATATTGATTTCTTCCCGCTAAGTGTTGATTATCGTGAAAAGTATAGTGCTGCAGGAAAATATCCCGGTGGCTTTATAAAAAGAGAGGGAAGACCGACCACAAAAGAAATACTTACAGCAAGACAAATAGATAGACCAATTAGACCATTGTTCCCGGAAGGATATTTCCAGGAAGTACAGGTTATGGCCTCGGTCCTAAGCTTCGACGGCGAAAATGACCCCGATGTGTTGGCTATGATTGGAGCAAGTGCCGCTCTTACGATAAGTAAAATCCCGTTCTTAGGGCCAATTGGTGCCTGTAGACTGGGCCGAGTCGATGGACAATTCATTATTAACCCAACTCATCAGCAGCTTGATGAGAGTGATATCAACTTGTTGCTTGGCGGAACAAAACAAGCTTTGAACATGATTGAAGTTGGAGCGAAAGAATTATCCGAAAGCGTAATTGCTGATGCTATCGCAGAAGCGCAAAAATCTGTCGTACAGGTTTGTGAATTAATTGATGAGCTAAAGGAAAAAGTCGGCGTTGAAAAAGAAATACCTCTCGCTGACAGTGACCCTGAGCTTGAAGAAAAAATCAATACGCAAATCAGCGACAAACTATATGAGCTAAAACAAATAGCTGCTAAAGATGAACGCAAGACTGCTGTAAAAGAACTATTTGCAGAAGTTATTACGCAATATTGCGAATCAGAAGATAAAGACGCTGAGGTTTTTGACAAAGCTATGGTAAAAAGAATCCTTGATAAAATTGTAGGAAAAACTGTAAAGAAATTGCTCCTCGAGGGGAAAAGAGCTGACGGTAGAGGCTTTGACGAAGTTCGTGAAATCACCTGCGAAGTTGGTGTTCTGCCAAGAACTCATGGCTCGGCACTGTTTACAAGAGGCGAAACTCAATCGCTGGTTAGTATCACTCTTGGTACAGTCAGGGATGCACAAAAAGTAGATGGTTTAGTCGAAGAACATTCACAAAATTTCATGCTGCATTATAACTTCCCGCCGTTTTCCGTCGGAGAGGTTAGACCGATCAGAGGGCCGGGAAGAAGAGAAATAGGTCACGGTGCTCTTGCTGAAAGATGCCTAAAACAGGTCAGGCCCCCAGTAGAGGATTTTGCATACACAATAAGAATCACCTCTGACATCACAGAATCGAATGGTTCAAGCTCTATGGCGTCGGCTTGCGGAGGCACGCTGGCACTTCTCGATGCAGGTGTACCACTTATAAGGCCCGTTGCGGGTATTTCTGTCGGTATGATTACCGATGAAGATGGAAACCATAAACTTCTAACCGACATTCTTGGAGAAGAGGACCACTATGGCGAAATGGACTTCAAGGTTGCCGGAACAACAGAAGGTATCACCGGTATCCAGCTTGATATTAAAGCAGAAGGACTCGGACATGACGTCATGGTACAGGCACTCGATAGAGCAAAAACCGCGAGGTTGCAAATACTCGAAACTATGAGTAAGACAATCAGCGAACCGAGAGAAAAAATGAGCGAGTACGCTCCGAAACTTATCTCTATTAAAATCGACCCTGAGTTTATTGGAAAAGTCATTGGACCGGGTGGAAAAATGGTGAAGAGCATTCAGGAGCAAACAACAGCTACCGTTGAGATTGAAGAAGACGGAACTATTTTCATCAGTTGCGTTGGCGGAGAAGGACATCTTAAGGCAAAGGAAATAATCGAATCTATTACCCAGCCACCAAAGGTCGGTAAAATTTACAAACAGGCAAAAATTGTCTCGGTAAAAGATTTCGGCGCCTTTGTCGAAATCATACCAGGAGTCGAAGGACTTTGTCATGTTAGTGAACTAAGCAATGATTTTGTTAAGAATGTCGGAGATGTTTGCAAAGCCGGAGACCTTATTGATGTCAAATTATTATCCATCGATGACCAGGGAAGACTCAAGCTCTCACGAAAAGCTACTATGACTGATAGCAAAAAGGAAGATACTCAGCCGGCTTCAAAGTAATGTCGGCAGGGGGGGAGATTGCCGAATACTGACATTTGGCGAGGAGTTTTCCTGCTACTAAAAAGCCGGGAGTAAATGGATGCAGCAGTTTATACAGAGATTCGGTGTCGCTTTATTAGCTGTAATTGTATCGACTGTTGCAGTTCTTTGGTTCAGGAAAAGCTCAAAAAACCAGACACAAAAAAAAGAAAAGCAAAAACAGCTTGAACAGTTGAGCAAGTTAACCGGCGAGCTTACTCACGAAATCAAAAACCCTCTCTCAACAATTAAGGTTAATTTGAAACTCACTGCCGAGGACCTTCAAAACAGTGAAAACAAAAGTCAAACTACCCGGAGAGCCTTAAGAAAAATCGAAGTCATTCAAAAGGAAATGGATAGACTTGAGCAAATCCTGGAAAGTTTTCTACGCTATGTCGATAATGCCGAGTTACAGAAGACTCCTCTCGATATTAATAGTATTGTCAGCGACATGGTCGATTTTTTTTCTCCCAAGGCACACTCTCATTCGATTACTATCAGACATCAGCTATGTGGAAAACCGCTCCTCTGTAACATCGATGAGAATATGATGAAGCAAGTGATATTAAACCTTTTCATAAATGCCACCCAAGCCATGAATGACCAGGGAGAATTGATTGTAAAAACCGACAAAAGAAAGAAAAACGCTATTATTCAAATTAGCGATACCGGTACGGGAATCGCACCTGATAAACTGCCATTTGTTTTTGAACCCTATTTTTCCTCAAGGTCCAGGGGCTCCGGACTCGGTTTGCCGACAGCAAAAAGAATTGTTGAACAACACAACGGAATAATTTATGTTGACACAGAGCAGGGAAAAGGAACATTATTTACTATAGAAATACCTCTAATCAGTTAGAATCAGAGTTTTTATGAGTAAAGATACGGTAATATTAGTTGTTGATGACGAAAAGGACCACGCTGACGGTATCGCTGAAGCGCTGGAAAAATTCTGCGCAAAGGCCATCACTGTTTACAACGGCAAAGATGCCCTCAAAGTCCTGAACAGCGAAAAGGTTGATATTGTTGTTACCGATTTGAGATTAGGCGGTGACATCGACGGGCTCGTCGTTCTGGAACAAGCCAGAAGAATTAGCGACCAGACACAGGTTATTTTAATAACCGCCTATGCCACAATCGATAATTGCAAGCAGGCCATAAAGCAGGGGGCCTTCGACTATCTCGTAAAACCCATCGACATTGACCAGCTAAGAACCCTTGTCACCCAAGCGGCAAAAGAAATCGCTGACGTAAAAAAACAATTCACAAAAACACGCAAAAACTCAAAACAAGTTTTCGAGTTCGATGGGATTCAGGGTGAAAATACTAAAATGCATGCTCTGCTGCGAGTCCTGAAAAGAGTTTCGCCGACAGATATCTCAGTGCTTGTCGAAGGAGAAAGCGGCACAGGAAAAGAACTGCTCGCAAAAGCTATTCACAACAATTCAAACCGTGCTTCTAAATCGTTTAGACCGGTCAACTGTGCCGGACTTACAGAAACACTTCTCGAAAGCGAGTTGTTTGGACATGTTAAAGGGGCATTCACCGGAGCCGACATCGACAGAAAAGGACTTTTTGAGATTGCTGATAAAGGCACGCTCTTCCTCGATGAAATTGGCGACATGCCCCTGAATATGCAGGCAAAACTGCTAAGGGTACTCGAAGACGGAATCATTACGCCGGTCGGCTCAAGTAAACAGATTATGGTCGATGTACGTATCATTAGTGCTACCAATCATGACCTTACAAAACTCATTGAGCAGAAAAAGTTTCGCCAGGACCTTTACTTTAGAATCAAAGGCGTAAGCGTTACACTGCCTCCCCTGCGGCAAAGGCTCCAGGATATACCAATTTTCGTCGAGCATTTCGCAAAGCAAGCTACCGCCGAGGTCGGTGCTGATATTGCAGGCATGTCAGAAGCTGCTCTGGCGGTACTTATGAGTTACGACTGGCCTGGAAACATCCGCCAGCTGAAAAACTGTATCAAAACAATGGTCGTTATGGCTGAAACCGACATGCTCGACCTCGATGACATCCCCCCGGAAATACATCAGATGAGAAAGTTAACCGCCTCGACAAAAAATGCCGCCGACCTGGGAGGCATCTCGTTAAACGAACTTGAAAAACAAGCCATCATAGATACGCTTGCGAAAACTGAGAACAACCGCGAGAAGGCCGCCAAAATTCTCGGCATCGGAGAGAGAACGCTATACAGAAAAATAAAAGAATATAATTTATAACATCCTCTTTTTTTATTCTTGCTTCCTCTTCCACTCCGGCATTTGGTCGGGCAAAACTTTCCCCCACAAACCTTTTCGATTACTCCGAGCTGTTGACTCCAGCTGTTTGTACTTATTATAGAAACTATGGCGAAATCGACTGTCAGCGTAACCATAACCCTCTGATATTAAAATCTCATTCAAAAAATCGCCCTCTGCAAACCGAACATAAGCTAAAAGCCTGCCGTATTTGCCCCGCGTTCGCCTCTTCTCAAGATATACCGTCACCTTCTTACCTAATACTAAGTCGCCCGTAAACTCCGACGCCTCCGGGCCATAATACATTACGCCGTATTTTTTATTTTTCGTTTCCGGCGTATCTACCCCCCAAAGACGTATCCGTGTCCGCTCGTACTTATCATCAGCAATATCTATATCGATCGTGTCACCATCTACAATGTTTACGACCATAAAAATCTTGCCGTGATACTTCTCAAAGTCATATGATTTGATTTGCTTTTCAGCGGTGGGTTTTTTATTTGAAAGGCTTTTGTAAAAACTCCGGTCAGCCCAAACCAGAAATGCTAAAAGTATAATAAACCCGAAAAGTATCACAGAACATTTGCGTTTGCTCATCGCCTGCGTTGCTTTTTTCGATGTGCCAGCCACCGGGTTACTTGCTTCGCTCGGCTACCGGTTTATCAAGCTCAAACGCAACACAAACCGCCTCTAATGCCATTTCTCCCTGGTGGTCATCAACTATGCAGCTGATGCGAATTTCACTGGTCGTTATAGAATCAATATTAACTTTAGCTTTGGACAAAGCACCAAAAAGCTTCTCGGCAACGCCATAGTGACTTCTCATACCAACGCCGACAACAGATATCTCGGCAATGTCGTCGCGAACGAAAACATTCTCGCACTCTATTTCTTCCTTGATATCTTCGATAGCTTTTTTTGCCGCCGCTAAATCCGATGTGCTGGTAGTAAATGACAAGTTCGCCTTCTTGGTACTAACTTCGGTTTGAACAATGTCATTAACTATGACTTTCGCGTGTGCCAGATGCGCAAATATCTTTGCCGCGTTACCTGGTTTGTTGGCAACACCAATCAAGCTTAACTTCGCCATCTCTTTTTCTATCGTAGCTCCGGAAACCAATACTTCTTCCATTTGGGGCACCTCGTGTGTAATTAATGTACCATTCTTATTTTCACTGCTGCTGCGAACATGAATCCTGACATTGTATTTCTTGCCGAACTCAATCGCTCTGCTGTGCATCACGCCTGCACCAAGACTCGCCAGCTCCAGCATCTCATCATAACTTATCTGCTCCATCTTCACCGCGCGTTTGAATTTGCGCGGGTCAGTGGTGTAAATCCCGTCAACATCGGTATAAATCTCGCATTCCTCGGCCTCCAGTGCCGCTGCCAACGCAACCGCACTCGTATCCGAGCCGCCTCTGCCAAGCGTCGTTATATTACCGCTCTCATCAACGCCCTGAAATCCTGCCACCAAAACGACCTTGCCGCTCTCAAGCTCTTCACGCATCCGCATTGTATCGATACTCTTTATCCTTGCCTTGGAATGGTCATTGTCGGTCACCATCTGAATCTGACCGCCGGTAAAACTTATCGCACCATGACCCATATGCTCCAATGCCATTGCAAACAACGCAACAGTCTGTATCTCACCGGTACTTAAAAGCTGGTCCATCTCACGAGCCGGAGGGTTCGGATTTAATTTACGTGCATCTGCTATCAACTCATCAGTTAGCTTACCACGTGCTGACGCGACAACCACGACCTTGTATCCTCTTTCAATCGCATCGATTACACGCTCAGCGGCACGCCTGATCTTTTTGGAATTTGCAACGCTCGTTCCGCCAAATTTCTGAACTATTATTTTCATAATTTACTCTGCTTAGCTTTTCAAAAAATATTCCATCAACTCGTGACCGTTTTCAATTATAAATCCTGATTCAGCTGCGTTAGATTCACCAAAATTCGCATTCAAAATTCCGCTCACACCCGTCCCTGCCATCGCAAATGGTACAGGTTCGTCCGAATGTGCACAACTATTAACTGGCGTCGGATGGTCCGGTGCCACAAGTATCTTCCAATCCTCGTATTTCTCCAACGCTTCTAATATAGGCCCGACAACATACTTATCTATCTGCTCGACAGCCTGCTTCTTCAATCCCGCGTTTCCGCTGTGACCTGCCTCATCCGGCGCCTCTATATGAACAACCACTATATCATATTTCTCCAGCGCCTCTATCGCTGCTGCTGCCTTGCCCGCATAATTCGTATCGACAAAGCCGGTCGCACCCTCAACTTCTATCAAATCAAAGCCTATCAGTTTCGCCAGACCTCTCGTCAAATCCACCGCGGTAATCGCAGCACCTTTCAAGCCGAACTGCTTGGAAAAGCTGCCCATCTTCGCCCGTCGGCCCTGACCCCAAAGCCATATCGAACTCGTCTGGCTCTCGCCCAAATCTCGCTTAACTTTATTTATATCGTGATTAGCGAATATCTGCTGAGACTTCGCCATCAAATCTATCAACTGCTCTGCACCTTTGCCCCGAGGAAGTATCTTCTCTATCGCAGTCCCTATATTATCGTGTGGAGGATAAGTATGAATATCAAACTCACAACCTTTAAATACCAAAAGATGACGGTAACTAACTCCGGGATGAAAACGCATCTCATCATTGCCAAGCTGCTCGTCCAAATCCTTAATTAGTTGCGTACCTTCCTCGCTGCTGATATGCCCGGCACTATGGTCCTCCATTTTACCGTCAACTATCGTAATAAGATTGCAGCGAAAAACCCAGTCGTCCGGGCCAAGCTTAATATTCTGCGCAACGGCCTCTATCGGAGCTCTGCCGGTATAATATCTTTGCGGGTCATAACCCAGCAAACTCATCTGCGCAATGTCACTGCCTGCATCCATACCTTTCGGAATCGTCTGCACTATCCCTTGCCTGCCTTGACTGCTGACCCTGTCCATATTCGGTATCTCGGCTGCCTCTAACACAGTCTGACCGTCAAACTCCTCGATAGGCTCATCAGCTGCGCCGTCTGGTATTATTATCACATACTTAGTCACTAATCCTTGTCCTCCGGTATATCAACTATCCGAATACAAACAGGCTCACTGCAAACAGTATCAAGTTTATTCAAACTCTCAACGGCAACACTTACATTACTTTCCTTATTCGGATGCGTCGTTATCACAACAGGCACCGTATTACCCGGCCCGCTGCCTTCATGCTGCAGCATCCCTGATATACTGATATCATTATCCGCCAGTACCTTACTGATCTGAGCAAACACGCCCGACTCATCTTTGGCCATCATACGTATATAAAACCTGCTCACAAGATTATCGATGGACTCAATTACTTTTTCCGCCTCTTCTCTCGGCCTTAATTTCAAGTTCCTGAAAGTTGTCGCTGAATTACCCAAACCGACCTCAATAATATCTGCCACAACCGCACTTGCCGTCGGCATCATCCCGGCGCCTCTGCCGTAATACAAAACCTCACCGACCGCGTCACCAAAAATACTTATCGCGTTAAACGAACCGTTCACTCTTGCAAGCGATATATCGTCAGCTATAAATGACGGATGCACGCGAAGTGATATCTTACCGCTCGGCTCTCTCTGGCCGATCGCAAGAAGTTTCAGCACATAGCCCATCTCACCGCCGTACTGAATATCGTCTTTCGATATCCCCTCGATTCCCTCAACGTAAATATCGTCCAGCTGTATCTCATATCCAAAAGCGATCGAACCCAATATCGCAAGCTTATGGGCGCTGTCTCCGCCGTTTATATCGAGCGTCGGGTCAGCTTCTGCAAAGCCCAACTCCTGCGCCTTCTTCAATGCGTCTGCAAATTCCTGACCCTTGGTGGTCATATTCGACAGGATATAATTGCACGTCCCGTTAACTATCCCGAACATCGCTTCGATATTATTCGCCGCGAGCCCCGTCCGGATAGCTGACACTATTGGTATCCCGCCGGCACAACTCGCCTCGAACGCTATACATTTGCCGTTCTTCGCCGCAGCCTTATATAACTCATTACCATGCTTGGCAAGCAAAGCCTTGTTCGCTGTCACCACGTCCTTGCCGGATTCGAGCATCTTCAACTGCATATCCTTAGCAACTCCGGTTCCGCCGACAAGCTCTATCCCAATGCTGATACTCTTATCATTCAATAGCTTATCAAAATCGTCAGTCAGCAAACCATCCGGCAGCTTTACCGGCCGCTCAGTAGTTGTGTCCAGATCGACCACACAACCAAGTTCAAGCCTGACCCCTGACTTCGCCGCTATTGCGTCAGCTTGTTCCAGGATTATCTTCGCAACTCCGGCACCGACCGTGCCGAATCCCACCAATCCAACTTTTACTACCTTTTCAGCCATAATTACACCTTCTAAGCTAAATTTCAATAAGCCAACAGTCTATAAATTCATCGCCAAATAGTCAATATCAATCTAATTTCTGACTTTTAACGATTTTTTCGAAATCTTCCTCATTTAAAAACGCATCCATCCCCTCGGCATTGTGCTTAGCAAGCATCTTTATCGTCGTCTTAAAACTCTTATCCAGACCGGCGATAAAACAATCAGGCAATCCTTCTTGTTTCTCTGTGAATTCCAGCTGATACGCATGCAAAGTCAACCTCTCTATCAAAGGCTTTTCCTGCCTGCCCTTACCCAGATTATATCCACGCTTAAAATCAGAAAGTAAAAGCCCGCCCTTATTACCATACAATGGGTCAATAACTAACGGCAAAGCGATACTCGGCAGATGTATACGAATCTGATGCGTCCTGCCCGTCACCGGCTGCACCGCCAGCAAACTCATCGAACCAAAATTCGCCAAAAGCCGCCATCGCGTCTGAGCTCCCTTGCCGCGCTTCCTCGTCAAATGCATCTGGCCGGGTCGCTTGGAATCTCGGATTATTCTCGCGTTTATACTGCCGCGGTCCTTGGCGACATACCCGCTCACCAACGCAAGATAAGTCTTCTTAACAAGCCTTTTCTCAAAATAACTCGAATATTTCGACTGTGTCTTGGCATTCTTAGCCAATATCATCACTCCGCTCGTCGCTTTATCAAGCCGATGTACCAATCGAAGCTCACTAACCGCCTTAGCCTCCATCTGCTCGGACAAATAATCTAACAGCTGCGCATCCCCGCTGCGGTCCTTCGTCACAGAAATCCCCGAAGGCTTATTAACCACCAAAAGACTCTCGTCTTCATGGATTATCTCTATTTTCTTCTTTGCCATCCCAAACCTTCACCAAAAACTTTGCTCACATTTCTTGACGATGCATACCCAATACCGTATTATACACCCAAAATTAATGCTGTATAGACTTATTGATTGGAGATTTTTTAATGGCAAAGAAGATTGATTGCAACAAGTGTACCGGCCTGTGCTGTAGATACTTCGCGTTCCCCATCGAAACACCAGAAGATAAGGAAGATTATGATGATATAAGATGGTATCTATGCCACAAGGACGTTACAGTCTTTGTCGAGGATGACGACTGGTACCTCAATGTAAAGAACAAATGCAAACACCTCGAGGATAAAACCTACAGGTGCAAAATATACAATACTCGCCCAAAAATCTGTCGAGGCTACAAGACCGCTGATTGCGACCTCATCGATGGCGAATACGACTATGAGCTCCATTTTGTGAACGATAAGCAAATGGAAGAATATATTAAAATTAAATTCGGCAACAATAAAACCGAAATGCAGAAAAATAAAAAAACCAAAAAAGGCAAGAAAACCAAAAAAGGTAAAAAGAAGAAAAAGAAATGAAAGTTCCACCGGTAAAAGGTACTCGTGACTTCTACCCACCACAAATGGCGATTAGAAACTACATCGTCGATGGTTGGAAAGCTGCCTCTCTGCGCAATGGCTTCGAAGAATATGACGGACCGATATTCGAATACCTCAAAATGTACCAGATTAAAAGCGGCGACGAAATCGTCGAGCAGCTTTTTAACTTCACCGACCGGGGCGACCGCAAACTTGCAATAAGACCGGAAATTACCCCGACACTCGCTCGCATGGTCAATCAGCAGATAAATTCGCTGCCAAGACCAATTAAATGGTTCTCGGTGCCCAGGCTCTGCCGTGCAGAACGACCGCAAAAAGGCAGACTTCGCGAATTCTTCCAGTGGAACATCGACATCATCGGAATAGATGACGTCCTCGCCGATGCGGAAGTTATCTTCACCGCAATAAACTACCTACAGGCTACGGGCCTTACCGCCGATGACATCGTCGTAAAAATCTCGAGCAGGAAAATGCTTGCCGCAATCTTAAAAGAGATAGGCATAAAAGAAAAAGACCTCGAATCCATCTACACAATTCTCGACAAACGAGCAAAGGTCCCTGACGATGCCTTTGAAGAGATGCTTGCCGAAAAAATCTCCGATGCCGACATCAGACAAAAAGTCACTCAGCTGATGGCTGCTGAATCAATCGACTCTCTAAGTGACATCGTCTCGCTCTCGGATAAAGCCAATGAATCAGTGGACGAACTGAAAAAACTCTTCCAACTTCTCGAGACAATGGGCGTAACCGACTTTTGCAAATTCGACATCACCATCGTTAGAGGCCTGGCGTACTATACCGGCATCGTATTTGAAATCTACGACAAACAATCCCAACTCCGAGCTATCGGCGGCGGAGGAAGATATGATAATCTCCTAAAACAATTCGGTGGCCCGCAAGTTTCCGCTACAGGCTTTGGTATCGGAGATTGTGTCCTTGGCATCCTACTCGAAGAAAAAGGCCTGCTCGACGGCAAAGAAAATAATCGTCAGATTGACTACTTCGTAGCCTGCGCCGATAAACAATTTGCGAAAAATGCTCTCGAAATAACAACAAAGATCAGACGTGCGGGTTTTTCAGCTTCTTTTAGCTATAAAGCGACAGGATTGGGCAAACAACTAAAACAGGCGTCAGCGGAAAACGCAAAAAAAGCTATCATCATCGGTGAAGAATTTGAGAAGAATCAGTTAGCTGTAAAGGACCTTGAATCCGGCGACCAGACTTTGGTCGATATAGATAAATTTTTCTCTCAGCTATAAAACAGGGGTATGAAGAACTTTCATTTGAACCATTACGAACGTGCGTTCGGCAACTGGTTGATAGATAACAAGGTGCAGTACATTGCCGTCGACGAACAAAAACGCGCAGCTCTTGGCCGCTCGAACATCAAAAGCTTCGATTACCTGCTCTACCCGCCGGGCGACTCTATCATCGTCGCAGAAGTTAAGGGCAGAAAATTCAAGGGCACCTCACTCGAAAAACTTACAGGCCTGGAATGCTGGGTCTCAACAGACGATATCGAGGGCCTCTCGAAATGGCAGGAAATTTTTGGCCCGACGCATCAGGCAACATTCATCTTCGCCTACCACATCGTAAAACCGGATTTCGACCCCGATGGCAGGGAAATATACGAATATAAAGGCAGAAAGTACGTATTCTTCTGCGTCAAACTCGACCACTACATAAAACACATCAAACAAAGAAGCCCAAAATGGAAAACCGTCACAATACCCGCCGAAAAATTCAGAAACAACGCTGTACAAATGCAGAATCTTTTTTAATATCTATTCTATAAACCAAACCACGAAATCAATTGAACCTTTTGGAGATTGACCATAAAATGAAAACACTCAAATTAACTGCTATCTTAACATTGGTGATTTTTATGAATTCCGGCTGCCTCGACCAAAAAAACTTGAAAACTGAAAATAATCATCCAGTACTAAATGATGTTGCTGCCATAAACCTTATCATCAACGTTGATAACCGCACGACCACTTCTCTTAACGGCAAGTGGCCGGCAATAGTGGACCTCTTTGAGACCGGTTTTTATGATTATCGTTACCAGGAGAACAAGTGGGGCTTTTTTGACAACTATAAGCCAAAAAATAAAAGTGAGCGTGTTGAATATGATTTTGATACATCACAAAAATTGAATGTGCCCGGAGACTGGAATTCACAGTACGAAAGGCTTTTCTTTTACGAGGGGACAGTCTGGTACAAAAAAAGCTTTGATTACAAGAAGAAGGAAAACAAAAGAATTTTCGTGTATATCGGAGCAGCTAATTATCAAACGATAGTTTATCTCAACGGCAAAAAACTTGGCATTCACGAGGGTGGTTTTACACCTTTCAATTTCGAGATCACCGACCTAATAAAAGAAAAGGACAACTACCTTGTTTTAAAGGTTGACAATAAACGCAAAAGAGAGGCTGTCCCAACGGTTAATACCGACTGGTGGAATTATGGCGGGATTACAAGGGAGGTTCTGCTTGTCGAAGTTTCTGATACTTTCATACGAGATTATTTTATTCAGCTAAAAAAAGGCTCACTAAATACCATCGCTGGATGGGTACAACTCGACGGCAGCAAAAAACAACAATCAATTACCATCGAAATTCCGGAAGCTAAAATTGTCAATACCGTGCGGACCGATGATAATGGCCTCGCAAAATTCCAATTCGATGCTGAACTTGACCTCTGGTCGCCGGAAAACCCAAAACTTTATGACGTAGTAATAAAATCTGAGACCGATACACTCAAAGACACTATAGGCTTTAGGACCATTGAAACAAAAAGTTCAAAAATCTTATTAAATGGCAAGCCGGTTTTTCTGCGAGGAATATGTATTCACGAGCAAAAGCCAAATGCACCGGGCAGAGCGTATGGACCTGAAGATGCTGAGACTCTTTTAGGATGGGCAAAAGAGATGAACTGCAATTTTGTTCGCCTTGCCCATTATCCCCACAATGAGCATATGGTAAGGGCTGCCGACAAAATGGGACTGCTCGTCTGGTCCGAAATTCCTGTCTACTGGACGATCACATGGCAAAACAAAGACACATTAAACAACGCTCTCAATCAGCTGACCGAAATGATTACCCGTGACAAAAATCGCGCTTCGGTAATTCTCTGGTCAATGGCAAATGAGACCCCGCCGTCTGATGCCAGAAACAAATTCCTCCTTGCCCTTCATGACCGTGCCCGCCAGCTCGATGACACCCGCCTGATAACAGCTGCCATGGAAAAGACCTATCACGAAGCCGAATTTACACCAGTTCTAAATGACCCGTTTGGCCAGCACGTCGATGTTTTAGGCTGCAACGAATATATAGGATGGTATTACAAGAAGATTGAGGATTGTGTGAAGTACAACTGGAAATCCATCTACGATAAGCCTTTGATAATCAGCGAATTTGGAGCGGGAGCAAAGGCCGGTTTTCATGCTGACAAATATACTATGTGGTCAGAGGAACTTCAGGAATACCTCTATATTGAGCAGGTGAAGATGCTCGAAAATATTGATATTCTTGCAGGTGTCTCGCCATGGATACTAATGGATTTTCGCTCGCCAAAGAGAATGCTTCCCGAGGTACAGGACTACTGGAATCGTAAGGGCCTCATCTCACCGGATGGAAAAAAGAAAAAGGCCTTCTACATCATGCAAAAATTCTACAAAAAAATAAAAGACGCTCAAAAGTAACCCTGACCTTCAATATCATACGCAGGCCATCTTTACACAAAACGAAGTAGCTAAAATCGGACTTCTTTTGTATAGTGTCGGATATGAGGATAATCACAGGCTCAAAAAGAGGCATGAAACTGTTAAGTCCAAAAACTCAGGACTCACGCCCAATCCTCGACCGCATAAAGGAATCGCTTTTTTCCGTACTATACAAATACGACCTGCCCGAAGGAAAAACCGTCGCCGACGTTTTCTCAGGTGTCGGCTCTCTGGGGCTCGAAGCACTTAGCAGGGGGGCAAACTTTGTCACCTTCGTCGATAAGGACCCCAAAACCATCGACATACTCAAAAAAAATATCAGCAAAGCTGACTTCGCCGAAAAATCAAAAGTCATCCGCGCAAACGCATTCAAAGTTGCCGCTCCGCCCGACTTCGACCAGCCGAAATATGACCTCGTCTTCATCGATCCGCCGTATCCCACAACAAGGGATGTTGGAGAAGACTCGCTATTAGCGGAGTTACTGAATTTATTACCGGACCAGATAGCTCCCGGTGCTATTGTTGTCGTCAGAACCCACAAAGCTGTAGAACTGCTGGACTCTTATGGCAAATTACAGATAATAGAACGCAGAGTCTGGGGCAATATGGCGATAACTATATTAGGACAAAAAGCAAATGACAAATAGATTAGCTGCCATAGAGATCATAAAAACTCTTCACCGCAGCGGCTTCCAGGCCTTACTTGCTGGCGGCTGCGTACGTGACAAACTGCTCAAAAGACCGGCAAAAGATTACGACATCGCAACAGACGCTGCGCCCAAACAGGTAATTAAACTTTTCCGCCGAACAATAAAAGTCGGTGCCAAATTTGGCGTCATAATAGTCCTTATTCAAAAACAGCAGGTAGAAGTCGCGACATTTAGAACAGAAACCGGCTACGTCGATGGCCGCCATCCAACATCCGTGAAATTCTCAAACCCGAAAGAAGACGCCTCCCGCAGGGACTTCACAATAAACGGCATGTTCTACGACCCGATACAGAAAAAAGTCATCGACTACGTTAAGGGGCAGGCGGATCTCAAAAAACGACTCATCAGAACCATCGGAAAACCAAACGAGAGATTCTCAGAAGATTACCTGCGAATGCTGCGAGCTATAAGATTCTCTACTCAGCTTAATTTTAAAATCGAACCGGAAACCTTAAATGCCGTCTGCAAAAACGCAAAAAAGATAACTAAAATAAGCGCAGAACGAATCGCTTCCGAACTCGAAGGTACACTTATTGGCCCAAATCGTCCTACAGGGGCAAAATTGCTCATCAAAGCGAAATTAACACAAATCATCTTCCCAGGCATCGAAGATAAACATACCAGATTCGCCGTCAATGTCCTTGCCGACTTACCGGACAAGATCAATTTCCCTCTCGCACTGTCAGCTTTTTTCGCCGCCTGCGATACGGACTTTGCGATTCAAAATTGCAAAAAACTAAAACTCAGTACGAACCAGACCAAACATATTAAATTCCTCCTGGTCGGCAGAGGCAAGCTACTTGATAAGGATATGAGCTTGGCCAAGCTGAAACTAACCCTCGCTTCGGTCTATTTCGAGGACCTTTACCAGCTTCAAAAAGCAATTCAAAAGGCCGCCCGCAAAACCATCGCACCTTTGACAGCTTTGAGAAAAAGAATAAACGCCTTGGGCGATATCGAGCTAAAACCAAAACCCCTTCTTGACGGCCATGAACTAATGAACTTAGGCGCTTTGTCAGGGCCAGCCCTTGGAAAGCTAGCAAAACAAATGTATATCGCTCAGCTGGAAGAAATAATTACTACAAAAACCAATGCGAAAAATTGGGTGAAAACACGACTAAAAAAACAAAAAAAACCCGGTCAAACTCACATTAAAAAACGTCCTGTAATATAAGCTAATCCGCACCATCGTCCTATAATCACCCCATTTGAATTGTAGGTCTCCCTTTCCTGAAAATCTGCTTAAACATGCGATTTTTAAGAAAAGTCATCACCTTTTCTGTTCGATTAGTTTAGTAATGGTAGAAGTATGGAACTTCTTTATTTATCATATGTTGAGGATAAGTTATGCAATTCAAATTTGGCATTAAAATAGCTATCGTCTTTGGGATTTTCTTTTTGCAGTTGTTCTGCTTTACAGTCAAATTCTTCAATGCTGCCGATGAGTATGAACACTACGTACACGAACTACAGGAAGAAATCGAAGAGCTTGATCTGGTTAGGAATTTCCAGATGGCAATCTCAGGTTTACTTATGCCCGCTAATGACTTTCTTATTCTCGGTGGCGACAGTAGGGAACCTGAAAATTTCGCGGTCCTTGCCAAACATACCGAAGGAATCATCGGAAAACTCGAAAATCAGCACTATGATTATGCCGAAGAGCAAAAACTTGCTACCGTCTTAAAAAAGGACTATTTTAAAATCAAGGACCTTTCGCATAAGATATTTGCCATCCCGGATGCCAAAAACAGTGAACAGGCAGGCCGGCTAATGGAACAAATGGATAAAATTGGGGAAAGGGCCATTGCAAAAGCGGAAAAATTGCACCAGGCGGTAATATTTGAAATCGATACATATAAGAAAAGACTCTTAGTTGTTAGAACCGCGCTCAACAAACTGATTTTATTTGCCATTCTTTTCAATTCCGCATTTATGGCCGGATGCATCATATACTTTAGGCACGCAGTATATGCACCGATTCTATCGCTTTATGAAGCTGCTTCAGAATTAGGACAGGGTAATTTCGACACAAGAGTTGAATTTAGTTCAAATGACGAAATCGGAAAACTCTGTCACGCATTTAACGGAATGGCAGAAGACCTGCAAGAAGCGAAAAAGATTCTCGATGAATCTAACAAAGAAATAGAGCAGTTAGCTGACCATGTTCAGCAACGGGTAAGCCAGGATGCCCCAGCAGGGGCTGAAAATGCCTAATGTGAATTGCCCAAAGGCTCTAAATGCCCTCAGCCCCCAAGGTTTTTTGTTGACATAGAAGCTGTTTTTATGTACCCTATGAATTCAAAAGCAGAAAGGTATAATAGTTTGATGCTGTTAACTCGGGGTAATTCCAGCTGCTATGTCCCTTGAAATACGGGACTTATGACAAAACCAAAGTCCTTTTGGAGACGTGTGAATGTTTGATAATAAAGCTGTTCTAACGATTTTAGCAGTCATAATTCTATATGCGAACTGCTCTTTTGCACAGCCGCCTGAAGATAATTGGAACGATTTTCTGCATTATACAAAAATCGGAAGATTTGACCTCGCTGCAGGATACGCACAGGCACTTCTCGATAGCAAACCAGACGCAGTGCAGTTGCTCTCTTTCGCCGAGCAAAACCCAGAGGGCTACGCCATACTCTTGAAAGTACACGAAACAAAACCAAACCCGGAATTGGCCAGGCTTACCGAAAATATACTGAAAATCATCGAACAGGGCAGATTCGACAAAAGAACAGACGCAAGTATTATCGTCGATGAAATTAAAAGGCTCTCAGGTACCGCAAGGGGCCAACTCACTGCCGTAAAAAGACTGCAAAATGCGGGCGAATATGCTATCCCGCATATGATTGACGCTTTATCTGATATCGAGAGAAAAGATGAAATGTCTAACATCATTTGGGCCTTGCCGCAAATCGGGAGAGATGCTATCAGGCCTCTCGCCGCTGCTCTGCAAACAGAGGATGTCGGTATAAAAGCTGAAATTATAAAAGCTATGGGAAAAATCGGATACCCGCAGTCACTGCCTTATCTAAAATACATCGTCGAAAAAGATCAATCACAGCAACTAAGATCACTCGCGCAAAACAGTATCATGGAAATTAATCCTGCTGCAGCAAAAATGTCCGCCGCACAGTTGTTCTATCAGGTGGCCGAAAAATATTACGACCATGCCGAATCTTTAGCACCTGCCGAAGATGCTGACTTTGCAAACATCTGGTTCTGGGACAATTCTATGCGGGCACTGGCGCTGGAAAAAGTTGATAAGGATTATTTCTACGAACTTATGGCTATGCGAGGCTGCGAATGGGCACTAAAAGCAGACGCAGCATTTGGAAGGGCGATTGGACTCTGGCTTGCCGCCTTCTTCCAGGCAGAATCTACCGGAATCGAAATGCCCAATTATTTCGGCACCGGACATGCCGACGCTTTTGTATATGCCACAACTTCCGGGCCTGAATATCTACACCTCGCACTGGCAAGAGCATTAAATGATGGCAACACTTACGTTGCTCTCGCCGCGGTCGAAGCTCTCGCAGTGACCGCTGGTGAACAATCACTGCTTTCAAGAATTGGACCGGTTCAGCCGCTGGCACAGTCGCTGACATACCACGACAAAACCGTCAGATACAGTGCAGCTATCGCTATCGCACAAGCCGGACCAAAACAAGGGTTCCCCGAAGTAAGACTAATAATCGAAAATCTCGCATCGGCACTTGTAGAAACGTCGGAAAAAACAGCACAAAATAATAACACACTAAGCTCTGAGTTGGCTGATTCATATGCCATAAGAGCCGCAAACGCGATGCTAAAACTTGCTCAGACAAGAAATAAAATTGTCGACTTAAGTGCCGCGCAATATGCTCTCATAGAAGCAACAAAAGATAAGCGTTTGCAAATCCAGATTCTTGCCGGTCAAACCTTAGCTTACATCAATAGCGCCAATGCACAAATCGCAATCGCAGCTATGGCTATTGCTGAAACTAACCCTATGGAGGTTCGCCTCGCCGCATTTGACTCACTTGCTGTCTCTGCAAAAATAAATGCAAATCTCCTCGATACAGCCGCGATAAACAAAATCTACGCTATGGTCGGTTCAACTGATATTGACCCTGAACTAAGAGGTGGTGCTGCTATTGCCTTTGGTTCGCTTAATCTGCCAAGCCAAAATGTAAAGGACCTTATCCTCGACCAGGCAAAAAATTAATACCTTATGATTTAGGTGCTGGTTCCCTGCTTTTTACAGGCCGCTTTTTTTGAAATTCAGGAAGACTCTCTATAACTTTCTCGGTGCTTTGCTCATCGTTGGATACAAAACCGCTGATTATGTCACTACACCTATATACATAAGACAAATTAGTTTGTTGAGCTTTCTTGCTAAATCCAATCCTTGCCAAAGTACTGCCTTGAGAAATAGGTATCACCAAAACAAGCATGCTCAAAAAACTCCATACTAAAAAACCTGTTAAAAATCCAAGAATACCAGATACACCCATATCGAAAATCTTTGGAAATGGTATCTTGAACTGACTTGTAAAAAGAAAATACGATATAACAAACAATACCAAGAAAGTTGCCACGCCGACAATTAACATACATATACTGTTAGCATAATGCAAACGGTCCTCAATACCGCTTGCCGCTAATACAGGCCCCAAAAAAATACCAAGATATACCGACATCAAAACATTAAAGAACATTGTCAGCATCTCATAGAAACCAAGCTTCAGGCCTACTAAAGCAAAAAATATCCCGAATAATATGCCTATACCTAATACCATAAAAACTATCCTAACACTCTGTGCAATTCTTTTAGATTTGTTAATCCGCCGACTATCTTCTTAAGTGCCTGCTTCTTCATATTCGATTGCCCCTTCTTGTCGCCAACCTTTCGAAGCTGAACAATAAAGGACTCACTATTAGCGATCGTATCTTTTAACTTATTATTCAAAGTCAATATGTCACATATAGCTGTACGTTCATAATAGCCTGTATCATTACAGTGTTCACACCCTCGTGCATCTAATATACCGTGATAGTTTATTTTCTTGCGGCGAAACTCATGTATCTGTGAGTCTGTTAATTTCGCTTTTATCTTACAGTTATCACAAAGCCGGCGAAGCAATCGCTGACTTATGATAACGTCCAAACCCGACGCCAACAGCATTTGCGATACACCCAAATCCATTAATCGAAGCAGAGTAGCTGCGTTACTGTTACTGTGAATTGTCGCCAAAACCAAATGACCCGTCTGAGAGGCCTGAAGTGCTATCTTCGCGGTCTCCTCGTCACGTATTTCCCCGATACATATCACATCTGGGTCCTGCCTTAATATACTGCGCAAACTTTTGGCAAACGTAATATCAGCTTTGGGATTAATCTCTATCTGGCTGGCGTTCGGCAAGGAATATTCAACAGGGTCCTCAACAGTAATAACATTGCGGGTATTAAGGTCAATCTCATTGAGAAGGGCGTACATCGTCGTCGTTTTACCGCTGCCGGTAGGACCGCAGATTAAAATCATACCGGAAGGTTTTTCGACAGCCCGTTGAAGCATTAGCTGTTGTTTTTTCGACAGCCCTATCGTATCAAGTCGAAATTGGCTCGCATCACGACCCAGAACACGGACAGATAATTTCTCTCCATGAATCACACCGGCGCTGGCTACACGAAAAGATACCTTGAAACCTCCTCGTTGAGCCCTGAAAGAGCCGTCCTGTGGGCGACGCTTGTCGGCTATGTCCATGTCAGACACTGCTTTGATACTGTTAATTACCGATTTGCATACATCTGTGTCAAGGTCATAGACCACTTTCAAAACACCGTCTACTCGATACCTCACCGTATAAGTTGAGCCGTCCTTTGGGTCGATAAGGATATCTGTAGCCCGGTCGTCGAGAGCATTACCGATTATCTGTTCGGTCAATTTTAATGTTGGGCTTTTGCCCCCGCTTTTGCCATGGGTAAGTATCTCGCTAATGTCCCTGCCCGAGGAATCAAAAATAGTTAATTTGCCATCATCCCTGCTCTCAAATATTTTTGCCCCCTTTATATTTGAAAAAAGTTCAGTCAGCTGACCCTTAATGGTTTCAGCCATCCCAAGCCCGCTCTCCGATGCCCTTATCGCTGCCTTGATTACAACGAACAGTAGAAGGCAAATCGGACCGGTCAAAAGAGTGCCTATCTTACCCACCGTTTTAAATTTCTTCGGTACCAGAAGGCTGAATTCCACATACTGAACTAAATAAAGACACAGATACACCCAGCAGGTAAACAGAATAAGTTTGAATATGCTAAAGGGCAATACCATCGCTGACATACCCGAGTCACTAACCCCACTCACAAATACTGACGCTGTAAACACAAATGACACCATAAAGTCTCCCACTGACGGTAAATCCAGCATTAACATAATCTAAAATATCATATTGGCTGCGGTTTAGCAACAAATTTCCACAACCAAAAATATAGCTGACAGCACTTAAATCCACCGATTATTTATATTGACAGAACTGCCGAGTTGGGGTACTTTGTTGCAATTACAATGGAACAAGTAAAGGCGAAGGGAAAGCTGATACCGGATTATATTTATGGCAAAAGTCACACTGCCTGACGGCAAAATATTAGAAATAGATGACGGAAATTCCGTCCAACAGTTGGCAATGCAAATTGGCCCGGGGCTTGCAAAGGCCGCTTTAGCCGCAAAAATTGACGGCGAACCTGTTGACCTCAATACCGCGATAAATTCTGACTGCACAATACAAATCCTGACCGCAAAAGATGCCGAGGGGCTCGAAATTATACAGCACTCATGTGCACACGTCATGGCCCAGGCCATCTCTTCAATCTGGACAGATACAAAACTCGTCTACGGCCCGACAATCGAAGACGGTTTCTATTACGATATTGACCTTGATGAACCTATCAGGCCCGAAGATTTCAAACGCATCGAAGAAAAAATGAAAGAAATCATAAAAGCAGACACCCCCATAACCCGAACCGAATTGACACGCGAACAAGCTATGGAAAAAGTTGCCGGGAACAAATATAAAATCGACAACATCGAACGAGCAGAAGGTGACATTATTAGCTTTTATGCACAAGGCGACCAATTCGAGGACCTGTGTCGGGGACCGCACATACCATCAACCGGCAAGGTAGGGGCATTCAAAATCATGTCGGTAGCAGGGGCCTATTGGCATGGGGATCCCACCCAAAAAATGCTCCAAAGAGTATACGGTACCGCTTGGCCTTCAAAAAAAGAACTCAACGAACATCTCCATAGACTCGAAGAAGCAAAAAAACGCGACCACAGAATTTTAGGAAAACAATTGGATTTGTTCAGCTTCAATGATGCCGGACCGGGCTTTGCCTTCATGCATGCAAAGGGAATGACCATCTGGAATGCCATCACTGACTTCTGGAGAGAGATACATAAAAAATATGACTACGAAGAAATTAAAACACCTATCATTCTAAACGAACAGCTGTGGCACAAAAGTGGGCACTGGGACAACTATAAAGAGAACATGTACTTTACCGATGTCGACGATGTAGCCTATGCTATTAAACCGATGAATTGTCCAGGCGGTTGCCTCGTGTACAAAGCTACCCAGCATTCATACCGCGATTTTCCCATGCGGGTCGCCGAGCTTGGCCTTGTCCATCGCCACGAAGCGAGTGGGGTCATGCATGGCCTGTTCAGAGTAAGGCAATTCACGCAGGACGATGCCCATATCTTCTGCGTACCAGAGCAAATTGAAAAAGAAATTATCGGAGTCATTGAACTTACTCTTGAAATCTACAAAGCCTTTGGATTCGAAGATGTACATATTGAACTTTCGACAAAACCGGAAAAGCATATAGGCGCCGACGAAATCTGGGAAACCGCAACCAACGCACTTATAAATGCTCTCGAACACAAAAATATTGATTACCAGGTCAACCCCGGAGACGGCGCCTTCTATGGTCCAAAAATCGATTTCCATATCAAGGACTGCCTAAAGCGTTCGTGGCAGCTCGGAACTATACAACTGGACTTCTCTATGCCAAAACGATTTGAACTGCTATACACCGACAAGGACAACACCGAGAAAACACCGGTTATGATTCACCGGGCCGTGCTCGGTTCGTTCGAGAGGTTCATCGGAATTCTAATCGAACATTATGCTGCAAGATTCCCACTTTGGCTCGCGCCTCAGCAGGTAAGAATCCTGCCAATAAGTGAAAAAACCAACGATTACGCTAACCAGGTTTACGAGAAATTAAAGCCAAACCTCAGATGCAGCGTAGATTCCTCCGACGAAAAAATCGGGGCAAAAATCGCTAAGGCTCACAGCGAAAAATTGCCGTATATGCTCGTTGTAGGGCCGAAAGAAGCCGAAAGTGATTCTGTAAATGTCAGAATTAGGGGGCAAAAGGAAAATAAAACCGTTTCACTCCAGGAATTTATCGATATGGCAAAAACAAAAATTCAGGATAAATCCTTGGACTTAACATTTTAAGTTGTTCTAATAGGATACGTGCACAAGTTAAAAATTTGTAAATTTCTTAAGAAAGGCAAGGTGATATACAATTAGTAAAGCAAAAGGATTAAGGATTAACGAGGCAATTAAAGTAAGCCAGGTACGCCTTGTGGACCATGATGATAATCAAGTCGGAATCGTCGATGCCTACGTTGCCCTCGAAAGGGCAAGAGGGGTGAATCTCGACCTCGTAGAAGTGGCACCTAATGGCGAGCCGCCTGTATGCAAAATCATGGATTATGGAAAATGGCTTTACGAGCAAAAGAGAAAATATAGAGAAAGCAGAAAAAAAAGCCATCAGCACACCGCTACACTAAAGGAAATCAGGCTCAGGCCTGAAACCGACAAGCATGACCTTGAAATTAAGATGAAAAAAGCACATGCTTTTCTCGAAAAAGGCCATAAAGTGCAGTTTACTATGTTCTTCAGGGGACGCCAAATGCTCCATCAGGACAAAGGGCTGGCAGTTTTGGATGGTATCGTTGAACAAATGGAAGATATCGCCAAAATCGATAGACCCGCAAAAATGGCCCATAGACGCATGACTTTGTTGCTGATACCCAAATAATAACCCGTAATAGGCGTTTTTTGACGATTCTATGGAAAAATAACATTTTTCTATTGACCACAGCCCGAGAATGCCCTAAAATTATCCTCTTTTACCGGGCTAATAGCCCTTGCTATGAGGATGTAAAATAATGCCAAAGCAAAAAACCCATAAGGGACTTAAAAAAAGAGTTAAGGTTACCGCAACTGGAAAAATTAAGCGTAAATCAGCTTTTGGCGGACATCTTATGAGCTCAAAAAGCGCGAAAAGAAGAAGAAAAATCGCCTCCGCATCTGGAATGACAGCATCTGCCACAAAGAAAACAAGGTGCCTGCTGGGGCAATAAATTAATTAAATACGTTTGCTTCTCGGCTCCCGATCAGCTGCCGCCAGCAAACGAAATGTTAAACTCTCATTAAAGGAAAGCTGATATGCCAAGAGTAAAAAAAGGTGCTGCAAGACACCAGGCAAAGAAAAGGATCTTAAAAGCTGTTAAAGGCCACCGTGGTCCCGCCGGAAGACAAATTCGACTCGCCAAAGAAGCTCTCGTTAGAGCTGCCGTAAACGCAAGAATCGATAGAAAAAGAAGAAAAAGAGAGTTCAGGGGACTCTGGATCATTCGCCTAAACGCCGCTTGCAGACAAAGAGGTATCAGGTATAGCCAGTTCATTAACGCTTGCAAAAAAGCTAACATTCTCCTGAACAGAAAAATGCTTAGTGAAATTGCTATCGCTGACCCGAAAGGTTTCGATAAGATCGTCGAAGCTGCCAAAACTGCCATCTCGTAAATTTTTAATAAACGCTTCAATATGTTATAGACGAAACAATGCTTGACCAATTTGAAAAAATAGGTTCAGAAGCTCTTGAAGACTTGAAAAAAGTCAAGGACCTCGATTCTCTCGAACAGTTCCGAATCAAATACCTAAGCAGAAAAGGTCTCGTTACGCAAATGCTTAGCCAAATCGGAAAGTTCCCTGCCGAACAAAAACCAAAAGCAGGCCAACTTGCGAATAAAGTAAAAGGTAAAGTCACTAAGGCTTTTGAACAAATAAAAAATTCACTCTCAGGCTCAAAAACAAAAACAGACCAGCTTGTCGATATCACTTTACCGGGCATTCCGGTTAATCTCGGCAAGGCACACGTTATCACCCAGACCACAAATGAACTGCTTGAGATCTTCGGACGCATGGGCTTCGATGTTGCCTATGGACCGGAAGTTGAAGATGAATGGCACAATTTCGTCGCACTCAATATTCCCGCCGAGCACCCCGCAAGGGACCCAATCGACAATTTCTATCTTGATGATGAGACGCTTTTGAGAAGCCAGACCTCCACTATTCAAATTCGCGTCATGGAAAATAAAAAACCGCCTATCAGAGTCGTCGCACCGGGCAGGGTCTACAGACCAGACACCGTCGACGCCACGCATATGTACATGTTCCATCAGCTTGAAGCTCTCGTCGTCGATGAAAATGTCACTATGGTCGACATGAAGACTGCTATCGACCAGTTCATACACGCTTTCTTCGGGCCAAATACCAAGTGGCGATTCAGACCAAGCTTCTTCCCGTTCACCGAACCGTCAGCTGAAATCGATCTGCTGTGGGTTGACAAAAAGGGAACCGAGCAATGGATCGAAATGGGAGGCTGCGGAATGGTAGACCCCAACGTCTTCGACGCAGTCGGAATAGATAACGAAAAATATACAGGATGGGCCTTCGGGTTTGGTATCGAAAGACTCGCTATGAGAAAATACGGTATCACCGATATCAGATTGCTGTTTGAAAACGACTTGAGATTCCTAAAGCAGTTCTAAGAATCCCGAGAAAATTACTCGCGCCCTAAAATTGTTATCCCCAATTCATTCGCCAGGCTTATCGTCTCAGACTTATCAATAATCATCGTCTTACCCGCCTCAATCACAAGGCACTTGCCGCCATTGTCAGCTAAACTGCGAATCGTCTCAGGCCCGACACACGGAACATCGAACCGCATATCCTGATTAGGCTTAGAGCTCTTAATAAGCGTCCAACCCCCTTTACGGCAGTACTGCCCGGCACGCTCAATCATCTTAGCGGTCCCCTCGACAGCTTCGACAGCGATTATCGCACGCTCCTTGACCACTATCGCCTGCCCTATATCAAGCTCACCGCACTTCTTAACTATAGGCCAACCAAAATCAACATCATCTTTCAAACTCGAACTAAGCTCGCCAGCGGTCATAACACCTGCATCTGCCATAGATTCTTTACAGTACGTCATTGAGTTCTCCAATATTATTCCGCCGCTGGCCAATTCATCAGCTAACCCTTTTAACAACCTGTCATCACCTTTATCTTTTTTGGCAAGACGCCAGTAATAAATCTTAAGCGCACGCCAGTCAGGCAAATAATGAAGTATACGCCACGGACTATAAAGCCGGGACTTCGCGACTCCGCCAACCATTATCGTTCGCCGGACACCATGCTTTCGCAATTTTCGTATCCAACTGCAGGGACGAGCTATCGCAACACTAAAAAATTCGTCAACCTCGTCGCAAAGCCCAGGTTCGGCATTATCAGCCAGACCAACGCAAATCACTTTCATGCCAGCCTTCTTAGCCCCGCGAGCAACAACAAAAGGCAAACGACCGCCCCCTGCGATTAATCCAAGTACTTTTTCTTCTCGTGCCATGGTCTGTTATTTATCTTCGCCCTCAAGTTTCGCCATTTGTTTTTCAAGTCTGCGTAACTTATTTCGCATCGAAGGAAGTTGCGATATCACCGCAAACGAGCGCTTGGCATTGCTTGCCTCTATCGCCGGCGAACCCAGAATCATCTTACCGTCTTCAACATCATTCGTTACTCCCGCCTGGGCGCCAATCATTACACCATTTCCAATTTTTATATGGCCGGTAATACCAACCTGACCACCGGCTACGCAATGATGACCAAGCGTCGTTGAACCAGATATACCAACCTGCGCAACCAACAGACAATAAGGACCAATCTTGGTACCATGGCCTATCGCTACCATGTCACCTAACTTGCTCCCCTCGCCGATTACCGTATCATCCAATGTCCCGCGCTCGATGCCGCACCCGGAACCTATCTCTACGTCATCTTCGAGTATAGCTCGGCCTATATGAGGTATCTTGTGATGCTTGCCTTTATAAGTTGCAAAACCATATCCGTCTTCACCAATCGTCGCGTTAGCCTGGATGATTACTCTGCTGCCGACTATACATCTATCGTAAATTACAACATTAGGATACAAAATACAGTCGTCACCTATCTCGGTTTCAGCTCCGACAAACACACCCGGATACAGTACACATCTCTCGCCTATCTTTACGTTGTCACTTATAGTGACAAAATCGTGAATGTCACAGTCTTTACCGATTTTTGCAGTCTCAGCTATCGATGCCTTACTACTAACCCCAACCTTTTTATGTTCACGCTGACCATGCAGCAGCACCACTATTTCTCTAAATGCGAAGTAAGCGTCATCCGCTATTAAAAGTGAAGCTGAGCTCTTGGCCTTTTTATTAATTATTACCGCACTTGCCTTCGTCGTTTCAAGTTCATTGACATATTTCTTATTTGCCAAAAAACTTATATCACCCTCACCGGCAAGTTCGAGCGTTGTCGCTGAATTGATTTGCAGAGAACTATCGCCCTCGACATGCCCGCCCACGTGCTTGGCTAACTCTCCTAACGTCATTGTCCGCATATAGTTACCTGCACCTTTAAATCAAACCCATTTATCGCCGGCAATTATACCACAAATACCACCTCCGTCAACAATACAAAAAATAGGGCCATAAGCTAAAAACTCATGACCCTCAAAAACTCTAATTATCAAAATTTACTCAATCCTGGGGATAAATTATCAAACGGTCGTGAATAACCGTCAACAGGTCCGCCTTGCCGTCATTGGTAATGTCAGCCACTTTCATTTCACGAGGCTCGATCCCAGCTTTGCCTCGCTTATCATCACGATAACCTTTCTGCTCAAATATCTTGAATCGCATCGCCGCCTCGGGCTTTACCTGCTCATTTAAAGAAAGTATTTCAAGATGATTACGCTTATAATCTACCATGATAATATCTGCTGACTCGTCCGAATTAATGTCACCAACCGTTAAATTGCCATACCTACCATCTTTTATCTTTGTCTCATAGCTGAACTGCTGTTCCAGAGTCGCACCGCCCTTACCCTCAGGAATCACAACAATCGCAAATTTCGTACTGTCAAAAAGAAGTATGTTATTCGAACCGTCTCCGCTTAACGGCAAATATAACATCTTAAGATGGGACGCCTTGTCCCATGTACCAACATTTATTTCCTTATCATAACGATATGTCTTGTTATCGCCTGCCTTTAGAATCTGAAGCTGTCCCTTCTTCCCGTCCAAAAGTAAAATAGCAGGCTTACCGCTTCGGTCAATATCAAAACTTGAAACTAATGATATATTATTCTCCGTACTCTTGGCGTTGTATTGGTCAATAACACTCCAGTTCTTCCCATCGCTAAAAACAAGACTTCTCGCAAAATTCTTTTGTGCTATTAAAAGCTCACTTCCTTCCTTGCCATCCACGTTACCGACACCAATTGAATGCAGATTTGCCTCTTTAATCAAACTTGCCTGCGTACCTCTCGAATCGACAACCGCGAAACTGTCCTTCTTTACCTGCCGAATCAATACAGGGCTTTCATATTTCACAAATACCAAAACATCTTTCAAACCGTCCTGGTCTACATCAACAACCTTCAATCCATCAGGATTGCTTTTAAGCTCCTTAACTTCTAATCCCGCTTCCAGCTTTTCTACCCGTCCAATTCCATATTTAATCCGGAAGCTGTAAATATCATTCGAATCACGAGAGATATAAACACAGTCAACACTTCCATCGCGGTCAATATCATTCAACTCCATCGCGACCGGCTCATCGACAATATCAATAGGCTTGGGAAAGGTAAGCCTCTCATCCGTGAATTCACTTATACCGATAACCTTCTCTTTCACACTTAATACGCCGAGCTCTAACTTACCGTCGCCGTTGATATCCATTGCCGACAAACTCTTAATATCAGCAAATGCGGGAAATTTCACAGGCTCCGACAAACCAACACCTTCCTTTTGACGGTACAAAACCAGTTCCGCCGAACCCGGTTCGCTTATAACAATATCTGGCAGCCCGTCACCATCAAAGTCACCCGCTGCCAAATCACGCTTAGTCTCTCCTTCACCGGAAACCAGAGGATAAAATGATATTGGCCACTCTGTTTCATCCTCGCTCTGCGCCGAATATTTATAACAAACAAGCCTGCCGCTTCTTGCGTCAATTATTAATAACTCGTCACCTTCTTTCTTGTCGATATTAGATAAATTCCAACCCAAAGGTGTTTCGGTAAAAAATTGAATTTCCGGACCAAGCTGACCAGTCTCAAGACCAAACCGCACATGGATAGGCTTCTCACTGTCATTTGTAACCATAACCAAATCATTTATCTTGTCACCATTAAGGTCACTGACTTTGAGACTCAATATCTTTGAAGACATCGGATATTTCACAGGCTCTGCCAATGTCCCTCCCTCTTTTTGCAGTATCAGATAGAGCCCGTCACGTGCCGCCAATGCCAAATCATTTGCCCCGTCTCTGTTAAAATCGGCACAAACCAAAGAATTGGAAACCATCAAACCATCATCTATCTTTATCTTTTTTCGTGTTTGCCAGCTAAGCGTACCAGCTTTGTCACTCTCACCTTTACCATCTTTTTGTAATATTACATACAGACCCCTAGGCTCACCACTATAAAAAGCCAAATCAATCAGACCATCGGAATTGAGGTCCTTGCAGACAAGACTTGCAACCCTTTGAGATATCATAACTGCTTCACGCTTAAATCTGCTCTCACCGACAAGCAAATTCACATCTATATCTTCTTCGTCAACCACCACTGCCGCTTCTTCAGCGCTCTTTTCCTCTTTTTGAAGCAGAAGCTCAATCTTAGCCTTGCGATTATTGGCTATCGCAATATCATTTCGACCGTCACCGTCAAAATCGGCAATGCATAAACTCCTTATCCCCCAGTCAAGCTTGATTATCTCTATCTCTTTGAAACCATAATAAGACGACAAATCATTAACATCAGCACCTGCTGCGGTAATGCTAAAAACTACACTGAAAAAAAATATCGCCGTTGTTATTGTCCAAATCGATTTCACAATGCATTTCTCCACATAATTTCATTTATCACTTGAACCTGACAATATACCGCCACTACCAATGAACATCAATGTTTTTATCCAGACCTGAAAAATCAACCCCAAATGTTGATTTGACCTTATGCCAAGCTAGAACAGTTTAATTTTTCGTGTTCGCTTTATGCCTGTTGCAGCTTCGGGTGGCGGCATCAGAAATACTCGCCCTACAATAAGTAGGGCTGCGTTTTCTTCTTTGCCAGCCTCGTCCTCACGACGGCCTAAATGCGAACAGAAAAGATTAAAATGCTCTAAAGCTTGTCTTCAATCGCCGCCAAAAGCTCTTCTGATATCTCTACCCCCAAACGCTCCGCAATTTCCAGGTGCTCTAAAGCCAAATCATATTTGCCGAGACTATAAAGACCAAACGCAAGACCGTTATGAGCGTCACCCATCTCAGGGGCCAGCGCAATTGCCTTATTGTACCACGACACCGACCGCTCATGGTCCTTCTTCTGTGAATAAGCTGTCCCAAGATTATAGTTGGTCGTAGCGTCCTCGGAATTAATCGCCACCGCCTTCTTGTATTCGACAATTGCTAAATCAAATTTCTTCTTATTAAAATATGCATTACCAAGATTTATTAACGCCGGCGACAAATCAGGCTTAATCTTCAGCGCGTCCCTGTATGCTGATATCTCCTGCTCAACCAGCCCAAGCTTATTATAACTTATTGCCAGATTGTAATACGCCTCCATGAATGCAGAATTTAAACGCAACGCTTTTTTATATTCGGTGATTGCTTCTTCATAATGCTCTAACTGAAAATAAATGTCACCCATCTGATTGTAACAGCTAAAATCCTTCGGAGACAATTCAATCGCTTTATCAAGATAATATCTCGCCTCATCAAATATCTTCTTCTTCACATAGGCAAGAGATATGTTTTTATAAGCATCAACAAAATCAGGCTCCTGACCGATGGCTGCCTCGTATTCACCTATCGCATAGTCAAGCCAACCCCGACGGGAATACGCATTACCAAGATTATTGTGGGCCTTCGAATTACGGGGATTGATTTTCAACGCTTCCTGGTACTCGTATATCGCATCCTCAAGACGTTCCTTACGAAGATAAACATTACCAAGGTTCAAACGTGATTCCGCAAGCAACGGATTAATCTGGACAGCACGCTCAAGTGCCTGTTGTGCCGACTCTATGTTGTTAACATCTATATACGCATTACCAAGATTATTGAAGAAACACCCTAAACTCTGCCTTTTATCGAGATTCTCCATGTAAATGCTGTCACTATAGCCGGAGGGAACCTTGAACTTCGTCCTGTAATGCTCGTTAGTTGCCGTCCCACCCTTACTCGTCGTCTCTATATTAAAACGCATCTTGCCGTCATCGTAACGAACGAAAAAATGACCCGGTACCACCACACCGTATAAGGGCAATCCTAAACGCTCACCTATCGAAAGATAAAGAACTGACAAACTCAAACAATAACCACGCTTACGATCCATAACAGAATGCAAAAACAAATCGTCAGGGTTCGTCGCTTCTGCTACTGACTTAAAACCTAATTCTTCAAACAAGTATTTATTTATCACAGGTATTGCTTTGTAATTCATGCTAAGACGTCTTTCACTGACCCGCGAACGTATCTCTATCGCTATATCATCTAAGCGCGACAGATACCGCCGACCGTGCACCATGTCACTCCACTGCTCCGAAATAATCAATGCCGCTGTTGCTAAATCTATATCATCAGCCTCAAGCCTAAAAACATCTTTTAGCGACCTCGCATAAAGACCGTCACTTTTCGAATTCGCAAGAGGACCGCCATCGCCAAAACATATACCGGACACAAAAAACAAAATACAAATTGTAAATAAAACTTTTTTCATAACGTGATATACCATTATCATTCCACTATTGTCTTAATCTCTGTAGGTACTTCAACAATTCTTCGCTTAAACAAATCAATCCTCATCCAGTGATTACTCTTAAATCGCCAACGCACCAAAAAAGAGACAATTATTATCTTTACCGTTGCCGCCATCCAGGGTCCCATTGCACCAAGCTCAGGGAAAAACGTCAGCATGCAATAGCCGCCTATGCCAAGTATAACAGCCGACCCGGACGCCTCGATTACCGCCAACCACAACGTATCACCAGCTCCTCGAAGGGCATCTGCGTAAATTATCAAAATCGCGTCGAATACCTGAAATACTGCTGCACAGACGAAAATTTTAGTACCTATACTCACTACCTTATCGTCACTTGACCAAAATGTCATTAAATCCTCGCGGAAAACGAAAAAACACAACCCGATAATGCCCATATATACCAATGCTATACGCAGGCAAACACTCGTTTGCTTTATCGCGATGTCCTTTCTGTCGGCTCCTATAGCCTTGCCGACCGCCGCCGTCAATGCTGTCCCCAACCCTACGATAGGCATAAACGAAACGTTCATACAGGAAAATACCGCACTCGTCGCCGCCAAAGATTCCTTCCCGAATCTACCAACAAGTCCAAACAATATCACTCCCCAAAATGCCATATTGATCATAAATCCTAAACCCGCTGGACAACCGATCTTTATCAAATCCCGCATTTTTGAAAAGTCTATGGAAAAACTTTGCCTGCTCTTGTACTCGCGGTTTATACCGCTGCCCAAAAACACCCCCATACGAAGACCAGCACCAACCGCTAATCCTATAAACGTTCCCCATCCCGCGCCAGCTACGCCCATCGCCGGAAATCCAAATTTGCCGAATATCAAAAGATAATTGAAACCAATATTAACAAACTGTGACGTCACTGAGGAATACATTGTGATTATAGGTCGGTGAATTCCCATGAAGAACTGACTGCTGGCCCATATCATCGTCGTTAGAAACTGTGCGTAAAGCATTATTCGAAGATATGTTACTTCCAGTTCAACAACGGCAGGCTCATGCCCGAACCACCTGAATATCCAAGGACCGCCAGGCCACATTATCGCTATAACTACCAAAAAGTACGCAAAACCCATATATATCGCCTGCCAGCAGTAATTGGAACAACTTTCCTTATCGCCTCTACCAAGACTTTGACTGACAAACGTATTAACACTTATCATTACCCCAAGCGCAAAACTCGCCGGAATAAAACTCACGATACCCGCTGGCAATATAGCAGCCAATGCCTCTGTACCTAAACGCGAAACCATGAACCTGTCGACGAATTGCATGACGGTAAAAGATATATTGGTCACCACCATGGGCCCTGCAAGCTTTAGCATGTATTTTAAAGATGCGTCACCCAATTCCGCTTCGTTAATTATTATGTCTAAATCTTCTGCCATCTATATAGGTCCAGCTATTATAAACCAAGCTTCTTCTCCAGCATATCAGCCGAAACACCCAAAACCTCTACCCTCTTAACAGGATTTATTTGGCCGCTGATAATACGGATAACATTTTTTTTCACGCCAAGGGCCTGCGATAGAAAGTCAATCAAACACTTATTGGCCTTGCCCCTCTCTGCTGCGGCAGAAACCTTCACCTTCAACATATCATCCAATAAACCGCTCGACGAGGTCCTGCTTGAACCCGGAACTACCTTCACTGTAAATACCACTCCGCCCTCAACAGTTTCGATTGAAAGATTACTCATGAATTAAGATTGTTTCTCTAAAGGACTGTGCTAAAAAGAGGGGGGCATTGTTTACTCGATAGCCTCACGAAGATTAGTTCCTATCGCCATCTGAACATACTTTTCAATTTGCTCGGCTAACTCGCCAATATTCTCAAGCTGAAAATCCTCGTAATGCCCTGAAACAAATTCCTCATTCAACGCCTTCTTGAAAAGCCGAACACGTATAACAGAAGCCTGCTCGGCGCCTTTGCTGAAATCAGTGTCCTTGTGCTCGGTCAACTCAACACGCCAGTCCTCGCTGATAAATACGAGACACTTACCCGTATAGACCGCCGTCGAAAAATAGTCTCTCAATAAAATCAAGGTTTCCATGTCGTTATACTACCAAAAATAGCTAATTTCACACCATCTTATTTTACCATTTTATAACCGTGAAAATAACCATCGAAAATTTTCTTAAAACTTCGTATCTCTCGGTCTCGTCGACAATAAAATCAGGTTCCGGATGCTCTCACTGTCTCGTGCCGTCATCCACCGATGCTCGAAATTCTTTTCCTGCGATATCTGAGCTATCGCCATCAACGCACGCAAATGATAATTACGCTCGTCCTGACTGCCTGCAAGCGCAAACATTATTTTGACCGGCTCCTTGGTATGCGGAAATTTTATCCCGTCAACCGCACGAACCAGCAAAATATCGAACTTGTTTGTGCCCTCAACTATGATATGCGGTATCGCGAAACCAGGCTGAACAACGGTCCCGCCTTCGCCCTCACGATGAATAAACTTCTCAAATAGAACATATTCACTCGTATCTAAACGCTTTTCCAGTATCACAGAAGCCTGCCGGAAAACTTCCTCAGCGGTCTTGCTCCCTTTAATATCAAGAATCTCGCAGTTCTTGATAAGCTTATCAAAACGATCCTCAATTATCTCGTCACGCTCTATCAGTATATCGCGAAGCTCATTCTCCAACGTCACCGTCTGCAGCTCTTTCGCAGTCACTCGCTCGACTATATGCATTATCGCCGAAGCCCTGTCGCCGCGATTGTAAACATAAATAAAGAACCACGCGATACTGAAAACAAAAAATCCCGCCGTTATTAATAGCGGCACCTTACCCATATCAATTATCAATAACGCGTAAGCGACAATCGCGAAGATGTGCATATAAGGATATAGCGGCGATTTAAATTTGGGACGATAACTCTGTATCCGGCTCTCACGCATTATTATCACACTCGCATTAGCAAGCATGAAAAGTATTATCATTATTGTCGAAGCTGTTTTCACCAGCGTCTCAAGGTCAAGAAATACAATCGCTCCGACCATAAATACGCCCGTAATCAACACACTGATATGAGGTGTCCCAAATTTCTTGTTTACACGGGCAAATACCGATGGAAGAAGACGGTCGCGGCTCATCGCCATAGGTGACCGCGACGCCGTCAATATGCCGCCGTTAGCTGTCGTCAAAAAGGCCGCAATAGCTGCAATGCTTAAAATCCAAAAACCCCAACTACCCATAAATTTACTCGCTGCAAGTGATATCGGCATATAGCTTGCGGATAACTCATCGCTGCTTAATACACCAACCGTTATCGTTACCACGCTTATATACAATAACGTTACTACCAGCCATGCCAATATCATTCCCAAAGGTAAGTTCCTGCTCGGATTTTTTACCTCCTCGGCAATACTCGCTATTTTTGTCAGGCCACCAAAGCTGATAAACACCAATCCCGATGTCGCAAATATCACACCCCACCCATTGGAAAGAAGACCTTCATATCTAAAAGACTCGACACTGCCAATACCCAAACCGGAAAAAACCACAAGGATTGCTAACAAAATCCCTACCAAAAATATCTGAAGCCTGCCCGTTTGCTTAACACTTATAATATTCAGTAACGTAAAACCAAGGCAGCACACTATAGCTATTATTTTTAAATGATGTTCGTAAAGTTCGATACCGCTTATAGATTTTAATAACACACTAACAATAATTGCCATACCAACAACGGCAAACGCGCTTTTCAATGCCAATGAAAACCAACCAGCAAACCCGCTGAACAATCCCCACGTCGACCCTAAACTTCGCTCTATAAAAAAGTATGTACCGCCTGCCTTAGGCATCGCCGTTGTTAGCTCCGCTTTACTAAGGACACTCGGAAGAATCAATATCGATGCGAGAAGATATGAAACTATTATACCAGAACCCGCTTTAGAATATGCAAGTGCAGGAAGGATGAACAAGCCGGAACTTATCATCGCACCGACGCCGACCGAAAACACACCAAGAAAACCAAGCTGTCTTTGCAATTTGGCCATCTGCTTCCTTAAATAAACCTAAATTACGATGCCACCAGACCCTAAAATAATCGCCCATGTTAATTTAGTCAAAGAAAATCATCTATGGTTTATATCGCCGCAAATTTAAAAGCTATGAAATTCGCCATACGCGTCTATCTACGTTATGCTTATTGCGAAGGGGCGCCGAAATGGATACAAAAAAAGCCAGATTCCTAAAAAAAATAGAACCTGACTTCGGAGGAGGGTGATGAAAAGCCTATAGATTTAGTATAATTACCAGCTATGTGCTTTTAATCACCATAATTAGTTTTTACCATAATAGGACATCCCTGCCATCTGCTTACATCGTAAAACAAACAAGAAAATCTTTAATAAATTTCTAATAATTATGCTAAATAATACTTCCGCTACGCGCGTAAATTACTCCTTTTCTTTATTTAAGCAACCATAAAGTACAAAATTTTTGTGCTTTTTTGCACTTTTTTTCGTGTTTTCACCACTTTTTATGCAAAAATGGTGTTTTTGGCCTAAAAACCCATACATTTTACACTTGCTAAACTATTTTACTTCTAATATCTTAACGGTAAGACTGTTAGTTTTTGGCTAAATACTTAGGAAACACCAAAATGATTGAGAAAATCACAATTGCCCAGTTATTACAGGCTAGGCTCGAAAAGCGAAAAATTGCCGCTATCAGCTGCTACGATTATACTACCGCAAAGCTTGTCGCAAAAACGGATATCGAGATGATTCTTGTCGGAGACTCCGCTGCACAGATGATGCTCGGATTCGATTCCACATTGCCGGTAACAATGGATTTCATGGTAACGATTACCGCCGCCGTCAGAAGGGCCGCTCCTGATAAGTTCCTCGTAGCCGACATGCCGTTCCTCTCATATCAGCTTGGAGTAAACAACGCAGTCAAAAACGCGGGAAGATTCGTCACCGAGGCCGGCGTACAGATGATAAAAATAGAAGCTTCCGAGCCATATCTTAATGTCATAAAAGCTGTCAGTGATGCAGGCATGGCTGTCATGGCGCACATCGGTATCAGGCCGCAAATGGTCGCTAAAACAGGAAAACTAAAAGCCGAGGGCACTACCGCTGAGATGGCCGTTGAATTGGTTAACCTCGCCGAGCAGATGATTCGTAACGGAGCAAGTTTTTTATTGCTCGAAGGAACCGCCGCAGAAGTTTCAAAGATTATTACCGAGCGATTTGATGTTCCCGTTATTAGCTGCGGTGCAGGACCAGATTGTGATGGCCAGATTCTTATCGCTCCGGATGTACTCGGATTAATAGACGGACCAAAACCAAAGTTCGCAAAAAGCTACGCCCAATTTGCACCAGAAACCATCAAAGCTTTAACTGCTTATAATGATGAAGTCAAAAATAATTCATATCCCGATGACCTGCATAGCTACCACATGAAAAAAGGTGAGTTCGAAAAATTGCAACAGATACTAAAGTAAATTTGGTATCTTCATTTTGCTTAGGATGGTCGCTTGGGGACTTCCCTGACTTTCAGTGGGGCCGATGCCTCTCCTCTTCCATCGATGGCTAAATCGACACGGTAATCACCGTAGTGTTCCAACTTCATACGCTGGATATTCAAAATCAGATTGGCAACGCTCGAATCCTCACCCTCGGAAATCCGCACGGTAATATTATTTTCAACTTTAGGCCCGATTTGTCTGCCGTCAGCATCGATAACATTGATCTTGATTCGGTGTACGCCTTCTTCAATTTTCGAAAATCTAATCCTCGCCGCTATCGTGCAAGCCGGATATATAAAAGGCACATGGTTGGTGAATATCCTGTCAAACGCACCCAGAACATTCAATTTGCCCTGCGTATCGGTTGCACAGTCACATAAAAGGAACGCTTCAATTTCCATTTGCTCTCCTGACCACATCTGTTCACGATTAACTCTTTCTCCAGATACCACCAAAATTAGAGCACCAAAGGGTACTTATGTCAAAAGCTTTTTCCAATTAAGGGAGAAATAGAGGCATATCACCTCTATCTTAAACTCCCCGATTCGGTAAAAAAAAGAAATGACAAAGGTCTTACCCGATTTTGCCGATGAACAACTAAGCCATAAACAAAGGCTTGAGAATGTAGAGGGGGGAGTTTATAATAGATTTTAAGGAAATAAGCTGCTTTTTAAATCAAAACTGAAAAAACAGAAGGGGCAAAAGATGAAAAAATTTGAGAATGTACAAACCGTGCTGGACTTTGCGATTGAAAGAGAGCAGGAGGCGCATGATTTTTACGAAGTGCTGGCAGAGAAAATGGCTACGCCCCAGATGGCAGAGGTCTTTAAAGGGTTTGCTATCGAAGAGCTCGGACATAAAATGAAACTGCAGGCACTAAAGCATGGCGAGATTGAAATAGACACCGAAGAAGTCCATGGATTAAAAATAGCTGACTACCTTGTAGAAGTTGTACCCCAAAGTGACATGATCTACGCCGATGTATTACTGGTTGCGATGAACAGGGAAAAGGCAGCTTATAGACTTTACTGCGATATGGCAGAACTGTCGCGAACAGAACAAACAAAGCAAATGTTCCTGACACTGGCGCAGGAGGAAGCAAAACATAAACTTAGATTCGAAATTGAATACGATGACGAAGTTTTGATGGAAGACTAAACTAAACTTTAAAATCGAAACCCGAAAATCAAAACTACTTTAAAGTAAACACAGTAATCTCCGGTCGAACGCTAAAGAGAAACTGCCCGAGCCGACCCAGACCGCGATTCACATAAAGCTTTTGCTTACCGACTTTATAAAAGCCCGCGTGAAAGTTTCTTTTCTGAAGTTTCCAACCAGGAGAAGGTTCAAACTTGGTTCGCGTGCCATGCGTATGGCCGCTCAAACATACATCTGCCGGATATGAATCTAAGTGCATCGCAGTCTCAGGATTGTGCGCAAGAGTTATTACCGGAAAATCTTTAGGAACATCGGCGAAGGCCTTTTCAGGATGGAAGTCTTTTGCCCAAAGGTCACCAAGACCCACAAGCCACAAGGATTTCCCGTCGATTTCGATAGCAGTGGATTCATTTCGCAGCATCTTAACTCCGCACGCCTCAAAGCCGTCAATAAGACGGTATAGCATATCTTTCCTATTCATGCGGAACACCGACCCGATACCGTAGTCATGATTGCCCAGACACGCGAAAGTGCCGTGCTTGCTTTGGATTTTCCCAACGACCTTCGCAACCTTATCTCTAAATTTCCCATAGATATCGTGAGTAACAAAATCGCCGGTCATTACGACAATATCAGCATCAAGAAGGTTGATTCTTTCAACGCAATGGATGAGATATTTCGAGCTGACTGTTCGGCTGCAATGAAGGTCAGAGATGTGCACAATACGTTTGCCGCGAAGGCTTTTGGGAAGTTCGGAAAGATGCAAATCAGTTTCAACGACTTCAATCCACTCAGGAGCTGTACCGTGCTTGTGGTCAACCGCCCATGATGTGCAGAAACCAAGATTGCCTAATGAGGCACCTTTGAGGTATCTATTCCAATGTCTAATTTTTCTTTTTTCCAGTTTTTACCCGGCCTCCTTAGCCAATGAATATAACATATTTAACTGTGTTGTCAAGATTACAATGCGCTCTATACGACCAACTGCATACTATTTGTTTAGGGAAATATATAAAAAAAGTCGATGCACGCAATTTTTAATACTAAAAACAAGTTTTATTTTTTGTAATAGCATCTTACGAGCTTTTAAGATAAGATTTCCATGCTAAACGCAAAAAGAGCAAAATACCGGGATTAAGCATGAATAAAGAGCAATCGGAATATACCCAGCAAAAGGACCTGCCGAAAGATGTTAGGCCTGTACTGATTGTGTCGAATGATACGGTTAGCGAATACGGTATAGCACTAAAGCATCTACTTGCCGGATTGGCCGATGTTTCAATTTCCTCTGCCCTGATATGTAGACCCGACTGTGATATCAAAGCAATTACAATGCCGCGAAATCTCATTATTAGACACCCGGTCTTTGATATACCTTTTATGGGATGGCAAAACAGAAGGATATTACTTGAAAAACTTAAAAAATTTCAGCCCACACTACTCCACTGTATCTCTCAGAGCAAAGCATTGCTAACGCGAAACCTGGCAAAGCAGCTGGCGATACCATATGTACTCAGTATTAATTCTCTACAGAAAAAACTCACTAAGATTTCCATCTCTACCAAGAGATGTGCAAAAATTATCACATCTGCAGAGGCGGTCACTCTAAAGGTGCAGCAAACCTATCCGAGAATTGCAGATAGAATACAAAAAATAAACATGGGCACATTTACCGCCGATAGCCCAAATTGCTTTAGTGACTTGTCTCGCATGGCAAGTATTGTAACCTTCGCACCGGCTAAAAATGAACCAGGATTCGATAAACTCCTTAGCGCCGTCAAGCATCTGGTTGTAGATGGTTATGAATTTATGCTGGTCATAATAAGCGGACAGGGCAGCGATAAACAATTGCAGGATAAACTGAAAACACTGGGACTTTTGAATATCGTCATTAATGTACCTCGCCGGGCACCATGGCGCTCGGTACTCGCCGCGGGGGATATATTTGTTCAGCCGGTCATAAGCGATTCATTCAATCCGATGATGCTCGAAGCAATGAGTGTCGGAGCCGTCGTAGCTGCATGCAAAGGTGATACAAATGATTTGCTTATCGATGGAAAAACCTGCGCCTTCTTTGACCCCAACGACGAGCTTGACATTTATAGCCAGTTGAAACACTTATTCGACAAACATGAGCATTCAAAACAGTTAGCTCAAAACGCACAACAGAATCTGCGGAAAAATCACCAGGTCAGTACTATGGTCAACGAAACACTCCAACTCTATCGTGAAGTGCAGGACTGGCTAAAAAGATAAAAGCTTTTATTCAAACAAACCGTAATCAGCTAAAGTTTGTTTAAGCACTGCCTTTTTCTTTTCTCCAAGTGGAGTCATAGGCAGCCGCAATTCTGCCGAAGCCATACCAAGCATACCCATTGCAGCTTTAAGTGGAATCGGATTCGTCGCAAGGCCAAGCATGTTTTTGCTTAACTCAAATAATTTGTTGTGCCATTTTCTCGCAGTGACTAAGTCACCAGACAAAATCAAATCGGTCATCGCTTTCACATCAGCTGGTACGATATTAGCAACCACACTGATAACACCTTTACCTCCCACAGAGCATATCGGCAGCGTAAGTGAATCATCCCCTGAGATAATTGTGATGTCACAGCTGGTAGCGACACTGCTTGCCATATCCAGACTGCCCGTCGCTTCTTTTATCGCCACGATGTTTTCGATTTCAGAAAGACGCGCCACCGTATCAGCCGTCAGGCCTGTCCCGCCGCAACGACCGGGAATGTTATAAAGCACAATCGGAAGGTCAACTTCTTCTGCGATAGCCTTGAAGTGCTGATAGAAACCGCTCTGGGTCGGCTTGTTATAGTACGGACAAACCTGCAGCGTTGCGTCGGCGCCCACCTTTTTAGCATAAGCGCTAAGCTCGATTGCTTCAGCGGTACTGTTCGAGCCGGCACCAACAATCACAGGACACCTGCCCTTGACCACTTTGGTAACACGCTCAATTACTTTCTTATGTTCGCTGTGACTAAGAGTCGGAGATTCGCCAGTCGTCCCGACAGGCACTATCCCGTCGATTCCGCTTTCCAATTGAAACTCTATCAGCTCTTCGAGTGTTTTAAAATCAATCTCACCATCACGGAAGGGCGTAACTAATGCTACCATCGCACCTGTAAACATCTCAATCTCCTTTTATGAATTTATTTTTGATTTCGTATCACTAAGAATTTTCAAGTAAGCCTCCACCGCAGCACTTAGGCCTATATCCAGTGCATCTCCAATCAGAGCATGACCTATCGACACCTCCAAAACGCCCGGAACCTCGCCGCAGAACTTGCCGAGATTATCCAGATTCAGGTCGTGACCTGCATTTATACCAAGCCCCTCATCCATAGCCGCCCGCGCTGCCTCAACATACGCTTGCAAAGTCTGCTCGAAGTTTTTCTCTTCTCTAAAAGCGGTAGCGTAAGGTTCGGTATAAAGCTCGACCCGGTCGGCACCGATTTGTTTCGCAACCTTCATAACTTCCACTACCGCGTCCATAAAAAGACTCACCCGAATACCATTGTCTTTCAGTTGCTTTATAATCGGTATCAGCCTTTCACCATTAGCTTCCAGGTCCCAACCATGGTCCGATGTACTGGCGCCGGGGTCATCAGGAACCAGCGTCGCCTGCGTAGGCCTGACATCGCTGACTATCTCCATGTATCTACCCGTAAAAGGATTACCCTCAATATTGAATTCAACCGTCACCATCTTTGCCAGCTCGTAAACATCCGAATATCGGATATGACGCTCATCGGGACGCGGATGAACCGTAATACCATAAGCACCAGCTTCGATAATCCTCCGCGAAGCACCGGTCACATCAGGGATACCGATATCCCGCTGATTGCGAAGCAATGCGATTTTATTTATATTAACACTTAGTTCAGTCATCTTTCTTTCCGTTAAAAACATCAGCAATTATATACCAGTAACCGTTTCTATCAAGTAAATTTAACCCAAACGATTTTTAGTTGAATATCACTACCCAAACCGTATAATCACTGCCTTACAAGGATGTTCTTAGAGGTCATAGTATTTTCATTACAAGGATTGCGCAAATAGAAAATCAGCTTCAACCATCACAGCCAGGGACCACACCCGCAAAAATCTACTACTTTGACGTATTGCGGACATTCGCCGCATTTGCTGTGGTCATAGGGCACGTCTCTGCATGGATGATTTATACTTTCCCGCCATTAGTCGACGGCAGATGGTCAATCGACTGGTCAATAGCCACTTTTTACAACTCCGCTATAAGATTTTGCCTGCCTATTTTTATTTTCGTTTCAAGTGCCGCCTTACTCGACCCGGCAAAACAGGAAACCGCAAAAGTTTTTTTCAAAAAAAGAACAAAAAGAATTCTGGTACCAATCCTTTTCTGGTCGATTTTTTACACTCTCTTCAAGGTACTTTTTTTAGCTGACATCTTTTACGGCGGGAAAGTGACAGCAAAAGCGCTGCTCACAGACATCGTCGAAGTAAGAATATATTACCACATGTGGTATTTATATGTAGCACTTGGATTTTATTTCCTCACCCCATTCCTCAGAACATATGTCAGAAACACCCCAAGAAATAAAAGAATCAAAATCGCAATCCTTATGATGGCACTCGGAGTCGTTGCAGAAATCTTTAATCACATATATCGACAGGACCGGCATTTCATCTTCCTCGAAAGCATACCTTATCTGGGATACTATCTCCTTGGTTACGAGCTTACCCTTATTGAAAGAAAAAAAATAAACCTAACCTATTGCACCATCGCTATGATTGTCAGCTTCGCCGTGGTTTTCTTCGGTGCGTTCTTCTATGTAAAGATGTGGGGAAGTTGGCTCGATACCGGAAGGGACAGCATCTTCTACCACCAACTGCTTCCGCCGGTAATTATTTTCTCGATTGCGACATTCCTGATGGGCTACCGAATCTGGGGACCGACCCGGCCCGAAAAGGGTATGTTCATGAACATGGTAAAAAGAACTATGCCCGCAACCATGGGAATATATGTCCTGCACCCGTTCGTTCTTGAAGTAATTAGAAGAATTGTAGGATATTACGGCGTAGACAAAAAACCAGATGTCGACGGCCTACTCGCACTCATAGCAATACCTATTATGAGTTGGATGACTATCGTTATTTGCTACAAAATCACAAAAGTACTCATGAAAATCCCATACCTCCGCAGAATCGTATAAGAACAACCCACAAATTCACTCTTGAAAACTATCAGAATTAGCCGAATTATGTTATAATGCCGACCGAACAAAAGTACGTTTAATGCGTATCTATCGTGTTTACTATATTAAAATCATGATTAGGAGCCAAATATGGAAGAAAACAAAGATTTAAACAAAGAAAAATGCTGTTCAGATTCAAACGACCCTAACTGCTGTGCCTCAAATTCAGGGGCAAGTTCAGGCGGTTCAGGAAAATTCAAATCAATCATCTTTATCATAGTTTTACTCGCAGCCTGTGCAGTAGCCGCACACGCAATCATTGCTAAAAATGGAACCAATGGCGAAAAATCTGCCTGCGGGATCTATAACGTAACAGACTGCTCCCCAGAGGTAAAAGCCGCCGAAATGAAAGCAGGAAAAACCTGCCCCAAAGGCGCTTCATTTGAGAGTAAGGACTCTGCGGATGAAATCGCAGATCTAAGAGAAGCAATTAAAGCAGCAGGTGGTTGCTCATCTAAAAAAGGTGAAGCCAAAATAGCAGGCTGTTCGTCCAAAAAAGAAGCAGCTAAAATGGCAAGCGGTCCAAAAACCGGTTCTAAATAAAAACAAATAGTCGAGTTGACCTGTGACACAATGGATTCAACAGACCCTTAACGCTGATACTATCAATGCAGCGGTTTTGCTGGCGGCATTTCTCCTGGGCCTAACCGGCGCGCTGACATCTTCAACTTGCAGCATCGCCATACTTGCTGCCGTCACCGGGTTCTCGGCAACATTAGACAACTCGGCAAAACGAAAAAACACATTCATAATGATTTCGTTTTTCATACTTGGCACCGCTTTGGCATTAGTGACACTCGGTGCCGTTACCGCATTACTAAGCCAGGCGATTGTAGCAACTCTTGGTGCATGGTGGAAACTCTTCGCAGGCTTTGTAATTATTTTCTTCGGCATGACGGTATTGAATCTACTCCCACTCACTTTGCCGAAACTAATCTCACCATCAGCTATACCAAAAAGCAAAACCGGCTCAATGCTTTTCGGCCTTGCAATAGGTGCGGGACTCTCTGCTTTTTGCTCAGGATGCAACCCCTCACTATTTGTCGCACTCTCAATGACCACCTTGCAGCAAAACTTTATTTTAGGTACACTGCTGATGACCGTATATGCGCTCGGTTATAGCCTTGCTCTGGCAATAATAATTGCTTTACTGAGCACCGGAATCGGAAAAGTGACAAAAGTTTTTACAAAACTAGCGCCGATAATTAAAGTAACTGCTGGAATCTTGTTGCTAACTGCGGGCTTTTACCTTTTGATGGGATTGTAAAAAATAATGACTGCCACAATAAAAAATTTAACATCCATCACACATAACGGCCTCACTCTGCCAAAAGTAATACCACAACTGACCTTCGCAGACAAACTTGGAGGCTGTAAGGCCAGATGGGCAATAGCAAGAATGAAATATACTGTCGAACCCGGAATATACGCCGTCGGAAATCCCACCGACCAGTCACCAGTCCTGGTCTCAGCAAATTATAAACTTAGTTTCGATTTCCTGCGAAAAGAACTCACCGGCATCGACGCATGGATAATGGTAATTGATACCAACGGCATTAACGTCTGGTGCGCTGCTGGGAAGGGAACTTTCGGAACCGCCGAAATTGTACGCCGAATTGAAAGTGTTGAACTGAATAAAATTGTCAGTCATCGAAAAATTATACTCCCCCAGCTCGGCGGCGTTGGAGTAGCTGCACATAAAGTAAAAAAACAAAGCGGCTTCATGGTAATTTATGGCCCCGTTAGGGCGCGAGACATAAAGGCTTTCATCGACGCCGGTAATAAAGCAACGCCGGACATGAGACAGGTACACTTCACTCTTTATGACAGACTTGTCCTGACACCGGTTGAATTTACTATCAGCGCAAAGTACGCTCTATTTATAATTGCCGCGATGTTCCTGCTTTCAGGCATAAACAAACAAGGATATTCCACACAACTTACGTTGGAAAATGGTTTTCGCGCCGTTTTCAATGTCATGACCGCATATCTTGGCGGTACCGTTATAGCACCACTATTCTTACCGTGGCTGCCCGGAACCAGTTTTTCTGTCAAAGGATTCTACGTCGGTCTGCTTCTCGCCGCCGCACTTTCGCTGACCGGATATACAGGAACCCAACTCGAAACTCTCGCATGGATATTACTCGTCACCGCGATTACATCGTTTACCGCAATGAACTTTACCGGTGCATCGACGTATACCTCATTGTCCGGCGTAAATAAGGAAATGAAACGCGCCATACCGTTTCAGCTAACTGCGGCAGTTGCAGGACTGGTAATTTGGATTATAACCAGATTCATATAGGAAAACAAAATGAAGGGACAGGAATATTTAAAAAACGTTGTCACTTTAGAACTCAATATCGATAAGTGTATAGGCTGCGGTATGTGCGCCGTCGTTTGCCCACAGCGGGTATTCCGCATTGAAGACTACAAAGCCGTGATCACAAACAAGGACCTCTGCATGGAATGCGGAGCATGTGCACTAAACTGTCCAATCGATGCTATAAAGGTACAGGCAGGAGTCGGATGTGCCGCTGCCGTTATAAATAGCTTTTTCACTGGCGGCGAACCAACCTGTGATTGTTCCGACGGCTCATCTGGATGTTGCTGAAAATCTATTTCTTGCTAATTCTAATTTAGTGATTTACTATATCACAAATGGAAATCAGCCGATTAACAGCTATCATAACAGGTTCAACGGGCCTTTTAGGCAGCGAAATTGCCCTGGCCCTGGCAAACGCAGGATGCGACTGCATCTGCCATTACAATAAAAACAAAGAAAAAGCCCAACAGCTCGTAGAGAAAATCCAAAAACTAAGCGTAAAGGCAATACCAGTCCAGGCAGACCTCACAGATCCAGATGCAGTCAAAACTTTATTTGATACCGCTTCGACTATCGGTGTGCCGCGGATTCTGATTAATTCTGCCGCTCTCTTCTCAAAAGAACCCTTGCAAAATGTAACACTCGAAAAAGCTCGCAGCGTACTGGACCTCGACCTCATCGCGCCAATTCTTCTAAGCAAAGAGTTTGCAAAGATAATCGATGATAACTTTGCTGGCAGTGAGGATACCGTCGCAAAAATAATAAACATCTCAGATGTCGGTGGTATCAAACCATGGGCAAATTACGTCGTATATTGTTCAGCAAAAGCCGGACTCATCGGGGCCACAAAAGCATTAGCCAAGGAACTGGCGCCGAGGATTCTCGTTAATTCAATCGCGCCGGGAATTGTCGTTGACTTTCAACCAAACCTAAACGATGACCAGAAAAAAAGACAGCTCGATTTTATTCCAATGGCGAGAATAGGAAAAACAAAAGAACTCACTAACGCACTGATTTTCTTACTGCAAAATGACTATATTACTGGACAGGTATTAAACGTCGACGGAGGACGTTGCATATAAAAAACAAATACCCGAAAGGATTCCAAATATGAATATGAACTGGGCAAATCGAGTTACAATACTGAGAATTCTACTCATAGTTCCATTTGTAAGCTGCATGTTGAAAATAAATGACGTCGAACTTAGCCAGACGATGCAGAATGTCATGAGATATATCGCAGCGGGTATTTTTCTTGTCATGGCGGCAAGCGATGTCCTCGATGGATACCTCGCCAGAAAAAATGGGCAGGTTACCAAACTCGGCTCTTTTTTGGATCCACTGGCCGACAAACTACTGATGGTTTGTGCATGCCTGCTTCTTGCCTCTCAAAAGGCACATGTTCCAGGCTTTAGATTGCCTCAAACCGTTGTCGTTTTAATTATCGGAAAGGACCTGTTTTTGCTCATCGGCTTTTTCGTGGTCTATCTCATCACATTGCAGATTCGCATTATTCCCGCACCAATAGGAAAATTCGCCACCGCATTACAGCTCTCAATGGTAACAGCCATACTATTAGCACCGGAGGTCTCTACCCTCATACCAGCATGGATTTGGTTCCTCAGACTCCTATGGTGGTCAGCGGCGATAACCGCTATTTTGGGAACACTTATTTACATTCACACCGGAAGTCGCTATATTGAACAGCACGAACGAAGCTTAAACCAGCAAAACTAAATATTATTATCCAGGAAAGACATGACTGTTCAATTTAGCGAAATATCCCACATACTAAAGGACCTTCAGCAGGGAAAGATAATTGTACTCGTTGATGACGAGGACAGAGAAAATGAGGGAGACCTCGTCTGTGCCGCTGAGAAAGTAACGCCTCAAATCATTAACTTCATGGCAATGCACGGCAGGGGACTCATCTGCCTGCCACTCACCGCCGAAAAGTGCGATGCTCTCGGCCTATATCCACAGTCCGCTGACAACACCGCAAGACTCGGTACAGCTTTTACCGTCAGTATCGATGCCGCCGATGGAATAACAACAGGCATAAGTGCTGCCGACAGGGCACTTACCATCCAGGTAACCATAGCAGACAACTCACGTGCCGCCGACCTCGCCAGACCAGGACATATCTTCCCCTTACGCGCTCGTGATGGCGGCGTACTCGTCCGAGCTGGACAAACCGAAGGTGCCGTTGACCTGACAAGGCTCGCAGGTATGAAACCAGCAGGGGTTATCTGTGAGATTATGAACGAAGACGGCTCGATGGCAAGAGTGCCGCACCTACTGGAATTTTGCGAAAAACATGATTTGAAAATCACCTCGATCGCAAAGCTGGTCGAATACCGACTCCAACGAGAAAGCCAGATAAAACGAGTTGAGACCATACATCTGCCAACCGATTATGGCGATTTTAATCTGGTGGGATACGACAGCGTAAACTCACCGGAACCCCATCTCGCGCTTTGCAAGGGGGGCGTTGGCGAACTTGACGAAAAAGGTAATGTAATAGAGCATGATGAGCCGGTACTGATTAGGGTGCATTCCGAATGCATGACAGGTGACCTGTTTCATTCCCAGCGATGCGAGTGCGGCGAGCAACTCATCTCCGCAATGAAAATGATTGAGAAACAAGGCAAAGGCGCCGTTGTTTATCTCAGGCAGGAGGGCAGGGGTATAGGCCTGGCAAATAAACTAAAGGCCTACAAACTCCAGGAACAGGGATTCGATACCGTCGATGCAAATCTAAAACTTGGATTTAACGCAGACAAAAGAGATTATGGAATCGGTGCACAGATACTACGTGACCTTGGACTGAAAAGTATCCGAATATTAACAAACAATCCCAAAAAAGTAAGCAGGCTTGAAGTTTACGGAATAAAAATTGTCGAACAAATTCCGCTAAAAGTCAAACCCGGTAAGCATAATGTCGAGTACCTGAAAACCAAAAAACTTCGCTTCGGACATTTACTCGACGAAGACACCTAACAAAAGTTAAATACCAAAATGAAAAAATTAAAATTTCTAATATCAACGCTCCTTGTATTGCTTCTTATGCTCTTCACCGCCTGCGAGCCCGGAGTTAATACGCTAAAATTATCAGGCAACACTAAAGAAACCCAAAAATCCTATCCCGGTTACGAACCAACTTCTACACAAATCCTGCCTTTAACAGAGTTCACCGATGATTCGAAAATTAATGTATTTGTCAGCCTCGAAGACAACTTCGCCTCAGCTCTAAAAGCGCCTGCCGTATTTCGTTTCGAGTTATATAACAGATTGCCTCGTTCTGCCGACCCCAAAGGAGCAAGGGTAAATATCTGGCCTGATATCAACCTGACCGATGTAAAAAACAACAATGAACATTGGAAGGATTTTCTCAGGGCATATGAATTCAACATCAATTTTCAACCGGATAAAGATAGACACTATATACTACAGGTAACAGCATTTTGCGAAGGAGGAAAAAGACTCACCGCAGAATACGTACTCAAATAACAACTCTATAATACGCTTTTTATCGGACGTCAGTCTTAGGTTTAACAGATTATTTTTATAGACCTTAGAAATACCAAAAACCATGCTTTTTGCCCCATCAAAACCTAAATTCTGTTGACAAAAGGGGTTATTTTAAGATATATCAAGGATTAGACTCGGTTTTTATGTATTTTCGAGGAACTTTTTACACACCAGGCAGTCTAAAATAGGAGTGAAGTAGTGACCGAAGCAGTAAACATCAATATTGATGACAGGGAACTGGTGAAACGATGCCAGAGAGGCGATTCACGCGCCATGGAAACGCTTATCGTCAGGTACCAGAACCGGATTTACAATGTTATTTTAAAAATGTGCGGTAATGTCGATGATGCCGCGGAACTTTCTCAGGATGCCTTTGTCAAAGCTATTGAGAACATATATAATTTTGAAGGAAGAAGCAGCTTTTATACCTGGCTATTCAGGATAGCTGTTAACCTGACTTTAAATTTTTGTAAAAGAAATGTAAAACTCGGAATTACATCGATAGAAGCAGATAACTGTAATGAGCAAACACGGACGAGCTTAAAGGAAGTATTGACAAATAATGATGCGCCGAATCCAGCGGCAGTAACTGAAAATAGAGAAATTTGTGATTTGATTATAAAGGCAATTATGAATCTTGATGATGACCAAAGAGCTGTTGTTGTCCTGAGAGATATCGAAGGAATGAATTATTCACAGATTGCCGACGTTCTCGATATCGAATTGGGAACCGTTAAAAGTAGACTAAGCAGGGCAAGAGGAAATCTAAGAGAAAGCCTGGAGGTGGTCATAAAATGAAACCGAATCAAAATATAGATGAATTGCTAAATGGTTTTTTAGATGACGAACTCCCGCCGAGACAGAGAACAGAGGTGCAAAGACTTCTGGCACATGACCAAAAGATAATTGACAGACTCGATGAACTTGAAAACTGTAAAAAGCTTCTAAACGCATTACCTTTTGAAACCGCGCCAGATGAAATGGCAGAAGATATTAAGCTCGCCCTCGAGAGAAGGGCTCTGTTAGATCCTCAAAACGAAGAGTATGACGAGAAGACGGGAGCAAGGCATTTATTACTGAGAAAGATAACCGCAACCGCGGCAATGATTGCATTGATAGCTGCACTGGGCGCTGTCGTTTATAATATCGTCGCGCCAGTTAAACCGGTCACCAGAACCGTCGCCTTAGAGGACAGCTTCAAGCGAACCGTAAAAATTGCTCTGCCAAAACCAAAGCCGGCACAGAGGGTAATTGTAAAACAAACCAAGGCCCTTGAACCGGTCATGACTACTGGATTTAACGCAATACTCGAATTGAAAACGGCCGAAACACAAACCGTTGCTTCGGCAATTAATAAAGCCGTTATAGAACATGGTCTGACCGATACCGCATACCCAGGAGCAAGGATGGTCTCGTCACTGAGTTGTACAAGAGATGAACTTAATTTGCTTTTGGCAGACTTAAGGATCGTCTGGAGCAAAATTGATTCTGCTAAGTTTGTCATAAAAACCCCGACATCCGGCAGTGACATCGTTGTTGAAAACGCGAAGATCCAGCAGATTGTCGAAATCGTAAATCAAACCGACACCCAACGACGCGATAAAGCCGCTAAGTATTTTGCGATCCTAAATAACATGGATGCTATGATGCCTCGCAGAGATATCATAACGGACATCGATGCCGATATCCCTTCGAGAATGGCAATACCAAAACCAGTTCTCACATCGGCAGAACGTCTCAAAAAAACAAAACAAACTGCTGACGAGAGGTTTGAATTGACTATATCTGTAATACCTGCTGACTCAAAATAATAACGGGAGTCATCTATGCTCGATATAGAAAGCTGCTGCCTCGTTGTTGTCGATGTGCAGGGCAAACTCGCTCAGCTCATGTACGAAAAACAAATCTTATTTAAAAATATCCGAATCTTAATTCAAGCCGCAAAGATTTTAGATATCCCAATCGTATACTGTCAGCAAAAACCCGAAGCTCTGGGGCCCACAATTCCCGAAATCGCAGAACTTCTAACCGATATCGAGCCGGTAAATAAAATAAGTTTTAGCTGTTGCGGCGATGAAAAATTCTCCCAAACCATACAAAATCTTAACCGAAGACAAATACTTTTATGCGGTATAGAAACACACGTCTGCATCTATCAAACTGTCGCCGATTTAATCACTAAAGGCTGCCATGTCGAACTTATCGCCGACGCCGTCTCTTCAAGAACAAAAGAAAATAAACAACTCGCTATCGCAAGAATGGGCGCCGCCGGTATAGCTATAAACTCCACAGAAATGGCATTATTCGAACTCCTCAAAACTGCCGCACATCCAAAATTCAAACAAATCGCAAAACTCGTGAAGTAAAAGGCTTATTTTGCAAATTGGGTTTGAATTGGGTTTGTTTTTCGGCATTGTATATGGTGTAAAATTGTTGTAATTAGTTTTTGGGTAGTAAGTTATGTTCATTTTCGGTGTTTTTGAAATTGGGTTCGTTTATTAAAACGTTTATTTTTCGAAACAACGTCCCTTCGACTGCGCTCCCTTCGACAAGCTCAGGGTAGACAGGGCAGGTTTGATTAAGATTAATGTTTGCTTGGTTCAAATTAAAACCCCCATTTTTGAGTATTATACCAGATTTTAAAGAAAAAATCAAGACAAAAAGGCAGAAGTCAGGAGTCAGAAATCAGAAGGCGGAAGAAAAGTTAGCCACAGAGGTCTCAGAGGCCACAGAGGATTGTTTAGACAGGATAACAGGATAAAAAAGGAAAAAACGGTGGAGGGGAATATGGTTTACAGGGTGAAAAGTGGGGGGTAAAATGTTTTGGTGAGAATTTTACAAAAATTAGTTTAAAAAATATTTGGAGTTGATATGGCTAATCAAGAAGAAAATATTGTTGTCACGCTTGGTTCTACTTTGAAAAGTGGGGAAACAAATGCTTTGGCGGTTGCATCAACAATGGAAGCAGTGGCGACTATGATTGAAGAAGTACATGAAGCATTTGAGGACAATCATGAATTGCTTGTCAAAGCTAGACCGTTTAGTAAAGGTAGTTTTGAAATCCCTTTGGATATTGTTCTGGTTGCTGTTACTGGGGCTAGTCTTATTCAGCCAATGTCTATTTTAGATATTTTAAAAATTATAAAAGAATACTTCAGTATTAAAAATCAATTAGAGGGTGAAATACCTAGAATTGAGGGTCAAAACATAATTATACAAGATAATGTAATTAATGTAGATAATATTACTATTAACTTGATGAATCCAAATAATAAAGCTAACCAACTTGTGTCTAAAGCTCTCGGCAAATTAGGCGAGGATAATAATATCGAGGGCATGAAGATAATAAATAGTTCTACTAAAAAAGAAATTGCTAAAGTATCAAAAACTCAATTTGAATATTACAAAACTGTTCAAGCAATAGTAGAACTTCCAGAAGACCAAGTAAAACATGATAAAGTCGTATTAATAATACACTCTTTAGTTTTAGAATACAGTGAGAGATCTAATTGGAAATTTATTTGGAACGGACAAAAGATTTCTGCAAATATTACGGACGAAGTTTTTTTATCAAAGGTTCAAACAGGGGAGTCATTTTGTGCTGGTGATACCTTGAAAGTTGATATGCAGACAATGCAAAAATATGATAAGATGTATGGCACACATATTGATGCAAAACGAACTATTACAAAAGTGCACAAACACAATAAAAGGCTTAAGCAAATGGAGATTGATTTTAAAGGGGAATAGGAATGGCGATTACCGATAGCGATAGCGAAAAGAATTGTGGAGACTGTAAGCATTGGGGTGATAACAATGGCCCTTATGGCCGCTGTTCACAACATTTTCTACCGGTCAGTGACCCTGCGAATTTAAATCAAAAGGTTCGTAGTATTACCATTGACACTTGGGTTTGCGAGAAGTTTGAGAAAACGAATAACGGTTAACATTTGAAGAAAGGAATTTTAAAATGGCAAGGAACGAAAAAACCTCAAAACGAGTAGGCAAAATCGCTTCCCAACAACTACGAAGCAAAAGAACCTCAAAAAAGGCCAAGAGTACCGCCGCCTCTGCATTAACCCAGCGGCCAAACAGAAAGAAACGCAAGAAATAGCTTTACATCATGGTATTGTAAGGTTACATTGAACCATTGTAAACTGGCAAAAAGGGCGTGTAAGTTATTTATTTTAATGGATTAGGTTTTTAGGAGATTGAGCTAGTCTATATGAAGTCTTTACCAAAGAAATTTCCATTTCGTGAAATTTTTGATGAATTTCTAAAACGATACTCGTCAAGTGCAACATATTGGTACATACCGAAAGTACGAACACTTAACGAAGAAAATATACAAGTAATAATAAAAATAGTTAAGTTGATTTTTGATGAATTTCTTGGCAAACTTTGGAACCAAGAAACTCAGGATGAAATATTAAATCGGCTTGTCGAAATTGGCGCTCTTAATCCTACTACTCAAGGTAGCCGGGTAGACCGGACAGCTTTAATTCGTATTTGGAAAAAGCTCCTTGAGGCACTTGGTCTTTTTTGGATTCAAGATAATACTGCGATTATCATTACAGATGCTGGCTTGGAAATGATACCTAGTGAAGGTGAAAATTCACGTATTGCAATAGAGCAACAGATTGCTAAATATCAATACCCTAATCCTAGTATTTCTTCAGAATACGGAGAGTGTTTTCGTGGCATATTACCCCATGTTTTTCTTCTTCAAGTTCTTCAGAGATGTGGTCGCAAAATAAATTCAATAGAATATGAACTTTTCGTAAATCTAGCCCAGTCTCAAGAGGATATTGACACCATTGTTACATATATTAACTCATGGAGAGACCTTAAAGAAAAAGAGCAGAAGTTAATATTAGAAATTGCCCAAAAGGTAGCAATGCCAGATATATCAGATGACCCTGAACTGTTTGAAGACCTTCCAGTAGCTGAAAGGTTCACTAGATTCAATCGTATCCACCTTGATTCTAGTTACCAGAAATCCTTTTTCACTTTTCCAAGCTATCTAAGTTTAGAAGATAGTAATATCATTTGTGATGCCTCTGCAAAGGTAGATGAGTTATTAGGACAAATATTACCCTCACTCAAGGTTACTAAGTTTCGAACTCTTGAGGACTGGTTTGCATACTTTGGAGATCCAACGCAAAAACCTTCTTGGCTTACATATTTAATCTCTGCAATTGAAGATGCAAAAACAAAAGAAGAAGTTCAAGCAGTTGTTGATGAAAATATGGAATACATTGGAGAGGATGAAAAACAAGCCATAGAAAGAGCTCAAGTAGAAAAGGGCATTGAGACCTTTTACTGTGAAAATATCGGTATGTTGGAATCCGGTTTAACGGTCGTAGAAGATGGGAGGCAGTTTTCTACGCCGATAGGACGAATAGACTTGTTGTGTCGCAGTGAAGATGGAGGGTATGTTGTAGTTGAAATTAAGGCACAAGAAGCTCGTGATTCGGTTTTCGGGCAAATATTACGCTATATCGGCTGGGTGCATCGAAATATAGGCGATGCAGAGAATAATGTCCGTGGTATTATTTTGGCATCACAATTTCCAGAAAGCGCACGATACTCAAGAATTGGTTTGCTGAAGACTGACTATCAGAGTTTTATTAAATTTAAGGAGCATGGTCTTAATGTACAGGATTCCTGACGCGTCGAATTGGCCTAAAAAATTTGTTAATAAAATAATTAATGATGATGCACTAAAGGCCTTAAAGAAGCTTCCAAGCGATTGTATAGCTTTAGCTATTTCTAGCCCACCATACTGGAATATTATAGATTATGAAGTTAAGGGGCAGATTGGACAAACTAGTTATGAACAATATCTTGCCGACCTTCTTCCAATTTGGAAAGAAACTGAACGTGTTCTAATACCAAATGGAAAATTGGTAATAATCACACCTATTATGCCTATATCAAAAAAAATAATTAATAATTCTCATACAAGGCATCTGAAAAATATAAGTAATGATATTGAGTATACTATTTTAAATAACATTTCAGCTCTTCAAAGATATAGCTTGTTCGTTTGGCAAAAACAAACATCCGTGAAGATGTTTGGGAGCTATCCTTTTCCTCCGAATATCTACGAGGATAACACGATAGAATTTATTAATGTATACGTAAAAGAGGGTGTGCCATCGACACTTTCGAAAGAGGCCAAAGAGCCTAGCAAGTTAACCCAAAAAGAGTGGCGTAATCTAACTATGCAAGTTTGGCCTATATACCCGAAGGATGTACAGAGGGCATGTGGCCACCCTGCTCCATTTCCCATTGTGTTGCCTCAAAGGTTGATTAAAATGTATTCCTATAAAGAATGCCCCGAAGCTGATTTTGAGGGTGATATAATCTTAGACATGTTCAATGGTGCCGGAGCTACATGTATAGCAGCAAGAGCACTGGGTCGCAAATGGATTGGTATTGAACTTAATTCTGAATATTGTGAAATAGCTCAAAATCGAATTGACCGCGAAGAGGTAGATCCTCATCGGATAATATTAGAGCCGGTTAAAGTAAAAGGAGCAGAGTCTAGCAAACAACTCCAGCTTTTCCGCACTTCGTAGCCGGAGATATTAGAACCCGTATATTTGGGGAAATCAAGGGATATTCCGAAACAGCGTCCCTTCGATGAACTCAGGACAGGCGGGAAACAGACATCGAAATTAACACCATTCGAGTTTTTAAAGTCAATTATTGCATGTAAGGTAATAAAAAAGGGGAGGGGGGTTTAGCTATTTTGAATTGGGCTTTGGCGTAGATTTCGCTTTTTTATCAGGCTTTGACTTCTTGGTTTCGTCTTTGGCTTTGGTGTCTTTCTTCTCTCTCTTTTCTTTTTCCTTCTTTTGGGCGTCCTTATAGTCTTTACTTCTATAATCCGTCTCGTAAAACCCCGAGCCTTTAAAAATCACACCCGAGCCGGCACCAATGAGCCTTTTTAGCTGCATCTTCTTACACTCAGGGCACTTGCGCAAAAGCTTGGCGGTCATAGACTGAAACTGCTCGAACTTATGCCCGCAGTTTCCGCAAAGATAATCATACGTAGGCATATCAGTTACTGCCCCTCTTCCTTACTTTCCGGCTGCTCGGTCTCTTCCGCAATCTTATTCACCACAACCTTACTGGGCCTGATAACGCGCCCCTTTAGCTTATATCCTGCCTGAAACTCCTCAAGCACCACACCCTCAGGCTTTTCCGGCTCACTTCGCTGCATCAATGCCTGATGAAGAGACGGGTCAAATTTCTCACCTGCCGCCTTTATCTGCTCCACGCCCTGAGACTTCAAAATATCAAGCATCTGCTCATGAATTATCTGCACACCCTTTAAAACATCCTCAACACTCTCCGCCGAATGCGCCTTGTCAAGCGTATGCTTAAAATTGTCCAAAGCAGGAAGCAGCGTCTTAATAATCCGTTCCTTTTCATAAGAAACACTATCTTCAATCTGGCGCGGAACCCGCTTTTGAAAATTCGCATAGTCGGCGCTGACCCGCTGCAGCTTTTCGAACAGTTCGTCTTTTTCCTTTTGCAAAGCCTCTAACTTCTTACTCAGCTTCGCCTCGCCTTTATCAGCCTTCACCTTTTTTTCTTCTTTTTTATCAGTCATTAGTTATTACCAAAATATTCTTTCATCTTTTCAAAAAACTCTTTTGATTTCGGAAATACACTTTTACTTTCACTATTGTCAAATTCTTTAAGAATCTGCTTCTGTTTTGAACTCAGCTTCGCAGGCGTTTCGATTGTCACCTGAACCAGTTGGTCGCCGGTTCTTTTGCTTCTAATGTCAGGTAGCCCCTGTCCCTTTATCCGAAAAATACTGCCGTACTGAGTGCCCGCCGGTATCTTCAACTGCTTAGGACCATCAAGACTTGGCACGTCAATAGTCGCCCCCAACGATGCCTGCGTAAAGCTTATAGGCACGATCGCGATAAGATTATTGCCGTCACGCTCAAGAAACTCATGAGCCTTAACTTTTACATAACAATAAAGATGACCCCGAGGTCCGCCATGCCTGCCAGGCTCACCTTCACCTGTCACACGTATACCCTGACCCTCATGAACACCCGCAGGAACCTTAACACTGACAACCCTTTTCTTAGGCGTATGACCCGTACCTCTGCATGGCCTGCATGGAGTCATAATAACCTGCCCGCTGCCCCTGCATTGCGGACACGTTGATATCATCTGAAAAAATCCACCGCCCGTAGCACGCTGACCGCTACCCTTACATGATGGACAGGTCGATGGCTTCGTCCCTTTCGCGCAGCCGTTGCCCCCGCAACCGCCGCAAGTGTCCTGGCGTGTAAATTCAATCGTCTTCTCTGCGCCCTTGGCAATCTCACCGAGGCTCAGCTCAACAACCGTTTCAAGGTCAAAACCCTTGCTCGGACCTGCGCGCCGCGACTGCCTCTGACCGCCCATCCCGAAAATGTCACCTAACCCGCCGAGGCCGCCGAACATATCTTCAAACACACTGCTGATGTCCTGCCAACGCATGTGACTATAGTCACGCATACCCATTCCACGCAGACCGTCATGGCCAAACTGGTCATAACGCTGACGCTTCTCGGAATTGCTTAAAACCTCATAAGCCTCGGCACATTCTTTAAACTTAGCCTCGGCCTCTTTGTCATCGGGGTTCTTATCGGGATGGTACTTCATCGCCAAACGCCGATATGAGCGCTTAATATCATCCCCAGAGGCGTCCCTGCCTATTCCAAGAACTTCGTAGTAATCACGTTTGGCCATAAACTCTCGTATCTCGCGGTCAGAAAAAAACTACCATGATTTTATCTAACAGAACCTGGAATTGGCTCTTTGTCTTTATCTTTCAAATCGGTTATCAGCACATTCGCAGTCAACATCAATCCCGCAACAGATGCCGCCGTCTCCAATGCCGTCCTGACAACCTTCGCCGGGTCAATAATGCCAGCCTTGAACATGTCAACAAACTCACCGGTATTAGCGTCATAGCCGACAGATTCGCCATTCGAAGCTTTCTCTATTAGCTGTGCCACCACAACGTCACCTTGCTGACTTGAGTTATCAACTATCTGCATCGTCGGAGCCTTCAATGCGTTAGCGACAATATCGAACCCGATCTTTTCGTCACCTTTGACTTTGCCTCGCCCCTTATTAACTTCAGCGATCGCACGCAAAAATGCCACTCCGCCGCCCGGTATAATACCTTCTTCAGTCGCAGCTCTCGTTGCGTGAAGCGCATCGTCCAAAAGGTCCTTGCGTTCTTTCATCTCGGTTTCAGTAGCGGCCCCAGCTTTAATTACCGCAACTCCGCCGGTCAGCTTAGCTAAACGCTCCTGCAATTTCTCCTTATCATAATCGCTCGTTGACTTCTCGATCTGCTTTCTGATTTGTTCGCAGCAGGTTTTAATAGCCTTCTTGCTACCGCCGCCCTCAATAATAGTGGTCGTGTCTTTATCGATAACGATTCTCTTGGCCTGTCCAAGCTGCGAAAGCTCAACATTCTCAAGCTTAATGCCCAAGTCCTCAGTAATTACCTGACCACCCGTCACTGCTGCCAAATCCGCCAACATAGCTTTTCTGCGGTCACCAAAACCCGGAGCCTTTACCGCACAAATCTTCAACACACCCTGCAACCGATTAATAACCAACGCTGTCAATGCCTCACCCTCAACGTCTTCTGCGACAAGCACTAATGGCTTGGCTGTCGTAGCGGTCTTTTCCAATAGAGGAATCAACTCGCGAATATTAGAGATATTCTTTTCATGAAGCAAGATATAAGCATCCTCAAAAACAGCCTCAAGATTAGTCGTATCAGTAATAAAGTAAGGCGAGATGTAACCCTTATCGAACTGCATACCTTCAACGATTGTCAGCTCATTCTCCATACCCTTACCTTCTTCTATCTCGATAACGCCATCCTTGCCGACCTTATCAATCGCGTCAGCTAAGATCTCACCAACCTCAGGGTTATTATTTGCACTGATCGTTGCGACCTTTGCGATGTCATCGTGACCTTTAACATCAACCTTAATAGACTCAATAAACTTGGTCACAACCGCCGCCGCCTTGTTGATTCCCCGCTGAATAGCCACAGGATTCACACCCGCTGCCACATGCTTCAAACCCTCAGCATAAATCGCTTCGGCCAGTACCGTCGAGGTCGTTGTCCCGTCGCCTACAACGTCAGAAGTCTTGCTGGCGACCTGATTTATCATCTTTGCGCCCATGTTCTGAAAGGGTTCCGGAAGCTCAATCTCTTTACTTACCGAAACTCCGTCCTTCGTTACTTTAGGTGAGCCCCAGCTTTTATGCAAAAGTACATTCTTGCCCGTCGGGCCAAGAGTCACCTTCACCGCTGCTGCCAATTGTTCCAACCCTTCCTTAAGAGCCGTTCGTGCTGTATCATCAAACATTAATTGTTTTGCCATTTTTAATTACCTCTTAACTTTTAATTTGCCTTTATAGTTAATAAAACAAAGTTTACTTTTCTACCACGCCGAGAACGTCACTCTCTCTTAAAATAACATAAGTCTCGCCTTCGATCTCAACGTCACTTCCCATATATTTTGCGTAGATAACTTCATCGTTCTTCTTTACATTCATCTTACTTCTTTTACCGGTCTCGAGCAGCTTACCCGGACCTATAGCAACAACCTTACCGATCATCGGTTTTTCCTTCGCTGCCTCAGGCAAAATAATTCCGCCCGCCGTCTTCTCCTGGGCTTCTAACTGCTTAATTACAATTCTGTCATCCAATGGTTTAAGTTTCATATCTAACTCCTTAGGTTCTTTCTGTTAGTTGTTTTACATCATTCCCATGCCCGGCATTCCGCCGCCCATACCACCCATACCGCCCATACCGCCGCCCATACCGCCGCCCATACCGCCGCCCATACCACCGCCCATACCGCCGCCCATACCACCCATTCCTCCAGGAGGCATTCCGCCGGCACCAGCTTCTTCTTTACCAGGCTTCTCGGTCACAAGGCAATCAGTCGTCAATAGCAAGCCCGCGATACTCACAGAATTTTGTAACGCGATTCGGGTCACCTTCGCCGGGTCAATTACGCCGGCCTCAATAAGGTCTTCGTAAGTGTCGGTATTGGCGTTATAACCAAAACCATCTTTGCCTTCCGTGATATTATTGACTACCAGATTTGGTACTGCCCCTGCGTTTTCTGCAATACATGCACAAGGCATCGACAGTGCGTGTGCGACAATCTCTGCTCCGGTTTTTTCATCGCCTTTGAGTTTCAGCTTTGCAACCGCATCAATACAACGGATAAGTGCTACGCCGCCGCCCGGTACAATTCCCTCTTCCAAAGCTGCGCGAGTCGCGTGCAATGCGTCCTCGATGCGGGCCTTAGTTTCTTTCAGCTCTGCTTCGCTGCCGGCACCAACATTTATCTGTGCTACTCCGCCGGTCAATTTCGCCAAACGCTCCTGCAATTTCTCCTTGTCGTAATCACTTGTTGAATTGTCGATCTCTGCCTGTATCTGTTTGATCTTTGCCGCGATAGCAGTTTCGTCGCCCGCACCCTCGACAATAATCGTGTTGTCATTATCGATAGTGATTTTTTTCGCCTGACCAAGCTGAGAAATACTCACATTCTCAAGGTCAACACCCAAATCCTTCATAATGGCCTCAGCACCGGTAAGAACCGCAATATCCTCAAGCATCGCTTTACGCCTGTCACCGTAACCCGGGGCCTTCACCGCTGCGACCTGAACAACACCCTTCAACTTATTGATAACCAATGTTGCCAGCGCCTCGCTTTCAACGTCCTCTGCGATAATCAATAAGGGCCTCTTGTTCTTTGCCATCGTTTCCAAAAGCGGAACCAATTTAGCGATACTGCTTATTTTCTCTTCATGAATAAGAATGTAAGGCTTGTTGAGTTCACAAGTCATATTATCCTGGTCAGTGACAAAATGAGGCGACAAAAAGCCGCGGTCAAACTGCATACCCTCGACAAAATCAACTGTCGTATCAAGGCTCTTACCTTCTTCAACAGTGATAACACCGTCTTTGCCGACACGCTGAAACGCCTCTGCCATTATCTTGCCGATTTCAATATCATTATTAGCTGATATCGCCGCGATATTTACAATGTCATCTTTCTTAGTGATATCAACCGGCTTAGCAAGTGACGCCAACTTCTCAGTAACCACCTTAGCCGCCTTCTGCATCCCGCGATTAAGTGACATCGCGTCAGCGCCAGCTGCCAGATTGCGACACGCCTGCTTGAACATCGCCTCGGTCAAAACCGTTGCTGTCGTCGTGCCGTCACCAGCTATCTTGGATGTCTTACTCGCAGCTTCCCTAACTAACTGAGCACCGAGATTCTCATTCTTATCTACTAATTCGATTTCCTCAGCTACGGTAACCCCGTCTTTTGTCACGGTAGGCCCGCCCCAGCCTTTATCAATAATTGCGTTCCTGCCACGAGGGCCAAGCGTCGACTTCACCGCTCGTGCAAGCTTTTCTACGCCCGCCAGCAGCGACGCACGTGCCTCTGACTCAAATACCAAATCTTTAACTGCCATAGCCTGTTTCTCCTAATTCATAAAGATTCTAAAATCAATTTGCTTCTAATACTGATTGGATTTAATTCCTGTATCTTGTCATTCCCGCGCAAGCGGGAATCCACTTACTTGAATTTACTGCATACCCACTTTTGCAGACATGACACAACGATTGATAGTATGTCAAAAATCGCATTTTATTAGTCCAATTTAGTATAACTTAATACTATACAAGCAAAGCATATACCAAATTAGCCCTCCAGACCCCGCCTTTTTGACGTCCCAGCCCTTAACCTCTTATAAAATAGCTAATTACAGCGTTTAAAAAATGCTGAATCCCGATATCCCCCCAGTTTACGCAGTATGAATTGGCCATTTTGGCATTGTAAAAAAGGGCTTTCCATGCCAACCTGACAGGCCGAACTAAACCTGCCAACCCCATTAATCTGAACTGGCCTCGCCAAAACGTCGCATAAATAACCACCCTAAAAACGCCCCAACAAGATAATGAGGAAAATCTAACCACACAAAAGTCGTCCCTATAAACACTCTACCCCAATAAGTTGAACGTATCGTCTCTAAAAAAGGCGCATGCCATAATTGCAATGTCTCCAGCAAGCACGTCACAATTAATACGCCAATCGCTATCTTAATTGCGTTTTGCCTTTTAGGCCAAACCAGAAACAAAACCAGACAGAAAAATATCTCATATAATACACCGCCCCCGTATAGATAAAACCAGTTGCCAAAACCATGATAAGACTTACACCAAAAACCTAATGGCGTAACTATACAAAGTGACAATAAAATCCACAACCTTTTGCGATTGACAGAGTTAAATTTCAGAAGACTCTCCAATTGAGAACTTATAAATTAATTACATCACTAATAGCGTCGTTGTGTTCATCTCTTATTCTTTGCTCTTTGGCCTCTAATGCCTTTTTAACATTTTCATAAAGCTTTTCATCTTTGATAAAGCTTTCCTTGTCCCAGTTGGTCACTTGCAAAAAGATACCGCTTTCCGCCAGTTTTTCTTTCAAGTCTCCGCGAGTATCTTCCTCGACCCCGTCTGTTTCAGAAATATAGGCAGATATCAAAACATCGAAATGATGATTTGTTGACTTTACCCATATACCCCTTGCGATAAACAGTACAATAAGACCAAGAACCAGCAAAGTGATAATGGATCCGCCGACCGAACCATTATTTTTTCGTTTCATAATTATCTCCCCAAATTACTATTCTATTTTTTCATCTTTATATCCGGACGCTGAATGTATTTAGGCTCTAACGTTAATGCATCCGCAAACTCGCCACTCTTGGCTTTCAAAAACCCTAACTCATAAACCTTCGACGCCCTTGGGTTCCAAAGCGACTCATCAAAAAACTCAATCCCGTCACCTGCAAACTTATCCTTATAATACACCAGCCCCTCACCCAATAGCCAAACACTCTTTGCGTCACCCCCAAATCGCTCATGAAACTGCTTGACCGTCAGCAAACAGTCATCTAATTTCTTCTCCCACTTCTGACCTTGCTTTTCATAGACCGCCGCAAAGAACTGACTACGCTTAGCATCAAGGATAACCCCGATTCGCTCAATATCCTCATTTTCGCTTGTGACATACTCAATCGCATTAGCCCCAATAACGTCAAGAGTATCAACCGCCACAATCGCAACATCATTAGCCAGCGCCATCGTTTTCGCCATCGTCACCGCGATTCGAAGCCCTGTAAAGCTGCCCGGACCAACAGATATGTAAATCTGCCTGATCTCATCAGCTCTCTTGCCGAATTGCTCTAAAAGACCACCCACTGCACCGAAAATCTCCGCACTATGACGCATCGGCGCAGAAAATTCGCGCTCGCCAAGCAGATTCGCACCGCCTGAAACCGCCACAGAGCCTATACGACCAGAGGTCTCAATACTCAATATCAACTCGTTTGCATCCATTTGACGACAATAATAAGGACAGAATACCTATAAAGCAATTTTTTCCCTTGTAAAACAGGCCAAATTCTTTATAAACTACTGCTGGCAAAGCGCATATCGAAAATTAATGGCGGGCGACGAAGGCGTAATGGATGACGGCTTTGCAGAGAATCGACTGAAAAACATTGTTAACTTAGAGGTTGATATGGGCAATTTATTTTCGCAAAAACTATCTTCGTATTTAAAAACCACCGCCTTGATTACAATTCTGACCGTCTTCACACCAATGCTGACAATGGCAAAAATACAAGCCGAAGACGACTTTGGAAGAAAACTAGACAGGCAAACAACCAGCAGAAAAGTGGCCCAGGAATGGTTGATGGTCGGAAAAACACAATACAAAAAGGGTTTTTATTCAGATGCCGAAAGGTCACTGCTCGTGGCAAAGCAATACCAGAAATACCTCGACGAAAATGAAGCGCAAATCCTCGACCAAATGCTTGAACAAACACATGCGATTGTCATGGACCAAAAAAGAATCCCTCAGGATATCCAGGCTGTGAGAGTGATGATAGAAGAGAAAAAACTGTATGATGCTAAAATAAAACTTCAAAGAATTAGTACTGAAGAGAATATCACTAAAAAACAAATGAAAGTCGTAGAACGATTGTTTGAAGAAGTAGACCAGGGCTTTCAGCCGGTTGAAGCACAGAGAGTTTTGCGAAATATACAAAAAGCTGACGAGTTGATTCGGCAGAGAAAGTTTGAAGATGCCAGAATACTCCTTGAGCAGACGCTGCATAGTGAATATTTGGACGGAAAAACCTCAACGAACATAATAAGAAAACTTGCTTTTGTAAACAATGAAATAGAAGCGAAGAAGCAGGATAATGAAATAAAAGTCACATTAGACAAACCTCAAAAAACCGATGAATCAATTGATAAAGGGCTGTTTGCCCAGCCAAAACCATATCTTGAGACTACGAAGGCACCAGAGATAATGACTGAGAAACCTTTGTTGGAAATCGAAAAAAGACAAAGAAAGATAGATGCACAACTTGATTTGGAACAGAGACAGATTGCTGAACTTTATGCAAAGAGCATGGAATATTATCGAAATAATCAACAGGAAAAAGCTCGGCAGGGCTTTAATAGAATAGATAGAATTTTGGCAAACAGAAAGAGGCTTTCCGAGCAGGCCGACCGGCAAGATGCAATACCGCTCTATCAGCCAAAGAAAGACATCGACAAGAAAGACACCAGCACACAGTACGCCGAACAACCAAAACAGGGCCAGGTAGTGTTGCAGGAACAAGCCGAAGAACAACCAAAACAGGGCCAGGTAGTGTTGCAGGAACAAGCCGAAGAACAACCAAAACAGGACCAGGTCGAGCAGGAAAAGCAGCCGCAATACCAGCCCGAAGATGACATTGACATGGTCACCAGAAAAACAAAGATATTAAGAAGTTATATAAAGGCCGTTGTAACAGATGCTATAACCAAATCACAAAAATATACGGACGATGGACAGTTCAAAAAAGCAAAGAAAATAATTGCATTAACTGAAAAAGTCGTCCAGGAGCATCGCCAACATCTCGGAAATGAGGTTGTTTCATACATTAACAGTCTCCTGAGAAGGCAGACAGAGTGGGTCAATCAGCAGGAGAAAGAAGCTGCATGGCAGTAGCAAAAAACACAACTAAGACCAAAATATTGCATTTTATACTCACATCCAACCGATAAATTCACTTTTTCCCCAAAAAGTTATCGGACTTATAATTGTTACGATATTACCCAGCTTGCCTATACAACCTATATATATGCATTAATATGGGACACTTCAATTTTATACCAATTTGATATGCTAATAAGGGCAAAAACTATTTTTTTTCCTTGCAAACCGACCTGATTGGCGGTAAAATAAGGATGTTCTAAGTGCTCTATCTTAAAGGGTGGGTTTACTAAACAGTAAGTTATTCAGAAATATTTGTCTTTGCTACGGCAGGAGGTTTATTTTGGGTAAGATAAGAAGAATGGGTAAGAAGATGGGTGAGAGAAGCCTATGGGTTATGTTCATCTTAATTCTACTTGGTGGCGTATTCTCACGCACCGTATTGGTTCAAGCTGCGGAAAACTCTACTAAACGCCAGATTGTCAGGCAAGTCGCACAAGACTGGATTAACGCAGGCAACGAACAATACAAAAGGGGATTCTATACACAGGCAGAAAAATCCTTCCTCTTTGCAATGGACTACAAGGAATATCTCTCAGCCGCCGAGAGAACAAAGCTTAATGAACTTTTAGCAAAAACAAAAATGGCATTGGCTCAACGTACACCGATTTTGGATACAATTAAACAGGCAAATACTCTAATCGGTAAGGGGCAGATTGAACAAGCAGGAACATTACTCCAAAAAGTCAGTGAAAGTCCATATCTCACAGACGTTGAACGAAGTCAGGTTTCACAGGCTTTGGAACAGTTGGCTATGCGGACCAATTACCAAGAGGAAAATGTCACGGAGTTATACAATAGCAGTATTGCATTATATCGAACTGGCCAATTGGAAAAGGCACGTAAGGGATTTTTGAAAATTGCAAAAAGCGGCTTGCTCGAAGCGCCTGCAGGAATGACTGCGGAAGATTATTTAGCCAAAATTGATGATGCACAGAGGGCTGAACTTTTATACTCAACACAAAACAGGTCTTTCACAAAAGAGCAGAATGTATCTATTGAAGAAAAGGAATTAGTCTTCGATGAGACATTGACTATCATGGCAAAGCCGGAAAAAATTAATAAAGAACAGATGCTTGCATACGACAAACCGGCTCCGCTGGACGTCCAGATAGAAACCATAGGGTCCGATAGTTATATTGACGTTATAAAACGAAAAAGAAGTATCATTCAAAGCCACACTAAAGCTGTTGTTAATGATGCAGTGGCAAAGGCGCAGGATTTTGTCGCTCTGGGAGAATATAAAGAGGCAAAAGAGGTCGTCGAACTTGCTGAGCGAAAGGTTAACGATAATCAAACACATCTTGGCGATGAAATCTATGAACAATACACCAGAGTTCTATCAGAATTCAAAAACAACATTAGTAGAGGACAACAGAAACAGGATGTTAAGTTGGCTCAAGAGAAACAGCTCCAGGCTGCAAAAAATCAGAAAATAATAAAAGACCAAATGCAAAATGACAGGGCAAAAAGAATCAACGAACTAATTCAAAATTCTGTGGCATATATGAAACAGCAGAGATATGAAGCAGCTTTGGGGCAACTGGAAAGCTTGCTCGCAATAGACCCGTTGAATGACCATGCTCTTATACAAAAACAAATGCTTGAAGATACAATCGGATTCCGTCAACAGCTTGAAGTTGAAAAAGAAACCTCAAAAGAGAAAGTCGATTCCTTTCTTGATGCTGAAAAAGCAGGCATTCCTTTTGCCGACGAAATGAGACATCCGAAAAATTGGCGGGAAATTATTGCCAGACCCACACGTAGAGTAGAAGGTGTCCTTGGTACCGACCCGACAAATATGGCCGTCATGGAGCAGATGGATGAGGTCGTTGAGCTATTGGAATTGACTCCGGAAACAACTTTCCAGGAGGCTATCGAGATTTTAAAAAATTCCGTTGACCCGCCTTTAAGTGTCTTTGTTAATTGGAGAGACTTATATGATGTTGCCGAGATTGACCAGACAACACCAATAAATATGGATGCCATTTCGGCAATACCACTGCGTTCAGCAATGGAACTTTTACTCGATGCTATTTCAAGCGACCTGGCTGAGATTGACTACATAGTTATGGATGGAATCGTTACTATTGCAACAACAGAGTCGTTGCCAAGCAAAATGGAAATTGAAGTTTACAATGTCACTCAGCTTGTAAGTGCACCTGCTGATTTCTTCTTTAATCTCCAAGCAGGAGACGCTGTCGGCGGCGGCGGTGGCGGTGGCGGTCGTGGTGGCGGCGGT
>VRUG01000101.1 GCA_019456255.1 Planctomycetota bacterium | reverse complement strand
CAGAGCCTTTAATTGAAAGTGTCGAAGGGGATGAGAATATACTGGAAAAAGAGAAAAGACTGGAAGGGCTTTTTGTGCAGAAACAAGAGCTTGAAATAAAAATAGAAAGCAGCCTTCTGGAAAAAAATAGAAAGACAATTGGAGGTTGGACGTTTTTAGGATTAGGATTGGTGAGTGGCGGTCTCTCGGGGCTTTTCTATTATTTTAGCAATGAAGCATATCAGAAATATGAGAGATTCTGGGACACATCCGCTTATATTGCTCCAGGGACAAGCGGTTTTTGCCTGATCGTTTCTTCGACACTTAAAATCTTGCGCGTTCAGCGCAAGAAATAATCAAGTCCAGCGCCCAAATATATTCTGGTGGACTTTTGCTTTTAGAACTTCGGTTGCGGCTGTTAGCCGCAGGCCGAAGGTGCCCGAAGGGCGGCCCGCAGGTCGTAGATACCCGCCAGGGTGCGTCTTCGTCCCCGCAGGCTGCGCTGGGTAATATTTGTCAAGTCCTCTTTATTCAACTTCAGCAATGTCTGCACCTGGTTCTTTAAGGATGTAAGCTTCTTCCCAACATCAAGCCTGGCCCGCACAGTTTCTCTATCATCCCGGGTCTGATGATCCGGTATCCGGATGTCCGGAAGCTCGTTCCCTGCAAGCACGTGTGCTAGTAACATCTCCAAGATCCACCGCGCATCTCTCTCATCTGTTTTCTTTTTCCTGTCCTTCGTTGCTTTGGGTATTTTTGTTGGCGCCAATACATGGCACTCAATGCCTGCTTCAACTAAGCCGTCGTAAATCCCAAATCCCAGGGTTGATGGCTCATAAGCTGCTGCGATCCTGGACCCTCCATTCTGCCGTGCCAAATCCTTTAAATAAAAGCTAAGCCAATCTCGTCCATGCCGGGTATTCTTAATTCTTCTTTTTTTAAATATCAAAAGATGTACAAATTGTAAGTTTTGTACATCTTTGCTTGTTGATTTTTAAAAATTGGTTCTTCCCGCTAATGGGGAGGCTTGATCTTCTTCAGCTACTGAAGCTTTTTCTGCCTCGTCGTGTAGGGTTACGAATGGGCTGCCCGCAACAACTCTTTCGGCGGCAGCTTTCTTGTAAAATTGTACACCCTGGGCTATCATTGTATTGTAACCATGGCAAAAAGTTATGGATGAAGCGGTTTACATGTATGGCATATAAGCTAAAAACTGTCCTGCTATTCATTGTGATATTTTTGACTATCTCATCCATTTGGGCCCAGGAAAAGCAGAGAACCGCGGTCATCCCTTTCAATCCGATAAATATTTTAAAAGCGGACGCTGAGGTTGTTTACAGCTCTTTTGAAACTGCCCTTGTGCAGACAGATACCTTTTTTGTGATTGATAGTAATGAAATCGGGAGGAGTTTGAAAGAGCAGGGATATTCTCTTTTCGATTGTACCAATGAGCAGTGTGCTGTTGGGCTTGGCAAGCTTCTTTCTGCCGGGCAGGTTATTCTCGGCGCCCTTTCTTACTTCGGGGGCAGTTATACTCTGAAGATAAAGGTTATTGATCTTTCAAATGGGAAAACCGTCTATTCGGATAAGGTCTCTGCAGGTTCGCTCGATCAGATGAGCGAAGCCATGGAGCTTTTTGCCTTCAAGCTGGCCGGGCTTACCTATACGGAAAACGAAGAGCATAGGATTGCCCACCAATTCAGCGAGCTGTTTATAGACACAACTCCTTCCCGGGCAGATATATACATTAATGGAGTAAAGAAGGGAACCAGCCCTGAGTTGATCTCCAGGGTGCCCCTCGGCCGGATACGAATAGAAGCCAGGCAAGGAAATCTTTATGGTGAGAGAGTTCTTAAGGTTACAGAAAATATAAAACAAGTACAGATTAAGCTTACTGAAACATACGGCAGCCTGGTGATAAAATCTGAAGACAGTAATGTCGATGTCTATCTGGATAGTAGATGGCTGGGTAAGCTCGGCTCGGGTTCGTTTAGGAATCTTTCCGTAGGCATTCATACGCTGGAACTGAAAGGCCAGGGATTATACTGGCGGGATGAAGTGTTAATTCCGGGCAACCAAAGCCCAGTGATTGAAGCCTCTCTCCAAGAATATGGAGCAGTAGATTACGCTATCCCTGAAGGTGCAACTGTAGAGATAAAAGGAAGAATGTTCCGGGAAGTGGTTAAGGGTTATGGAACATTGCCGGTGCCGACAGGAGATTATTCGATTACGGTAACTGGAAAGAATTATGAACAATATGAGGAGACTGGAATAATTGTGCCAAAAGGAGCGAATATTTCTTTAAAGCCGGATCTTTCCTATTCAAGAGAGTATGAATATGAGCAGTTTACCGGAAAATTAGAAGAGTCTGAGCGGATTCTCAATTTTGGCTACCTTCTTACCTACACTGATATTAAGAGGTTTGAGGATTTAAAGAAAGAGATTGAGTTTTCCAAACACGGCTTCACTGACCTCATTCCCAGGGTAAAGTCTTTAATCGAAAGGGCTAAAGAAATTGTCGGGGCAGAGCCTTTAATTGAAAGTGTCGAAGGGGATGAGAATATACTGGAAAAAGAGAAAAGACTGGAAGGGCTTTTTGTGCAGAAACAAGAGCTTGAAATAAAAATAGAAAGCAGCCTTCTGGAAAAAAATAGAAAGACAATTGGAGGTTGGACGTTTTTAGGATTAGGATTGGTGAGTGGCGGTCTCTCGGGGCTTTTCTATTATTTTAGCAATGAAGCATATCAGAAATATGAGAGATTCTGGGACACATCCGCTTATATTGCTCCAGGGACAAGCGGTTTTTGCCTGATCGTTTCTTCGATACTATTGTTAACGCGACCCTCAACGGAACATTTCACAGCCGAGTTAGAAACCGTTGAAAAGGAAATAAATATCCTTGAAAAGGAACTCCAATAAGATGGCCGGGCCTACTGATCGTCGAAAACCTCTTTATTCAACTCGGTGACAGTGTTTTAACACCGCGGCACAACCGATCTTCATCCTCTCGTGATTTACCTCTTACACCCTCATATCTCATTACTCGAGGGAACCAGACCCCAATAGGATCCAACCTCTTTGCGATTGTTGAACCGGCTCATGTTTCCCCTCGGTCAAAAACACCATCGCCGTCAGCAACACAACCCCCTTGATCCGTACTACCAGATACTCCGAGGCCTCTTCGTACCGATCCGTCTCAGAAAGAGCCTCTACTTCAGGTTTCACCACTCCGTTCCTTTTAAGCAATGTCTGTACCTTGTTCTTTAAGGATGTAAGCTTCTTCCCAACATCAAGCCTGGCCCGCACAGTTTCTTCATCATCACGGGTCTGATGATCCGGTATCCGGATATCCGGAAGCTCGTTCACTGCCAACACGTGTGCTCGTAACATCTCCAAGATCCACCGCGCATCTCTCTCATCTGTTTTCTTTTTCCTGTCCTTTGCTGCTTTAGGCATTTTTGTTGGCGCCAATACATGGCACTCAATGCCTGCTTCAACTAAGCCGTCGTAAATCCCAAATCCCAGGGTTAATGGCTCATAAGCTGCTACGATCCTGGACCCTTCATTCTGCCGTGCCAAATCCTTTAAATAAAAGATAAGCCAATCTCGTCCATGCCGGGTATTCTTAATTCTTCTTTTTTTAAACATCAAAAGATGTACAAATTGTAAGTGTGGATTATTAGACTTAACAACACAATAAATGCTGGTCTTTTTTTCATGCAAAGCTCTCTCTGTGGTCTTTGCGGAATCTGCGTGAATTTTTCTTTTAGTTGCGGCCGGAGGATACCATATGGATATCCTATGTGGCAAAATAAACATCCAAATTATTATATCCGTGTGGGTTCTACAAGCAGAGAATCATGTTCGGAAGAACTCCAGTGTCTTTCAGGAACTGGCGCAGAAACGGGACAGCCTGCGCCGCTTTATCCAGGACGCCTCTCACGAGCTCAGGAAATCGGTTCCGGCGCTCATGACTTTAATTGAGTGGCTTCAGTCAGAGAGGGGGGAGGATAGAGCTCGCTAGGTGGCCGATAGCGAGCGCCAAGATTGCACCGCTGGTGGACATTGCCCCTGCTTAAGGGTTTGCTGGACAGCCGGGCATGGTCTGAGTGTTTCGTAATGGTCTCGCCAGTCTCAGGATCAACCTCTTCTGAAGCTCTCTTTACAGACTACCAAATGCACAATCTGTCTTTTCCGTGCATTCGGTCCATAGGTGTACTCGATGTCGTTTACCCAGCAGAACTTCTGCCGCCGCTCGGCAAGCCTCTTGATCCCAGGAGCTGTAAGCTCTTCATTAGCTTGGCCGGCGGGAGCCCATTTGCAGCATGAAGCTCAAGATCCCGTAGATCAAAATACAGGTCAGTTTATGCAAAATCACCTGTGGGTTTCCGGGATCAGGGATCCTGGCTAGCTCCTTAAGCAGAATCGGTAGTATCGCCCGGATAATCCTCGCCTGTTCCACCACAGCCTCTGTACGGGCCTCTTTCTCTTCCTTTTAATCTCTTCAGGGAGCATTATGTGATTCTTACGTCGCGGTCCTTCCTCTCTTGAGATTGGTGCAGAACTGGCCATTTCCCTGACACTGTGGCGGAATTCTCGCCGAATTGGGCCATGATCCTTCGAATTCCGCTCGAGTTGTCCTCCAAAATCGGCAGATCGAAGCTCGTCTGGCCAAGTTATGACCATCCGTAAGAATCACGTAATGCTCCCCTTGCGTGCAAAAGAGTGTCCCGCTGCTTTCCTTCCGGCGAAAAAAGCCGGAAAATACAGTTATGGCCGGGCTCTTTGGTACAATTTTTCCGAAATAAGGGCCCGGTTTCTTTTGCTCAAAGGACTTTGAAATGTTTCTTCTTGAAGATTGCCTCTCTGTTTCAAAGCCAATTTGATAACTGCGCTTTTACCCGGAGATCATTATACCCGCCGGGTCACTGGGTTCGCTTTGTAGCCTTCTTTGGTCCGGTTCTCTGATGAAAACGAAGAGCCTGTTCCAGTCATCAAGATTGAACATCATGAAAAGTGGCTACCAGATTGAGTGCACAGGATATTTCCTAATAAACTCATCTGGTGTGAGAATGCTAATATTTTCTATCATCGCCTGAACAATTAAAAGACGATCAAATGGATCTGCATGGTGCTTCTCAATTTCGCCTGTACGAAATAGATGTTCGAGATTAATAGGGAGATATTCGAATGCCCAAACCGATTTCTGCTCATCGAGCCATTTGCGCAGCGGCAGTGGAAAGGAGAATTTACCGGCCTGTATTTTTAGAACAATTTCCCAAACACTGGCATGACTAAGCAGTAAGATAGTGGAGGGGTCGTCAATCATGCTCCTGCAAGTAGTTGATAGCTTCTCCGGTTCCTGGGTTAGCCAGAGCAATGTACAGGTATCAAGCAGAACCTTCACACTATGCCCCATTTGCTCATTTCACCCTCAGTCAAGGGCTCAAAGGCATCCTTACTGCAAACGATCCGCGGTGATGTAACGGTTCCCACTTTAGGCCTCGAATATTGCATGCTTTTCTTTAGGGGTACCAGTTTAGCAACTGGAACTTCCCCTCGCATAATCTGAATTTCTTCACCGCGCTCAACCCTCCTAAGTAATGCAGAAAGGTGGGTTTTCGCTTCATGGGTCGTTATAGATTCCATAT
>VRUG01000100.1 GCA_019456255.1 Planctomycetota bacterium | reverse complement strand
CTCTCTGGGGGCAACGTTAAAAGATCAAGCAACCATCGCAGGGCAACCTGTTCTATCAGAGCTGTTGCAGGAGTGACCTGATATAAGGCGCTGTTTTGATCCCAAGCTGTTGCAAGCCAGTTCGCTGCAAGTGCAACAGGAAGTGAGCCCCCGATAACGAAACCATAAAATCGAGGTCCGGCCGTTGCCATTGATGCCGGCGAACCAATTTCGTCCAACATTTGAAGTATAAGCTCCGAATCCTTGGTTTCCTCTGGCATGGATTCATCAAAGCGAGCGATTTCATCAATGGCATCCTCGCCAGGTGCAACATTGCGACTACGAAGACCCTCTAGATACCGGATGGCACGCTCTGCTGTTGATTCCAATAATTCTCTCATCTATTTCTCCTTCGCCGATTGGTACGGTTACGAATGCCAATACACTTCCAGCGATTCCTAACTAGTGCACTGTATCATAAATTCCGCTCTTTATTTTGGCAATTTGTCATCTACATGGGTACCCTCGGGCTTGCCGGGTTGACTCACTAGATTAGGATTGCATCTAGCTGATCAAATGCCTGATGCGCTTTGATTCTAAGCCTTTCTTTGCTACAAACATCGATTATACTGTTGAGATAGTTCCGTTTTTCGATAAGTGAGTCACAAAGCTGTTTCCATTCCCTGGTTTGGACTTTGTCCGGGTATGTGTGAGCTATGTTAGACATGAGAAGTAATTGTTTCGTGAGGAATTGAATATCCATCTGTCTGTTTTCGATAAGAAGTTGCTTGTTGAAACGACCGATGACCTTTTCATGTAGTCCTTGCCCGGTATATTTCCAGGTGAAAGGATGGGCGAATACATCATCCCAGATCTCGATTGATTTTAGTATCGTTTCTGCTAAGAAGAGGTCTGATCGAAATACTTGATGTTTTAGAAATCGTTTGGAGAGGATGCCAAACCATATCTCAATCATGTTCAGCCATGAACCATGAAAGGGAACGAAGTGTATGACAATACGTTTGTCATCCGACTGCAGCCACTGGCGGCGTTCTTCACCAGTCTTCAGTGGAACGTAGGTTACGTTGCTCAGAGCTGCAACGGTCTTACAGAAGTCGTTGTGGAAATGAGTGTTTAAGTTATCCATGATGTAATGAATTGACGCATCGGAAGGTAAGGTAGAAACGTGCTCTTTGAAAACCCTGACCAATGTTTGAGTATTGTGGTTGGGGGTACATCTACCAAATACCTTCCCTGTTTTTGGGTTGAGAAATGCCAGAAGGTCTACAGTACCATTGCGTCTATATGAAGGATCTTCGTATCTTGGCTTGTTAGGTGCGGCCGGTAAATTCGGAGCCAAAGAATTTTTAGCTTGCAGACCTGTACATTCGTCAAAGTTGAAAAGATACTCTGGCGGCTTAAGGTAAAGGTCAGTAATGTGGTCCATTTTCGGGAAAAAATCAGGATCGGTTATGGCTAAAAAATACTTGTGCAAATGAGGCCGGAGAGCATGGCTGTTGAGGGTGCGCTGGATGGTAGAATGACTAAGAGAGCAGCCGGTGATCTCACTGTGCTCTTTCAGATACTTCTCGGCCCATCTGAATGACCAGGTACCACAATCCGGCAAAGGAGAAACCTGGCAGTAGAAAGCAATAGTCTTGAGCTTGATTTTTTCCGAATAGACTGGAGGACGACCATCTCGTTTCTGATCGTGAATGTTACCGTCAATTTTTATCCGTGATATCCATCTATGTACCGTAGTGATGTGACGGTTCACAAACCAGGAAATTGTTTGTGCAGGAATTCCATATCCATGGAGCGCAACCATTTGAGAGCGTTGTTTGACGCGATTGCCGGCAGCAATAATGCGTTTTCGCGAAGAAGTCAAAGACTCATCAGCGGGAAGAGAATTACTCTTTTTGTTCAGAATTATTGAGTGTAGTTTTTTTTAAAGTGCTGAGGAGTTGTGGAAGAGATTTCACTATTCTGTATAATCCCAGTTTTTGCATATGGAATCGAATTGACCTGTCAGAAAGATGTAGGTTGCATCGCTTTTCGATCTGTTCTGCTATTATTCGGCTTGAAGTCTTTTGGCCACTTATGGTATTAACTGCGAACTGCTGCACTAACTCGGATTTGATCTCTGGCGTGAATCTGTAATCCTTCAGTTGTCCCCTTCGTTTGTCAATCAAGGCATAAGCGTCTTTATCATGTAATCTGTAATTTAGCTCTCTTGTATGTCTTTCGGAAATCCCAAGAATGTCGGATATTTCCTTGGTGGAGACAAGGCCGCTGTTCAAAAAGGTCAGCAGAACGACTTTAGCTTGTAATGAATTATCTGGGGGAGTGTTCACCGAGTAATGTCCGGAAGCTAAGTGTATGGAAACGCTTTTGTCTCCAACACTCAGCGACATGCTAACCGGCATTTCCGTCTTCGGATGTTGAATGACTGGCGTCTTCCTTCGATCTTCAAAGGCCGGAAGACCATATTTTTCGACTCTTGTCAGAAACGATAAAAAAGTACCAAAAGGAACTTTTAAGTAGCCGGCAATGTCCTCTCGATTTGCTCCGAGGAGAAATAAAGCAAATCCGATTATTCTTTTAACTGTGTTGGCGCCAAAAATGTCATATGCCTTCTCGAGTCGTTTTGCGGAAAAGGTTGCAGAATATTCCAGGTTGCTTGGGCAATTCAACATATTTCCCGGCCTCCTTATATATCATACATTTTGTCACATAATACACCCTGGCTGCAACTAAATCAAGCACATTTTACAGCTATTTAGCAAGAAAACGCCAAAGAATCACTTTTGTACTATAATATAACGTATTATATATTTAAGAGATTATAAATTGCCGTGGATTGATGCAGAATTTATGATACAGTGCACTAGCCAATAAATTTTAATGCATTTCTAACAATGATGCTGTACATTAATACGCCAAGCACAAAGAAAAACGAACCGATAAACTGGTTAAATCCGATATATAACAATGGTGTAAGAACATTCGTCAGCGTTTTCACCTTAGCTTATAGATGTTTTGATTTCTTTCCTGTTTCATTTTTGCCCGAGAAATTTTTGGAAATCCTTTGACCTTAACCTCCTTTCCAGTCTTGTATGTTCCAGTTTTCAGACCATTTGTTAAAATTGTCGGGCGAACGGCAATCCAATCTAGATTGCTTTCTTCGATGATTTTCTCCATTTCATTTTTGTCTTTCATCACAGATCTCAGGAAAAAGTAAAGCAATTTAGCATATGTTCCTTTTTTAGAATCTCTTGCACCGTAAGCAGATTCAACCGCCAGTCTTGAAACATGATTTTTATTCATTGAATCAATAATATTCTTAATTCCCTGTGCACAGATAGGTCTTCTGCCCGGATTGCGTACAAAGACCGTTACTTCAATTCCCTGTTCAAGTGACTGTTCAACGAGTCGCCTGCCTGTAGCACCGGTTGCACCGAAAATTGCTATTTTCTTTTTCATTTATCTAATTAATCCTTTCAGATTTATTGAATACAACCAACGAGTATATATCAAATGAGGAGTATTTATAAGCAAAAAGCTGCTAATTTGCAGTAATTCACACTAATACGGATGCTATAATGCCAATCTGCTGAATAAACACCCGTGTGTAACACTCATTTGCCGGCCTAACCCTGGAAACGGCCTTGCACACCGGTTTTCCTATCAACCTGGAAATCCGGGGCATGAACCTTCTGCTCTACTCCAAGCTGTTAGTGGGCCCGCATATTTAAAATAGCTAAAAGAAGAAGCCCGTTCTTTTAGAACGGGCTTCCTGTTGTCCTTTCCGCCTGCTTTTAGCGGACCCTTAGATCTGCTCTGCTGCTTCTGAAGTGTCTTCCCTTTCATTGTCTCGCTTTTTAAAACGCCGGCGCAGCCTTTCCTTCCACTCCACATCGGAACGGTGGGCCCGGCCGGGGTGGTGGTGAGGGCCGATCTTGAACAGCAGATTGGCCAGGAGCACCAGGCCCCAGCCCTGCCAGTAGCTTATGGGGCCGAGCCCAAAGAGATCCGGCATAAGCCAGTTCCACAGCCACATCACAAACAGGCCGAAAAGGAAGGCCAGGCCCATCACCAGGATGAGACCCCCGAAGATGAGGGGTATGTGGGTTAAGGGTCTAAACTGATTCCATTGCCTTGACATGTCAGTACCTCCAAATAATATTTCTATTTAAGCTCTTCCAGTACATCTTTAATATCAGCCAGCCGCTTTCCTAAAAACTGTACGGCATACCGCTTGCGAGCAATGAGGGTATTAAGCGGTGTACCGGTAAGATCGGAAATCTCCCTAAAGGTCAGGCCCTCCACTGCCTGCATGATGAACACCTGGCGCTGATTTTCAGGCAGCTCCTCCAGGCTTTCTATAAGGGCCTCTGTGACCTGGGAGCGCATAAAATCCTTCTCCGGATCGATCCCACTGTCCTTCAACAGCGCTTCAAAGGAAACGTCATCCTCGGTTCCGTGGAGTGAAACGGTTCTGTATTTCCTACTGCGATATATATCGATGATCTTATTCCGGGCAGCTGTATACAGCCAGCCAACCAGGTTATCTATGGGCTGAGCGGCATTCAGATTACCAACAGCCTGGATAAAGACTTCCTGCAGGATATCCTCGGCATCTTCGGCACCGGCAATTCTGGATCTGATAAACTGCAGCAGTCTGCCGCGTTCCTTTCGGTAAGTCTGTTCCAGTCTCTCGACCAATACGGCCTCCATAACAGCTACAATGACGCAGAAGCTTGAAAAATATTGTAAATTTCATCGAAAAAAAGGGAAATCAAAGCCGGCAGCCATGATAAAGCCTACCTGCGACGAGTAAAGTGCCACCGCTGACAGTCGGGCCCGGATGCGGTTATCTCTTGACCCCTCACTTCAGTTTGAAATTAAAACCTGTCAGAAACGTTATGCGCGGATGTCCATCGCTTGGTGTTGGTACCACGGCAATGTTAACAGGAACAAAGACATTCTGAAAGAAAAAGGTCCATCCCACTGCATAGACTACGGATACAGTGATTTCTATATCACCGGCAGACCTGGACATGCTGATATTAGGTCCAAGCCCAAACTCCAATCCGGCGTGGCTTCTGAAGCCAATTAGAAAATTAAGCGAGGGAAGAACAATATTTTGATCGAGCCCGCCGATGACTAGCACTTCTTGAAAAGCAAAGTGGCTCTTTGTTGTTCCCAGACGAATTCGCTGCTCTAAATTGATCCCGAATTGCGTAAAAATAGGAAAGTAGGCCCGAGTCTCATCCGGAAAGATCTGTTGCACAGACTCATTAAATTGTTCCGGGGTTGCTATGACCCAACTGACCCCGACTCGGGGCCCAAAGATGAACTCTAGCATGGATTCCTCATCTTCATCCTGCGCCAGAGCATTGGGGATTCCCAAACAGAGTAAAAAGGGAATACACATCACAACATTAAGTACCTTTCTCATTTTTTTTCCTCCTCCTATGGGTTAAGTAAATAGTTTCCTCCATCTAATTGTTCTATCTCTCTTTCTACATGCCTGATTTTTTCTTTTATGATTTCCAGATTCGGCTTCTCAAGCCAGAGCATGGTTCCCACAATGATGCTTATGGCCCCAGCGATGCTGAAACTCACACATGACACTTTCCATAGAGCAGCCCGCTTTAAATCGGTGTGGTGCAATATATACGTTGTTCCCATTCCTATCGTAAAACCGGCGCCAAGCCCGAAAAA
>VRUG01000099.1 GCA_019456255.1 Planctomycetota bacterium | reverse complement strand
GCATCAGAACTTAGAACACGGTATGTGAGATGGTACCAGTCATCTAGTCTAACTTCGCGAGCTAACTTTTCGATGTGTATGTCTTTGAGTTTGTACTGCTATATATCTGACAAAATTTCTGACATTTTTTCTTCCAATTCCTGTTCAGTGAAGGCTTTCCGCAGAATGCTTTTTTATCTTGTTTGGCAATATTTATTAGCTTCTTCCTTTGTATTTGGTCATATCCGAGATACTTCTCAATATAGTGTGGATCTATGCAAAGCTTTCTTAGAATAAATAAAGCTTCGAGCGATGATCGTGTTATTGTATTGGAATCTGCTTCTAGACCGGTTTCCATTAGAATTACTGTAGACTGGAAGCTATCTAAGATCCTCTGCAGAAGGCAAACGCTTATAATATGAAGCTCATTATCGTAGTCGAGTTTGATGGAATTCCTAATCCTATGCGCCAGGGTATTGAGTTCCTTGCAAATCTCAAAGACATCTGCGAAAGCGTTCTTTGTTATCTTTTGGATTTCATGGGTTTCGTAAATGAGAAATCCTTGTTCTTCAAACTTCATTGATAGCTCGTTGAGAAACACCTGCGGCAAAAGTCGCATAATGTTGTGTTAGCCGATATGTGATTTTTCCAAAGTGCAGAATTCCAGACCCTTAAAAAATTCGCCATTGTGCACTTTCCAGCAAATAACAAAATCGGCAAAGCTCAGCCTTCTCGAATAATACTATAAATCTTATTTCCTCGCATCCTGCCGGAATATCAATACAATAGAAAGCAGGTCGAAAAATAAATCGGGAGGTAAGTATGCTCACACCTGAATTAATCGCAGAGATCATCGTTCTATCTGCAATGGTAGTACCCATCACCCAGGCCATAAAAAAGTGGCTCAAGGCCGAGGGAAAGACAGCCCTCATCATCTCCGCTGTTGTGTCGATCCTCTTTGCTCTCTGGAAGACTCTTTCAATCCAGCCCTATGACTGGGGCAGGTTTATCATTCTTGTGATCAGCGTATTCCTGGAAGCAAACGGCATTTATCATTTCGGTTCGTATGCTGTGGGCAAGATGGTAAAGCAGAAAGGAGTAAGCGTATGAAATACCGGATAATCTTAATCGTGCTCTTGATCCTACTGCCTCTGCTCTGTTCGGCGCAGGAGATGAAGCTTCCCGTTTTTTTCCTGTACTATGACGCTGGGCTGGGAAGCGAAGAGATCACACCGGAAGAAGGGGAAGAGGAGGAAATCGAAGCCTCTTCACAAAGGCACAAAGTAACCCTGCGTATCAAGGAAGATTGGAGCGATGAGCTAACTACCAATCTTTACACCGCTGTTTCCAGGAAAGAATATTTCCTCCAATCCGGCAGCTATAATTATTTCTACTTGAATCCAGATGTTGCCTGGGAGATCACCGACCGGATCAAATGGTACACCGGCTTCCGGTCGAAGTTTACCTTCTACGATGAGCTGGATTCTGAAGGCTTATCTAAAGATTTTACCAGCCTGTTAGCAAAGACAAACTTCACCTTCAAGCCGGTAGATAAGCTTAAAATCATCCCTTCCTTCCAGAGTGTGTTTGATCTGTATCAGAATGAAGCCAAGACTCAAACTACCAATACCTTTGGCTTAAGCATTACCTCTACAATCGATAATGTGCGTGTGGGTGGAAGATACAAAGGAATAATACGATCCTCCCTGGGGGAAGAAAGCACAGTCCCTCTCCGCTTCAACAATGAATTCGGAGTGAATGTAAACTGGGATCCGAATAAATAACGTCCCTCCGTAACGAGACCGGTTTACTGTTACCTTTTTCTGTTACAGTAAAAACTAGTCTTGTGGCCTTCCTCGGGCTACGTCCTGTAGCCCTCGGATGGGCCAATTGCTACAATAAGCCCCATAGACCTGGCAGGGATGCCAGGTCTATGGGGCGATCCGGAGGGGGGGTGGGAAAGACTGGCATACAGTCTTTTTATGCGCAAAAAGCCTTAACTCCTGCCACTACATCTAAAACAGCTTTATTCTGAAAACTTATTACCTCACCGGAGACTGTAAAATCGATCTCTCCGCTCCGGTAGTTTTTCCCATAGGTTTTGCGGATCATTTCGGCAAAGGAGTGAAGAGCTACGGCGCCGAAAATGTTATCTTTTAGATGCACTGAAAAAGTAGCCTTCAAGAATTCATTTGTATAGTAGGCTATGTGTTCTCCCTGCCTGTTCTCAACAGGCCGGATTATTATCTGTATGTTTCTGTTTTCTTTCATGGTTTTAAACCTCCTTAAAACTCTTCATCGCATAGTCCGCCATCTGAGATTGTATGGGGCACAACCCAGAAACCTTCCGCCCCATAAAGGCAGGAGCCTATTACCCGGTAATGGTCTGATTCCTTTGGGGAAGATGAGCAGATTACAAACACGGGCTTTAATTGATCCAGGGCTGCCCGAAAGACCAGTCTGGAGCCTCTGCCCCACTGACCCGTGTATGGGTCTTCAGGAAACAGAACCACCATGCAGCTTCTTTTAACCAGGTACAGGGTTCTTCGTAAAGCTGCTTTGGGTGATAAACCTTCCGGCACTACCACAGAGGCTGAAAGCCCATAGTTTGACAGAGCCTTAACCCTGCCTCTGAAAGCGCAGCCTACAATGACCCGATCCGTATACGCAGACTCTGATAGTGATTTCCGAAACGAGCGATCCACTCCATTTGCACAGCCAACCCAGAAGGAAAATCCATCACCTGCAAGTCCCTGGATTAGAGCCTTACACATAGATTGCGGCACGTCCTGGTGCCGGGAGCCTGCAAACAACACCCCCAGCTTTTGAACCGCAAAGCGAAACTGAAACCTTGACCCACCGTGCTTAACCGGTACGCTGAAACTTACCATAGCTAACCTCCAATAAATATTTTCAGACGCCCCAATCGCAATATTTGTTTTGAAAGTCAAGTTATTTTTCTTATTTTTTTCTTTTTTTGAGATGATTTTTTTCTACAATTAAATGTTGAGTTCTATAGAATTACTCTAATGTATTATATGGATAATATTGATCTTGCATCGTTTTTAGAGAGTGAAGGTCGTATCAACCATGCCTATCCGGTTGTTGCCCAATCGGTTCAGTTAGGGATGCCAGGGTGCTTCCATCTACTCTGGTAGAGCCCAGCGTAGGTAGGGCTGGCGACCCGTGTTCCGATTCCGAGCACCGCATCGGGTAAAACCACCTGTTGAACTGGAATATGTACTCGTTCAGGTAGGAGGCCAGGAGTTTGGAGCCCACCCCATGGTGCGTTCCCTTGATCCAGCTCTTCAAGTTCGAGATAAATTTTACACATCGACACCTTGGGTAACAAACGGATAGGCATAGTATCAACTATGCATGCTTAATATAAAAGAATAGGAAAAAATTGGAGATAAACCACTCCTACAATTGACTAATCATTTGAGTATACTATATACCTCATCAAAGTGTTCTCTCCATCTTAAATAGCAAGGGATCCGATTGGATGGAATGTTTATAGTATGCCCCAGAAGCTTCTCGAAGGATATACTCCTGTAATATTTTTCCTGCAGCATATTTATACCTCTCTTCTTATCTGGTCTCATAATATGTAATTACTGAAATGGTTATACTGCTTCAACACTATATTTTGTTTTCAATATTAGCTTTTTATAGCAACATCCGATTGGTGATTGTCTTTTCGGTTGTCCAGGGTAATTACAATTCCCCACCCCTACTGGTGATACCCTGCGTCTAAGCTAAATGCATTTTACTCAATTTATGGTTCACCCTGAGGCTGTTCGCCGGGTTGTGCCCAATACTTTTTGTGATCAGTCTTTCTTTTTAAGCTTGTGCCAAAACAACGGAAATCTATCATTTTGCCAAAAACGCCTGGATACATGGAATTCCCTTTAACAGCTTAAAAATAGAAGTTATACACTTTTGCTTGTATTTATATCAGAAATCTAGCTGGTCCATGGGGCTGATCACACCCAATTTGTTGCAGCGAGAGATATGAGTGTATATCATTATCGTGGAGACATTGGAATGCCCAAGGAGTTCTTGTATAGTCCGGATATCATATCCGCTTTCAACAAGGTGTATGGCAAAGCTGTACGCAAGAGTATGGATACTCTTGTTTTTTGCTATTCCAGATACACCTATGGCCGTTTTGAAGGATTTTTGTAAAGAGCTTGTAAGCATATAATGCCTCCTGGCTATACCACTTCTGGGATCAACGGAGATTCTTGCCGATGGAAAGACCCAGAACCATGTCCATTCTTTGCCCGCATTGGGAAATTTTCTTTCAAGAGCCCTGGGTAGTTCAACACCGGGACGATCTTCAAAACGGTCTTCTTCATAGTATTTTCTAATATCCTGTATCTGTTTTTTCAGGGTAGGCAGGACTTTTGTTGAAAGAAGTGTCTGCCTGTCCTTGTCTCCTTTCCCCGAGCGGATAGTCAAAATAGTATTCTGAAAATCTACATCTTTTATACGAAGACTCAAGCATTTAGAAAGCCTGAGACCGCAACCGTAGATTATTTCCGTCATGAGCCTGTATGAGTGTTTCATTCGTCTGATGATTTCAGAAACCTCCCTCTGAGATAGAACCAAGGGTAAACGCCTCTTTACTTTGGACCGGACTACAGAATCCAGGTTATCTATCTGCTTATCGAGAATGTGTCGAAAAAGGAATAGAATGGCATTGAAGGCTTGCTTCTGAGTTGAAACGGCTACAGAATGTTCCACGGCAAGATACGTGAGAAAGCCTTTGACATCATCCTGGCTGACATACCCGGGTATTTTGCTCCCTGAATATTCACTGAATTTCTTGACCCAATAGATGTAGGAACGTTCTGTTTTTAGTGATTTATTCTGGAGTCTCTTTTCTTCTTTCATGTTCAGAATGACGTTTTTCCAGACTGAATTATCCAGCTTTAAACTTTTCATATTGGAGTCATGATTTTTGCGTATAAATGAAATATAAATGGTAACAGCCTTATCAGCTTGTTCTACCTGCCAGGCTGGATATTGACTATAGATTTCTTTCAGGAATTTATCCTGGGTGTTGTCTGAAAAACTGGTTTTGCCTGTTAATTCAATATACTTTCTTATCCATCTCAGGTAGTGTGGTATTTTATGCGAGCTTACCTTAAACTTTTCTGCTATAAAAGTAATTAATTCTTCCTCAACAGTTTTTTCCATATGTATATCTAATCCTCATTTATACACAGCTTTCTATGTATCTAGAGGGGTAAAAGGTGAACAATGCTTTTAAATTTAACAAAAAAAATTGATAAGTTATGCAAATACATTGAAAATATAGTAAAATATGACCAATTCGGGTTATATAATATGTTCGCCCCATCAGAATCAACCTTAACAATGTGATGAAAAGTGTTGCATAATGCATTCTTTTGTGGTAACATTGCAACATGAGAGAAAGGAGGATTCTATCATGAGTGCCGCAGTGAGAGTTTCTGACAAGTTGGTCCAAGAGGCCAAGGTATTCAGTGCCGTAGATAACCGATCTGTAACCGGGCAGATAGAGCACTGGGCAAGAATCGGGAAGTGTTCTGAAGAGAACCCTGATTTGACATACAATTTGATTAAGGAAATCTTGATCGGATTGGAGGAGCTGAATCAAGGAGAGTCTTCCGAATACAAGTTTGTCTGATCGATAATGAAAATCATACAATCACGTTCCTTTGAAAGAAAAGTTAAGAGATTTGGGAAACGAGAGAAAAAGGTATTGGACAAGCAAATCCGGAGGATACTCGACAATCCCTCCATCGGGCAGGAGAAGAAAGGCGACCTTAGAGGAATTTATGTCTAC
>VRUG01000098.1 GCA_019456255.1 Planctomycetota bacterium | reverse complement strand
GATTTCTCCAGGGTCCATTATTACCGCAATAATGCTCATATCAGATTGGCATTTTGGACAGGTAAAGGGGTGAACTTATATATTTCTTTGCCAGAAGCCTTGCCTACACTATCGTGCACAGGCATGCAGAGCGTCTCTCCTTCTCAGATAATGATATATCACGATCTTTTTTCCCATCTTCAGCTTCGGTGCCCACATTAGTAAGATGCTCATTCTTCCAACCTTGAGGAGTACGTGCAATAACCTCCGGCATCGAGGCCCAAATACCACGGGTTCGAGAAGCATATAATCCATAACGTCGGATATACTGAACATTCTTTGGCGGAATATGTAACGTCAAATCAGTTATGAAATCTTCTGCATCAAACATTTTCACGTTTCTTGAAAGCAATCGTTATATTTTGTCTTAAACAGAACCTTTGACTTAAATGGTTCGTAAAATATCTTTTTAAGAGAAATTGGGGGGCGGGCGATATACTGGGATAGATAATCCCTAAGCTTTTTCATCCGCACCATTGATCCTGATTTCATTGTTGATGGAAAAACCGCTGTGCCGCCAGGCCTTAGTACCCTTCAGGGTGTTAATAGATTTTCAAGTATTGCGTTCGTTGATCAGTTTACTATCCACGAAGAATTTTATTATCATTCTCACCCCCCCTGCGGGGATGAAGACACCTGCGGGCATCTACGACCTAAAGTACTCACTCATTTTATCAAGGTCGCCAAAGGGAATGAAAACAAAGTTCCCCTCTTCATCAAAACCACCCTCTAGAACGATACCGTGATAAAGTGAATTGAATCTAAAGAATTTCACCCGCCGTCTGGAAAGAAATTATAGATGCTGTTCTGATAGCCTTGCCTGCAGCTTCATTATAGAAAGACTGTATCATTTGAAAAATGAGCCTTGATACTTCGCCGAACAGCTTCCTGTCATGCTTAAAAAACAAGCGCAGGCACTTGGGCATCGCAAATACGTATTGCCTGTGAGGAAGAAGCAATAGAACATCATTCACCATATTCTCGGAGAAAAGAAGAGTGCGTTTTTGTGAGCAGGATGGGCATAAGTAAAAGCCTTTGCAGGTCGTAGATCCACGTCAGTGGGCAAAGGGAACAAAATAGTCGAAACCGCAATTCAGGCTGTCCCGCAACCCAGGGAATGCAACGGTCCATACTATATGTTGTGTTCGCAGGCGCGACAACACCACAATATATTGACTTGCCACGGCCCAACGGGGGTTGCGGGACAGCCTGAATTAGGGTTTACACACCTTATACGCGCAATGCTACCCCCCTGCGGGGATGAAGACACCTGCGGGCACCTTCGGCCTTTATATAATCACCGCAAGCAAGAAAGTTTTTGACTACTGAAATTATGCGGTCAAGGCGATATATGCCATAGTTTTTCTCGTAATTCTCTTCGTAATGACCGACAAAATCCTGGAAGTGATTCTCGAAAATAGTGTGTAGAACATTTCTTCCTCGTGGGATGTATTCATTTTGAGTAGTGGAGATTGTAGGTGATGTAGAAGTGGCCACATATAATAAAACGGGGAAAAAAACAAAATTGCTTTTCTAAAAAACTTAAGTGGCAAGCTTTTCGTAATGATGGTTCAGCCCAGACAGTATTGGCTAACTGATTACCTTTCCCTGTTTTTACGGGGTATACCCGTGTGGAAAACAACCTCTTTTTCTTACTGTCTTTTTAAAGATGGCGGGAGAATTTGCTGAGCATATAACATTAGGGGGGTATCTCCTTGACTCAGGTACATACTACATGTAGTGTTTCAGGGTATGGAAGACTATCCCCGGACACTTTCTGAATTTGAAGCACGGTTCTCAAAGGAAGAGGCGTGCCTAGATTACCTCTTCCAATTGCGCTTTCCAGATGGTTATCTGTGTCCGCGGTGTGGACACACTAAAGGATGGCGTGTGCGCCGGACTCTGATTGAGTGCGCAAGTTGTTCTTACCAAACATCTATTACGGCAGGAACTATTTTCCACCGTACACGTAAACCTCTGACGATGTGGTTCCGGTTGATCTGGTGGGTAACGTCTCTGAAGACAGGAGCTAGCGCTCTCGGCATGCAAAGAGTTCTGGGGCTCACGAGCTATAAGACTGCGTGGACATGGCTACACAAATTGCGGCGTGCCATGGTTCGTCCTGGACGTGACTCATTGTTTGGGCGCGTGGAAGTAGATGAGACTTATTTGGGTGCTTCGGAAGAGGGCCTTCGAGGCCGGAAGACGGAAAAAAAGGCTCTTATAGTGATTGCGCACAGGAAGATGGGAAGGCCATCGGTAGAATACGCATGCGAAGAATCCAAGATGCATCTGCGAACAGCCTCGAACCTTTCATAGAAGAATCGATTGAGCCCGGTAGCGTCGTACATACCGATGGTTGGGAGGGATACGCTGGGCTGAAAGAGAAGGGGTATCACCATGAAATTACAGTCTTGGCCAAGCACAAGGAATCGGCGTTTGAACTACTTCCTCGAGTGCATCAAGTAGTAGGTCTGCTCAAAACATGGCTGGCAGGAACGCTCCATGGAGCAGTGAGCCACGAGCATCTTGACTACTACCTCGATGAGTTTACCTTTCGGTTTAACCGGCGGACCTCGAAGTCTCGCGGCAAACTTTTTTATCGTTTGGTCCAGCAGGCCGTGCAGGTGGACCCCGTTCCATACAAAGCGATGGTCAAATATGTCCGAGAGCGAAGAAATAGAGACCACAAGATATAGTGGTTACCTGAGTCAAGGAGATACCCCCTTAACATTATTTGCTTCCTGATATTGCGGCTTCCCGACATTCCAAAAAACATCCGTGTTTTTTGGAGGCTATTTCCCCAACACTTCAAGGGCGTAGAGAGTGACCTATGTGCGATTCGGCAGGTTTAACTTTAGGAGGATATTACTGACGTGAGTGTGTACTGTTAGCTCACTGATAAAGAGCTTTTCTGCGATCTGTATCGAATGGTGATAAGTTGCAACTTTTGTCGTTTCTGCAACTCATATAAGAAATAGCATAAGCTATTACATGACTTTAGGGTAATCTGGATCAGCGACAAAACTAAATTGAACCACCCTACCTTATCTCGACATAAACAAGGAAGATCACATTAAGTTTACACATACTGAAAACATCTTTCAAGTGTTTTTTGCATTTTACGCTGTTTCCCCACATTATTTCGTCCTTTTCGGCAGATACAATCCGAATTCCTCTTGACATGGCTTGCTCTTGGGCATAGCATAATTTAGGTTTCAAAAAAGACAGTGTCGATTTGTAATAATGGTCTAATTTAAGTTGGTCGATATCGGAAAATGCCCGAAAGTCATGTATTACAAGATAATGAATTAACCTCCTTTCTTCTCTCGATGTTGCAACATATATTGCAACCATTGAGAAGTTCGAGCAATTTAGTAGTAGTAGTAGTAGTTCAGATAAGCCCTTACGTGATAAAGAAATACAGGCAATTATAAAATTATAAAGTTGGCATGATATTTGCAATATAAATCATGAAAAGTATAGCCCAGAAAGGAAGGCTTAACAATGTCCACGCATGATCACATGCTGAACAGTTATCAAGATTGCCGGATACACACACGAAACGTACTGGAATGGGAAGAAAGGCTCAAGTCCAAAGGGGAGTATTCATCACCAAAAATATTCCGCAGATTACCCATAGAAGTTCTGGGAGAGCATTGGAAACACATTTTCATTCCACCGAAAAGCCGTGAAGCACTGATGGATGCACAGAGTCTTGCTCATAGGAGACTCTATCGACACAACATTGAGAACTTCATTGGTACTGTCAAGGTTCCTGTGGGTCTGGCCGGCCCACTGCGGGTTAAAGGCCTCTTCGCTAACGGAGATTACTACATTCCTATGGCCACCACAGAGGCTGCCCTAGTGGCCTCTTACAATCGTGGCTCGAAGCTCATAAACGAAGCGGGGGGTTGCACTGCCGTGCTGCTCGCCGAGAGAGTAAGCCGTGCTCCCGGTTTTGCCTTTAAAGATTTGTTGGAAGTCCAGCAGTTTGTCAGCTGGGCGACTTCTCAGTTTGAGGAATTCAAGCGGGTGGCTGAGTCAACCACACGGTATGGCAAACTGATCGATATGAAAGTCATGGTGGAGGGCAATCACGTTTACCTGAACTTTGGATTCACTACAGGTGATGCCAGCGGTCAGAACATGGTCACTATTGCCACCGAGGCCATCTGCAACTATATCCGTACAAACAGCCCCGTAAACCCTCAATATGCTTTTGTGGAGGCCAACTTCTCCGGTGATAAGAAAGCCAACGCCCAATCGTTCCAGCAGGTGCGCGGGAAGAAAGTTACCGCCGAAGTTATTTTATCGGCCGATTTGGTGGAAAAACGTTTGCACACGACGCCTGTACAAATGGCTCACCTCTGGCGACTCGCGGCGATCGGGGGTATTTTAAGCGGTACCATAGGTATTCATGCCCATTACGCAAACGCTCTAGCTGCCCTTTATATTGCCTGCGGCCAAGATGCAGCTTGCGTAGCTGAATCTGCCGTTGGAGTAACCCGGTTCGAAGTCACAGAGCAGGAGGAGCTCTACGCAGCTGTCACTTTGCCCAATCTCATGGTCGGCACCGTTGGTGGCGGCACATGCTTACCCAGTCAAAAGGCCTGTCTTGAAATCCTGAGGATGGCTGGTTCCGGTAACGCCCAGGCATTTGCTGAAATCTGCGCCGCTGTATGCTTGGCAGGTGAGGTGTCCATCGCCGGTTCCATTTGCTCAGGTCATTTTGTCCGTGCCCATGAGTTGCTCGCCCGTGATAGGAAAGAACTTTCTAAGAGTGAGCCGCATAGAGCAAGATGAAGGAAAATTGCCATGAAGATTAAGGTGATTTTAAATCCAAAATCAAGCAACGGAAATTATAAATCTCTCGAGGCGATACTGAAAGCAAAGTTTGCTCATTCTCTTGTGGATATAGAACAGACCGCTCATCCCCGACATGCTACCGATATAGCGCGAAATGCCGTCAAGTCAGAGGTTGATACTATTGTTGCCGCTGGAGGCGATGGAACGGTAAATGAGGTACTCAATGGAATTTAAAATGGATAAAAATTGAAATATAATCGGTTTTGGATTATATTTATAGAATGAAAAAGGAAGCAGAATATAAGTGTAGGAAGGATTAGTATGAAAACTTTAGAACCAATGCTAATGCCATATATTAAAAAGGATGTACCGCATGCTGTACTTGAAGTCAATCAGAAATGTAATATTGTATGTAGGGCTTGTTATAAACATAAATTTGACTATACGAAACCATTAGAGCAAGTAAAAAAAGAATTTGATCTACTTTTATCAATGAGAAATTTAAATACAATAACACTTGCTGGAGGTGAGCCTACTCTTCACCCTGATCTTTCTGAAATTATTAGATATATAACTAAAAAAGGCATTCTTGTTCAAATACTTAGTAATGGCTTAGCATTAACTGATAAACTACTCAGACAATATAAAAAAGCAGGTCTTAAAGAAATTCTTCTTCATATAGATTCTTTTCAAACAAGACCGGATATGGAAAATATCCGTTGTGAAAAAGACTTAAATAAGTTGCGGAATAAAATAGCAGAGAAAATTAATCGAAATGGTATTATAAGTTCACTTGAACTTACTTTGTATCGAAATGCTTTACCCGAATTTAATAAGATTGTCTATTTTGTACTTTCGAATCCTAAAATATATCGTCTTCTTATAACCTGTTGTCATGATATGGAAAGAACTGCATATGGTTTTAAAGGGGGCCTTTTATTAGGTACTAAATATCCATCCGTTTCAGAAACACTTAAGAAAAAACCAAATGAAGCTAAATTGGATGAT
>VRUG01000097.1 GCA_019456255.1 Planctomycetota bacterium | reverse complement strand
TATTTGATGAGTAAAAATCCTCCCAGAATCCCGAGAAAGGTACCAGGATTGATAACAAGATACAGGGAAAGAACCGAAAGGTCAAAACCTACCGGCCCTATGCCCAGGGAAATTTCAACTCCCAGCCGAGCAAGAATTCTTTCAAAAACCTCCCAACCCAGACTGCCGATCAGGATTCCTAGCGCCGTAATAGTCAAGAAGGTGGAGCGGTTATTCTTGCTCAGCTTCATTCGTGGTGCAGAATATAGGAGAAAAGCGAATTCTGTCAAGTCTAATGGCGCTTGAGGTACCATCTGAGCCGAAGACGGCTCAGATGAAACTACATTGACATCATTATTAGTAAAAGCTATTCTATACATCTAGAATGGCCGGGGCAATTAGCTCAGCTGGATAGAGCGCTGGCCTCCGGAGCCAGAGGCCGTGGGTTCGAATCCCGCATTGCCCGTATAATTAATTATAATATAAGTAATTATCTTTTGTTAATTTCTAAATTGACATGTATTATCCTCATTGTTGACCATCCTCTGTCCGGCGCAGGAGATAAAGCTTCACCTCGACTTTATAGTTGTGGGTGGTTCCGTCATCGGCCAATATCGGTAGTTGTAAACCGGGCATCCAGTGGAAAATCGTTCAGCGGCAAGGGAAAAGAGGTTGTGATATAGATTGTATTGTTGTCTTGACCTACGAATCCCAGAACCACCTCACCAAGAAACGGATTATCTACAGTCAGAAAGGCAAATGAAACGATCTTTTTGTCAGATGTTTCAGTGGACGATTCAGTTGTCGGGTTTTCACAGGTCCCAAGCAGGCTAAGGGAGCAGATGCATAAGGCAATACGAAATACTTCCCTCATAAAATCAGAATTGAGGTAACACATAAACTAAAATGAGTAAAAAAGATAACTTGTAATGATAGAAAGAGGCATTCAAGAATCCTTAAGAGAAGTCGTTGCTCTTTTTAATCAAAATATAGATCGCTATAAACAGGCTTCATACGACGAAGCGAATACAAGAGTTGATTTTATCGATAAGTTCTTCGAGATTTTAGGCTGGGACGTCAGGAATACTTTAGGTTATTCAGAAGATTACCGAGACGTCGTGCGAGAGGACAAGGTAATCATTGCCGGAAAGCCTAAGGCTCCAGATTATAGCTTCAGGATCGGTGGGGTACGAAAGTTCTTTGTAGAAGCAAAAAAACCCGGCGTAAATATCAAGGATGACAGGGAGCCGGCTTTACAAGTGCGGAGATATGCCTATACGGCCCGGCTGCCTTTATCGATACTAACAGATTTCGAAGAGTTTGCTGTTTATGATACCCGGATAAAGCCGAATCAGCATGACAAACCTAGCACAGGGCGTGTATTCTACTGCACATACAAAGAATATGAAAAAGAATTCGATTTTATCGCTTCCACATTTTCGAAAGAGGCGATACTAAAGGGAAGCTTCGATCGGTATGTTCAGGAAAATAAATACAAGAAAGGAACTTCTGAAGTTGATAAGGAATTCCTTAAGCTCATCGAAACCTGGAGAAGCGAGATCGCGCGCAACATAGCCCTTCGAAATCTCGATCTGTCAGTGTATGATTTAAATTACGCGGTGCAAAAAATCATCGACAGGGTCATATTTTTGAGGATCGCGGAGGACCGCGGTACCGAGGAGTATGGACTTTTGCGGTCGGTATTCAAAGGAAGAGCGTGTTACGGACATCTCGTGCATCTTTTTCTCAAAGCGGACGCAAAATACAACAGCGGTCTTTTCCGCGAAGAACCGTGGCTCTCCGATTTACAGCTGGACGATAAGGCCTTGCGTCCTGTTATTGAAAATCTCTACTACCCGCAATGTCCGTATGAGTTTTCCGTTTTGCCTATCGAGATACTCGGGGATATCTACGAATGTTTTCTCGGGAAAACGATCCGCCTTACCGCGTCTCACCAAGCAAAGATTGAAGAGAAGCCGGAAGTACGTAAGGCTGGAGGAGTTTACTATACGCCCCAGTACATCGTCGATTACATCGTTGAACATACCGTAGGCGAAAAGATTTCGCATAAAAAGCCGGCAGAGATTGAGATTATAAAAATTCTCGATCCTGCCTGTGGATCGGGAAGCTTTCTGGTTGGCGCATATTCGTACCTTCTCGATTACCACCTCTCGTTTTATTCGGATGAAAAAAACCACAAAAAAGCACTCAAAGAAGGGAATATATACCAGATCTCTGAAAATACCTACCGCCTTTCAACGGAGGAGAAGCAGAAAATCCTTGTCAATTCCATATTCGGCGTTGATATCGATTCACAGGCGGTAGAAGTAACAAAGCTCTCCCTCCTTTTGAAGCTTATGGAGGACGAGCAGTTAGAAGCGCGGGAACAACTTTTCAAGCATTCCGATCTGAAGCTTCTGCCTGACCTATCGAGCAATATACGCTGTGGAAACGCCCTCATAGGAAACGATTTTTACGATAACAAAAATCTCACTCTTTTCGGTGACGATGAGATGCGGAAAATCAACACCTTAGACTGGGAGAAGGAATTTCCTGATATCTTTTCTTCAGGCAAGGAAGAAGATAGTTTAGGTTTCGACGTAGTCCTAGGCAACCCTCCGTATGTCCGGCAGGAACTCCTTGGGGAATATAAGGAGTACTTTGAGAAAACCTATCGGGTATATCACGGTGTCGCCGATCTTTATGTATACTTCTTTGAAAGAGGTCTATCATTATTAAGTAAAGAGGGAATATTTGGCATTATCGTAGCGAACAAGTGGATGCGGACCAACTATGGAAAGAATCTCAGAAGATTCCTGAAAGAAAAGGTTATTGTGAAGATCATCGATTTTGGCGATCTTCCGGTTTTTCAGGATGCAACCACTTATCCTTCCATCATCATAGTACACAACGGAAAACCGAATACAATTTTCCACGCTGTTAAGGTTGATTCCTTACATTTTGGAAGCCTCAATGACTATGTGGCTGAGCGAAGTTTCCCTGTAAATATCAAACTTCTTTCGGACGACGGTGGTTGGACATTATTGAATGAACGAAGCCAGCGGCTTCTCGTGAAGCTGAAAACCACGGGCATCCCCCTCGGTGAATACGTTCAAGGAAAAATATATCGTGGTGTTCTAACAGGCTTAAACGAAGCCTTCGTCATCGATGAAACAACAAAAGAAGATTTCATATCGAAAGATCCCCAAAGCGTGGAACTTATCAAGCCATTTTTAGCGGGAAGAGATATAAAGCGGTATGTGAAACCTATTGCAAAACAATATCTTATTTTTACCCAACGTGGTTTGGATATATCAAAGTATCCCGCGATAAAAAAATATTTAGAGCAATTTAAAGAGAAACTCAGGCCGAAACCTAAAGGCTGGAAGGGGGATAAGTGGAAAGGAAGAAAGTCGGGGTCATATAAATGGTATGAAATACAGGATACTATTGCGTATTACCAAGAGTTTGAAAAACCTAAAATAATCTACCCGAATATTTGCAAAAGAAACATTTTCACAGTCGATACTGATTTTTTATACACAAACCAGAAATGTTTCATTATTCCTGAGGGAACCAAGTATTTACTTGGAGTCTTAAATAGCAAAACCATTTTTTTCCTTTTTAAAGAAATACTTCCAAAATTACGAGGCGAGTTTTACGAACCGAGTTATGTATTCATGAAAGATTTTCCCATCCCGGGGGAGCCACAAGGTGAAAAGAACAAGACAGAGTTCATCGAACTTAGTAATAAAATAGAAAACCTCGTCTCCGAAATGCTCAAAACCCAGGAAGCATACTATAAAGCCCGCACGGAAACCGATAAAAAGCTCCTAAATCAGAAGATTGATTTACTCGATGGCCAAATTGACGCTTCAGTGTACAGGCAATACGGTTTGGCCGAGGAGGAAATCGAAATCATTGAAGAAAGCGTTTCGGGCGGATGAGGAGCAAAATAATAATCATTAGATTGACCAATCGTGAAAGCACCATTGGGAGTTCACAGTGATAGACCTCTAATGAAGTTAATTACAACACTGTAGTAATTGTGACTACTGCCGTTCTATCGCAGACATTAGTATGACTTTTTGTGAAATTAGCCGTACGCGCAAAATCCCAGTGAAACTGCTTGCACATCGTAAGGCACTTTTAATATAGTCGCGTTTATATCAATAAGTCATTTAATGGTATCATCCCTGAATCATCCGTATGTGGTAATTATTACCAAGAACGGCTTGTAACTATTCCGACTATGGGGTAACCAAAAACAACAGGATCATGGATCGTAAGGAGCATATTTCAAATCGGAGGGAATTGTCTGTCTAGGGGGCCGGGGAAATAAAGAGAAGATAATCGCTACGGGTGTGTGGGTGAATTATTATATCCGCCAGTAGAGTAATCCTTATTTCAACTATTTTTAGACAGGTAGGGATTATAACACAGAGTGGAAAAAGGGTTCACAGGCTACTAACCCCAGTAAAGTGGTATATGCATTTGGAAAATCTTAAGCAATGGGAAAACAATCTATTTTCATTTCTTTCATTTTCAAGATAGCGGGGGAATTAGCTGAGCATATAATATTATTTGCTTCCTGATATTGCGGCTTCCCGACGCTCCAAAAAACATCCGTGTTTTTTTGGAAGCTATCTTGCATCGCTCCACAAACCAGGACAAGCCTGCCACGATGGCAGGCTCGAAGCAGGGCGGACAATCCGTTTTGGATAGTATTTTTTTATGTGATCCGGTTAATATGTCTTTAGCAAATCGGATGAACCTATCCGGCAAGAGAACCGGAGTAAATACAATATCAGGCCGTTTTTCTTGAAGCTTCCCTCATCCTCAACTCATTCGTTCCGTTTCAGGGTCTTCTTTTTCTTTCTTAATTCCCCCCCCCTCTTTTTTCCATCAACCCTATCTCCATCCGGCTGCCGCCTCGTATTTCATTTAAACTAAGAAAACTCCTCACCTCTTCCAGCTTTCGTCATCCGGCCGGGGGTAGAGGAATCTATAGAAGAGAATTACTATGGGGAAATACAGGTAAGAGATTGATTGATCCGATCCGTTTCTTTTGGTGGTGGATTATCTCCACACCTGTCTTTTTAAAGATGGCTGGAGAATTGGCTTAGCATATAACATTATTTGCTTCGTGATATTGCGGCTTCCAGACTTTCCAAAAAACATCCGTGTTTTTTGGAAGCTATTTTTCCATCGCTCCACAAACCAAGACAAGCCTGCCAGGACGGCAGGCTCGAAGCAAGGCGGATAATCGGTTTTGAATGATATTTTGCTGTGATCCTTGAATATGCAAATACGCCGGATTATATCTTAAGACATATTGGAGTATTCTCAATGGTGGTAGTGTGAATAATTCCATCCTTTAAATAAATCGAACAGCAGACCATTTTGATCAAATTATTGTGGGTTTCGAGTGAAAGTCGGTGAATGGTGTGTACATTTGCGTAAAACTGCTATTAAAATCTTTTCAGATTGTTTAACTCGCTTTACTTTTAGCTAAATTATGTTGATCTAAAGCTTGTCGTAAATAAGATTTTATAACTGCCTGTCGACTTATGTTTAATTTTCCGGCCATTTCATCAAGTTCTTTTAGCATTTCAACTGTAAAATCAACATTGACTCTTTGAGTAGGATATTTCATTTTCCCCTTATTAGTAAAATATCGAGAAATATCTTCGCCTCTGTCGGCCATATTAGCTATTTCATCGGCAGTCGGTTTGTTATACGTTTTCTTCATAAAGCTTTTCCTCCTGGGGAGTAGATTTCCAAAGTGTTACAAGATGATAATACTCACCCTCCTCATCTTCACGAACCTCATAAATCACTGAATAGAGCTTCCCTTTCACCCATCCGATAGCTCGAAATTGCTCAGGATAATCAGACCGGTAATCTTCATAGTA
>VRUG01000096.1 GCA_019456255.1 Planctomycetota bacterium | reverse complement strand
TTTTGAATAATTTTTTCGGCAGCGCCCATCGCCTCATCCAGCAGCCTGTCAGGCTCGACCACTTTATTGACCAGCCCGAAGCGCAGCGACTCTTCGGCATCCAGGAGCTGGCCCGTTGAGATCATCTCTTTGGCTTTCCTGGTGCCGACCGCTCTGGATAATCTCTGGGTTCCCCCGAAACCCGGGATCACGCCCAGGCTCACCTCCGGCTGTCCGAGTCTGGCATTGCTTGCGGCATAGATAAAATCGCAGGCCAGGGCCATCTCCAGTCCGCCGCCCAGGGCGTAGCCGTTCACCGCGGCGATCGTCACCTGTTCCAGGGTCTCAAGGCGGCGGGCAACCCGGTGCCCCAAGTTGCAGAACTCCCGGATTTGAGACTCGTTGAAAGACTGCATCTCCTTGATATCAGCCCCGGCAATGAAGGCCTTGCCTTCCCCGGTAAGAATCAGTACCCGGATATTCTCTGAGGTAATTTGCGTGGAAAGGAATCGATCGAGCTCTTCCAGGAGAGCTCTATTCAGGGCGTTTAGAGCTTGCGGACGGTTGATTTTAAGAAGCCCCAGCCGTTCCCTTTTTTCAAAAGAAAGGCACTTCATAAACATATCTTATCTTAGGCAGTGCATCAGGGCAAGTCAGGAAACTATAGGATGTCAAAATTATTGGCATTGATGCTGTATATTAAAAGTGGAGTGTTTTCTTAAAAAATAAATATCATGGAGAAAGAAACTTGGCTTATCCTATAATACGGTATATTTATGGGCTAAAAATAAAATAATCAAGGCGTATTTACCCATCGCAGTACTACCCCTACCCCAAATCCCCTGCGGGGACGAAGACGCCTGCGGGCACCTGCGGCCTGCGGGTATCTACGCTACCCTGCGGGCATCTACGAATTACGTCCGCAACCTAAATTTTAATGGTAAAATTTAGTATATTAGGTATAGGCGATGGACTTTAATATTTCTTGCTAAAATAACAAGCTTTTAAGATATCATAGCATACAGGGAGAAAGTTTTATATATAGTGAATTAAATCCTGAAAAATTCAAGGAACGGTTAACTAGTGAATATAGAGCAGGAAGAACACCGAAACATTTTTATAACAAGATTATGAACCGTTTAAACGAGGTGCAGTATGAATTCTAGTTCCAGTCGTCAGGCGAGTTTTTACGATGGAATCCCCACTTTCATTGCATTGTTTTGGAAGGTGGCCGGCTTTTGCGCATCTCCGACTCGGCTACGCCTCGCTGGACTAAGATGCATGCGCACGCAGGTCGAAGATACCCGCCAGGGTGTGTCTTCATCCCTGCAGGGGGGTAGGGGTACGCCAGGGTAGGCCAAGCTAATTGCCCGGGTGTACGAGGTGGACCCCCTGGAGTGTCCTCACTGCCGTTCACTCATGAAGGTGATTGCCGTTGTCACCGAGCTCGAAGAAATCCGTAACATCCTGCGGCATAAGGTGAAGATCGGCCGGTCGCCTACGGGCCTTGATCCAACTTTGTTGAAATCGTCTTTACCATGGGATTTCCTGTGCTACCCGCGAACAAACGTCTCAAGCTCTTCAATGCCCTTTCTCCCCCGGTTCCGGGGCGCTTTTAATCCACCTGGAATTATAACTTTGCCTATCATTCTTTTGCAAAATAACGCCGGTGCATGCCATTGCTTAGTGCAAAAGTTATGCGACACAACAACGATAAAAAATACCGCGCGACCGGCGCTCCCGGAGTTTCTTGGAACCACCCTCTCTTGATAAGTTCCCACTTTAATATAAACGATGTCTCCCGGAGTCAGTGTGTCCGCAGCTTTCCGGATGGTTCGCGCAGGGCTGATGCAGCTGTACCCCGGCTCGAATTGCTGCCGTAAGGCGCTACATATTAGGTATCGCCGAAGGCCGGGTTGGAAGTCACTACTATTAAAAAAAGTATAAAAATCTTCATCGAATTACAGCACCCTTCCCGCAGGTTTATTTTGATGGATCGATTACGGCCAGAGCAGTGAAGTAATCTCGAAAGTATCCTCTATCCCTGGCCAGCAGCCGATCGGCAAGGATCTGAGCATGAGCTCCAATTAGAAAATCCGGTAGAACTTGCTTCTGTTCACCACCTCGCTGAAGATACCGGGCGAAGTATTTTCCGGCCAGAATTGCGCTCTCGGAGGAAGACGGTTCAAAATGAAGTTGCCAATCCTGGAGGAATTCAATGAAAAGTTGCTCATCGTCAAGCGCCGGGTACACCTCGGCAAGAACACATTCACAGATAATCAATTTACCCTCCGCTCGTGCTCGGCGTAAGCTCTGCTGAGATACATCACAAAAAGGACTACGGCCCGATAGAACGTCCAGGATGACTGAAGTATCGACTGCCGAAATCATCCCCTTATTTTCTCCAGGTATTCATCTACCGTCAAATTTCCCGGAATCTTTCCCTTTCCTCTCCACTTTTGAAAGGGATCTATGGGCTCCCTTTTTACCGCTACGAGCTTCCCTTCAATATTTTCCACCTCCAGGACCGTACCTGGTACGATACCTAGGTTTTCCCGAATTGCCTTTGGAATGGTTATCTGACCTTTCTCGGAAACGATAGTTTTCATACTCATAAAGTATGAATTCATACTCTAATTGTCAATAGCAGATCCCATCCAAAAACCTCTTTTTTCCAGGTGTGTAGATTTATTCCGCTATGCAGGCAACTTTCCAGACGCTTTTCGCGGTGTTTGTCAAAATTGTTGTCGCCTTAACTGATCCAATCATGCACTTTTCCTCTCAACCGCATCGTTCTTCTTAAAGAATCGACTTGACCCAGATCTACTAATACGTACAATGTAAGTATGAATAAACTACGGTTCGAGTGGGTTGATAAGAAAGAAAAGGCCAATATTATAAAGCATGATGTTTCATTCGCTGAAGCGCGAACGGCCTTTTTTGATGAGAATGCCATCCAATTCTTCGGTCCCGACCATTCGGACGATGAAGACCGTTTCATTCTTCTCGGAATGAGCCTCAAATTGAAAATTCTCGTTGTTTGTCACTGTTTCCGAGAAAGCGAGTCGATCGTGAGAATAATTTCTGACAGAAAGGCAGACAAAACTGAAGAAGATCAGTATTGGAGGCGAAGAGGATGAGAGACCATTACGATTTCTCCAAAATGAAAGGGCGCAAGAACCCATACATCAAGTATCTGAAGCAGCCAGTAACTATACGGTTGGATCGTGACACCGTTGCTTATTTCAAATCCATGGCAGAGGAAAAAGGTATTCCTTATCAGAGTCTGATCAATCTATATCTTAGAGACTGTGCAGTTCATCACCGTAAACTTGAGATGAAGTGGGCTTCCCCAAAAATAGGCGAACATATATAGGTAAAGCTTTATTTATTTCGAGTCTTGACACGTATCATAGTATTGATTGACTTTTTCTCAACCAGGAAAAGCATGACATCACCAAATCCGAATTTCTTAGCCAGATAATCCGCGGGGTTTTTGATAATCAGGAGCGCTGTGCCCACTGCCAGACCACCCCAGGTTCTTATTTTAAGTACCTTGAATCCCCCTTCGCGGAACAGCCGCTTCAAGGTGGATATTGAAAAAAGGGTAAGGTGATCCGCAATGGCTGACCGCCATCTTTGCCTGAAAAGCCGCGCCTGGAAACCGGAGATATTGAGAGTGGTTATAATAGCCTTCCCCCCAGGCAGTAATATCCTTTTTATCTCTCTGATGAATGCCCTGGGATCAGGCACATGCTCAATGAGGTGAGAGGAGTGAATAAATATTGAAGCTGCCGGATTGAAAAGCAGCCTGCTCAAGGGTACCGGCAAATATCTTGACTTTACGCTTTTTCCAACCGTACTCTGCGGATTCCCGGGACAGGTCCACTCCCTGGACCTGCCATCCCCGGCCGCGCATATCTTCCATTAGTTTCCCTGTGGCACAGCCGATATCCAGAAAACGCCCCCGGCCATTATCCGGTTCAAGCCGGTCCATGCAAATATCTTTAAGGCCCAGCTTCATAAGCCTGAAAAAATTCTCTTCATTATTAAATTCATACTTGAAGTAATCAGCAGTGTAACGTTCTTTGTGGTCGGCAAAAAGGGGCTGCGGATTCTGGTAGATCAGACCGCAGGAGCTGGACTTTACAAAAAGAAAATAAGCGCTTTTAAGTACGGTTTTATAACGATTTGAGAAACATAAATTGCAGGCAACCTCCAGTGAGCGCTCTTTTCCGGGAACAGCTGAAAAGGTTTTCATTGCCCCATCTTTCAACATTCTGGTGGGCTCGCCTTCGTTCCTTCATTAATTCAGGGGCTTTCAGTAATCTCCATATCGACACCGCTATCCCAAAAGTGAAAAAGAAAATCAAAAACGCCCACCCTTCTGACCAATCGAGCCCTTTTGGCTTGACTCGCTGAATACGTCTTTTGATTTTTTAAAAATAATCGATTTAGCTTATTGAACGTATGTTTACGGAAAACGGAAGACTGTAGATCGGAGTATGCCTTTAGCGAATCGGATGAAACAATGCTTTTAGGACGCACGGCAACCGTCCTGGTTGCCGTGCTCTACAATAAGCCCCAAAGACCTGGCAGGGAAGCCAGGTCTTTGGGGCGCTCAGATGGGGGGGGATCAAGAGAAGATATTCGTTAGAAATCGATTGTTCAAATCGGTTTCTATAGTTGGATTACGTCTCCACCCAATTGCTGTGATTCTTTTTCCTTTAGTCTCTAGTGCATCTAGTCTCTGCGCTCTTCTTTTTTCTTGTTATAGTCGCTGACCATCTGCTCAATTGATCGCACATTATCGGACTGATTTTTCTTAAAATGTTTGAAATAGAGCTCCTCAATAAAATCGGGCAAAGGCAATTTCCAGGGCTCTTGTAGGGTTCAGACCCAGTAGGCTCAACGTGGCACAAGGGGTGTTGGGTTTGCAGAAAAACAATTCCGATTACCCATATGGGGCAAAGTGCAATCAAAAACGCGATGCTGTTGGCCTGTTAGCTTCTTCGGTTGGTTAAGTTCTCTTCTCGACCGTCCTTAGATAGGATACCAATTCGTGAGGAAAAGGGTATGCAGCATTTGGGTTGCACCAAACCTGGTTACGATTATGGCCGCATGAACTCCACATGCTGCGCAAAAATATTGCGCTAAGCCATGAAAAATCAGAATCAAAGTGGGCTTTGTCACGATAGCCCTTTTGCGAGTAGAAGCAATCGGACTGTTGCGAAAGGGACAATAGGGAATCCTCAAGATCGATGAATTCATGTGTCGAACTTGTTACGCAAGGGGCCAGGACATTCGCCTGTCCTGTAAACAACTGGCTAAGCTTGTCTAAGATAATATCACCAAACTTTCGGTATTCTTTGTTCGTGTAAAACAAGGGGAATATACCTGCTGTGAAGTAGGTCTGTTCTGATGAATGACGGCCTTCTGGCCTTGTTATGGTGATGCCGATGAGATGGTTAATGCCGGGCGGAGCTATATGGATATGTTTTCCCTATGAAAACAAAATTCGGTTGGATTTTTGTAAAAGTGGCTGCGAGTGATTAATGATGCCCTATGAAACAAATAAATCTGGCGAACTGGTACTTACTTGAAAATTAAGATGTATAACATTTTTTCAGAAAGTTATTCTGATATCATGATGCCCTTCGCTTGACCAAGGTAACTATTGATGTCGGTAGCTCCGGCATTCTGATAATTTTCTTGATTTTAGGAGAAATCACACTCTCCTCATTTCGCGATTTTTCTAACTCTTCGCGAACCTTCTTTGCATCTATTTCTGCAAATCGTTCTTCAAGGGTTTCTTTGTCACCAAGAAGGATATGCATGTAATCTTTATTCTCAAGATTCATCACAAAGGGCGTATCTGATAACATGGTTTTAATTATTTTCTCCATAGCATTAAACCCATT
>VRUG01000012.1 GCA_019456255.1 Planctomycetota bacterium | reverse complement strand
TGAAATTCACTTAGGAGTATTATGGGAGCTAACTCTTTATAGCGCAAGTATTTATATGCCGTGGCGCAAAATGTTGACTGACAAGGGAACCAAATAATTACAACACGCCGAACAGCCCTTGCAACATGGAACTGTCTCCCCGCTCAAACAAAGATTACGCAATACCGCCTTAGATATCCCCGTTGAAAGTTTCCTCGCTAATGGAACGATATCTGCCATTCTCGCATACTTGTCCCGGATATCAAATTCCGCAGATATCTCCTCCCCAAAAATACTCAGCTTGATTCGGCTCCTAGCCTTGGTTTTGCGTAAAACCACATTAAATGGCTGTTCAACCATTCAGCACCCTCTTTTAAAAAAAACTCTATAAACTCACTCAAGCGTTTCAGGCAAAGGCACTGCCTCGTCCTGTTCCTCTTGTTTTTCATCCTTTGCGACCGAACACGCTTTTGGTGACGCCTTAATATTAAGTGCACTTTCTATACGAGCTAAACGATTAGACAAATCGGCCAACTCATGCCTGATAGAATCAAGCTTCTGGTTAGCCTCTTTGACTGCAAAATTAACACCGCCAAAATTCTTCTCTATCAGCCTCATAAGACGCTGCATCACACGTTCATATGCGTCTATCGCACGAGCTGCATCAGTTCTTTGCTCAGGCACTGAGTAAATACCAACATCATAGGTCTTCTCCACGCCATGAGTCGATGTCGAAAACCATATCAATACAAGACCAATAACAACACTAACGCTAATTGCCCACAATCTTTTATCTGTATCTGTCTTCATAAACGCACATTCCAGTTAAAGTTAAAAATCCATTTTTCCCACCAATAAGATATCGACATAATAGCACTACACTTTCAGCAACTACCATGCTAAACAAACCCCAACAACTCAAAATACGCATTAAAAAATCAGACTAAAAACTTATAGGACTAAAACTCATACAATTCATCTTTACTGGTAAAAAACATATCAAGAAAATGGAGACTAACTTATCTACTAATCGGTTTGTAGACCCTCTTGGAGGTCTGAGTATTAGCCTGGCTTGCCAAAGGCGTTGAATCCACCCCCATTGCTGTTCTACGAACATTGGTCACTGATGCCTGACCAGAGGCAAACAATGAACGCTTCACACCAGCAACAGTATTACGAACACGCCTGATTATTCCACGTGTCACTATCATACTAAGAATTATACCGATTATAATTGCACAAACAGCAACACACGCTGCTATAACTCAAAACTCCTGGCTTGTTCAACCACAGCTCCCCGAGACTCCGACCTCTTTAGTACTGTTGATGCGATAGACGCTGCTATGGGCTCCATCTCACAGGCCGATTCTTCTATCTTTAAACTATAATCACTAATCTTCTTATCTTCTGCCGCCAATGCGGCAAGGGCACATTTATAAACTCTTGATGCCTGCCTGACGTCACAAACATACTCCGACTCCACTTTGGAGTTTTCAAACGCCTCAACAAAATTACTAACCGATTCACAAGCTGCCGCAACATGTGACTCATCGCCGTCAAGCATATAATTCTTTTCATGTTTACGTATCTCTGCCGCCAAACCACGAATCCCGGAAACATATACACTATTAATCGCAGCTTCCATGTCACCTGCAGCGTTAAGCATTATTCCATAATACTTCTCTCTTAGCTCCTCCGTGCCTATACTATCAATATACACCTCGAAAACATCTGACGACGCCCTTAAACTCTCTGCCTGCAATTTCTCTAAATTATCCACATAGCCCATAAAGGCCATTGCATATGACTTTAAAGTTTTAGCCTAAACGTCTTTGGATGCCTGGACGCAACTACTTGCTAACAAAAACTTTTTATACTTCTCAGCGCTCGACATGAATTTTGATTTGGCTTCATCAGAATGGCTCTTCATAAAATCCTTCTCGTTACGATGCATTATCAAAAATATCCGGTATAAAGCATCTGCGTCATAACCCTTTGCATGATTCAAAAGCTCTTCGCTGGCCGCTGCAAACTTACCCTGCAAACCAGAAACTTTATCAAAACCCCACTTTTTACTTACCCGTACAACCTTGCGAAAATTCCTCGCATAAATATCTGCATCGCTTATTATTTCAGATGCCTTACTCGCCAATGACTTTTGACCACAACCATTGGCAAGACTAACCACTTTCTCTGCTTGCGATTTCAACTCTCTAATATTTTCATTCCACTTCTCAACATATCCCTCGTCATTGTGAAGCTGAAAAATCCTTCTCATTTCTGCGGCATTCAAACACCAAAGCCTCAACTCGCCCTGCATGATGAGATAATGACACCTCCCTCTCCATTAGATCATTTAAATCAGAGGTCGATGAGTTTATTGAAAAATGATAAAATGCAGCAACACCAAACAAAAGCAGTACCATAACACCAAAGCTGCACGATAACTTAGTGGAAAGTTTAACATTGCTCATTATATTTTCTCTCAATATTAAATCCGTTTATAGACCTCTTACTCCATAACCCTCACCCTTTGAGCCTTTGTCGACCATGTCTCAAAACGGATTAATCTGTTTTTAAGTAACAAAACAAGGGTTTTCCCTAAGATGCCTTTTTACGCTGATTATAAAGATTTGCATTACTGATGAAACTACCTGATTTGATTTAGATACTATAACAATAGAGAGTGACAAAATAACACAGAAAATGACTTCAAACACTATGCAACACCATCAAATATCTCTGATACTAACACATCCCCATAGAAATCGCGCATTTGACCAACTCTGCCATATTGCGGGTCTTAAGCTTACACATTAAGCGGTTTCGATGATATTCCACTGTGCGCTGAGCTCGGCAAAGCTTTCGGGCTATCTCCTTGTTGGTCATACCTGATACAATTAACCGCAAAATCTCACTCTCGCGTTTGGTCAATGATTTGGCCGCCCCCATACCTTTTAAAAGTGTTTTCTCTAACAAGCTGTCAAGCTTAGCGGTATCCAAACCGCTGTTACTATTCTTATTGGAACCCGACTCCTCTTGGCAGGATTTACTTTCTCCATCCCTTGCAAACGCAGATACGTATCTATCCAGGAGTTCCGCTTTATCGGCCATTACCGTTTTCTCCAAATAAACTTTTCACAAAACAACTTTTTGGCCTAAAATAACTCCCTACGCCGCTTCTCGAATTTACTTATCGAGCCTAAAACCCTTAACTTAAGTCATTTACAAACCTAAAAACCCTAAAATAAGCAATATTTGACAATATCATCAATATCACCCTAACCTTTCCTGAGAATACAAAAAAACCATATACAGCTATGCTCCCCAAACCGCCGATAAATAAAATTAGCCTAAATACTTAAGCTTTACCCCGATTGGTACGAAAAAAACTATGGAACTTTGTTTGTACAAGTACCTAACTTGGTAACCAAAATTAAAGTAAGGGATATCTATTATGGCTAAATCACTAATGATTGTAGATGACTCAGCGACAATGAGAAAAATTATCATGAGAACTGTTAGGATGTCGGGACTTGAGTTCAGCAGAACTGAAGAAGCAGGAAACGGCAATGAAGCACTCGAAAAACTAAACGCCGAACCTGTCGAGATCATGCTATGCGACATTAATATGCCCGAAATGAGCGGATCTGAACTGGTTAAGAAAGTGCGTGAATTGCCGTCATGTGATGATACCAAGATTGTTATGGTCTCAACTGAAAGTTCACAGGAAATTATTGACGACTTGCTTGCAAACGGGGCCAACGGATATATCACAAAACCGTTTACTCCTGAAAAATTCCAGGAAAAACTGGCGCCATTCATGAACTAACAAAAATTGTTAATGCATGACCTTAAAAAATGTTAACGTTAAGTTAAAGGAAACTTACTATGAGCGTCGACCAGGCTGTGTTTGATGGGGTTTTACTCGAAGCCGCGAAAGAAGTTTTTGAAACCATGATCTTTATGGATATCGAAAATGCTTCTGAACCAGAACAGACAATTGATGAATTGACTTTACTTGGTTCAATTACTTTCACCGGCACACTCGAAGGATGTTTGTCTATTTTCTGCGGACTACCTGCCGCAAAAGCTATCGCTACAAATATGCTCGGCATTGACGCCACAGATGATATCTCAGAAGAAGATATTTGCGATGCTATCGGTGAAGTCGCTAATATGGTCATGGGAAGTATAAAGTCCAGAGTACAACATGGAATCGAAAAACTCGCTGTATCAATCCCATCCGTTGTTACAGGACGACAACTTGAAAGCAATTTATGTGATGGTGAAAATAAAATCACTGTCACTGTTAATATCGAAGATGAATATACCGCACAATTCTCTTTGCTATACAGAGAAAGTGAAAAATAATTTAAAAAGATTGTTACAAAAAAAGAAAAATATCTATGCCTGAAGCACAAACAGAACTTGAATTCGAAATCATTGAACTTGCAACAGAATCCCTTGAAACTTTCTGTGAAGATATTAGCGGTATGTTCGACATTAAAATGGAGTGTACCCAGCAGCAATTCACAAATCTAGATGTAAACGGACTTAAAAAAACCTTCAAAAAATTTGCCGCCGTTAATACAGTAAAAACCGAAGGCGCTTTAAACGGCGTTTTCTATCTCATCTTTGATAAAGCTGGAACCTTTACACTCTCGGGCATCGTCGTAATGCTACCAGAGAAAAGAATTATCGAGATGGCAAAGAAAGGCTCGGAATCAGAAGCCGAAAATCTGAGTGATTCCATCAGAGAGATGGGAAATCTACTCGTAGGTTCATGGGACAGAATCTTCCGGGAAAATCTCGAAGGACATGGCCACTTCACGCAAACTAACACTTTCATTGGAAATCCATGGGGCAAACCCGAGGAAAGCATTCAACTTGATTCCAGCGAAGAACTGCTTTTCATTCCTTACGAAATCACTATCGGTTCCTACCAGCCTTTTAATTGCGGCGTCGCATTCCCAAAATCAATCTTCGATAAAAAACCTGAAACTGAAGATGAACAACCTGCTGCAGAAGATACCACTGACACCGTAGAAGAAGAAAAAACCGAAGACACGACAGAGCCTGATGTCGTTTCAGAACCTGCTGCTCCTGCCGATACAGAGGCAAAAGAAGAAACCGCAGAAGCCAAAGAACCTGCCGCTCCTGAAGATACAAAGACAAAAGAAGAAACCACCGAAACAGAAGAGCCTGCCGCTCCTGCCGACGCTGAGACAAAAGAAGAAACCGCAGAAACAGAAGAGCCTGCCGCTACTGCCGACGCTGAGGCAAAAGAAGAAACCACCGAAACAGAAGAGCCTGCCGCTACTGCCAACGCTGAGACAAAAGAAGAAACCCCAGAAGCTAACGTCTCGGAAACAATTCAAAAAATGGCACAGTCGCCAGCTGATTTACCAGGCGAAAATACACTAATACCTTCAAATCTGACTGCAAATGAACTAATGCAAACGCAAATCGTCTGGGGAACCGCCGAAGACAGCGTTCAGCAAACCCTTACTAATATGCAAAAAGCCGATGCAGGATATATACTCATAGGGAAAGACCAGATACCAGAGGGTATCATATCAAAATCTGACCTAAATGGTGCTGTCAGCCCATATTTGAAACCCATCTTTGCAAAATGGAGAAGACCACTTGATGATGCCACTTTGCAAATTAAAATTAAATGGATTATGACAAGACCTGTCAAAACCATAAAACCTGACACAACACTAAACGTTATCATGGATACTATGAGACAATTTGGAAACCGATGCCTGCCGGTAACAGACGAATCAGGAAAAGCTATAGGAATAGTCACCGTCTTCGATGTCTTCAAAGCACTAACGAATAATCCAAACTTCTCAACCGTTGGTACCACACCTCAAGCCCCAGCTTTGGCATAATCTCTTAATCAAAAAATGTCACCCAGCTAATTCTTTGACACAGTTCTCATGCTATTTACAAACTACAAAATCAGGTACTTTCCGAAATACATCCACCCTCAATAACTGTCGAAATACCTGTGCGATTAGAATAACAAGGATGATACTTATTTGGACAAAAACGAGGAAGATATGCAACGGAATGATTTACTTATAGGACTCATAGAGCAAGCCGCTTCGGCTATAATTATGATAAGTCCGGATGACTTGTCTGAGGTAGACAGTCTACAAAAAATATTCGACCAAATAAAAACTATCCTCGACGAAACCAAAAACGCCCCTGCCGAAATACTGGAACAAGCAAAAAACTCAACCACTGACTCGCTTGACCTCATCGAAAAAATCCTCAATAAACAAACCGAAGACTACGCCGAAGCTCTTAAGAAAATGTCCGACGATATCGCAAAACTGCAATCCGTCTCCGAGCAATTGCAAATACCGGAAGAAGATGAAGAAGAAAAACCAGAAAAAACTGATGGCGAAAACACAGAAACCAAAAACGAGCAAACTGTCATACCTGAGGATGACGTACCACTCGTATTAGACTTCATCGCAGAATCTACTGAACACATTGAAACCGCTGAAACTGGACTGCTTGACCTTGAAAAGGACCCTGAAGACAAAGAAGCTATCAATCTCATCTTCAGAGCTTTCCACACCATAAAAGGAATGGCCGGCTTCTTAAATCTCACCAGCGTAAGTTCACTCGCTCACTTTGCCGAAAATCTACTTGACCTTGCAAGAAAAGATGAACTGACGCTCGCTGGGAATAATACCGACGTGACTTTTGAATCTCTTGACGCGCTAAAGAAAATGATTGCTGAACTAAAAGATTCTATCGAATCTGAAAAGCCTGTGCCCGCACACGATGGACTCGAGCAACTGATGGAAAGATTACAAGCTGCTCTGACTGGGGAAAAACTGCCTGATACAAAGCAACAGCAACCAGAACAGATACAACAAACAGAGCAAGTTGAGCAACCCCAGCAAGATGAGCAGATAGAGCCGCAACAAAAACAGGAATCTCAGCAGCAGTCTACGGAAACATGGGATGGAAGAGATAGACGATAGACCAGACAGAAGATGTTCACAGCAGCCTTACGAGGGACCTGAACGCAGAACCGGAACAAACAGAAGAGCTACTACCATAGATGAAAAAATTAAAGTCAGTACCGAACGACTCGACAATCTGATTAATATGGCTGGCGAACTGGTCATCGCCCAATTAATGGTAGCTGAAGAAATAAGCACTAAGCTCGCTTCTGACCATAGCATAAAAGGAAAAATTAATCACCAGGGAAAAATCGTACGAGAACTCCAGGAACTTTCAATGTCCATGAGAATGGTACCTATTCAAGGAGTCTTCCAGAAAATGGCAAGACTCGTCAGGGATCTCTCAAGAAAAGCCGACAAAGCTGTCAACTTCGTCACTGTCGGCGAAGAAACTGAACTTGACCGGAGTATCGTCGACAAAATTGCCGACCCACTTGTACACATGATAAGAAATTCCGTCGACCACGGCATGGAAACTGCCGAAGAACGTGCAAAAACTGATAAGGACCCCATCGGAAAAATCGAACTCAAGGCCTATCATCAGGCAGGACATATCATCATTGAAGTTAAAGATGATGGAAGAGGACTAAATAAGGAAAGTATCCTAAAAAAAGCTATCACAAACGGCCTCGTCGATGAAAAACAGGAACTCTCCGATGATGAAATTTGTAAACTCATCTTCCACGCAGGGCTCTCTACTGCCAAAACCATCACAACTGTTTCTGGCAGAGGAGTAGGGATGGATGTAGTCAAAAAGAATATCGAATCACTGAAAGGAAAGGTCGAGATCACTTCTGAAACCGGAAAAGGAACAACTTTTATTATTCGAATGCCATTAACGCTCGCTATTATCGACGGACAAATTGTTACTATTGGTCCAGAACGATATATCATCCCAATAAACTCAATAATTGAAAGCTTCAGACCTACCGCTGAACAACTTTCTTCTGTACAAAATAAAGGTGAAATGGTCATCGTTCGAGGACAGCTAATACCTCTCGTAAGACTTTATAAACTATTCAATACGACACCAAATACACAGGACCCGACACAGGCACTGCTCGTTATCGTTGAAGAAGACAATAAAAAATGCTGCTTCCTCGTTGATGAACTGCTCGGGCAACAGCAGATTGTTATTAAAAACCTCGGTGAAGGTATGGGAACTGTACCAGGTATCTCGGGAGGAGCTATCATGGGTGATGGAAAAATAAGCCTTATTTGCGATGTGCCAGGACTAATGGACCTGGCTTGGAACTGATTAAAAAATGAATGAAGCATTATTACAAAACCTGGTCTTAACTGATAGAGATTTTAGAAAAATCAGTAATCTCGTCTACGAACATTGTGGAATTAATCTGCACGATGGCAAAAAAGAACTCGTAAGAGCTAGACTTGCAAAAAGACTGCGGGTCGCAAAATTTAAAACTTTCCCGGAATACATGAGAAACGTCCTCAGCGACCATACCGGAAGAGAATTCTCAGTACTCATTGATGCCCTAAGCACAAACCTCACAAGCTTCTTTAGAGAAGTACAGCATTTCCAATTCCTGAAAGAAAAATTCCTGCCAGCATTGATAAGCAAAAAAAGAAAAAAATCCAACTTCAAAATCAGAGCGTGGAGTGCTGGATGCTCTTCAGGAGAAGAACCATACTCAATAGCAATAACACTACTCGATGCTATTCAGGGACTCGGAAGATGGAACGTCAAAGTACTCGCTACTGACATCTCAACAAGTATGCTCGAAATCGCAAAAGACGGCATCTACGATGCTAAACGCACCAATCCCGTAAGTCAAATGCAAAAACAAAAATACCTCCTGATAAATGGAACCAGAAGACAAAAAACTTTTGAAGCCAATCATCTCTTGAAAGATGTTGTTATTTTTAAATATCTAAATCTAATAAAAGAATGGCCTCTAAAAGGACCCATCGATTTCATCTTCTGCCGAAACGTTATGATCTACTTCGATAAAGCTACACAGGAAAAACTTATAAACCGATTCTGGGACCTGCTTGATTCAGGAGGAATACTTTTCACCGGACATTCTGAATCACTTACGGGTGTCAAGCATAAGTTTGAATATATCCAACCAACTATTTACGTAAAACCATAGGGATTTACTTATGTCAAAAAGAAGAATTATAATACATGTTTCAGATGCCAAAGTATCCAATAGTGATGCCGACATCTTAACCACATACTCGCTCGGTTCATGTATCGGCGTCTGTCTATATGACGCCTCGACACATATCGCTGGAATGCTCCACTATCAGCTGCCGGATTCTAAAATGGATGCTGAATGTGCAAAACAAAAACCTTTCATGTTCGCTGATACCGGACTCAAAATCGTCGTCGATAAAATGGTCGATATGGGCGCAAACAAAAAAAGATTGAAGATCAAAATCGCTGGTGGTGCCTCTATGGATTCAGGGCCAAAAGGATTTGACATAGGCAAAAGAAACCACCTCGCACTAAGAAAAATTATGTGGAAAAACGGTATGTTCATCGATGCCGAAGATGTCGGAGGAGCTACGCCGAGAAATATGTATATGAATGTGGAAAATGGCACAGTTACTGTTAGATCCAATGGGATGGAAAAAAACTTATAAATAAAAACTGGAACCGTTTGATTAAAATGGAGAGATATCATGGGTTTGAAAATATTAATTGTTGATGACTCGACTTTGACAAGGAAAAAGATAATTCAAATTATCCATATGGTTGACCTCGAAGTCGACGACTTCTTTGAAGCCGGCAACGGAAAAGAGGCACTAAACACTCTCAATCAGACCGAAAACGTTGACCTTGTACTCGCTGACCTGAATATGCCCGAAATGGGTGGCGCTGAAATGATTCAGAAAATGAAATCTGTAAACGCTATGAAATCAATACCTGTCGTAGTCGTTTCTACTGAGTCAAGAACAGAGAGAATAAAAGAACTGCTATCCGAAGGCGTAAAAGACTACCTGCACAAACCTTTTACGCCCGAAGAGTTCAGGGATATCATACAAACTGTATGGTCCGAGCCCCAGATCGAAAATACAAACATCCTCGAAGAGTGCATAACACAGGCTCTTGAAACTATGGCCTTCATGACCATTATGCCAATGGAAAATGATTTGCCGACTCCTCAAAAAACCATACTTGCCTCAATGAATTTTATGGGTGCAAGATCTGGCTCCGTCCATATTATGGCAAGCCTCGATTGCGCAGCTACACTCGCTGAGAATATCGGTAACCTGCCCGAGATAGGCGATGATGACCCTGCCGATGCCCTGAAAGAACTTACTAATGTCACCACTGGACTAATCCTGCCTATGCTCGCTACCACTACCGCCGATGTCTTCGCTATTACTGTACCAACTGCAGAAACCTGCGATGATTCCTCACAATGGAACGAGTTCGCCGCAGACAAAAAATGCACTATACTCAACGTCGAAGGTGATTTGATCGCCACTAAACTAATTATAGATGGAAAAATATAAAACAAGGAAATATGAAAAATGGATGAAAACAGATTTGATGCTATCATGACTAATGGTTCACTGCCTGACCCTAAATCTATCGATGTTAATGGCATTATAGAGGACCTGTGGAAAGAGTATGTCGACTCTACCGATTCGCTGCTCTCTGAAATTGAAGCCTCCGCACTCGCTATCGACACCGGAAAAAACGTTAACGATAATATCGCTAACGTAAAACGCATCCTGCACTCCATAAAAGGTGAAGCTGGTATGATTGGGGCAAATGATATACATGAACTCTGCCATACCGCTGAATCCGCACTTGAAGATGTCACCGACTACTCGACTATTACCGATATGGTGCTGAAAGTAAAAGACTGGATACACGAAGCTATGAAATACGTCAACCTGAACGAAAACAAAAACAAGCAAAACAAAAATGACAAAAATGCGAAAAAGTTAAGAGTACTTATCGTGGACGATATGAATATCTGCAGAAAAAGAGTCAAAATGCTGCTAAAGGACCTTTTCGACTGCACCTTTGCAGCCAATGGACGTGAAGCTCTCGAAATGTATCAGCAATCCATGGGGCAAAACTCCCCATATAACTTGATTACACTTGATATTAATATGCCCGAAATGAATGGCCACGAAACTCTCATCGCTATCAGAAAAACCGAAGAAGAACACGGAATAACCGGACTCGACGGCGTCAAAGTTATAATGACAACCACTGAAGACAACTCAAAACATATATTCAATGCATTCCGTGAAGGATGTGAAGCATATGTTGTAAAAGAACAGGTAGATAAAAAGTTGCTTGAAGAAATTACAAAACTTGGACTGCTGCAGGAACAAAAACAATACTCCGTAAAATAATTAAATATTAATAAATATATAATTATAAAAACCAAAATAAGGTAAATAGAACAATATGCAAATAAAAGATTTTACTGGAATAAAAAACAATGGACCACTGCCGGAACCTCAACTGGTACAAATTCCTGATGATATCGGGGATCTGCTGCCAGATTATATTGAATCTATCGGCTCTATACTCGAACAACTCGAAGAAGCCGCCTTGGCACACGAATCAGGAAATAGAACCGAAGAAAATTCCGCTTACATACGTCGAGTACTACACAAAATAAAGGGTGAATCCTCTATGGTCGGATTCGAGGATATCGCAGAACTCTACCACCAGGCCGAATTCGCATTCGAAGAACTAGAACAAAATGAAAAGTCGGATATGCTTCTAAGGCTTAAAGATTGGACTAACGCTGCACTGCAGCACATGAGCAACTAAGACTCAGGAAGATAAAAATATGCCCGCTGTTTTACAAACTGATATTAAAGTTTTAATTGTTGACGACTCAGCAATCGTCAGAAAAGTACTAAGCCAGCAATTGGACATGCATCGAGGTATCGAAGTCATCGCTACAGCACCTGACCCATACGTCGCACGTGACAAAATCGTTGCCCTGCAACCTGATGTCATTACTCTCGATGTCGAAATGCCAAAAATGGACGGTATCACTTTCCTGAAAAAACTTATGAAATACCACCCTATGCCAGTCATTATTCTAAGTTCATTAACCCCTAAAGGTGGAAAAACCGCTATGGAAGCTCTCTCTGCTGGCGCCATTGAAGTTATGTGCAAACCTGGACCTGCATATTCCGTCGCTGACGCTTGTGATGCACTCGTAGAAAAAATTAAAGCTGCTTCAAGGGCAAATGTCAAAAAACAAATCGAAACCGCTGATATCTCTTCGGTTAAAAAACTACATATGGCCGAAACTACAAACAAAATCTTCGCCATAGGAGCTTCGACAGGAGGAGTCCAGGCACTAACACAGGTCTTGACAGCCATGCCGGCAAATGCGCCCGGAACAGTCGTCGTACAGCATATGCCTGCACAGTTTACTACCTCTTTTGCAACACGACTAGATGGCTTATGCCAAATGAATGTTAAAGAAGCAAAAAATGGCGACCATGTAATTCCGGGAACTATCTTGCTCGCACCTGGTGAAAACCACATGCTCCTGCAGCGTTCAGGTGCAAACTACTATGTCACTATAAAAGACGGACCACCTGTCTGCAGGCAAAAACCCTCCGTTGAAGTACTATTCAACTCCGTCGCTAAATTCGCCGGTGCTAATGCCATCGGTGCCATACTTACTGGAATGGGCTCAGACGGTGCCGCAGGACTGCTGAATATGAAAAATAACGGTGCACACACTATCGCTCAGGATGAAAATTCATGCGTCGTTTTTGGGATGCCAAAAGAAGCTATCGAAAAAAATGCCGTTGAAAAAATCCTGCCGCTATCTGACATCGCCAGAAACATGATTAACTTCGCCACCAAATAAATACAAAAAATCGGAGAGAGAAGATTCAAACCTCCTGCCTTTGAGATAGTATCCTTGGCTTTCCTGCTTTGCATTAACCATGTATCTTTTATGCCCCACCTTCACCGCACCGTAGTAAATAACTTGGATCCTCACAACGCAGAATTTTATTATCACTCAGCCATTTGAAAGTTATGCAGCACCCATACTGCTATTCGACAAAATATAGAATTGAGATTATCCAGCAATACGCTACCCCCCTGTTTGTCGACTCCCAAGACAATCATGCTTTGCTCGCCCAGCGGCGAAATACGAAGTTTTGAAGAATACCAACTTGCAACCGGCAGTTTTTACCCCAAAAGTGCGATTACCACGTATCTCTTATCCGATATTAGACGTTGAGACAATACACCTTTTCACACTTTCAAGCTCACTTAGTCGGGAAGTGATAAGATTCTTTCAAGTTCCTTTTTGAAATCCTCTCTTACAGGCTCACGCCTGGGCGACGAACCAGATTGTCTTTCACTTCGCCCTTGCTTTGCAGCAGGTGACGCCGACGACCCCACAACAGCATCAGAGATTAAACGTACCGTAATAAATACAACAAGTTCGCCTGCCGAGTCATCTGGCTTACCTTTAAACAAGCCTCCTATTAAAGGCAGATTGCCGAGCCCAGCTGCGCTGCTCTCAGACGAATAAGATTGCAACTTCTTAAGACCAGAAACAGAAACTGTCCCGCCGTCTTGGATTGGCATACTGTTATTAATAACACGACGCATAGCAACCGGATAATTGTCACCACGCTCCACTACATCCCTAATCGCGACGCTAAAGTCTAACGTAATCTCATTATTTAGCCCGATATGAGGAGTAATATTCAGAATGCTTCCATACTCGATTTCTTCCAGCTCACCGCGATTGCGGTAATCACCAGAGTCAACCGCAACATCTCGAGCCAAGGAACTATGCCCCTCGCTGCCAATCCCGATTTCCGCCTCTTTACCATCCTGAACTAATAGCTGAGAACTCGATACAATAGAAGCCTGCCCTTTTCGCTCAAGAAGATTCAACGTCAATCCCAATGAATTTGTAAACTCTACACCTCTTCCATATCCAATCCAGACATCCCCATGATGATTAGAATCGGAAAAAATGTCAGCTTCAGTTTCAGACAAACCCCATTCAACGTCCATATTTAATAAATCTTCACGTTTCATCATAACAATGCGAGCATCAAGCATAACATGACCTGCAGGGCGGTCGATAAATTTATGGTCAGACGCTGCACGCTCCATCGAAGATGGAACATTACTAATAATGGGTTGCTTGGTAACTATTCCAGAATCCTCAAAAATCGGCTCCTCAGAAACTTCACGCTCAAACATTTCGTGTTCAATGATTTCCCGCTCAGCTTCTCGATACTGCTCAACAGATATTAGCTCTACCTCTTGATACTCCTCAGCAGATACACTTCGTTCAGCAGCTTTTCGCTCTGCCTCGCGGTACTTATCAGATATGCTTTGCTCAACAGATATTCGCTTAGCCTCTCGATACTGATCAGATATACTTTCTACAACAGCTTTTCGCTCGGCCTCTCGATACTCCTCAGCAGATATACTTTGTTCAACAGCTTTTCGCTCGGCCTCTCGATACTCTTCAGCAGATATACTTTCTACAACAGCCCTTCGCTCGGCCTCTCGGTACTGCTCAGATATACTTTGCCCAACAACGTCACTAACTTCACGCTTGCGTTCCGATTCGTCTTCGTCGATATCTAAAGTGACATTCAGGTATCGCTTGGTAGGTGGATTAAACCTGTAACCGGCTTTTACCGGTGTAATCACCCCACCCCAACCATACGGAACCCTAATAGAATAATACCCTTGAGCATTTGTAATATCCGAACCGGCACCATCATCTAATGTCATCGATACACCTTCAATAGGTTCCCCGCCAATAAATATCGAACCGGAAATCGTAAAGGTACGCAATGTCACCTCATAGTTCTGCTCATTCTTGGCAGCTGTAACATTACTGTATCTTTGTTCTGCTACATCAAAAGTGTACTTCTTACTTATTAGCTTAACCGTGCCGCTGTAACCGTGATTAACCAATATTTCATATTTACCCGAAGCATCGGTTTTGCTCGCACCCCCGCCGTTATCTGCTGATACCAGTATGCCTTCAACAGGCTCACCGTCAGAACTCGTTCTACCAGAAATTGCATACCTCAGTACCTTGGCACTATAGTTTTGACCAACACGATTATCGGTAACATCAACATATTTCTGCTTAGCAACATCAAAAGCATAACCCTCTTTCACCGGAACAACCGTACCGCTCCAGCTATAGGGCACCGTAATAGAGTACTGCCCCTGCCAATCTGTTCTGCCAGACGCTGTGCCATCATCCGCCGACACATGTACACCACCAAGCCCAATACGCTCCAAAATCACCATACCGGAAATTGTATAACTTAACAGCTTACCACTGTAATTCTGACCTGACTGGCCGACAACAACATTAGAGTATTGACGACGAGACGATTCAAAAACATAACCTTCTTTGATCGGCACTACCATGCCGCTCCAACCGTAATTAACCGATGCACTGTATCGACCTTCACTGTCGGTAACTGGCTCGCCAGGAAAACCTTCTAACACTACATTAGATAAAGCCTGACCATTCGATATGACCTTACCGGAAATGCTGCACGTCAATAACGTCGCTGTGAAGTTTTGTGCTTTAGGAGAGATAACTGATTCATAAGTAGCATTACCAGGTTTAAAACTGTAACCTCGTTTCGTCGGGGTAACTGCACCGTTCCAACCATAACTTACCTTACCTGCATAATAACCATTCTTATCAGTAACAGGATTTCCATACAATCCATTGATAACTACATTATTCAAGGGCAAGCCATCATATGTCACCGTACCGGAAACGCTAAAAGTCAACAGCCTCGTCGTATAGTCATTAGGATGATCAGAAGCAACTCTGTTGTATAACCTCTTGGATGGCTTGAAAACACAACCCTTCTTGACCGGAGTAACCGTACCGCTAAAGCCATACTCAACTCGGGCCATGTAAAAACCCTTCTCGGTCGTGACAGGATTGCCCGGCAAACCCTCCATCACAACACCACCCATGCCTACCGATCCCGAAATAATAAAACTCAGTTTTTCCCCAATACAATTATAACTTTGATCATGCGTAACTGGGCGAATCTTTTTACTTGCTGGCTCAAAAGAGAAACCTGTCATCGACGGTGTGATCGTTCCGTTCCAGCCATAGTCAACATCGGCCCGGTAATAACCGTTCGCATCAGTAACTGGCTCACCCGGCAAACCCTCCATCACAACACCACCCATTCCTGCTGAACCCGAAATAATAAAAGTCAGTAATCGCGCAGCATAATCCTGATTGGCTTGAATAGCCGTCACTGAATCATATCGCTTAGAAGCCGAATCAAATGTATAACCTTCCTTCATTGGCGTAACCGTACCGCTCCAGCTGTAATCCACCGTAGCTGTATAATTGCCTATAGTATCACTAACAGGATTGCCTGGCAGACCATGCATCGTTACTCCACCTATGCCTGTTGAGCCTGAAATCGTATAAGTTATTCTCGCTGCTTCGTAACCGCCAAAACACTGCGACCCCAAAAGAAGCACAAAAACCGATATACTAATCATTAAGGGTAGCTCTGATAATTGCTTTTGAGCGACAAGTAGAAGATTTTTGTGTTCTGGCAAGGAAAGTAAATCAGCTTTAGCAGACGCTAAAGCGGCTTTTTCCTGATGTAGCCCAGAATCAAAAAGATTCGCTTGTTCGCCAAAATGGATTTTTAGAGGTTCCCTTAATGTTTTAGGTAGACTTTTTAACATAATAAAACTCCTTCGCCTGCATCAACAGTACCAATATATTTACATACAAATTCCGCATAAAGTATGCCTAAAGGGTGTTTCGGCCATATTAACAGCCTACTTTATCTGCCAACTTGCTTTTTCAGATGCCAAATAAACGCCAAACACCTCATCATGCCAAGGCATTTTTACAGCAAATAAACCACTTATTATCGGACACTTGAACCTCCGAAAAACCACTTGTGCACCAAATACCGGTTTTGAGAATTTTTAATAATTTTTCGGACTTATTTATGTAGGTTGTTACGCAAAAAAAAACCGCCCCACAAGACAGCATGAAATCTTAAAATTTGACCTCTGCGTGATATGAACTGCGTGTAAACGGCGAGGACATCACCCATGTAAAACCTAATTCTTTGGCCTTAGCTGCCCACCACTCAAATTTCTCAGGTTCTATAAATTCAACAACATCTACAGAAGTCTTATCAGGCTTTAAGTATTGGCCAATTGCGATCCTGTCACAACCTGCGCCCCGCAAATCTTCCAAACACTTCACAATCTCATCTTCCCGCTCACCTAAACCAAGCATGATAGATGACTTTGTCTGCACCTCGCCATAACTTTGCTTGAATCTTTTAAGCAACTCAAGTGACTTTTGATAGTCCGCCCCGCTCCTCACCTCACTATACAATCTCGGGACAGTCTCAATATTGTGCCCAAACACAAAGGGAAGTGACTTTCCCAATATCGATATCGCCTGCTCCTGACAATTCTTAAAGTCAGGTACTAATAACTCAAATTCTAATTGCTTATTGTCTTTTCTGCATTTCTCTATTACATCACAGAAATGCTGCGCCCCGCCGTCGGCAAGGTCGTCTCTTGTCACTGATGTAATTACCAAATATTTCAACTTCAACTGTCTAACCATCTCGCAAATTCTATCAGGCTCTTCCTTATCTATGTATTCAGGCTTTCCATGGCCGACAGAACAAAATTTACAATCCCTTGTGCAGATATTGCCAAGTATTAAAACCGCTGCCGTACCTGCCTCCCAGCACAAACCCTTATTGGGACAATTAGCGTTAGTGCAAATTGTCTGCTGACCAAGCTCAGAGAGAATCCTCTCGGTCTCCAGATACCCTGGATTAGCCGACATCCTGCGTTTAAGCCACAAAGGAAATTTACTATGCTTTGATTCAACCATCTGCTTTAAACCGCTCCTCTAATATCTCTTTCAGCATATCTTTGACTTTATCCATAGAATATTTCTTGCCGGTCTCTTCAAAAACACTGGTAATCGTTACATCTTTTATCCCGCACGGAACAATATCATCAAATATACTCAAATCATTACAAATATTTATTGCCATACCGTGACATGTCACCCAGCGCTTAACTTTAACTCCGATAGAACCTATTTTTTTATTACCGATCCAAAGCCCGGGCTCACCTTTCAAACGGCCGCATTCTACGTCGAATTGCTCCAGCAATTCTATTCCAACCTGTTCTAATTTCCGAATATATTTACCAATATCAAGCCCAAGCAACTTAATATCAACTATTGGATATATCACAATTTGCCCCGGATTGTGCGCCGTCACACCACCGCCGCGCCGCGTCTCAACAACTTCAATACCCTTTTCAATTAACTCCTCACGGCCAACTTTAAGCAGGTTCTTATTTTCATTCGCGCCAAGGGTAATTACATCGAAATGCTCCGTCAAAATCACCGTGTCAGGAATTTCACCCTCAATTCTTTGCTGACATAATGACATCTGCTGCTGCAAAACATCATTATAAGACTTCATGCCGTAATCTTTTATGACCACTCTTATTTCCTCTCAACTGCATAACTGCTTAAAACATCCTCAATCACACTTCTTATTTGCCCCCGCCGCCATGGATTTTCTAAATGCCTCAGACTCCCATTTATTAATGAAATCCTTCTGGCGTTTATTCAGAAACGCAAGACCGCCAAATTTTATCGCATTAACGCGAATAAACAAAATACTTGTCACCACATCTCTTATCATTTTAACTATCTTTTTTTCCCCCGTGACAAAAAGCCCCACATCTTTCACCAAAAATGACACTGGCATCTTTTCGCCTTTATCCAATATCGCCCTGATACTGACTGACAGCTTTCGCCAATCAAGCTGACCAACCCATACCGCCGGACCATTGGAATAAAGCAGCTCATCCGGAGTCAACGTACCTTTAAGCATCTTCGCCGCGCTTTTATTTTTCATAAACCAGGAAATGATGTCACTATTATAATAAGCAACGACCCCATACTCACCGCAAACATCAAAGCAGGCCTTGCCAATACAAACCGACGCCTCCTTGATAAGCTCCTTAGAAACGCTCCCAACGCAACCGCTCTTAGGTTTAACCAACCCCTTATTACAACGAGCTATCACCTTCTGCGTAAGTTTAAGACAGCTGCTCCCACTGTTCGCAGTTACAAGCAGACCGTGTTTTTCCAAAAACAATATCCGGGCTTTTCGTCCGTGCTCTTTTTTATAACCCTTTATCAGCCGAGAAATTCTTTTAGCCAATAAAAAACCAGGGTCGGCATACCGAACCCAAATAAATGGCAGATCTAAATCAGAAAAAAGCTTTTCCAGTTCAGCCTTCCCATTTTTAGCATTGACATAAGCGCCAACAGAACTTGGATGCAAATGAATAACATATGTATCAAGATACGAATGCAAATGCGCCTCAATTGATGGCCGAGAACCATCCGCGACATCGTCATCGCAAGCAAAAAGCAACCTATTGACCACCTCGGTTTCACGTGCATAAGTTTCAAGCCTCGATATCGATTCATCCTGAATAATCGAAACAACAGATTCAATATTCACCCGACGCCAACCCTTTTTACTGCTCATATCCTTCAAAGCTGTACCGCTGGCCTTGATATACATATATTTCCCATCGTCCGTCTTAGCTGAAGTATTGCCCCCGCCGCCCTGAATATAACTAGGATCCTCGCCAACTATCTTCGATATCCTGACAAGTTCTTTTAGCACTTTATCCATTTTTATTTTTTATAACTTCCCACTAAAAATTAATCATAGCTTTTAATACACCATCTTTATAATCAGCGACAAGGTCAAATGCCTTTTTTGTTTCCTCAAATGAAAATTCATGCGTAACCATAAAATCAACCTCAGCCTCTTTATTATCAATCATATCCAAAGCCGCCTGGACACAACCACATTGCCTTCTCACATTTTGAACACATATTTCCTTGCGCCGCATCTGGTCAATATCAAATGATATCCTATCAGATTGAGGTATCCCTACTACCATCAATTTGCCGCCAGGCTTTAAAATATCTATCGCCTGGTCAAGAGCCTCCTGCTCACCGCAGCATTCAAAAACAATATCCAATCCCCCGCTCTGATGTTCCAATATCTTCGCTGCCGCATCTTCAGTATCAGGATTTCCCGCCCAGTCAGCACCATTTTCCCGAGCCAACTCAACCCTTTCATCGATCTTATCCGTAATATATATTGTTTCTGCGCCCATCGCTCTCCCAGCTAACAAAACGCTTAAACCAATTGGACCTGCACCTAAAATCCCGACGCTGGCGCCTTTGATATCAATAGATTTTCTGACGCTGTAAACACCGATTGACAATGGTTCTGAAATAGCGGCCTGCGCAAAAGTCATACTGTCTTTTATCTTAAAGCAACTACTCTCGGGCATAACAATGTATTCGCAAAGGCACCCTTCCGCTTGTCCAGGCGTACCAAGAAACCCAAGGTCCTGACACGTATGAACCCTACCAGCCTTACATTGACTACACTCAAAGCAAGGCGTCGCTGGGTCAATAGCTATCCTGTCACCAACCTGAAAATCTCTAACCGCCGAACCAACCGACGCCACTACGCCGGAACTTTCGTGCCCAACCACAAAGGGATACTCAACAACCTGACTGCCTATCCTCCCGGAAACATAATAATGAATATCGCTGCCGCAAACACCAACCGCCTGCATCTTAATCAATACTTCTGTATCCTTCTTAATAACAGGCGCAGGAACCTCCTGCATCTCAAGCTCACTTATCCCAGTCAATAACATTGCTCTCATACAAAATACCTTTGTGAAGTTTTAGAAAATGACGCCAGGGTCCCACAAACACAAAAAGAGCGAAAAGCCAAGTCATCCATGACTTTCACTCAAATAAAAATATGCTTTAATCGGGGAGAGAGGATTCGAACCTCCGACCTCTGCGTCCCGAACGCAGCGCTCTATCCAAGCTGAGCCACTCCCCGAAAAATATCAAAACAAAAATGTAACACATAATTGCTTAAATTGCAATCAGCTTTCAGTTCACCTTAAAATACTAGCCAAGCTCTTTTTCTCCTGCGAGCCACGAGTACTCTTGAGATGCCGTTCCCACGTGACTGCCGATGAGCGGGCTGAATGTGACTCATTGTAAACAAATTTCCAGGGACCATTCTGTCGAGTATACTGCCCTCCCCAACCAGTGTTATGTTCTTCAATCCTGCGAGCCAGATTATTGGTCTGCCCAATGTAAAGCCTATCCGTCTTCAGACTTTGAAGGATATAAACGCAATACACAAATTAGCCTCTTTTAAACCTCCGACCTTCCCTGAGGGACGCTCTATCCAAGCTGAGCCACTCCCCGAAACTAACCCGTCAATATAATCACAAAACCACCAAATTGCAAGCTACAATAAATTTACAGGGTCAATGTCTATCGCAACCTTAACCGCCGGCTTAATATCCGCCATCACGCGAAGTCGGCTAAATAAACGCCCCATGCTAACTGCGTTCGGAGCCTGCACGATTATCTGCATACGATGAAAACGCTGAATCCTGCTTATCACCGCAGGTACAGGACCGCGAACCAAAACCCCCAATCCCTCACTCGCAACAATACCATCAATACGCTCACGCATCGCCGCACATGCCGCTTCCAATCTCTCAAAATTCATGTCACGCATAACTATCGACGCCAACCGCCAGTAAGGAGGAAGATTGCAACTCTTGCGATGCTTCAATTCCTCCTCAACAAAACCATCAAAGTCACCCGCCACCGCAAACTGTATCGCTGGCTGATTCGACAAAAAACTCTGAACATATACCACCCCGCCTTTCTCCGAACGACCAGCACGACCCGCCACCTGACATATCAATTGATACGTCCGCTCGTTAGAACGAAAATCAGGCAAATACAAACACGTATCTCCGCTGATAACTCCCACCAATGTCACGTTAGGAAAATGCAACCCCTTCGCCAATATCTGCGTACCCGCCAATATATCTATCCGACCGTCACCAAAATCTTTCAGCAAACGATAATAATCTTCCTTCTGCATCGAGTCACTATCAACCCGCGCAACCCGCGCATCACCAAACTTTTCTTCCAACTCCTCCTCAAGACGCTGCGATCCCAAACCTATCATCGCCATACCCTTACCACACAGCGGACACTTCTGCGGCACCAGCGTCTTACACGAACAATGATGACATATAGCAAACCCGCTATGCATATGCTTGCCCACCACCGTCTCGATCCCCCCCCGCTTATAACCGCCCTTCTTATGAAATGTCAGCGTCACATCACAGTTGCGGCACTGCAGACTATGACCGCAAGATGCGCAGTAAACAAAATTGCTGTACCCGCGACGATTCAAAAACAATATCGCCTGCTCGCCCCTACCCAATACTCCCCGCAAATGCTCCTCCAACGCCTTCGATATCAATGTCACGCCCTTACCGCTGACCTCATTCTTCATATCAACAAGACGCATCTCAGGACTCGCAAAATCCATCACGCGCTTCGTCAATCGAACCATCGTAAAGTGCTTCTTACTCTTGCAATTCGACAGCGTCTCCAATGAGGGCGTCGCACTACCCAAAATACAATGCGCACCCGCCAGATGACCACGCTTTATCGCGACATTCCTGCCGTTATACCGAGGCGCTGTGTCCTGCTTATAACTCGGCTCATGCTCCTCATCAACAACCACCAAACCAAGATTCCCCAGCGGCGCAAACACCGCCGAACGTGCACCTATAACAACATCAGCCTCGCCCCTCTTCACCTTCTGCCATTCAGCGTTCCGCTGCGCACCATTCAATCCCGAATGCATAACCGCTATCCTCTCAAACCTGCTGCTGAACCGCTGCACCGTCTGAGTCGTCAACGCTATCTCAGGCAGCAAAACTATCGCCGACTTACCCTTCACCAAAACCCTCTCTATCGCACGAATATAAACTTCCGTCTTACCGCTGTCAGTGACACCATATAAAACCGTCACCCCAAATTTTCCGCTATCTATCTCCCCGTTTATATGACCCAAAACTTTTTCCTGGTCATCATTAAGAACAACTTCCTTCGCCTTAACCGCCAACCCCTCTGGTATCGCTGGCAAACTCTTCAAAACCTCTCTTATAGTCACTTTCAATATCAGCTTCTCCGCCAATTTTTTCAAAGGACCGCCCGTACAGCCAACCTCCTCCAATAAACCCTCTATCCCAACCGCACTTTTCGCGTCAAACGCAGCGCTGCTCTCAAGATAGCTGACGATTTTCTCCTGCTTAGTTCCCTTCCTTATCCCTTCGATCAACTCCTTATAATCTTTAGCCAGATACGCAAGCCGTTTCTTCTTTACTCCTGCCCCCTTCTTAACCGCCGCCGGAACCATCGCAGACAACACCTGTCCCAACGGACAAACATAATATTCACTTATCCACCGCCCAAGTTCCAGCAACTCCGCATCCAGCAAAGGCTCCTTGTCTACTAACTTGCGAACCTTCTTTAATCTGAATTTCCGCTTCTCATCCCTCGAACCAATCCCAACACAAAACCCAACCACAATCTTATTACTCCTGCCGAAAGGCACCTCAACCCGCTGCCCCTCCTCTACAGGCCACAACTCATCACCGACAACATAATCAAATCCCCTATCAACCGCCGAGTCAAACACCACACGAACAACATGCCCACCAACAACCTCTTCAATAGGCTCTGTTAATTCGAACAAATTTTTAGTTACATTACGCTTAGCCAATCTAACAACTCCATTACCATATCGTTTACTCTTTTTATTTAGCCCCACGTTTCACGTGGGGTTTGCCATCTTGGTTACTTGTCCCTTAGGGAGCCCCATCATTTTAATGACGGGATTGTTTTTATGCCGTTAAGTTTAGCCCTGCCATCTCGTATGGCAGGGTTCGTCTGCATTATAGTTCACAATCCCCCTTTTAACAACGCCTTTTAACTTGTCCCCACTTGTCCCCATGTTTAGATTCATTTATGAATCTATGGGGGTAATCCTGTCAAAAAAAACTTCGTCCTTTGTCATTGATTCCTTATTCGGACTTCCTAATTCGACATTCGCTTCCTGATGTCTTTTCGGCAATGCGTTTCCCCTTGTCTTTTGAACCATTTACCCTTAAAATGATGTTTTAACTAACTTCGTTGCGGCGGTAAATAATGCCAGATTTCAAAATAAATACCAAATACAAACCTGCCGGCGATCAGCCGCAAGCTATAGAAAAACTCACCGCAGGTCTAAACGCAGGAAAAAACTTCCAAACCCTCATGGGCGTCACCGGAAGCGGAAAAACTTTCACCATGGCAAACGTCATCGAAAGGATAAACAAACCTGCCCTCGTCATCTCACACAACAAAACACTCGCCGCTCAACTCTACGATGAATTCAAGGAACTCTTCCCAGATAATGCCGTCGAATATTTCGTCAGCTACTACGACTACTACCAACCAGAAGCATACATCCCCCAGCGTGACATCTATATCGAAAAAGACGCCTCAAAAAACGCCGACCTCGACCGACTCAGACTCTCAACAACCACAAGCCTGGCAACAAGAAGCGACTGCATCATCGTCTCATCAGTATCATGCATTTTCGGCCTCGGCTCGCCCGAAGACTATAAAGCCTCCGTCATCGCCGTTAGAACTGGCGACTACATCGATAGAAATGACCTGCTCGGACGATTCGCCGATCTGCAATACACAAGAAACGATTTCGAATTCACCCGGGGCTTCTTCCGCGTCCGAGGCGACGTCGTCGAGCTTTGGCCTTCATACGAATCTTTCGCCATACGTTTCGAATTCTTCGGAGACGAAATCGAAAAAATAAGCTACATCAACACGATCTCCGGCGAAACACTCGCAGAAGAAACGCAGGTATTCATCTATCCCGCTCAACACTACATGATGCCAGCCGAAAGAATCGAACCTGCTATCGTGTCAATAAAAGCCGAACTAAAACAACGACTCCAGGAATTTCGCCAGGAAGGAAAACTACTCGAAGCACAACGACTCCAGGCCAGAACCATGTACGACATCGAAATGATGCAGGAAGTCGGATATTGCTCCGGTGTCGAAAACTACGCCAGACACCTCGCAGGACTAAAACCAGGAACCCGTCCATACACACTCATCGACTACTTCCCAAAAGACTTCCTCCTGTTCATCGATGAATCGCACGCAACCATCCCGCAAATCAAAGCCATGTGGGCCGGTGACAAAAGCAGAAAACAAGTACTCATCGACCATGGCTTCCGGCTGCCAAGCGCACTCGACAACCGCCCGCTTAAATTCGAGGAGTTCCAGGACAACTGGAAAAATATCATCTTCGTCTCTGCTACTCCCGGACCACTCGAAATGGAAAAATGCGACGGCGAAGTCGTCGAGCAGCTCATCAGACCAACCGGACTTATCGACCCGGAAATTGTCGTCTCACCCGCAAAAAATCAGGTCCCACACCTGCTCGAACAAATCAAAAAACGAGTCGAAGCAAAGGAACGCATACTTGTCACCACCCTGACAAAAAAATTAGCCGAAAGCCTCTCGGCATACATAGTAAGTAAAGGCTTTCGATGCAGATACCTACATAGCGAAATCGATACACTCGAAAGAATCGAAATCCTCCGCGCACTGCGTAACGGAGAATTCGACTGCCTCGTCGGGATCAATCTGCTCCGTGAAGGACTCGACCTGCCGGAAGTTTCTGCTGTCGCAATACTCGACGCAGACAAGGAAGGTTTCCTTAGAAGCCAGACCTCACTCATCCAAACCATAGGCCGAACAGCGAGAAATATCAACGCTATCGTTTTCATGTACGCCGACACCGTCACTAATTCTATGCAAAAAGCTATTGACGAAACCTACAGACGGCGTAAAATTCAACTTGAATACAATAAAAAACACAATATTACGCCTAAAACAGTGGTCAAAGAAATCAGAAAAGGGCTCGCTGAGCAGATAAAAGCAAGGAAAACTGCACAAAAAGCCATAAAATTCAATGAAAACGAATATGAAAAAGTCGAAATGACCTCGCAAATAGAAAAGGATATGCTCCAGGCTGCCGAAAACCTCGACTTCGAAAAAGCTGCTTATCTAAGGGACAAACTAAAAGAAATAAAGGAAATGCCCGAACTGAATATTATTAAAAAAAAGAATTCAAAAAAATAGAACAGGAAAAATATGAAAAAAATAAATATCGAAAAAGTAAAACCGCTAATAGAAATCGCTATTAAAGAAGACCTCGGTACTGGCGACCTCACTAGTGAACTTTTCGGAAAAAACAACAAAATCACAAAGGCGCACATCGTCTCAAGAGAGGAAATCGTCGTCTCCGGTATGGACATCGCAAGAGAAATACTGAGACAATATAACGAAAAACTAAAATTGAAAGTTCTTGTAAAAGATGGCCAATCCGCTCACGTCGGAAAAAGAATCGCCACCATCGAAGGACCCCTCTGCTCTATGCTAAGCGCAGAACGAGTTGTACTTAACTTCATCCAGAGACTAAGCGGTATCGCAACAACAACAAGAAAATACGTCCGAGCCATCGAAGGAACCAAAGCTAAAATTTACGACACCAGAAAAACTACTCCAGGATGGAGAATACCTGAAAAATACGCTGTCAGGTGCGGAGGAGGGTTCAATCACAGAATCGGTCTCTACGATGGTATTCTAATAAAAGATAACCACATCGCGCAGCTTGGCAAAAATTTCCATATCAAGCTCGCAAAAATCATCGACAAGGCGAGAAAACTAAAAAACGTTAAATTCGTAGCAGTTGAAGTCGACCACGTCGACGATCAGCTAAACTACGTCCTCAAAATACCCGGTATCGACATCGTACTGCTCGATAACATGGGGCAATGGCAGCTAAAACACGCCGTCGAGATGAAAAACAAAATGCGCACAAAAGCAAAAAAGCCACTGCTCGAAGCATCCGGAAATATCAATCTCAAAAACGTCTCTGCCATCGCACAATGCGGCATTGACCGGCTCGCCATCGGAGCAATTACTCACTCAGCATCCGCCGTCGATATCGGCCTGGACAGGTAATTTATTATGCCTAACTTCGACAACCTCGACCATGACAAGATAAAAAACAACCTGAAAACCAAGCTTATCGGCAAAGAAATTCTCATCTTCAATTCAACTTCAAGCACAAACGATATCGCCGCCGAATATGCCAAAAATAAAAAAAATAACGGCCTCGTGGTTTTCACCGAAGAGCAAACAAAAGGACGAGGACGTGCTGCAAATAAATGGATTACGGAAAAAGGAGACTCCCTGCTATGCTCGGTACTGCTGACAAAAACAAAAATAAACGGCGAACTCCTCTCACTAACTACCGCTGTCGCCGTTGCTGACGCTATCTCACAAAATGCAAAAATTAAATGGCCAAATGACATAACCCTTAACAACAAAAAAATCGCGGGCATACTCCTCGAATCAAAACAAAATAATAGCCGCACCGCATACATCATCGGAATCGGTATTAACTGCCACCAAACTAAAGACTCACTCCCTGACGAAATAAAGCAAACCGCTACAAGCCTCGACATCGAAACCAACTCAACCTGCGATCGAATATCACTTGCCAAAAGATTGCTCACTTCTCTCGACCAATGGCTCAAAATCGCAGAAAAAAAACCGAAAAAAGTCATCGAACAATGGCAAAAACTCTCAATACTGCTAAACAAAAGAGTAACTCTCATCTTCAACGACAAACAATTCACCGGAAATTGCATCGGCATCGACCCGGAAAAAGGACTAATACTCCAACTCGACTCAGGAGGCGTCAGAATCTTCGATGCTCTCCATACCTCAATTGCAAAATAACTCCCAATATCGCCGAACCGAAAAAATTCATATAACCGCACTGCACACACCATAAAAAACCTTTTTATAGGACATGAAATTATTTTACCTATCCGTTTGCCATTTGCTACAAACGTTTTTTATACTTTATTTAGTAGTGAGCCCATATGACTTTGAAATCCTGTTCTTATTTTGAACAACCTGAGGGGGTCCAAAAATGGATTTCACTAAAAACATGAAACGCCGGAAACGTCCTGGCGCCGTGCTTATCGTTTCTCTTATTTTTGTCTTGATTTTCTCAGCACTAGCTGTCTCTCTGGCCACCATCTCTGCTAACAACGTGCAAATAGCATCGAACCACCACCAGACAAACGCCGCACTTGCAGCTGCATACTCCGGGCTTGAGGTCCTAAGATACCACCTCGCAAAGGTCTCTATCTCCGGTACTACCGCCGCCGAAGACAGACTCCAGGCTACTACCACCGCACTGCAAAGCTACCTCACCGCTGCCGACATTACAAATGTTTCAGCTTCATATAACGGCTCATCTATGACTGTCCCTGCTGTAACACTAAATTCAACCGGGAATCAAACTTTCACTATCACTATCACAGCCATCAGCGACGACGTCATGCGCGCCGATGTCACTGGAAATGCTTACCAACTAAGCAGAACCATAAGAACTAATTTCAACATTACCGAAGTCGGAAACAGCGTCTTCGATTATGGCGTTGCTACTAAAGGCCCGCTCGTACTCGAAGGAAACGTTGACTTCGAAGGAGCAAGTGTCGCTGTAGAAGCAAGCGTATATATCGAAAGCGCTTCTACTATCGAGGCACTCTCTATCAGCGGAAACTCGCAAATCGCAGGGAACGTCAGTATCTCTAATCCGGATGCTACCGTTACCCTCTCAGGCAATGCAAGTATCGGTGGAGAAACTGGAGATGACGCAATTGATAATCACGTCGAAACCGGAGTTGACACCGCTGACTTCCCGCAACCAGTACCTTCATACTTCGAACAATATATCGATGACGTCATTGACATGAACGAAACAACTTTTGAAAACATCAGAATACCTGCAGGAACAAACCCCACATTTTCCAGTGATGTCATACTCAGAGGAATCATATACATTGAAACGCCAAATGTACTTAGATTTAGCGGCAGCGCCGATATTACCGGAATCATCGTCGGAGACGGGGACTGGAACGATGATTCTGCCACTAATTCCATTACTTTCACGGGTAACGTCCAAAGCAACCCGATTTCCACACTGCCTGAGGAAGAAAAATTCGATGGTATAAGAACGGAAACAGGAACTTTCCTTATGGCTCCGGGATTTAGCGTCTCTTTCGGTGGAAACTTCGACACCTTAAACGGAACTATCGCGGCAAATGGAATTGAATTTACCGGTAATGCGGGCGGTACAATAGCCGGGTCAGTTATAAATTACTCTAGTACGCCTATGACACTAAGCGGTAACAACGACCTTTACTTCAACCGTTCTGGAATCACTGAACCACCTGCAGGCTTCGTTTCAAGCCAGAAACTAACCTATCAGCCGGAATCATACTCGGAAATTTAGCCTCATAAAACGCAACCCGATTTACAACATGACCTAAAACACCCAACATCCGCCCTACAGCAAAATTTTTATCTTCCAGGCTTGGACTTTAATTTTAATTCCTGTTAATATACCATATCTTTTGTTAAAATTGCTCGTATATACAATATGATTACAAAACATAAAAATTCGCTCTATACAAACCAGCCTTTCGCGGCGAAGTCGCTCGACGACGACCCATTCGATTTCGAAAACTACTTCAACGATGACGATGAACACTTTAGAAACAATAACGACAAATTCAAACTGCCCGACACCATCGGAATCCTGCCTATTAGAAACGCCGTCGCTTTCCCGGGAACAATAACACCACTGGCTATCGGACGAAACAAAAGCAAGGCACTGCTCAGTAATATAAAACCAAATAAATCTATCATTGGACTTGTCACGCAGAAAAACCCGAATATCGAAAAACCAGACTTCAATGATATATACAAAATCGGAACCGCTGCCTCAGTCCTGAAAATTATCAAAATGCCCCAAGGCTCAATACATGTCATCGTGCACGGTATCACCCGATTCAAAATAATAAAACCCATTGCGACAAAACCATACCTAAAAGCACGCGTACAACTGCTAAGCGTAAAAACAAGAATGACAAAAAAACTACAGGCTCTAATAGTAAACGTCAGAAGAACAGCGTATAGAGTCATCGAACTTTCACCCAATGTCCCCGAAGAAGCCGCTGTCCTGCTCGAAAATATCGAAAACCCTTCCGCGCTAGCTGACTTCCTCGCTGCAAATCTTAATATCACAATTCCGGAAAAACAAAAAATACTCGCTCAGCTAAACGCCTCAAAAAGACTTGAAGAAATTTCACTCGCACTCGCTAATCAACTCGAAGTACTCGAAATGAGCCACAAAATTCAGGGACGAGTACGTGACTCTGTCGAAAAGGGACAAAGAGAATTCTTCCTGCAGGAACAACTAAAAGCCATCGAATCGGAACTCGGAAAAGAGGACCAGCAAACCGAAGAGCTAAAACAAATAAAGAAAAATATCAAAAAAGCTAAGATGCCAAAAAAGGTCGAAGCCGAAGCACTCCGCGAACTCGACAGACTTAGCAAAATACCACCCGCCTCACCTGAGTACAGCGTCATAAGAACTTATCTCGACTGGGTTTGCGAACTGCCGTGGGCAATACACACAACCGACCAGCTCGATATCAATAAGGCCCAGAGAATACTAAACACAGACCACTACAACCTCAAAAAAGTCAAAAAAAGAATACTCGAATTCCTTGCGGTTCGTAAACTAAACCCAACAGGCAAAAGCCCAATACTATGCTTCGTAGGCCCGCCCGGCGTCGGTAAAACCTCACTCGGAAAATCTATCGCCCGCGCTATGGGCAGAAAATTTGTCCGCATCTCCCTCGGCGGTATACGCGACGAAGCCGACATCAGGGGACACAGAAGAACTTATATCGGCGCACTGCCAGGCCGAATCATGCAGGAACTTAGAAAATGTCAAAGCAATAATCCCGTCTTCATGCTCGACGAACTCGACAAGATCGGTAACGATTTCAGAGGCGACCCAGCTTCAGCGCTGCTCGAAGTACTCGACACCGAACAAAACTTCTCTTTCACCGACCACTACCTCGACCAGCCTTTCGACCTCTCAAAAGTTATGTTCATCGGAACCGCAAACTACACCGAGCCCGTACCGCCGGCACTCTATGACAGAATGGAAATCATCGAACTGCCCGGATACACAGAAACCGAAAAACTAAAAATCGCAAAAAAATACCTCGTCCCACGACAGCTAAAAGAGCATGGCCTCAAAAATACTCAGCTAACAATCAAGGACCCTGCCATACTAACCGTCATCGAAGGATACACCAGAGAAGCTGGCGTTAGAAATCTCGAAAGAAACATCGCTGCCATCTGCCGAAACATCGCAACCAAAATCGCCAAAAGTGAAAGACGTCGCGCAACCATCGCCAAAAAGCACCTCTATGATATCTTAGGCCCAGTACAGTTTGAATCCGAACTCGCCATGCGAACCGCCATCCCCGGCGTCGCCACCGCCCTTGCGTACACACCCGTCGGCGGCGAACTGCTCTTCATCGAGTCAGCCTCAATGCCCGGAGAAGGAAAGCTACAACTCACGGGCCAAATCGGCGATGTCATGAAAGAAAGCGCACAAGCCGCATTCTCCGTCGTAAAAGCTAACGCAAAAAAACTGAAAATCGACGCCGAGCAGTTCAGTAAATTCGATTACCACATCCACGTCCCAGCTGGCGCAGTACCAAAAGACGGACCAAGTGCAGGCGTCGCAATGTTCACTTCGCTGATGTCACTAATCTTGAAAAAGCCTACTCGCCCGGATATTGCCATGACTGGTGAAATCACACTTAGAGGACTCGTCCTGCCCGTCGGCGGCCTGAAAGAAAAAATCCTCGCGGCTAAACAAGCCGGTATCAAAACCGTCATCCTGCCGGAAAGAAATAAAAAAGATATTCCCGAAATACCTACCGAAGCTAAAAAAGGCCTGAAATTCAAGTTCGTAAAAAAAGCAAACGAAGCCCTAAACATCGCCCTGAATACATAGTGACAACCAAAAGACCTGATATAAATGAGGTGAACATGATAAAACCGGAGCGTGTTATCTTCATAATTATGCTTTCTGGGTTATTTGTTGGCATTGCAATATGGATTATAACGAGCCTTATAAGATTTATCAGACTTAATTTTTAATCTTATTTGACACCTTAACCACGTCAACCATCTCAGTTACATCGTGCACCCGAACAACCGACACCCCCTTAGAAACGCACCATGCCACCGTCGCCGCTGTCCCAAAAACTCTCTCACTCGCATTTTCCCTACCCGTGATCTCACCGATAAAACGCTTCCTGCTCGTACCTACCAAAACCCGATACCCGCTTGCGACAAACTTATCTATCCCCCTTAGCAATTCAAGATTATGCTCAAACGTCTTACCGAACCCAATCCCCGGGTCAATAAAAATCCGCTCGCGCTTAACACCAAACCCTTCTGCCCTTTCCGCCTGACTCAAAAGATAACCCAAAACCTCACCAACTACATCTCCATACTTAGGTTCAAGCTGCATCGTCGAAAGAGTACCCTGCATATGCATCAGCACCACAGGCACCTCATATTTCGCCGCCAAGTCACCCATCCGCGGGTCACTAAGCGCCGTTATATCATTAATAATATTCGCACCCGCCTCAAGCGCCGTCCCCGCAACCTCATAATTCCTCGTATCAATACTAATTGCCGCCGCCGTCTCTTTCGCAAGCCGCTCAATCACTGGTACCGCTCTTTTTATCTGCTCATCGGCGCTCACCGCCTCAGAACCGGGCCTGCTCGATTCCGCCCCCACATCAACAATACCCGCCCCAGCTTCTATCATACCGAACCCATGCTTAACCGCACTATCCACGTCAAGAAACTCTCCGCCGTCACTAAACGAATCGGGCGTGACATTCAATATCCCCATCACAACACAACCCGACGAAAAATCCAGCTTACCGCCGGGCCACTCTAATATTTTTTCACTCTCAGACATTCGAAACTCCAAACCCTATGCCTCTAAGTTTCTCCGCCAGTCCACCGCCTGCATTTTCCAAAACCACCTGCGTATTAAAAAATTCCCGACGAACCTGATAGTCCTTCCTTAGCTTATCAAACATCGCACACCTCTTACCCAAAGGCTGCCCCAATATCTGCCTCAATTTCTCCCCGTCGCCGCAGATATCATAAACCTTTCTTACTACTGCCAAAACCTGTTTCTGTTCATTTTCCAAAGCCGATTTTACTGTTAGATTACCGACCTGCGGCGCCGGCATAAATCTGCCAACATGAAAACTCGGCGCCAACGCGAAATGCCTGCAAGTCGAATCATATATCATCATCAAACCCGCAACCTTACCATCAAAAGAATACCCCGCAATATGCGCCGTCCCGATATCGACCATCTCCAAAAGTTCACTATCGATACTCGGCTCATCCTCCCACACATCGACAATCGCCCCGGCAATCTTACCCGACTTCAAGGCACTCTTCAACGCCCCCGTCTCAACCACTCCGCCGCGCGACGTATTTATAAAAACGCACCCCTCCTTTAGCGATTCAAAAAACTCAGGCCCCGCCAAATGAGCCGTCTTATCAACACCCCCAAGAGTCAAAGGCACATGAAGCGTCACAAAATCACATCCGAAAACCTCTTCTATAGGCCGATACTTCGCATCGCAGCTTTGCCTCTGCAAAGGAGGGTCATTCAAACATACCTCCATCCCCAGCGCCCTGCACTTCTCAGCTACCTTGCCGCCGACATTACCAACACCAACAATCCCTATACTCTTACCAGCAAGAGAAATCCCGCGATTGTCACCAACTTCCAAAAGCCCCGCCGTGACATATTCCGCCACCGAATTAGCATTCGAACCCGGCGCCGACGCAAATCCAATACCCTTACTCCGTAAATAATCAATATCGATATGCTCAACACCTATCGTCGCCGTCGCAACAAACTTAACGCTGCTGCCCTCTAACAAATCACCGTCCACCTTAGTGACACTTCGCACCAGCAAAACTTCGGCCACCCTGACACTCTCAGCTGTCATCTCACGCCCCGCCATAGCCTCAACTTCGCCTATCGTCGAAAAGCATTCTTTAACCAAAGGTATATTGCAATCTGCCGCTATCTTCATATCAAAGCTCAAACCCTGCTATTGTCACCCCGCAATCGGGACACTTGCCATTCTCCAAATCGTTATTAACAATCCTGTATCCTACCCGCTCTATCAGATTTTTTCCACACTTATAACAAAACGTACTCTCAGATTTCGACCCCGGCACATTACCGAGATAAACATAGCGAAGCCCCGCACTCTTACCAATCTCTTCTGCACGTTTCAAACTCTCTGCCGGCGTTGTCACCGAGTCCCTATATTTATAATTCGGATGAAATCTGCTGATATGCCAAGGCACATCGACCCCCGCCTTTTCAGCGATAAATCCCGCCAACTGCTTCAACTCATCATCAGAATCATTCTCACCAGGCACCAAAAGCGTCGTCAATTCAAGCCAGATGTCCGTCTCCTTCGCCACATAACTTATCGTATCAAGTACAGGCCCCAACCGAGCCTTGCACAACCGACGATAATAATCATCACTAAACGCCTTCAAATCAATATTCATCCCGTCAAGCCACTCACTCGCAAAATCTATCGCCTCCCGCGTCTCGTACCCGTTACTCACAAAAACATTCGCCAGCCCCTTCTCCTTGCCAAGCCGCCCGCAATCAGCGCACAGCTCCATAAATATCGTCGGTTCAGTATACGTATATGCTATCGACTGACAACTCGCACGCACCGCCGCATCAACTATCTCTTCGGGCCCTGTCGCCTGGCCGTCAATCTCTCCGCCGTCATAAGCAACCTGACTTATCTGCCAGTTCTGACAAAACTCACATTGAAAATTACATCCCATGCAAGCTATCGAAAAAGAATAACTCCCAGGCTGAAAATGAAATAAGGGCTTCTTCTCTATCGGGTCTGCGTTCGCCGCACATACCTTATCGTAATTAAGAGAATATAATACACCCCCGATATTTTTCCGAACCTTGCAATGCCCTAACTTGCCCTCACTTATCGCGCACCGCCAGCTGCAAAGATTGCACTGAATCTTCCCCTCTCCGCCCAACTCCCACAACACCGCTTTTTTCAAATTCTTCACGTCTTCTACCATAATTGATCCCCCCCGACTTTATTTTCTATACCTTATACGCCGCATCTCATAAGTACCGTCAACCGACCCCTTATAGTAACCCTTAAAAATTTCATCATCGAGTTCACCTCCACCAACATACGCCCCCCCATCAGAAGTATAGACAAATTTGTTATCGTTCATCACACCATCCATAACATGCATCGGCGATTTTTGCGTATCGAATTTATCTAATATCAGAACACGGTACTTGTCACCGCCTAAAGATGTCACTTTAGCGACAAACGTAAATTCATTACCTTCCGAATCGATACCGCCGCCCTCCCATTCACCGGCAAACGGATAAATTTTTTTATTGCCGCTTGAAACAGCATCCAAGTTTGCACATGAACTTAAAAACAAGCACGCACACAAAAACACAATAAATACAAAATATCTGTTCATGTCAGCTTCAACTCCATAAATACCGCCTCTCACTACGCGCCATAAGCCCGCGCCAAAACCTTCACCGGATGCATCACCTGCTTATCGCTAATATGTTCTATCTGCATCTTGCACGCTCCGCATTCAGTCAATACACATTTCGCAGGCACTTCTTTCAGCGCCCCCTTCAATCTTTCAGCCATCTTCTCCGACAACTCATAATTTTTCTCTAACATCCCAAACGTCCCCGCCATCCCGCAGCAACCCGCCTTTAAATCAAACACTTTTATCCCGCAAAGCTTATCCAGCAACTCAATACTCGCCCTTCCCCCGCCAGCCGCAAACAAATGACACGGACAATGATACACAAAATTCTCACCTGCTAAACCTTCAATCGGCTTTAACTTACCCTCATTGCACAACCCCAAAAGATAACCCATCAACTCATGCGTATTCCCGCAAACCAGTTCCGCATCTTCGCCAGCAACAAAATATTTCAAATCCTTCTGCAAACAAAGAGCCGCACTCGGCTCGGAACATATTATTTCACATCCATCACGCACCGCCTGCGCCAAATACTTAATGTTATACTCCAAATCCTTCCGTGCCCGTTTAACGTCACCGTACATAATCGATGGCAACGGTGCAGGCCTTTGATTCGGCAAAACCACCGCGATACCGTTACAACGCAAAACATCCAGCACTGCAAAACCAAGCTCATGGTCGTGAAAATTCACATACGTATCAAGAAAATATGCGACCTTTCCAACAGGCTCCTTTATCGGCTCGCATTTCGCAAGATACTCACGCCCCGCTTTCAAAAATTCACCATGTGCAAACTTCGGCAGCGCCCTCTTGCGGCCAATACCAATAATCTTTTCGCCAAGCCACTTAAAACCAACGCTCTTACTAACAAGATTTACAATGTCACTAACCTCACTGCCGAACTTACTAAAATAACGGTTCCTGCTCAAAACCCATTTACTTTTCCCAAGCCCTTTGCGCTTAACATATTCCGCCCGCGCCGCCAGCATCAGCTTCGATATGTCAACTCCCGAAGGACATTGAAGCGAACACGCCTTGCAGTTCACACACAAATCCAAAAACTTTTCAAACTCGCTCGATTCGAACTCCTCATCCGTCAACTGCCCGCTAACCCACAAACTAAGTATATTCACTTTCGCGCGCGAACTGTCCAACTCCTCACCCAGCGCACGAAACACCGGACACATACGCTGATCATCGGACCTGCTCAAACAAACCCCGCACCCGTTACACTGACCAAGCTCAGCTGCAAAGTCACTCTCTGTCATTAAAAGCCGCGTCCGCAGCCGCTCAGGCAAAAACTTATGACTCGCCTTCAAATTCGTAACCATCACATCTGCGTCTCCGCCGACTATCTTACCAGGATTCATCAAGCCCTCAGGGTCAAATATATTCTTAACCGCCCCAAGCAATTCATAATATTCGTCACCATACTGCCCCCGGATAAAAGCCGTACGAACAAATCCGTCACCATGCTCGCCGCTAATAGAACCGCCCAGCGACCACGCCAAAGAAAATACATCTTCAGCCATCGAACGCATCTTCTCAACTTCTTTCTTGTCGCTCAAGTCAAGGTAAGGCCTCACATGCAAAACGCCATCCCCCGCGTGACCATAAAAACTCATCTCAACTTCATAACGCTTACCGATCTCTTTAACCCCGCGAATATATTCCGCCAAATGCTCCTTGCCTACCGAAACATCCTCCATAAACGCAACAGGCTTCTTCCTGCCCTTCTTTCTATATAATAATGGAACCGCGTCCTTGCGAGACTTCCACAAACGCCTCTGCACATCACCATCAAGAATCACACTGCGACCGCTCGCAATTTTACCAACCGCTTTATCCGTTCTTTTTATTTTTTCGCTGACCTCAGCCGAACTCCCGCCTACATGCTCCACCAAAATACTCGCCTCAACACCTTCCGGCAAAATGTCACTATATTCTGGCAATGCCCCCCTCGCCATCTCAAGCAAACTCCTATCCATCAACTCGCACGCCGCAGCTCCACTGTCAACGATCTTCGGCACCGCACGACCCATCTCTTCGAGCGAATCAAATTCCAGATTCAATATCCCCCGCGCAGCCTCAACCGCAACCGTAGAAAGCGCTATCTTCGTAAAAATCGCCAGCGTCCCTTCCGAACTCGCTACAAGCCTGGCCAAATCAACCTTACCTTCGTGACATATACCTGCGATATTATAACCGCTGCGATTGCGGCTCGTCTTAGGCAACGCATTATTGATTATCTCATCCTTACCACCCAAAATCTGCTGACATTTCCGCGCAATATTGACCGCACCGCTGCTGATTTCACTATCCGGGTCAAAATCATTTACCAAATCAACCACACTGCCGTTAGCCAATACCACCTCAACACTCTCAACATAGTCACCCATAAAACCATACTGCAGACAATGCGCACCGGTCGAATTATTCGCAACACATCCACCAATCGTTGCACGGTTACCGCTCGAAGGGTCAGGCCCGATCTTGCGGCCATACCTGCCCAAATAATTATTCAACTCATCAAGCACCACCCCAGGCTCACACAAAACAACTCCGCTGCCCTCATCAAACTCGATTATACGATTCATATACCGACGCATATCAAGAACTATTCCCCCGCAAAGAGACTCTCCAGCCAAACCGCTCCCAGCACCGCGAGCAACTATCGATATACCCTCCGATGCCGCGTACTTGACAACCACCGACACATCGTAACTGTCACGAACCGCCACCACACATAACGGAACTACCTGATAGATACTCGCGTCACTGCTAAAAGCCCCACGGTGCAATATGTCACCAAACACATCGCCCCTGATCACCCCACGCAAATCCTCAGCGACATTCTCTGCTATCACCTCTGCCACTTTGATTATTCCTCTAAATCCAGAGGTTCAAATTCGCTCCTCGATATCGTACCGCTCATACGAAGAACCTCAAGGTCATCGTCACTAACGCGACCGTTTATAAACTGCTGAACTATCTGATTGGGATGATTGCGAATATGTTCCGCGTCACCATCTGCGTATATCTTCCCCTCATGAAGCATGATTATCCTGTCAGCTATCTTATAAGCACTGGTCATATCATGAGTCACTACCACACTCGTCAAACCAAGACCACGCTGCATCTTCAATATCAACTCATTAATAATATCCGCACGGATAGGGTCAAGACCCGTCGTAGGCTCATCATACAATATCACCTCCGGATTCAACGCTATCGCACGCGCCAATGCCACACGCTTACGCTGACCGCCAGACAAATTGCCAGGATAGTAATTCTGAAAACCGTCAAGACCAACCATCGCCAGCTTCGTACGAACAAGCTCATCAATTCCGCTCTTACTGGTTATCTTATAATGCTGCCTCACAGGAAAAAGAACATTCTCGGCAACGCTCAAACTGTCAAACAACGCACCGCCCTGAAACAAAAATCCGTAATTCGTACGTATCTTATCAAGGTCATGCTCGTTAAACTCATCGATACGCTCACCCTTAAAATAAACCTCACCAACCGTAGGCCTCAGCAATAATATCAAATGCTTCAGCAATACAGTCTTACCGCAACCGCTCGGACCGATGATTACCGTCGTCTTACCCTTCTCTATCGCTAACGACACATCCTTAAGAACTACATTTTCACCGAACTTCTTCACGACATTCTTAAGAACTACAACACCGTCATCTTTGGTCACTACTCCCTGATTGTCACCGTTACCATTGCTCAATTCCAGACCTTCACATTTCTGTCAATATCTTGTCACTCAAATCTTTTTAAATTTTAATTTGTAGTTTTGATTTTCAATATTTGATATTATCACACAAGACTCTTCAATGGCCAGAACATACTGTATATCGTCTTAGCCATAATCGCTAATATGAAATCCAACGCAAGTATCGAAATGAAACTCGCCACAAAAGCCTCCGTGCATGCCTCACCGACTCCGTGCGCACCTTCCTTGCATGTAAAGCCCTTGTAACAGCTTATCGCTGCTATCGCACAACCAAAGAAAAAACCCTTAATTACACCAATAGAAACATCCCACAACTCTACGCCGCTGGCACTAAATTCCCAGTACGCCCTTGCGTTGATATCAAACTGAATCACACTCACAAAATACCCGCCCATAATGCCCATCAAATCCGCGAAGATAATCAGAAACGGAGTCAAAAGAAGACATGCCAATACTCGAGGTGCAACAAGATACTTAACAGGGTCGGTACCCATACTCTTGACCGCCTCTATCTGCTCAGTAACTTTCATCGTACCAAGCTCCGCAGTCAACGCCCCACCGACTCGACCTGCCAGCATTATCGCCGCCAACACAGGCCCCAACTCCTTAACCACAGATACATTTATCAATACTCCAAGATGCTCCTCAAGACCCATACCAGCCAACTGGTCATAAGCCTGAACCGCAAGAGTCATACCAACAAAAGCTCCGGTAATCATAACAACTGGAACACTCCGCACACCGATAATATGCATCTGAGTCCATATCAAACTATAAGTGCTCGGATTGCTGATACTGTAAAGCGACGCCGTTATCGCATCCCATATGAAACGAGCGAACCGCCCCATGTTATGAAGTCCTAAAAACGCCTTATGACCTAAAACATCTAACATCAAAAGCTGCTCCAATTCGCTATTATCTTCCATGAATACTACAATATACTAAATACTAAACCAACAAACGTCAACCACTAACATTTCGCCTTTAACTCGTCCTCCATAGCCCAAAGGGCGACGGAGGATTAACACCCGCCACGCCACCAAAAATACCCGAATTCACCATCATTTACCCGATGCCGGCTCGGAATCGTGCCGTTAGGTTTAAATAGTAAATAGTAAATCGGCAATCCAATACCCCGCCACGCCACCAAAAATACCCGAATTCACCATATCGATTAGCCCTGCCATCACTATGGCAGGGTTCTGGTTAGCCCCGACACCTGTGGTCGGGGTTTTGCCGTTATGTTTAGCCCCCGGAACGTGTCCGGGGGTTGCTTTTGTCATTCTGAACGAAGTGAAGAATCTCTTCCCTAATCTATACCCGAACCCTTAATCCCGTTCTCCATTTCCGTTAGTATCCTGGGGGTTGCCTTTTACGTTACCTGTCCCCACGTTAGCCCCCTCATCTTGCATGACGGGGTTCTCTTTTCGCCTTTTCGGTTAGCCCTGCTGCTTGCGGCAGGGGTTTTGCTTTTTACGCCGTTGAGTTACTTGTCCCCACTTGTCCCCATGTCTGATTTATTTATAAATCTATGGGGATGTTTAGATTCATTTATGAATCTATGGGGAAAGCCCAGCCGTTTTGGAAAATGATCAACCGTTTGGGACACTTACCCCCCTGCCCCCACGTGTCCCCATCGCCAGATTCATTTATGAATCTATGGGGGATGTCTGTTTCCCGATGCCTTTTCGGATTTATTCCATAAATCTATGGGGGTCATCTTGATGAGGGGGTTTCTGTTCTTACACTTATTCCCGCGGGGTCTCTTTTCCTATCCGCCCAATATTCTTTTATTGCCGATGCTTTCTTAACACTTCCAGTGACAGCTTGAGTGCATGAAACCGTTGCTTGCTCACACAAAAGTAACGACAGCTGCTCTTCTCTGCCCCCCCAACCAGCTCATTGGCAGTTATTGCCACCACTATCAATTTGCTTATGTATGTTCCGCTGGTAGAGATAGCCTTGCCAGCCCTCTCTTGCTTTTTCTTTGCGATCAAATCCTCTGGTAACTTTTCTTTTGCCACTTCTGCCCCTTTCAGATAATTACGATTATCAGCAACAGCGCAAAAGAAAAAAAGAGCACCGCCGCAATCACGCTCGGTCGGGGGCTAGAACCCCTTCACAGACGCAAAAGACAACGATGCCCTCTATAGACTACGAGAGAACACCAACCTTTGTGCTGTAATCAGCACAAAAGCATACAGTGGCTTCCGCATAAACGAAAGCCACCGAGCCTTTCACACGTTCTGTGAATACTACTTTCTAGCTTTGACCAAAACGTATAAAATCTCAGTGTATCTTATTTAATTAGCGGATTTCTCCCCGCTAATATCTATTATCGACTATCTAACCCCACTTGCAAGAGAAATTTAATCTTTTTCAACCTGTGCCACTTGTGCCTTAGGTATAGGTACTTACCCCCACTTGTGCCTTAGGTGTTTTTTTTCATTTTGAGACACGGAGCGAAGCAGAGAGCCCGGCGTCTTACCGGACACGAAGCGAAGCGCAGAGCCCGCGAAGCGGCAATAATGTTGTTAATTTTTTCTCAAAATGATCAACCGCTTGGGAATGCTCGAATGTTGTTAATTTCGCCCGTCCCCACCTGTGCCTTAGGTATGTCTGATTCATTTATGAATCTATGGGGGATGTTTGCATCCTGACGTCTTCTCAGACACTTACCCCCCTGCCCCCATGTTTAAATTTACTGGTAAATTTATGGGGGTGCTTAGGTTTATCAAATATAAACCTATGGGGATGTTTACCCCCCCATACGCTTATAGGCTAGTTCTATATATGGTTTTGCAATTTCTAAAGCTTCTGCTGTTTTGATGATTAATTCAAAATCACCCGTACCCCAATGGCCAATATCAGTAAGATCCCGTCCAATTGACGGAATTTCTAAGCTTGTTGGGTCGAGCTTTAAATACAAAATAAGCTTCTGCTTCTGTACCTCCATGCATACGATATTCTTGGACATTTTATACGCAATATATTTCTTCTTAGGATTTTCCTGCATTGATGGATCAAGACCAAGAACATACTCTTGAACCTGGATGGCTAATTCCTGAAATTTCCCTGGCTTACCTTTTAAATGTTCCTCAAAAGTATAGGTTGATGTAGCCCGTACCAATGCTGCCTTTTTGCCGGCAGCCACCATAACAGGATTCTTTCCAGATTTATTTGTTTGCGAAACCTCCGTATATGAACGAGTGAATATCTCCTCAAGGTACAAAGTAGAATTGTCATATAGTCTATATGACCATAATTCAATATTTTTTCCCATTACTTGCACTGCATGTAAATCATATTTCTTGTAATTTGGAGCAATACAAATCACCCTTACATCCGACCAATCGACTTTAACGTCGCTACCTAATTGCTTTTGAGCTGCTAATTCAAAATCCCCCTTATGGTCATATATCCAGGATAAATAAAACAAACTTTGATTTATAAGGTCGGACGACTCAACCTTTTTATATTCTATTATTACAGGGTTATCATCCTCTGACAAAGCTAAGGTATCTATCCTCCCTGCGTGTGTTTTACCTGTAACAAATTCAGTAGCTACAAACCTGCAGCTAAAAATCTCTTCAAGATTCTTTTCGATTAAGGCCTGCAAATCCTTTTCTGTTGAAAAATTTGTCTTTTCTACTGATTTTAAGCTGTTTTGCTTTATCTCAAATAAAGGCATTCTAATCCCTCCAAACTCGTATTATTTATTCATTCTTCCTTTAAGCTACTCCTCAAACCCAAGTTCCATCTGCTTTGTTTTCTTTTTCACTATCGGTGCTTTTCGCATTTCCTCTGACACTTCGGGCAATTCTTCTGCAAGAAATAGTTCACTTTCAAGAATCTTATCGAACAATTCAATTTGTACAGAATACCCTTCTATCGTCTTTTCCAACACCCATAGCAATTCTAGCAATTCATGAGTGAACTGATACGTCCAGTTTTCCGGACGAATATCATCCAACGGCGAAGATTTCTTGCCGGAACGTTTTTTCATACGATAGCCAAGCCATGATTGCACTACTTTCAGACCTGAGACTTCAAACTCATAGATTTCTTTGCTAATCGGCCCAAATGAACCATCACCCACAAACAACGTTTTTGTAGATTCATCATAGCTGTATTCTTCCGGATAATCATCTTGCTTATCAGAAACTGCCTTTTTGCATTTGGCTGCACCTTTAGGAATTTTGCCATGCTTACGGCTTTTATTTGTCATGCGCTGTGCATAGGTATGCAGCCATATCAGAGATTGCCCAAATTCTGCTAGTTCAAAAAACAGTTTGCCGTCTTTTGTCAGTGGAACACGGACTTGACGGCTGGTAAGTTCCTTTTCAAAGCGGCTTGTATATTCTGGCTGTGCAAGAACCGCATAGACATAGCCGGCAAAATCTTCCGGCGAAACCTTCTTGCCATAAGTTTCTTTCAGCAAGTCCAAAAGGCCCGGTAAAAGGTTCGACTCGGTTGCTTCAGCGTTTCGGTATAGAGGCATGACTTCTTTAGCACCAAATGAACCTCGGAAATGATGAAGATCTGGCAAACAACTAGCTACTGTAATCGCTGGGCCTTGTCCAAGAGGATGATTGAACAAACTCGTCAAATAAATCTGCTTTTCGCTGTGAGCAAGCCAAAGTGGAGGACGTGGCCGCGAAATTAAACGATTGTCAGCTAATAAATACTGTCGGTCAAAAGAATGGTAGGAATATTCAATGATATTTTGAGGGCTTTCATTTTTGGGTAATGTTGAAATCGCAGGTAATTTAATAGAGGATTCAAAAAGATCGTATTTTTCTAAATCTATTGTTCGATCTCCGCTTTCTTTCATAGCCTCACGTTTATTCTTTGAACTTAATAATGCGGTCCATCTTTCGTTTAATAACTCTTGAGTTGGGCCAATCACCCATGTCCTTTTGCATTGCACACCATTATTCTGCCAAGGGAAAATATCGGTCAGAAGCGGCCATTTTGTTGTCCTGCCTACTGTTTGTGGGATAAATGGTTCCTGCCAGTCTGAGGGAACTTTTTCCCAGTCCACCCCTTTAGCCGATTGAATTTTGTCAAGCTGTTGTAGTTTTTCATCCCGAGTACCTTCAATGCGAGCATATCTCACTGTAGCCGGAATATCTGGGTCGGACTTTTGTTTTCGATATCCAATAAAAATAGCAACTGGTGTCCGAATGGAGAAAATGTTTTCGTCCTTTCGTGTCCCCCTACCTTCACCACCAAGATCGATAATATCGATATGATCGCATATGCGTCTCATGTGTTCACGAACACCAACAAAAGCATCACCGTCAAGATAGCTCGATGCGGTAATAAATGAAAGTATACCCGGTCCTTTAGCCGTTTTATGTTCAAACACCTTCCAAAGCGACCAGCGTATAAAATACACATAGTGATTATACATATTTTTTAGATGAACTCCGAATCCGGCCTGCCTTGCCGGCTCAAGAAAGTCCTCAAGAATAGGCCGTAGATTATTCTCATCTTTATGACGCACCCACCCACCTGTTAGAGCATGGTTTTCCTTTGTAACGGCTTCATGGCGGCCATAAGGTGGATTGCCCAGACAAACGAGAACAGATTCCTTGTCTTTGATTTCCAATGCCCGCTTATGCTCATGTGCAATAGGCTCATGGAACAATGGCGGTACTGGTGGTTTTGTGTGGGGTGACTCAAGCGTATTGGTTAAATAGATACCAGGGCCTGATTCGGGGATTGAAACACCGTGGCTTGTCAATGCTCTTGTAACTCGCAACTGCGCAACGGAATAGGCTCCGACCATTAATTCAAAACCGTGCAGGTTTTTTATGAGTGATTGGGCTGCGCCTTTAATAGCACCATGACCTTCGTCTTCCGAGACTCGCCTCAACGCATGGTCAATGATTGCCAGAAGATATGTTCCCGTACCTACAGCCGGGTCAAGTGTGGCCACGCCGGGCTCGACAAAACCCATCTCTTTTCCTAAATGCTGACTTAGGATTTCATCTATCAAGTGTACCTGACAACGTACAACTTCCAGTGGTGTAAAGTAAACACCAGATTCTTTGCGAAGTTTCGGATCATATGCTGCTAGAAAATCTTCATAGAAGAATAACCACGGATCGTCTGTATCCGAATCTGCCTGTAAAGTTTCTTTAGGGATTTCATGTATCACACGTTGAGCCAGTGACAACGAAGAAGAAATCTCTGTTAATGCCTTAGGATCTGTCAAAAAGTGTAGCGACCGAGCAAGTAACAGGTGATGACTTTCAAGGGTGCTGTAAGCATTGTTCAAGTCAAGAACATCTGCACCTTCCATCTGAGCTAATAGAAGTGCAAAGATCACTGTTTGTGCATATGCATCGGAAAATTGAAAATCATCAGCATCAGGAAATAACAAATCCTTAATTTCATTCTTCAATGACTGAACCGGAGAATTTTCGTCTTTCAGGGCATCCTGTACTTCTTCACGAATCAACAAACAGAATGGAGCCAGATAAGCAGCTAGTTGCTTTGGCTTTTTCGGCACAATTGGTGCCCACTGGATAAAATCAACCAGAAGGTGAAACAACTCTTTACTATTGTTTTTCGAAACGGCTTTCTTTCCATCATTACAAACATCACCATTTAGCCGAATTAGCTTTGAGACTCGTTCCCCGCTTTGGTAAACAGCCCATTCATTACCATCGGTATAGAGAATGTTAGGGACCTTCTTAAAACGATTCCATTGTTTTTTGTCATGCCCTTTGTATCTTAAAGGATTTGCTCCTTTGCCCGGAGCTTTTAATTCAATATAGCCTATTGGCAATAGCTCATCACTTAAGGCGTAATCAGGCTTACCAAGCCGGTCTTCAAGAGTAGATTCTCCTTTAAGGACAAGCTTTCGCTGAATGAGTTTGCCAAATTCAGTAAAAAGAGTGTCAACAGGCGGTTTGAGTTGGTCCTCAGGTTCGCCTTTTACAAATACAGAGAATTTGGAAGTGACTTTTTCAGAAAAAGCTTCAAGTGTTGTGTGAAATTCTTCATAAGCCAGTAAATTATTCTGTTTAGCCTTTGCCATACCTTTTCCCTAAAAAGACATCTCCGCATCAAATATACCTAAACCCCATTTTAATGATTATTATCCCCATGTATAGATTTATTTGTAAATCTATACATGGGGATCGCCAGATTTAGCCATAAATCTATGGGGGACGTCTTCTCGGAACCCATTTTATCTATCCGATGCCGTTTCGGCTGCCTCGTTATTTGGCTCCCGACGTCTTCTCGGAAAACAACCACCAAAAAGCTTGATTTAAAACTAAAATTGTGATATAATACTCCCCTGTTAGACACCACACGGGGGTTTCTTGAAATGCCAAATATGTCTATTAAAAATCAACTCCGCCAAAGGCGGTTTCAAAATCGATTACGTGTCCCCACTTGTGCCTCAGGTATGTCCAGATTCATTTATGAATCTATGGGGAGCCCTACCATCCTGCATGGCAGGGTTCTATTCACCACGGGATATGAACATGATGCAAAATATAAACGTTTTAATAAACGAACCCATTTTAAGAAGTGAAAAAAACAACCTAACCCAATATTCAATAAAGGATTACAAAAATTTACACAATATGCAATGCAAAAAAACGAACCCAAATTTCACATGGAAGAGTAAGATATAAAAAAACGGGCTAACATTATATTAGCCCGCTCTTTTTTGGAGGATTACTACTTTTTAAATCACTCAGCTATAATTCATCACCACTCACGATTCTGTTGATTGTTTTGTTTCTTTTTGACTTTTTCTTTTTCGCCTATTAATAGTCCTGATTGCAGGCTCTGCTGGCTCACCTGCAGATGCAACCTGGACAGCTTCGACTGCCGTAGCTGCAAACATATCAGCACCAATTTCTTCCCAAAGCCCTTCTGCACGATTGAAAAGCCCCCCCGAAACCAGAATCTTCATATCCGGATGCGCATTGATACCTTTTATGGTATCAATTAGCCTTCTGATATCCGGAGCTTGTTTTGGTTCGGTGCCGTATATGAGTAAAATATCGGGATTGTAGCGATTGGTGAATTCGAGAATATCATCATTTGTGAGACCGCCACCAAGGAATCTGACATCCCAGCCGTCACTTTCAAAAAGGTCTGCTATCATCTGTGCGCCGAGCTCATGCAACTCCGGCGAGGTGCAGCAAATAGCTATCCTCTTATCCTTATTGACTTTACGAGGCAGCTTATTCTGCAATTGGTCAACAATAGACCGATTTATTCTCGTGGCCATATGTTCCTGAACAGGTGAAATTTTGCCAGAACGGAACAAATTGTCGATTTCTGCCATCATAGGCCAGATAATCAGAGAATAAACCGAGTTTGCTAATGTGCCCTTTTGAAGAGCTTCCTCAATAATCGAGCGGCAGAGCTTTCGGTCGCCTTTCAGGACGACATCTAAGTACCGCTCTAATAAGGAATTATCAACCATAATAAATTCTCCAAATCAAAATCGTTGTCAAAATGTTCTTATACTTCACACTTTTGCTATTTTGCCTATTTTAACCCGTTTACCTGACAGGGCTCTTTGTATGTTAAAATAGGCAACTTAACAATTAAAGTATCGGGGTTGGTGGTTGGAAATCTTTAGTTAAAATGGGTAGTTTTGTTAAGATAGGTAGTTAATTTGGGTAACTTACCCCCCTGTCTTGAGTTATGGAGGCAAAAAAAATGTGGAAAGTGGGTAAGATGGGAGGAGTTGTAATTTAGAATAGCTGTAAGTCGTTTAAATGTGCTGTTTATTAAAGAGGATGTTTTAGATTTTAAATTGACTATTGTCTATTGACTATTGGCTGATGATAATACGGTAACTGACTGTTGGCAATTAACTAATGACAATTTAGTATTTGGTTGGCTTTGAGATATAGCGGGTCGTGATTCGCTTTAGGTTAGGCCGGCTGGGAGGGCAGGGTACGATCAAACGCGCAATTGCCGAGAAAACGTCGGGAACTTGTAGAAGACTTGCGAAACGGCATCGCGTTTTTTTCATGCAAGATCGCGTATTTCAAGGGTTATTCTAAATCCAATATTTCCTTTTTAGGCTTAAGGATAGGTAAGTAGGGAATAATAGGCGCGATCATTTGCGCAAGTTTCTCATATTGAGAGGAAAAAAGGGTCAAAAAGTGGTTGAAAAATGGCAAAAACGCGCGCGAATTGGTATAAATTGCGCGCGATTTGCATCAAAAGTGTGCCAAAAGTGATTTTCTCAAAAGTGGGACTTGCGCGTTTGATTGATTTTTTGGTAAGCTGCACAGTTTGGTCGCAAAATGAGAATTACCCACCTAAATTGACAAAATAACGTTAAATCTTGGTAATTAAATGTGGAATTTGAATTTTTTTTTCTTTTCTCTCTAATACAAAAAACCCCCCTTTTTACCCTATAAATCGTGTTTTTGTTCCAAAATATTGCTTAATACATTCATTTTAACACCAACTTTTCCATAAACAATTATTTTTTACTGTAAACAATCATTCCTAACTGGTAATAACAACTCGACTTTACTTTTTTAACAGGCATGTTCATATTGTTGTCGGGAGATGAAATGGTAGCCCATCTGACTGCTAATGTCACGGCACTTTTGGTTGTTGGTATAACTAATTTAGTGGTTATCCTAGGGGCTATTTTCAAAATTCTTTATGACCAGAAAGGAGAAATAACGGAGTTAAAAAACAAAGATGAAAATAAAGAGCTTGGAAAAAAGTATGAGGAACTTGTAAAAGAACTTCGGGTTAGGAATAATCCAGGGGGTGCTAAATATCACAACAATCACGGCAGAGAAGATACAAGCTATATGACTATCGAAGAACATCGCTCAAGAACCAGAGAGAGACGCCAAAAGAAAATCCAGAAATGGTGAAATAATGCTAATTTTAGTTGAAAAAAAGTCGGGGTTATAGTTGTCGGCTGAACCTTATTCTTGAAAGGTCCTCGTCGGTTTTGGGTTTTCTGAAAACGAACAAATGTTCGTGCATGATTAAATAGAATTTGTCTTTCTTAGCTTTCCATTCCCAGCGTTTAGTGTATTTACAATTGTGCTGAACCTTTACAATATCTTCTTTTAGGACAAAGCCAGCTTTTAGGAATCGTTGCATAACGTTAAAAGCAAGGGGGACATAATGCCGGCCTTTACGAGTGTCACCAATAAGGATAGCACAGAATTTATCCTGTTTTAAAACACGAAATAATTCCTTGGCAACAATTTCTATTTCATCACAAAATTTCGGGAGGCTACCAATATTTGAGAGGTCTTCTGGTATTTGGCCTTCCGAGTATTTTACTATATTCATATATGGCGGATGGGTTAGGATAAGATCCAAAGAATTATCTTTTAAAAATGATAAATCACGAGCATCGGCAACCTGGACTTTTTGTTTGCTTGGGGGTTGATGATTAAAGTTTAAGGCCTGCTCTGTTAGCTCGATTGCATTGGGGTTAATATCTATTCCAAGAGCATTTCGAGCTAATAATTTTGCTTCTATAAGTGTTGTTCCACCACCTACCATCGGGTCGAGGATGCTATCACCTTTTTGGGAATACATCTCGATTATATTGCGGGCGATTTGAGGGGCAAAGTTACCGCGATACTTTGGGTTATGAGTCGCCCAGTTACCACGCTGAGGAAACGACCAGACGGTAGTATATTCAGAAGCATATTCTATTGTTTTTTGGTTCATTTATTCAGGCCCAGTTATAATATCCTCAAGTAAGCCCTTGGATACCATCTCAAGGTTTAAAATATAATCGGTATATTCAAACGTTTCTTGTAATGGCCTAGATGTCCTTCTCCATCCAGCACCATCAGTTATCCATATAAATTCATGGCCACCTTTTTTCCAAAAGTCATACATACTTTTATACTCTCCAGCTGTAGACTTTAATTTGGAGCCAACGCCGCTATAAAAGTTTGTTTCTATCAGGTATATTTGTTTATTTTTTTTAACAGCGAAATCTACTCTTCGGGATGACTTGTCAACTTGTAATATTAACCCCCACTTTTCTTTTATTTTTTTAGGGGTTGCTTCTTTTATATAATCAAGGTTATTTCTTTGACAGAGTTCTTTGATAAAGAACTCAACGATAACCTCCATTGATTTCCCACCCCGGTTTTTTCTCCCATTTGAGTCTAAACCAACCTCTACACCTATAATATAATCAACAATACTCTTAATACGTTTAGTTTGTAGAAGTTTTAAAAATCCTGCCGACTTAGCAAACTCTACAACCTTAGAGATATCAAGACTTTTAGATTCTCTAAAATCAAAGACCTCATATCGAAAGGCTTTTTCATTAAAGCTGGTGAGAATATCGAATTTTCCGTCTCGGCAGGCTATAAGTACAGGTACGAGGTGAGCAATAGAAGGTTGTTTTTCTAGTAATGAAGTGAATTCTTTTTCTATGTCATCTTTGCCTATTAGATAATTAAGTGTGTTTAAATCGATTTCAATGTCCTTGATATTTCTAAATACCTTGGCCCAATTTACAAAGTAATCCCACCCGGTGATGGTATTCTTTAGTGTATCTATCAGAAAGCAGAATACTTGTTGTGAACTTTCACAATTAATTCTGTTTTTAAATATTTTGTTATATTTCATCCTTAGAACTCTTCTCTTTTCACTTTTTGCCTAATAATTAGTTATCAGAAGTTCGTTAATTTGGCCCCTGCCAGACGGTTTGCAGTTAATGATTCTTGAGGCTTTTACGGTATCAATATTGAACCCCCATTTTTCAGGATAATGGTCTTTGAAGAAATGATCTTTTGAGTCCTCGTTTTGGGGATCGGAATTGCTCAAAAGTAGTTTTGCACCTTGGCCATCTATAAGTTTACAAAAATCAGCAAGCTGTTTTTGATCTTCTTCGTTAAAATCTTCTTTAGAATAAGCAGTGAAATTTGCTGTCGAGCTTAACGGCCTATAAGGGGGATCCAGATATACAAAAGTTTTGTCATCAATGTGTTTTAAGCAATCCTTATAATCAGCACAGATGATTGTTGCTTTTTGCAAAAGGGTTGATACAGCACGTAGATTATCACCATCACAGATTCGAGGTTTTTTGTAACTGCCGATAGGAACATTAAATTCACCTTTTTTGTTTACACGATAGAGGCCGTTAAAACATGTTCGATTCAAAAATATTAATTTCGCTGCGGTCTCTGTTGAAAATTCCGATTTTTTCTCTTTATTAAACTGAGTTCGGATTTTGGAGAAGAAAGCTCTGCGTTTGGGTTGAGTCAGGGATAAGAATTGTTCCTGCAGATCGAGCAATTCATGGATTAGATTTTCAACATCATTTTTGACCGTATTGTAGCAACCAATCAAGTCCTTATTTATATCAAGCAAAACAAAGTTTTCTATTGCTTCGTATTTTTGAGCAATGTGGAAAAAGACAGCACCCCCGCCAATAAAAGGTTCAATGTAGGTTGTTATTTGGCCTGTATGAATTTCTTCCGGGAGACGAGCATCGATATCCTTTATGAGTTGCTTTTTTCCCCCGGCCCATTTCAGGAATGGTTTGGCTTTTAATTCTATAGGTTTTTCCGTTAAAGTAGCAATAAGCGTCTCCTTACAATAAATCCTTGGTGTTAATTTTCAGGGCTTTAGCAATTTTTTCGAGGTTCCTTAGGCCTATATTTTTTTCCCCTCGTTCGATTTGGCCTACATAGGCGCGGTGAAGATCAGCTAATGCGGCGAGTTTTTCCTGAGAAAGGCCTTTATCTTCGCGAATTTTCCGAATGTTAAAACCAACTTCCTTGTTAATGTTTTTCATGGTACGGGCTCCTATAATGAATTTTAAGGAATGCTATTTATTGGTCGACTACCTATAGGTAGCAAAATAAAAATAACGGTTGAATGGTAAAGTGCGAAATTGCCGCGGGAAGATGGGGAACGGGGGAAAAAGAAATGGAAAACCCCCCGAAAAATCGGGGGGTTGAATTATGTTTTATTTGGTTATGGTTTTGTTAAGGCTATCCAGTAAGCTATCGAGTTCGCTTTCTACTGTGCTATTTTGTATGCGCTGAGATTTTTTTGCGACGGATCTCATCTTCGGTCTTTTCATCATTTTGCTATAACAATCGGGGCATGTAATTTTATCAGCGACAGTGTAAAACTTTTCGAATCGGCCTATATAGCTGCGGCAAGTTGCACATTGTTTTATTAGTTTTGCAGTTTTTCGTTTACTTACAGGTTGTGTCCCGGGTTTTCCCGTTAGTTTGCTATAGCATGCAGTACAGACGATATTGTTTTTAAAAAGCTTGGCCTTTTCAAGTCTTCCTATAGAGGCATCACAGTTGGCACAAGTTTTTAATGTGCCGAGATCATTAAAGCTATATCCTGTTGGGGTATCATTGTATTGATTATTTTCATTAAGGAGGGTTGATTTGGCCAATTTGTCTTTATTGATCATCTTTTTCATTTCTTCTGCGGATGGTATTCTTTCGGCTTTAACTGTCGCCAAATCGCAACCTTTATCAGCACAGATGAGCAAGAGGCGGTTGTGTCGAGCTCTCATGGCGTCAAATTCAATTTTTTCAGCACCTTTTAGATCCATGAAGAAAAATGGAACAATTAAGAAGACGCCGGCGGTAGCCCATAGAGCGTTTGAGACACCCTTGTCGGTTTTTGGGAGCAGCCTTTGCATATCTGCCTGAAGTTGTGCTATTTCGGCTACTAATACATTGCAGCTTCGTTCATTGTCTCCGGGGAGGTAGACAGGGATCGGATTGGCTTCCCTGCCGGCACATCCCGCTAAAAATATCATTGTGCTCAGTAGCAAACATAGACTTTTTTTCATTTCCCTTCCCTTTCAAAATCCCCCGAAATTGAGTTGTGGCGATTATACATAAATCGGTATGAAAATCAAGAGATATTTTTAAGGGTCAAATCGCAAAAAAAGAGCATAATGAGCGGCGGGATTGTATGGCCCCCATAGATTTATAGCTAAATCTAGCGACCCTCATAGATTCATAAATGAATCTAAGCATGGGGACAAGCGGGGCTAAAGGAAATGGATTCCTGCTTACGCAGGAATGACAATATAACGGCGTGATTGCCGCGCTGCGTTCGCAATGACAATTATTGTTAAGGAATTATTTTTCAACGATGATTTTGTCGTGTTTTTGTTTGTCCTGCGTTTGTTGGTGGTGAGTTTCCGGGGTGTAAGAATGTTCAACATGTATGTGCTGGTATTGGTCATTGTTTTTTTGGGCAGAGTCAGTTCGAGTAGTAATTATGGTTGAGCCTTGATGATCTTCCCGCACGAGGTATACTATTACAGCGAGCAGGAAGAAGATGGTGATTGAAGCTGCGAGGAATACGCTTTCTATAAGATTGTTTCTTGATTCAAAGAACCCCATTTCGAGCCAGCTTAGTTCGGATTCCATTGCATCCTGGAGTTTTTCTGTGCTGACAAGGATATCATCTGCGATGCTGTCGAGTTCTTCCATCATTGCGCCGCCTTTTGAGTGTCCTTTTAGTTCCGGGCTTGAGACGATTAGCATGGAGAGTTCCTGCATTTTCTTAAAGTCATCTTTAATTTTGAGATAATATTTTTTCTCTTCAGCGAGGTCTAAATCGAGTCCTTTCATTTGTTCAATTCTTCCGTGTGTATGCCTTGAGAGGATTTCAAGGTTCTTAGCTTCATTGTCGTCGGCACCTGTGATCAGGTAGTCGTTTGCTGGCATGAGCATTTTGACGATATCAATCTGGAGGTCCTTTAGTGCAATGAGTTCCTCAACTTCTTCTCTTAGCTCATCGACGTAGTGTTTGTATTTATCGAAAGCGATGACAATAAGAGTGAAGCAATAAAGAGCGAGTACAATGGTAATAGCTGATATGGTGATATATTTCGATGGTTTTTTTGTTACGGCTACCATTTTTAACCCCCATTTCGTGTTTGCCCGGATTTTTGATAATGTATCTGAGGCAGTTTATTATTCGTACTATTTTGGTGGTGACTTAATCAAAAATTGTGTTTTGAATTTTTATCGGACGGTATAAGATATCCTTCGCATGCGCTTGGGCTCTGAAGGTCGGCGTCGCAGATGTGGTAAAAACAACCCCCAAGGTAAACTTGGGGGCTAACCAACGGCGTAAACAATGAGATTAAGGGTTGCAGTATGGATTAGGGGATAGACTCTTGGTTTCACTCAGAGTGACAAAGGTTATCCGGCGTCTTTCTGGATTTTGTATTCTACAGAGTCTACTAATGCGAGCCATGATGCTTCTATGACGTTAGCCGAGAAGACGTCGGGAAACTGGTTTATCCTGCGTCTTTCTGGATCTTATATTCGACGGAGTCTACTAATGCGAGCCATGATGCTTCTATTACGTTTTCCGAGACCCCTACGGTTCCCCAGATGGAATCTTTGTCTCTTGATTCGATGATGACTCGTACGCGAGCGGCGGTTCCGGCACGTGCGTTGACTACACGCACCTTATAGTCGATAAGGTGAACGTCTTTGATATTTGGGTAGAATTTCATGAGTGACTTTCTCAGGGCGGTATCGAGCGCGTCTACCGGTCCGTCACCTTGGCCTGTAACGTTTTCTGTGACGCCGTCGACTCTTAATTCTACGGAGGCTTTTGTGATGGATGCGGTTTGGCCTTGCTGCTCGGAAGTGACAAGGTATTTTACCAGCTCGAATGCTGGTTTGTGTGTGCCCATAATCTTTCTGACGAGCAGCTCGAATGATGCTTCCGCGGCTTCGAATTGGTATCCCTGATCCTCGAGTAGCTGGACGGCTTCGAGTATTTTTCTAGCGAGTTTTTTATCTTCTGCGATTTTATATTTTTCGAGTTTTGCGAGGATGTTTGATTTACCGCTTAGCTCGGAGATAAGGAATCGTCTTTCGTTTCCGATGAGTTCGGGGTCGATATGCTCGTAGGTTTTTTTATTTTTTCTTAGCGCGTCGATGTGGAGGCCTCCCTTGTGCGCGAAGGCTGATTCACCGACGTATGGCATATTCATGATTGGTGTCAGGTTTGCGATCTCGAAGACGTATAGTGAGGTTTCGGTGAGCATTTTGATTTTATCTTCTGTGAGGACGTCGAACCCCATTTTGAAAGCGAGGTCTGGTATAAGTGTGCATAGGTTTGCGTTTCCGCATCGTTCTCCGAGACCATTGATGGTGCCCTGGACGTGTCTGGCACCGGCTTGCACTGCGGCGAGTGAGTTTGCGGTTGCGCAGTCGGTGTCGTTGTGTGCGTGGATTCCGATAACGATAGAGCTGAACTGGGTAGTGACAAGTTCTGTAATTCGTGCGATGTCGTTTGGCAGTGAGCCTCCGTTAGTGTCGCATAGTACGATGGCATCGGCCCCTGCGTTTGCGGCGGCGGATAGAACTTTCATTGCGTATTCGGGATTGTCTTTGTATCCGTCGTAGAAATGTTCTGCATCGAAGATAACTTCGAGTCCTTTTGATTTTAGGTATTTGACGGAATCTGCACACATGCTAAGGTTTTCGTCGAGTTTGCAGTTTAGTACATCTGTGACATGCATATCCCATGTTTTTCCTACGATAGCGGCGGCAGGTGTTTTGCAGGCGAGTATTGCTGAAATTGAGGTGTCGTTGTCGACTTTAGTTTTCGCTCTTCTTGTGCTTCCGAACGCGGTTACTTTTGCGTTTTTTAGTCCGAGGTTCGCGAGTTCTGCGAAGAATGTCATCTCCTTTTGATTTGAGGCGGCGAACCCGCCCTCGATGTATTGGATGCCAAGGTCGTCGAGGCATTTTGCGATGGCGAGCTTGTCGTGTAGTGAGAAGCTAATGCCTTCTGCCTGCATGCCGTCTCTTAGCGTAGTGTCGTAAACGAAAATCTTTTCCATAATAATTCCTTTGGGCTCTGTGCCTTTAATAATGGATTATTGTATAATATTGCTGATATAGATGTAAAGGGCAAAAAAATGGGCCTGAAATTGGGCTGGTATGGGGGTAGAGGGGAGAAATAAGTTTAAAATTGTTGAAAGTTGTTGTAAAGGGTGTTGCGAGCCGATATAATTAAATGTTTGTGATTATTTGTGAGGAAGGTATTTAGGTAGGCATTTAGAACTATGAATTTGACAAAGATACTGGAACAGAAGAACATCAAGGTTGGGTTTGAAAACAGCGACAAAGAAGCGGTTATTAAAGAGCTTATCGATTTGCTTGAAAGTAATGGTTCGTTGAGTAACTGCGAAGAAGTTTTAGAGGTGGTTTTGATTCGTGAAAAGACCCGTAGTACAGGTATTGGTTCCGGTATTGCGATACCTCACGGCAAGTGCGGCAGTGTGAAAGAGTTGATAATGGCGATAGGCGTATCGTCAGAGCCGATAGAGTTTGAGAGTGTTGACGGTAAGGGTGTTAGTATCGTTCTATTGTTGTTATCGCCGGCAGACCAGACTGGTCCTCATATTCAGGCGTTGGCAAGTATAAGCAGGCTGATGCTTGACGAAGAGTTTCGGATGTCACTTGTGAACGCGGATTCGGCAGAACACGTTTATGAACTTATCAGCAAGAAGGAAGCTTAGTCCTCAAACTAACCGATTTTGACAAATTAGTTAGTTTGAAGAATTTAGAATGGTTGTCCCGGGGACTCCTTACGGAGAAACCGACTTCGTCGGAGACTATTTTATGTTGGATTCCTGCCCCTGCTTCCGCAGGGGTGACAAACCCTGGCATAGTGATGGCAGGACTCCCCGTAGATTCATAAATGAATCCGACATCCCCATAGATTTATAGCTAAATCTGACGATGTGGACGAGTGGGGACAGGTAACCGATATGGGACAAGTACCTATGGCATAAATTTGTCGGTCAGTTTGAGTCCGTAGTTTTTTTTAGCGTTTTTTTATCCCACCGGATTTGTCACCATGTCTCTTTTTGCAGAGGTATTTTCCCACTGAATTAATCCCATGTCATTTGGGTCAAGCAGGTCCGGATGTTTTGGCAGCAATCTGACGGCAATACCCTGTCTTCCAGAAGTTTCGCAAGGCATGGTACCGACGAAGAAGTGCTCATCGGTCTGCTCGTTTTGTGATTGGTATTTCATTTCTACAGCGGTGCCGTCACTGATTTCTCCCCATGTGTTTACGTGTCCTGAATACAGCTGAACAGAGACATCTTCTGGTGTTAGCCTAGATAGTTTAACGAGGGCCTTTACCTGTAGGCTTTGTCCGACTTTTAGTTTTGGTGCTCTTGAGCTTAGCTTTTGCTCTTTCCCGTCGATTTTGATGTTTATTTGTACATCTTTAATTTCAAGTTCGTTCCATACCGAGCTTATGTTTTGTTTCCATTTGGCAAGGGCTTTTATTCTTGCCATATTTTCAGCGGTGAGGTGCTGCCATCTTTTAGCGGCAGGTATGTAGAAATTTTGTGTGTATTCTCCGACCATTCTGTCTGTGTTGAACTGCGGTGCGATGAACTGTATAGAGTTCTTTGCGCGGTGTATCCATGCTCTTGGCAGTTTGTCAGCAGAGCGTGTGTAGAAAAGCGGTACGACCTCATTTTCGAGCATGTTATACATAGCCTGCGATTCGACCATATCCTGGTATGCGGCGTCTTCGTAGTCTTCACCGGAGCCTATTGCCCATCCACCTTCTGGTCTGTATCCTTCGCACCACCATCCGTCGAGTGTACTCATGTTTAGAGCGCCGTTTATGGCAGCTTTCATGCCGCTTGTCCCTGAAGCTTCGAAAGGTCTTCTTGGATTATTAAGCCAGACATCGACGCCTCTGACGAGCATTCTTGCGACATCGATATTGTAGTCTTCGAGGAAGACAATTCTTCTTCTCATATCGTAATGATTAGCGAAGTGAATAATCTGTCTAATGATCTCTTTTCCTTCGGTGTCTCTTGGATGTGCTTTTCCAGCGAAGATAATCTGTACGGGCCTGTCTGGGTCGTTTAGTATTTTAGCAAGTCTGGTTGGGTCCTTCAGGAGGAGGTTACCTCTTTTGTAAGTTGCAAATCTTCTGGCAAAACCAATAGTTAATGCTTCGGGGTCGAGGACTTCTTCTGCCCAGTTCAATTCGGTGTGGTATGTCCCTCTTCTTTGCATCTGGGCCTTTAGTCTTTTTCTTGAAAAAGCGATGAGGCGTTCTTTTCCCCTTTGGTGCGTGCGCCAAAACTCTTCATCAGGAATATTCTTTATGTTTTCCCAAACAGCTTTATCAATAGTTTCTTCCGACCAGTTTGGCCCTAAATATCTTTCGTATAATGAATTCATCTCCTCCGAAAGCCAGGTTTTAATATGTATACCATTAGTGATAGAGCCTACTGGCACTTCGTGAATAGGCAGATTTTGCCAGAGATTTGCCCACATATTTCGAGTAACGTCGCCATGCAATTTGCTAACACCATTTTTGTATGAGCTAAGTTTTAGGGCGAGTACAGGCATTTTGAAATTTTCGTTTTCATCGTCTATGTTAATTCTTCCGAGACCGAGGAACTGTTTTTCGTCTATTTGTAGTTGTGGGAAATAATTTCCGAAATATTTATTCATCATTTTAGCAGGGAACTCATCGTTTCCGGCTTTTACCGGAGTGTGAATGGTGAAGACGTTTCCTGCTTTTGTAGCTTCGAAAGCTTCATCGAAGGAGAGGTTTTCGTCCTGTTGTAAGTTTCTTATTCTTTCGAGTGCCATGAAAGCGGCGTGTCCTTCGTTCATGTGGCAGACAGTAGGTCTGATACCCATGGCAAAGAGTGACCTCAAACCACCGATACCGAGCATGATTTCCTGTCTGATTCTCATTTCGAGGTCCCCGCCGTAGAGGTTAGCTGTTATGAGTCTGTCTTCGGGTGTATTTGCGGCGATGTTTGCGTCGAGTAAATATAGTTTTACCCTTCCGACGTTTACTGACCATATCTGCGCATAGACGGGGCCATTGGGATATTCGACTTGAATGGTGACAGGTTTTTGTCCTTTTTGTCGGACGAGTTCGAGCGGCATGTTGTAGAAGTCGTTTTCGGCGTAAACTTCCTGCTGCCAACCGTCAATGTTAAGATATTGTCTGAAATATCCTTTTTGGTAAAGCAGTCCGACCGCGACGAGTGGTACTCCTAAATCAGAGGCGCTTTTTAGATGGTCTCCTGCGAGTACGCCGAGTCCACCGGAATAAACAGGCAGGCATTCATGTATGCCGAATTCAGCGCTGAAGTATGCGATGACCGGCGGCGGTCCCTGTGGTTTTACTTTGTCGAACCATGATTGTCTGTTTTGGTAATTGTTTAATTTTTCGACGGCTCTTTTTAGTTCGCATATAAAGCCGTCATTTTTTGCGAGGTCCTCGAGTCTCTGCTGTGAGACAGTTCCGAGTAGTTTGATTGGGTTATGCGCACATGCTTTCCATAAGTTCGAGTCAATTCTTTTGAATAGTCTGACGAATTCAAGGTTCCATGACCAGAACATATTTTTTGCGATGACTTCCAGATCCTTTAATGAATCCGGTAAAGCCGGCAATACTGTAAAGCTGCGAACCTTTGGCATTTTTCTTCTCCATAAGTTTTTTAACAAGATGTCGTAAATTATCGGACGAGAGATAATCCATCATCGATGTACTTTAAATCGACCAAACTGCTGGAGGGCTTAAACGCAATAAAGTCCTGTATAAATTAAAATTGTGGTGTTTTGTAGGTCCGATATTTAAACCTAATTCGGTTTTGAAAATGAGTTTAAAAGTTTTTGTCGAGTCGGTGGGATTTTCAGGGAGCTGGTTAATTCTTGAAAAGTCCCCTAATGTTATGTAGAATTGTGTTATGCTTAGATATGATTTTGTGAAAAAAGGTGTATGTGCCCTGCTTTTTGGTGTTTTGTTGCTATCGGCTGGTTGTGAGAGGTCCGGGGATTGTCCTGAGTATAAGGAAGGGATACGTGTTGGCGGTCTGAAAGCAAGTTTTATCACCGAGACGTCTGGGATAGCGACGAGTCGGCAAAATTCGGGGGTTTTCTGGATTCATAACGATTCTGGCGATTCTGCGAAGTTGTATGCGATCAAGCGAAACGGGGAATTAATCGGGACATATATTGTTTTAGGTGCTGGGGCACGGGACTGGGAAGATATCGCGATAGGTCCGGGCCCGGAGGCAGGCAGTGATTATCTTTATATCGGTGACATTGGCGACAATGGGAATCGTCGTAAATTTGTTACGGTTTATCGAGTTTTAGAGCCTAAAGTTGAGGAGGGGGAGAGCGGGTATACCAAGTCTACAGATAAGGCGGAACGTATCAGGTTGAAGTATCCCGGTGGTTCGGCCAACGCTGAGACTTTGATAGTTGACCCGGCAAGTGGTGACATATATATAATTACCAAGAGTGCGTTGGTGACAAAAGTTTTCAGGGCTTCTTACCCTCAATCGACAAGCAAGGTGACATTGATGGAAGAGGTTGGCAGTATTGATTTGATCGAGGCGACGGCGGGTGACATTTCACATGACGGTAAATTGGTTATTGTTAAAAACAAAAATAAGGTTATTTTGTGGGTCAGGGAACCTGGGTCGGCGCTTAGTGACGTTTTTAGTAAGGCATATTGCCGTGTTCCTGTGATACCATTTATTTTTGAGTTTCAGGGCGAGGCGGTTTGTTTTGATTCTGATGGGTTGGGATATTACACGATTGGCGAGGGTCTTTATCCGTCGATCTTTTATTTTGAAGCAGCAAAAAAAATAGAAGATTAAAAATTAAAATGCAAAATTGAGGAACCTTGCTTCGCAAGGGAATTATAAAACTTATTAGCCACAGAGGACACAGAGTTCACAGAGGGAAAAAGAACCCTGTACTACATCGAGTGCAGGGCTAAACGATATTGAGATTGCCGCGTCGGCCTTTGGCCTCCTCGCAATGACAATCCCCCTGCCGCGAGCCAAAATGGATTCCTGACCAAGTCAGGAATGACCGCGATAAGTAAAAGACAAATTTAAAGATTCTGACATAAATTAGGGTTGAGATTCTTCACTTCGCTCAGAATGACAGAGTGGTAATTTTTTTGTGTGCGGGTTGTGAGGGGCCCTTCGGCTATGCTCAGGACAGGAATAATTTTGGGGAATTTTTTTTATAAAAAAAAGGCCTCGTTAGAGACCTTTTTAGTTAATAGTCAGGCGTTGCTCCACATGTGCGGTATGAAAGCGTTTGAATAAACCCTTTAAAGCCACGTGGGCAGCCTTTGCAAGTGTCCAAAAGTCCTAGCGAATAGGCATTTTTGATCCAACAAGTTCACGGCTTCCCTGAAAAGAGCGTATCGGTTTTTTCAAATCAATCTTCCATTACCAACACCGCAGGGTAAGGCCTGCTGTTATTTTTATCATATCAAATTTTAAAGCGAAAGTCAAGGAAATAACGTTACCTGCGGCTATTTAGCCGAGAAGTAATGTCATTATCCGACTAAGTTTTTTACGAAGTTCTGCTCTATATGTTTTCGGCATTTCGGGTGAAAAATCTGAAGGCAAATTGCGGTATTGGTGCGCCTTGGTGCCAAGGTATTTACCTTAATGCGGGGTTGGTAAAACCATTAGCGGTATCGCGCGGTTCGCGAGTTTTGGAACGGAGAAACGGTGAAGACAAGTATTGCTATGGCTGCTACAAGTATCTACCATGCAGTGGTAGAGAATCAATAAGTTAATACCTTAACAACTCAAACTGACCTATTTTGACAAATCAGTCAGTTTGAGGAATTCAGAATGATTGTCCTGGGGACTCCTTACGGAGAAACCGACTTCGTCGGAGGCTATTTTATGCTGGATTCCTGCTTTCGCAGGAATGACCCTCCTTCGCCTAAAGCTACGGAGGGCAGGCAAAAACCCTGCCATAGTGATGGCAGGGCTAACCGATATGGGACAAGTATCTATGGCATAAATTTGTCGGTCAGTTTAAGTAAATAAAGGCTTGCAGTGAGGTGGGACTAGAGCAATTTAATTTTTCGTGTTCGCTTTATGTCTATTGCGGCTTAAATGCGAACAGAAAACATTAAAGTGCTCTAAGGGTTAGATGTTTATGCGGTTCTTAGTTCCGCCTTTATTTTTTTGGTCAATTCTTTTACGATGCCTGCTTGGAATTTATCGACGGTTTCATGAGTGAGTGTTCCATCTTCATCTCTGAAAGTGAGTGTTAGTGTGAGGCTTTTTTTGTTATCTGGAACGCCCTTTCCGCGATAGATGCCGACGAATCGGATGTCCTGAAGTTTGTCGGGGGCTTTTTTGTTTACGGCTTGTGTGATATCTGCCCATGTAGTTTGTTCATCGAGGATAAGTGAGAGGTCACGTTCGATTGACGGGAATCTTGAGATAGGTTTCATTTTTATTTCGGCAGTTTGTAATTTTTGAAGTTGGGCAAAATCGAGTTCGGCAGCTACGGGTGTTAGTTCCTTGAAATCGAATTTTTCTTTGACGGCGTTGTTTACGATACCGGCGGTGCCGATAATGTCGCCGTTTACGAGTATTTGAGCGCCGATTTGTGCCCATGGCAGGTCGTGCGGGGTGAAAGTAATTTCGGCATCTTTATCGAGTGATTTTACGATTGCTTCGATAACTCCTCTGAGGTCGCGCAGGTCGCTGTCACAAACGAGAGAGAGTTTTGTTTTTTCGATTGGGAGTTTTTCTGAGTGTGATATGAAGGTGTCTGCAAGTTCGAAAATTCTGCACGGTGAATTTTTTGCGTTCAGGTTTGTTTTTAAGACGCCAAGCAATGAGCCTATAAGGTTTTGTCGCAGGAGGCTTGCATTTTTTCTGGATTCGTCTTTTACAGATATGCTCTGCGCGGTATCTGGAGCGAAAAGTTCGGCGGTCGCATTATCGATGAAGGTGACATTGATGGTTTCGTAGAATCCGCATCCTTTAAGAATTTCCGACAATGCCTGTGACAGTTTTTGATGCGGGTTTACGGGAGCTACTTCTATTTCGATTCTTTTTTGTGTTGGAATTTTGTCATATCCGTGTACTCGTGCTACTTCTTCGATGAGGTCGACTTCTCGATAGATGTCGCTTCTCCATGATGGTATTTCGCATGTCACGATGTCGGATTCGAGTTTAGGGTTCAGTTGTAAACTTGCAAGTATATCGACGGCGGTTTGCGGGGGTATGTCGATACCAAGGAGTTTATTCAGGCGAGCGATTCGCAGGGTTACGTGTTTTTGTGCGGGTTTTTTTGGGTAGATATCGACGACTCCTTTAGCGACTTTTCCGCCGGCTAATTGGATTATCAATTGGGCGGTTCTTTTTGACGCGGCATCGATATTTTCGGTATCAACGATCCTCTCGAATCTAAATGAGGATTCTGAGGCAAGGGTGAGTTTTCTTGATGTTGTTCTTACCGAGACCGGGTCGAAGTGGGCATCTTCGAGAAGTACGGTGGTGGTTTTGTCACTGACTTCTGTATCGAGTCCGCCCATGATTCCTGCGATAGCTACGGGTTTTTTTGCGTCTGCGATGATGAGCATATCCGGGTCGAGGTCACATTTTGAGCCGTCAATGCTGACGATTTGTTCTCCGGGTTTTGCTTTTCTTACGATGATTTTTCCATCTGTTATTTTGTCGAAATCGAAAGCGTGGGGTGGTTGTCCGGTTTCAATCATGACGTAGTTTGTTGCATCGACGATGTTGTTTACGCTTCTCATGCCGAGGGCTTGCAGTCTATTTACGAGCCAGTCGGGTGAGGGTGCGACTTTAACGCCCTGGATGATTCGGCCTGTATAGCGGTGACAAAGGTCGGGTTCGGCGATTTCGATGTTTGTGAACTCGGAGGCCTGCTTATCTGATTCGGGAAGTTCAACTTGTGGGATTTTCAGTTTATTTCCGGTGACAGCTGCCAATTCGCGGGCGACTCCGATATATCCGAGACAGTCGCCTCGGTTGCTTGTTATTTCGACGTCTACGATGGTGTCGTCGCCGATGGTTTCTATGCCTTCTGTTGGGAAGCCCAGATCGCTAAGGATGTCGGCGATTTGCATCGGGGTTTGGTCGATATCGATATAGTCTTTTAGCCAATTAATTGAGATTTTCATAGAGATACCTAAGTTAAAAATTCAAAATCAGCAATAAGTTACCTTGCGGGGGTTGTAATGTCAACGATTTTGATTTTTGCATTTATATATCGCATGCTTCGGGGGGGGGCAGGCAAACCCCCTGCCGCCTTTCGATAAACTCAGGGCAGGCCAGCGGCAGGGCTAAACCTAACGGCGTAAATGACAAAAACCCTGCCATAGTGATGGCAGGGCTAAGCATAAAAACATGGATTCCTGCGTAAGCAGGAATGACAAACGGCCAAGGTGAATTTGGGGGCTAAACATAACGACAAAACCCCCAACACAGATCTGGGGGCTCCCTGAGGGACAGGTAAGTGATTTTGATTTTGGGAGCTATGCGGTTTAGACGAGGTCGCACGCTTCGGGGGGCATCCAATGAGCGTCTTTTCCTTCCCATTTGACATTGCATCCTATTGGATTAGTCAGAGGGGTTTTGATTTTTTTGCCGGCGAGGTGGTCGGTTAGCGCGTTTTCGAGGTCGTTAACGGTAGCTTTTTCTGGTTCTCTGGGGTTATCGAGTGCCCTGCCTGTATAAATGAGTTTGCGTTGCTTGTCGAAGACGAAGAAATGTGGGGTTTTGAGGGCTCCGTAGGCTTTTGCGGTATCCTGTGTTTGGTCGCTTAGGTACATCCAGGGGTACATATTTTCTTCCATGAGTGCGACCATGTTCTCGAAGGAGTCTTCTTCGTAAGTGTTTGGGCTATTGGAGTTTATGGCGACGAAGTCGACACCGCGGGGATTGAATTTTTCGAAAGTTTCGAGAGTGTTTTGGATTGAGTTTTTTACGTATGGGCAGTGGTTGCATGTAAAAATTAGGACGAGGACGTCTGATTCTGAGAAATCTTTAAGGTTGTGGCTTAGCCCGTCTGTTCCGCAGAGATTGAAAAAAGGTGCTTTATCGCCGATTTGCAGAGTGAAATTCATTTTTAGCTTCCTTAAAAGTTTTATGGCTGAAACATGTATGCATTATATAGGTGTTGGTTTTTGGTAAAAGAAAAAAATGTGTTAAATATGGTTTGTTTTTAAAATTGAAGATTGGGCTTTCGCTTCGGGGCATTATGCTTATAATATTTCCGTATGTATGTTGTGTGTTGAGTTTAGGGATAGTGTCATGAGATTTAGGTTATTTGTTTTAATAGTTTTGTTAGGGGGCGTGGTTTTTCTTAGCGGTTGTGTGGAGCGAAATTTAACGATAACCACCGAGCCGAGCGGTGCAACGGTGCTTTTAAATGATGAGGAGATTGGGGAGTCTCCGGTGACGGTTAGTTTTAACTGGTATGGTGATTACAAGGTGACAATTCGCAAGGAAGGTTACGAGACGTTAAAGACGCACCGGGCATTGAAGAATCCATGGTATGACCATTTTCCGATTGATTTTTTCGCACACTTTTTAAATCGGCGTCGAATTGTAGATTCGTATGCGTGGGACTTTACGCTTGAGGTAAAGAAATATGAGTCCCGTGAAAAGCTTATCGATTCGGCGTGGCGGCTTCGCCAGCAGGCAAAAGTTGCGGAGCGAATTTACAACGAGCAATACAAGATTGAGCAATAGGCAGGATTGGGTTGTAAAGGGGGAAAGTAAATCAAGTTTATATGAGGTTATTTTTGTACCATTCTATAGCTTTTATAAGTCCGTTTTTGAAATCGAGGATAGGTTTATATCCGATGAGTTTTTCTGCTTTTGTAATATCGGCGAGTGAGTGTTTTACATCTCCTGGTCTCGTGTCAGCGTAGTTTGGTTTTATTTTTTTTCCGGTGAGTTGATTAATCAATTCGATAATTTCATTTATAGTGACGGCTTGCCCACAAGCGATGTTTATGGTTTCTCCGTTTGTTTTTGGTGCTCTTACGGCAAGGAGATTAGCTTGTACGATGTTGTCTACATGCGTGAAGTCCCTGCTTTGGAGTCCATCTCCGTAAACAGTTGGTGGTTTGTCGTTTAGTATAGCAGTGACGAAAGCCGGTATTACGGCTGCGTACTGGCTTGTAGGATCCTGATATGGTCCGAAGACATTGAAGTATCTCAGTGAGATTGTTTGCAGTCCAAACGATTTAGCAAAGACGGAGCAATAGTATTCTCCGGCGAGTTTTGCAGCGGCATAGGGTGAGAGTGGGTTATCTGGCATGGTTTCGACTTTTGGCGAAGTAGGTGCATCGCCGTAAGCAGATGAGCTTGCGGCATAGACGAATCTTTTAATGCCGCTATCTCTTGCGGCTAAGAGTACGGTGAAAGTAGCATCGGTGCAGTGTTTATGTGTGGCGGCAGGGTCGTCGATGCTTTTTGGAACTGAGGGGAGTGCTCCTTGATGGAGGACGATATCGATATCTTTCATAGCGTTGCGAATGCTTTTTTGGTCGCCCATGTCGGCTTGTATGAATTCGATTTTATCGATGATATCGTTTAGGTTATCTTTTTTTCCTGTAAGTAGATTGTCGATGACCCTAACGAAGCATCCTTGCTGAACGAGTTTTCTGCAGATGTTTGAACCGATGAATCCGGCTCCGCCGGTGACTAAGAATTTCTCCATTAAGTTAATACCTTCCTAATCTTTTTTGTTTTTTTGCAGTATCTTATACTGAGTGCGCCATTTGTGCTTTTTGTAGTTCGTTATACAATTTGAACTGCTCTGCGAAGTATCCGCCCTTCATCGCTTTTACGGCCATAAGTACGCATCCTGCGATGTTAGCGTCAGCTGTCCTTAGTTCTCCCACCATTCTTATCGCGATTCCTCTCCTTGTAGTGGCAGCATTAAATACGAGTATGGTACTATCGACATATTTAGCGAGCGTTTTGACATCCCCGACGAGCAATACAGGTGGGGCATCAATAATAATATAATCGTATATTTGTCTCTGATGTTTAATAAGCTGCTCCATTTGTGGTCCGCTGATAAGTTCAGCTGGATTAACGGGTAAGAGTCCTGCATCAATAATATCGAGTCCTTCTGTTCCACTTGGCCTGATAACTTCCTGGTATCCACAGAGTCCAGCCAATAGCGTACTTAGTCCGAATTCTGATTCATATTGTTCTGTTTCCGCGTCTTGCGAGTCATTTTCTTTAAAAATAGTATGTAAGTTTGGTTTCCAGAAATTAGCATCAATAAGCAGCACTTTTTTATTTTCGGTGACAAAAGCCATTGCAAGATTAACGGCTACGGTAGTTCTTCCGTCTCCTGCAGCGGCACTGCTAATAAGAAAAGCCTTTGCATTTGTTTCAGCATTTGAGAGCTTTAGATTAGTTCTGAATCTTCTGTACGATTCACTAACGAATGAATATGGCGCCAGTCTTAGTACCTGGAACTGGTCGACATCGTACGCATTGTCATCATCATCGGCGTCTGGAATAACTCCCAGCAGTGGTACATGCAAAAACCGCCCGACATCCCTTGGTGTCCTCACCAAATCGTTAAGTAATTCTATAAGGAAAGAAATGCCCACTCCAATCATAAATCCCAAAAATATTCCACCTGGGAAAAACACTTGCCACTTTGGTGAACTTACCTCTAATGGCACGGGTGCATCTCCGACAAACTGTACCTTTGGTGTTTCCGGGTCATCATGCATGATTTTGAGTTTTTCAATAGATCTCTTTATTTCATTAAGTCTTTCTTTTCTTTCATCCCTAATGGCTAACCTTTGTTTATACTGAACGATAGCTAAGTCATAGTCTCTCTTCGTAGCTTCAGCTTCCTTCCTTATTATTTCCAACTGCTCATATTTGTCCTGTAGTATAGTCAATCTATCCTTAGCATTATTGAGATTTGCCTGTCTGGTTCTTTCGGAAATTTCTATTCTTCTTAGTTCCCTTTCCTGTTCGATGGCTTTTTTTTGCTCCTGTAATTCACGTATTACTCGATGGTTTTCTCCAAGCTTTGTAAGGCTACCGGCAAGCCGTGCTTCCATAGCAGAAAGTTGCTGCCCCAGATTTAACATGATGGGGTCCCTTTCAATTTGCTGAGAAACTTGCGTTGGAATAGGCCCGGCAACTTGCTCTTCAAACCTTTCAACGGTAGCCGCTATTTCGGATATTTCCAGGAAAAGCTCATTTTGTTCAAGTTCAAGCCTATTCAATGTTATAGTAGTGGTAGACTCAAATGAACCTTCCTCCAAATCCATAAAACCCCATCTTTTTCTGACCTCATCCATAGCTCTCTCTGCGGCACTCAAATTAGCTTCCAGCCTTGCGAGCTGTTCGTTAAATCTAGCCAACTTTTCAGCAACTTCTTTTCTCTTTGTGGTGCCCTGTGTAGCGATAAACATTTTGGCCATTTCATTAACAATCAAGGCAGCTTCTTTTGCATCTCCACATGACATAGATACCACAACAAATTCAGCATCCCTATCGGCAAAGACTCCGAAACGTTTTTTCAAGTCTTTTAGAGCCTTTCCAAGACGTTTATCTTTAATTTCGCCAAATTGTTTAAACCATTTAGTATCCTGTATTTTATCTCTTTTGAGCAAAGCTGATAAATTACTTGGTCTTCGTATAAGCTGTGCAATTGATTGTCGATAACCAAATTGCACATCTTTTGTAGCCATTCCCCTTCCAAATGCAGTAGGGTCTTTTTCTGCAGGGGAAAGTACTTTAATAAATGTAGAAGCAGAGTATTTAGGTGAATATCTAAGCAAAAGGAACCAACTTACTCCTCCGATCATAAAACCAATAATAGTCAGAGAGATAATCAGCCATACATGTCTCCTTAGTATTGCAATAATGTCTTTTGGTGTTAAGGCATTATTGGTTTCAGGTTGTCTTGGTCCTGTTGGCCTATCCCTTCTATTCGGCATTCTTTGATTTTGTCTATGTTGTTCCATCGTAATATTATCTACCTTTTCCAAAGCTTGACTATTCAACAATATAATCGGTAGCCGGGTTTAGTATGAAAGTGTCTCGATAGCCCGCTTAATTTTTTCCTTAGTTTTTTCGGACATAGTTTTCTCTCCGACATTCAAAGCCTGTTTATATGCTTCGATAGCGATAGCCTTTTGTCCAAGTTTTTCTTTAATCATTCCCAAATGTTCGTACATTTCGGCGTCGGCAAACATTTTCTTATTTTCCAGTTGCTGTATTGCCGAGTTAATGATTTTATCAGCTTTTTCAAATTGATTATTTTTATATAAAGCATAGGCATATGTATCTAAATAGGCTGGAGCGTTTGAAGTAAGCTCATAAGCACGTGTAGCGTATTCTAATGCTTTGTCCAATTGCTCATTGCTGTCCATCAGCATATATGCCAAATTATTCAATACTTGTAGATTATTCGGCATTTTTTCCAATAGATATTGATACTGCTTAGTAGCTTTTTGCAGGTAATCATCCTCAGCAGTTCTGGCATAAGCGATCTGCAAAATAGTTGCTCTTTGTACTGTATATTCAAGCCATTGAGGCTCACCCTCTGTTATTTTCATACATTTTTCAATATACCGCAAAGCTTTGTTATACTCTGCTTTCATTTTTGCGAGATTAAACATAACAATATTCGGCGCCAATGCGTCAGGGTCAGCTTCTAGTTTTTCTTCACAATACTTCAACACTTCTGCCTGCCCAATATTTTGATACATTTCAGCCAATACATTAACTATATATGCTTGATTGTCGCCCGATTTATCGACAGCTCTTTTATAATAGTCAACAGCAGTTTCTCTATCTCCCAATTTCAATTTTGCTGCGGCCATGGCTGTGAATGCCATAGGAGCCAGATCCGTATCGATATATTTTCTAGCTATACCAAACATTTTATCCACTTCCCTTGTTGCGGTAAGCGTTCTTAAATATCCAGCAAATATAGCTGGTCTATCGGGTGCATCGTCCTTAACATTTCGCCAAGCTATTCCATACATTTGTCCGGCCCACTTAAACTTTCTTATTGAGATGGCAAATTCTGCTGCCTTATAATTCCAAGTAGCATCATTTGGGAATTTTTTTAGTGTTTCTTCGTAAAATTTAGCCAAATCACCTGTTCTCTGTAGATGGTGATATGTTTGTTCCAACAATATTCTGGTATTTAGTGGTGCTCTTGGGTCATCAATTGCAATTTTAAGTTCAGTAACTGCGTCTTCTGGTAAATCCTTTTTCAAATAAGCTTTTGCGAGTGCGATTCTTGTCTCTGGTAAATCTTTCAACTCTTTACTTTTTTTAAGGTCATGTACGGCTTGCTCATAATTTCCCACAGAAGAATTCAACTCTCCGCGTAGTCTCCAAAGAACAGGGTTTTCAGGTTCGATCTCAATTGCTTGATTGGTATAAGACAATGCCAGTTCCATGTTTCCCTGTTTCATAGTTAGCCATGCCTGGTAGAGCAAGGTATCACGGTTATCTGGATATTTTTCTTTGAAACTTTGCAATTTATTTTCAGTTTCTTCCATAATACCCACATTGAGATAGACATCGATTTGGAAAAGCAGGTTATCGACTGAATCGTCAATGGTTATTAATCTTTCTGAGTATTTTTTTGCAGCTTCAATATCCTCAGCCTTTACTGCAACAACTAAAATTCCTCTTATTGTTTCAGTATCTTCCGTGTCCTGCTGATACATCTTCATTAAGATATCGTTTGCCTTTTGCAGCTGCCCCATCTGATAATAATACCTCCAGAGCAATTTTTCACTTTGCGATTCCTTCAACAACTGAACGGCTTTTTCTTCCTCTCCTATAGTTTTAAGGTATGCTACATAGCCCGATATCATTATTTTCGATTCAGGGTCTATTTTCTTTGCTTTTCCAAATGCATCCCCTGCCATATCAAGATATATTTTTTTAAGTTTTGGACTATTTTGTTTCTCAGCAATTCTCATAGCCAGTCTTCCTAAGAAGACGGCCCGTTCTAAAGTAGGTGCTGCCTTTAGCAGGCCTTGTCTAATTGACAAAGCTTCTTCAGGATTTTCCTCACTTATATATTCAGCATAGAAAGCAAGCAGTTGCAAATCCCGAGGATTAGTTTTCAAGGCTCTGATTATCGCTGTCTTTGTCTCAACTATTTGCTCTGGTCTTACATTATCCCCTGACTTTTTGTCTCTCTGATACAAAACAAAAGCTAATTGTCTTACAATATCTCCATTAAGCACATTTAGGGATACAGCTTTCTTTGCGTCAGCAATAGCGGCGTGTTCATTTCCTAAAGCATTATTAACTATACTTTTATTCCAATAAAGCCTGGAGAAGACCGGTCTTTGCGGCAGACAAGAATCAAATCTTTCTAAAGCTTTTTTGTAATACTCAGTTTGGATATCCTTATCAGTACTGTTTGAAGCTTTTTGCATTTCCATTCTACCTGTAAAGTAATTACCTTCGCAATCATCATAGTCAGACAGTCGTATAATAATCAGGATTTTTTCTGCCATATCCCAATTTTTTTCTCTAAGTGCTAAATCAAAAAGATATCCTATAACAATATGTTGCTCATCGGTTAAATCAATTTCAGTTTTTTCATAATTCTGTTCAAAATCAATTACTTCACTAAAGACCTGGATAGCTTGTTCTATTTCATTGTTTTTCAAATGTAACATTCCCAAGTTCATAGCTTTATTAATTGGGTCACTAATAGCTTCTATAGTTTTCTTTTCAATTTCGTCAACTCTTTCTGGTGTAATATTTGTAGGGTCAGGCTCGTAAAGTTTTTGTTTATAAATCTGCATAGCAAGGTGTTTAGGGAAATATTCGAGGAATTTTCCAACAACCTTATGAGATTTTTGGATATTGTCTTCCTTAAGATAGTAATTGCACACAAAGACAACATCTCTCGCACTAACAGCATTTGGTTCAATCGTCTGTAATTTTTCTATTAACTGTGCATGCTTCTGTCCATATTTTTCAAGTTCCCCTTCCATTGATTGTTTTGCCACTTTAGTTTCTTGTTCACTCATTTCTTCCTGGAGCTGTTTTCTCATTGCAACATTTCTTAATTGCTCCAATTCGGTTCTCATTAACAACAATTCTAATTTAATTTCATCAACTTCCTTCAGGTGTGCCTGCTTCAAGTTTTTTTCTGCCTCATCAAACTGTTTCAGTGCAATATATATTCTAATACGTATTTTTGCAGATCTCTCATCTACATCATATGCATCTTCATATATTCTTACAAGATTCGAGGCCCTATCGTATGCTTCAAGGCGAAATAAGATGTCTGCCTGGTCAAGAAATAGTTGTGGTTTATTTATAAATCCATATGCGTTAATAGCACTCGTAAGAAATCCGATGCTGGCCCCCACTTCATTTGTATTCTTGAAAATTTTTCCAAGCGTATATGAAAGTTCTGCATCCATTTGCCTAGGGTCTTTGATTGATGCTTTATACTGTTCATATGTTGTATATAGTTTTCTAATAGCCTCTTTTTTATTTCCTCTGGCGAGTTCAAGCATTCCCTGCCATTTAATTACGGTTAGATCCTCGCCACTGCCTCTAAGCTGTTCAATCTGATGTACGACATTTTCCAATTTAGCTAATAATTGTTTTTTTTCATCTTCACCTATTTTTAATATTCTGGCATCCAGTATCTGTTCGACATAGTAACCAGCAAGAAGCGTATTTAATGTAGTTCTTGCAACTTTACGTACCCAGCTTCTTGGTCCCTGCCCTTCCTCTGTGCCTGGGAATTCAAGAGCGTTTTTAACAATTTTAATAGCTTTTTGTATTGTTTTTTTTTGTTTTGACATTGAATATTCACGGTAGTATAAATTTGCAAGAACAGAGGCATAGTTTACGTTTTCCTTGTCTAACTGCATGGCTTTTTTAATAGCATTTATATTTTGTTCAGAATATTTGATTCCCAATCTTTGATAGTAAACAGCCATTGCGGCATATACCTTATGGTCAGCACTAAACTTATCAGCCATATCCTTATATTGTTGTTCAAGTGCAAGTATATTTTCCCTCCCTTCAGAGGCTGCAATTGTTAACTCTAGATTAATCAAGTTAATGTAAGCTTCTGCTTTCCCCGTCTCGTCAACGGCTTTTTCTAAAAGTATCTTTGCCCTTTCTATAGCTTCATCTCTTTCTTTAACATTTCCCCCAGAAGCCAAAAGCCTCCCTTGTTCTTCAATGGTTTCAGCTAAGTATTTATATGCTTCGATATTATCCGGTTGCAATTCAACAGCTTTTTTCAAGTTAGTTACCGCTATAGCGAGTGATTCGTTTGGATCTGTGAGTGCTCCTCTTTGAGCGGTTTCAAATACAGCTCTTCCCCTGGCTAAGAATAAATAAGTCCCCAATTTCGATGGTATCGGTGGCGCATTTTCTACCTCAAAAGAACTCCACTGCGTTGCGTCATGTTCAAAGGTGATGTCATCATCATTCTCAACGATCTCTATTATATCTGAAGCAATGGAATCAACATCCTGCCAAATATGTATCAAGCCACTATCGGCAAGTATGTAAAGATATTTTAGTCTGTTGTATAAGGCTTTAATGTTATCCGGTTCTAAAGAAACTATCTTATTCCAACATCCCAAAGCGTTTGACCACTTATCTGTTTCCAAAAACAGGTCCACGAGTTCGAAGAGCATATCAACTTTAAGTTCATCGGTTTTTGCTAAACTTCTTGCCTTATGATAACTATAAATAGCTTTTTCATAGTGCTCTGTTTTTATTTCTTCATCTGTTTCTTGTCTGGCCTTTTCCGTAAAGACCTTCCCATCTTTAATAAATTTATCCGGGCTTTGACTCAAATATAGAATTGCTCCAATAATGAGTACCAAGATAAAAACGATTGCTCCTGAGCCAAGAATTGCAACTTTTTTATTCAATTTTTTTCTTGCCATAATTCATCCTCATTATATAATTTTTTCTCGTTTACTTTTTTCATTCATTCTCACCCCACGCTGGCCAATGCTCGGCTTCTAAAGCGGGTAATACTACACTTAAGACTTTCTTGCTTGCTTTTATTGCCTCTTCTCTATCCGGCGAAGTTGCCTTCTGGTTAAATACTAACTCTACCTTTGAGAAATACGAAGATTTGCCAAAAATATTCTTATTTAATGCTATTCTGGCATCTTCTCTGCTATTTTTATATTTTCCATTTACTTTAAAGAAGTATACAACTGGGAATTTTGTATTTGCCATCATCTGCTTAAGTGTAAAGCCTGTTTTTGCAAAAACGAGTAACCTTACCGGAACATCTCTTTTAAAATCAGGCCCCTCCAAATTCAAAAGTATCGCTTCGGATGTTACTCTTTGGTATCCCCCTCCAGTGTAGCATTCTTCCGGGACATGCGGTACCCTATCGGGTAGGCTGTAGTACGTAACAAAAAGCAAGAACCTTCTCATTGGGCTGTTCTCAGGCAGGCTTTGATCCTCAAGCACCCACTGTATATAATCTTTTGTACCAAGACTGTCTAAAATATCTTTGTTTTTAATTTTTCGTTTTTTAACAACTACATACGGTTTTAATGCCTGTTCATCTAAAAGATCCAAGGATTTTTTTAGCAGCATCGGTTCTTTTTTCAGGTATAGCCCAAATTTTTTAATAGCAAATGACATGCTGCTTCCGGCTAAAGCCAGTACGATTACGCATATCAAAAAAGCTGGTTGTAAATAATTTTTTATTGTATTGTTCATTATAAATTTTGCTTTCTATTCTATGTTCTACGTTTTCTAATAATAACATTTTGTTTTTCTTCATTTGGTTGGCCCTCTTCGATAAACAAGCTGGCCATAAACCATGCAAGTGCTCCATATAAACCGAACGCCAATGGCAACATAAACATTCCCAGTATATCATGGTAGATACCCTGTGCATACTTTGGGTCCCCGAGTACGAAAATAAAACCAGTTACTGTAACTCTTACAATATTACAAAAGACGGCAATAGGTACCGTGACGCTGAGCAAAACGATTCGTTGCCAGACAGGTCTGTAATGCAGGTATGCCATAGCGACTCCTAAAGCCAGGAAAGCCATGAGCAATCTCATGCCGCTACATGCTTCTGCAACATTAAGTGGCGGTTCCATTTTTTGTCCTTTATAGACGACATCTATTATCACGCCACTGACAGTAGCATTCAAATCATTAACCATATTTAATAGTAGGGTTGATACTTTTGCAGCGAGTATTCTCATAGGCATTGTAATAGTGACATAGTATCGTTGTGGCAACGGGACAGCAAAGATGAGAAAACCAATAGGTAGCCAGGTGTAGCGAATTAATTTCCACCCACCCCAAAAAAGTACAATAGCGCCGAGTGTAGCTATCATTCCGATTGGTTTCAAATACCCATATTGAAAGTGTACAACATTAAGCGGATAGAACAGCACTCCTGCAACGAGTAAAACAAGTCCCAGATAATTCGGTTTTGTCTCAATGGTTAGTATTTCTTTTTTGTGTTGATTTATAAAATAGAGGCTAAAAAATGGTATGAGGAACCCATGCGACCAGCTTGGGTCAGTGACCCATCTTTTAACGATACTGTCAATCTCGACGTGGAAAATGAACCAGAATAAAGTTGCAATAATGGCCATTTTGACATAACTATGCACCCCAATTTCCTGCCAAGAAATGCATTGGTCATCGTTTTTTTGTCCAACGGTGGTAGGGGGCGTGGTATTTTCAGCCATAAGTAATTATTGTATTAAAATTGAGTTAAAAAATTTGGTATTGGTCTACTTGTTCCAAAATCTCTATCCGCAAAATTCCTGTCATATATAAATCCAAACCCGTAAGTTGCTCTGAAAGCATTTCTCAAAACAGCTCTCCACATAGAAGTTGGGTGCGTCCCGACATTAATCAAATCATTTGGTTTAATGAAGAAGTCTGGTTGTTCGCCCTTTGCAATTTTATCCAAATCTACCATAACGGTCTCCTCTTTGTTCCTGCTAATTCTTCTGGTAACTTCACACCTTTTTGGCCAGGCCAAAGTTCCAAGTCCTCCAGCAGCAGCAATTGCCATTTTCAAGGTCATAGGTCTGCCGGTCAGATTAATAAAGCCCTGACTATTAGTATTTCCCATGATATAGAATTCTCCCATAATATCAAGTGGAACATGTATATTATCTCCCGGCTTAATGACAACATTATACCGAAAGTCGCCTCCGAGTAGTTTATCGACAGGAATCTTCATGACCCTATTCTGGGTGGTTCCAGCTTCTGTTTGCTGCCATTCAAATTCAGTGAACTCTTTTTCTTTTAGAGGCTCAACGGTTTTTGGGATTTTAAACTCCTCTTTTGTTCCTTGCTGTTGCTGGTATCCAACTTTCAGGGGCACCCATTTCCCGTTTTTAAAGACCCATTCCACTCTGGCTTCATTTTTGTTTTTAATATTTTTTTCAATACCGCTCTGCCCCACGTTTTTAGGTGCAAGTTCATTAATTTCATTTTCAGCATTTGAATTTTTTACTGTATTGTCCCACCCTTGAGGTAAGGCAGCCTCCTTGAGTTCCCTATCAGTAACCATCTCAGCTGAAGTGATAATAATTTTATTTTCATTTGATTTGCCAGGAGCGTATGGAGCAATAATGTCCATCATTTCATTTTCAGGATTAGTGAATTTTTCCAATTCCTGCGGTTTAGTAGTTTGGATGTAGGTTTGATTGTCTTTTCGTTCTGTTTGTAATTCGTTTTTCTGTGTGCTGATTTTCTGTTGCTGGTTGGTCATTTGCTCAAGTCCGGTAACTTTTCTTAAAACATAGACATAGCTGGTATTGAACTGTCCGACACCTCCAGCTTGTGCCAGTGCATCGAGCAATCTGTATTCATACCTCGGAATACCATATCTACTTGGCCTTGGTATTCCATTTCCCTGTATAGAAAATGCCCGTTTTACCGAAGATACTAAAATGACCGTAACAGACGGTTCCTTTAGAATTCCCGGCGAAAGAATTTGCTTTAATTCCTCTTCGAACTGCGATTCAGTTAGTCCCGCGACATCTATCGTCCCTACTTCGGTAATTGTAATTCTTCCTGTTTCAGAAATAACATACTCGTTTATAAAAGGTACTCCTGCCTGCAGCAATTCAAAGATACTAACCCTGATAGAATCTCCAACATCCAAGACATAATCGGTTTCATAAGCTATAACGTCAGCCGGTGTTGGCTCTTCCCCAGTTTCCCATGCTGGCGGGGTTTCGTCAGCGACTCCTAATGAATCGAGTATTACATTTACCGCAGGTACAGGTCTAAATCTTCCTATGCTTGAAGGGCTAAAAAAGGTATCGTTACACCCTGCCGCATAGAGCATCAATGCAGCTAAAAAAACTGCTGCGGTGTGTGTTCTTTTTATATCCCTATATTTTCTCAAACTTCATCCCTTTATTTACGCGTTGAATACTCCATTCACCTCATTTTCCTGGATTTACGTATAATTCGTCGTGCAGCGTGTTTGCTGTCCGTTATAATATTGTATTGCTTATGTAAAATTATCGGTTTAAGGGTCGTGACGCTTAACTTTTTTAGTTGTCATAAATCCAATATTACCAAGCGATTAAACATGATTATCCGGTTTTATCTTTGTGACGTCCAGGTCCTATAATTTCATGGTGTGAAACGCAAAATCCCCAGCAAGAAATCGCTTTTTATTTTCCATAACTCCTTACTGCGGAGGCAGTTATGTCCACATCTGTCTTTATACCCCAATCTCGTGATTCCCTCCTTAGCGGGATAGTTGGTGGTATATACCTTTTTCTTTGTTGATTTGTTCGGGTAAGTGTGGGATTTTCGCCCTATAATTATCGCGATAGCAGTACGCCCATGGGTATTGGGTAAATATGAAAAAAATTAAAAAATTTGTTAAAAATCGTCAAAATCGTGTTTATTGGCATTTTTATAAAGGCCTGTTTTTGGCGTAATACCGGTAAATTAGAGCACTTTAATATTTTCTGTTCGCATTTAGGCCGCCATGAGGACGAGGTTGGCAAAGAAGATTGCACAGCAATATTGAAATATTGCGAGTAAATCTGATGCCGCCAGCCGAAGCCGCAATAGACACAAAGCGAACACGAAAAATTAAATTGCTCTAGTGTTGAAAAAAAGCCCCGTATTGGAAAAAGATTCCGATACAGGGCTATTTGTTAGGTCAATTTTTGTTATTCTTCGCAGCTACATGAGAGTTTTGCCAGTTGTTCCATGAGTGCGTATTTGTTCAGTGCATCCTGTTTTGCGAGCTTTATGAGCTTATCCGCAGCTTCAGGCTGAGATTTTTTCAAGGCTCTCCACCTGTTTTCGCCCAGAGCAAATTCTTCGAAATCCAAAGTAGGCGGCTTCGAGTCAAGCTGTAACGGATTTTTTCCTTCTGCTTTTAGCAGCGGATTGAATCTGTAGAGCGGAAAATGTCCTGATTCGACTGCCCTTTTCTGTTCTTCGTATCCCTTTGACATATCAATTCCGTGAGCGATACAATGTGTATACGCAATAATCAGTGAAGGTCCCGGGTAGCTTTCGGCTTCTATGAAAGCTTTTACGATTTGATTGGGGTTTGCACCCATTGCGACTTTTGCGACATAAATGTTTCCATATGTCATGGCGAGCAAGGCGAGATCCTTCTTTGGGTTTGGTTTTCCGCCAGCGGCGAACTTTGCGATGGCGCCGCGCGGGGTTGACTTTGACATTTGTCCGCCTGTATTTGAATATACTTCGGTATCGAGTACGAGCACATTGATATCGTTTCCGCTTGCAAGTACGTGGTCGAGTCCGCCGTAACCGATGTCATACGCCCATCCGTCGCCACCTAATGCCCATACAGATTTTCTTACGAGATAATCGGCGACGCTTATTAGTTGCGTGGCTTCGTCACATTTAGCTTTTTTGCATTGCTGTTTTAGCTGGTCGATTCTTTGTCTCTGGTCTTCTATGGCCTGCTGGTCGGGGTCGTTTTCTATTGTTGCCTGTTTTATCTGGTCAGCCAGTTCTGCGTCGAGGCAGCCAGCAGCTTTGACTTTTTCGAGAAGTTCAAGTGCGTATTCTTTGAACTTATTGATAGTGAGTCTCATTCCCATAGCAAATTCAGCATTGTCTTCGAATAGGCTGTTTGACCATGTTGGTCCCCTACCGTCGGGTCTTGTGGTGTATGGCGTTGTTGGGAGGTTTCCGCCATAGATTGAGGAACATCCTGTTGCGTTTCCGATGAAGGCGCGGTCTCCGAAGAGTTGAGTGAGCAGTTTTATACAAGCTGTTTCGCCGCATCCTGCACAGGCGCCTGAATATTCGAATAGTGCTTCGAGTAGCTGGCTTCCCTTTACGGTGTCGCGTTTGAACAGGCTTGGGTCGGTATTTGGTATAGAGAGGAAGAAATCATAGTTTTTTCGTTCCTGAGCCCTGATCGGTTCCTGGAGCGTCATGTTTATTGCGTGTCTTCCTGTGGGCTGTTTGTTTTCATCTTTTTCGAGTGCCGGGCATGTCATGACGCAATTTCCACAACCTGTACAGTCTTCTGGTGCGATTTGTACGGTGAATTTCATGCCGGCAAAATCTTTTCCTTTTGCTTCTGCGCTTTTGAATTTTTCCGGCGCGTCTTTTAGGATTTCGGGGTCATAGTCCTTAATCCTGATAGTAGCATGTGGGCAAACGAGTGAACATCTGCCGCACTGTATACAAACTTCGGGTGACCATTCTGGAATATGGAGTCCAATGTTTCGTTTTTCATATTTTGTGGTTCCCAATGGGAACCTGCCGTCGATAGGCATTTTGCTGACTGGTAGTTTGTCGCCCTTTCGTGCCATAATCTCACCAGTGACCTGCTGAACAAATTCGGGTGCATCTTCTGGTACAACTGGGGGCATTTCTATTTTACTTGTCACCTTGTCAGGGACAGTGACTTCAAATATTTTGTCAAGAGCGCCATCGACAGCGGCGTTGTTCATTTCGACAACTTTGTCACCTTTTTTTCCGTAAGTTTTTTTGATGGCGTCTTTGATGGCTTTTATAGCGGTGTCGGCAGGCATAACGTTACTTATTTTGAAGAAAGCGGTCTGCATGATGACGTTAATTCGAGCACCGAGTCCAAGCCCTTCGGCCAGTGACATTGCATCGATGGTGTAGAATTTTAATTTTTTATCAATGATTTGCTTTTGCACTTCCTTTGGCATGATGTCCCAGACTTCATCCGGTCCATGTGTACTTGTTAAGAGGAAGGTCGCGCCATCTTTTGCGTTATCCAGCATATCGAATTTTTCGAGGAAACTCGGATTGTGGCAAGCGATGAAGTCGGCTTTTTCGATAAGGTAAGGTTTTCTGATAAGCTCTTTTCCGAATCTCAGATGTGAGATAGTAACAGCGCCTGCTTTTTTTGAATCGTAAACAAAATATCCTTGTGCGTAGTTGTCTGTTTGCTCACCGATAATTTTGATGGAGTTTTTGTTTGCACCAACGGTACCATCTGAGCCTAAGCCGTAGAACATGGCGGTATAAACGCCTTCGCTGTCAACTTCAAATGTTTCGTCGACGTCGAGACTTTTGTTTGTGACATCATCGATGATGCCGACGGTAAATCCATTCATCGGTTCCGGTGCATCGATATTGTCGAATACAGCTTTTACCATTGCTGGTGTGAATTCCTTTGAGCCGAGTCCGTAACGCCCTCCAACGATTAGTGGGTATTCGTTGAAATGGGTCTTTCCTTTGCTCATAGCCTCTCCTATGGCGGTTCTGACATCCATGTAAAGAGGCTCTCCGATGGCGCCAGGTTCTTTTGTTCTGTCGAGGACAGCGATTTTGTGTACTGTTTTCGGGATGGCGGTAATGAAATCGTCGATGCTAAAAGGCCTAAACAATCTTACTTTCAGGACGCCGAGTTTTGCGCCTTGTGAGTTGAGGTGTTCGACGGTTTCGTGGACGGTGTCGGCGCCTGAGCCCATGATGATAATAATTTTTTCAGCGTTGGGGTCGCCGACATAATCGAAAAGATGGTATTGTCTGCCAACGAGTTTGGCGAACTTGTCCATAGTTTCCTGTACGATATTCGGGACGGCATCATAGAATTTGTTTACGGTCTCTCTTCCCTGGAAATAGACATCGGGGTTTTGTGCGGTGCCTCCGATTTGCGGGCAATCAGGTGTGAGTGCTCTTGCTTTGTTTTCAAGAACGAGTTTGTCATCTATCATTGCGCGGATATCGTCAAAAGAAAGCTCTTCAACTTTCTGTACTTCGTGACTTGTTCTAAAGCCGTCGAAGAAATGGAGGAAAGGAATTCTTGAAGCGAGGGTTGCCTGCTGAGCGATGAGTCCGAGGTCCATAACTTCCTGTACGCCTGCACTTGATAGCAGAGCGAATCCAGTTTGTCGACACGACATGACATCAGAATGGTCGCCGAAAATTGATAGTGCCTGGCAGGCGAGTGAGCGGGCTGAGACATGAAAAGCTGTTGGCAAAAGTTCGCCAGCAATTTTGTACATGTTTGGAATCATCAGCAGCAGTCCCTGTGAGGCGGTGAAAGTTGTGGCGAGTGCCCCGGCAGAAAGTGCTCCGTGAACTGCGCCAGCGGCACCGGCTTCGGACTGCATTTCGGTTACCGATGGTACGGTTCCCCAGATGTTTGTAAGTCCTGCGGCAGATTTGATGTCCGCGGCTTCTCCCATTGCCGAGCTTGGAGTAATAGGATAAATAGCGATAACTTCGTTCGTGGCATGCGCGACGTGTGTGACCGCGGCATTACCGTCAATAGTGACTGTTTTGCGACTCATAATATCTCCACCTTTAAAAAACTTGAAATGTCCGTTGAAATAAACCGCCTTTATACATGTTTCTACTTATTAAATCAACGCAAAATTGTCAAAATCATGCCCCCAATTGCAGATGTATCAAAAATCTTTTCTATAGTATCGGCATGGGCATTGCGGGTCTTAAGGTAAATGGGTGTTGTTTGCTGAAAATTACTGGTCGATGCCGAAAATATCCATCCAGTGGTCAGTTTCGCTATGGCTTAGGCCTTTTCTTTTTTGGGGTGGCTCGGAAGAAGCGGGTCTTGGGCGTTTTATCTGTACCGAGAGCTTATTCCAGAAGACGTCTGATTTTAGTGAGACGGCTTTTCTTGCGCGTGCGGCTTTTCTTATCCGATTGTCACTACTGACAACTGTGAGTCTTTTTGGGGCGGTGCATGTTTCTATCTTGTCTTCGATGACAGTATCGGCGTCGGTTCTTGTTCCGGAAAAGATGACTTCAAGTTTGTGCAGGTTTTCGAAAGGCGTTTTGTCTGGCGGGCCTATACCGTCGAAGATAATCTCGCCGGTATCATTTATTAAGGCCAGGAATTTGCTTATAGCGTTACATAATTGGGCGTCGTTGATGGAGTGGTGGTCGTCAGTTGCGTGGTCGAGTGCCCAGAGCAGATTGTAACCGTCGATTAGGTATGGCATAGTTTTAGGCCTGGAATCTAATTTCGCCTGAGACGATGGTTTTTTCGACTTTTCCTTTTAGTTTCCATCCGTTATAGGGGCAGTTTCTGCTCTTTGAGTGGAATTTTTCTACGTCAACAACATACTCTGCATTGGGGTCAATGATGGTGACATCAGCTTGTGCGCCTTTTGTTAAGGTTCCTTTATCGATGCCGATTATTTTGGCGGGTTTAGCGGTCATTAATTCGATGAGTTTAGGCCAATCGAGAATTTTTGATTCGATAAGAGCTTTTACGAAGAGTCCAAGTGAACATTCGAGGGAGGCAATTCCAAATGGAGCTGTTAAAAATTCGAGTTCCTTTTCGCTTTGTAGATGCGGTGCGTGGTCGCTGACAAGTGTGTCTACGATGCCGTCGGCGATGGCCTGCTTTATTGCGTTGATGTCAGCTTCTGTTCTAAGGGGCGGGCTTACCTTGTAATTTGTGTCGTAGTTGCTGCAGCATTTGTCGGTTAGCAGGAGGTGGTGCGATGTCACTTCGCAGGTGACGGGCAGTGAGTCTTTTTTTGCCTGTCTAATAAGTTCGACGGATTCAGCAGTTGAGATGTGCTGGGCGTGGTATCGCACGTTAGTTTTCTTGACGAGTTGGATGTCACGCCAGAGCATAGCATGTTCGGCGAGTTTGTCCATTCCGGGCAGACCAAGTACGGTGGAATTGTATCCAGAGTTCATGACGCCATCGCCGACAAAGTTGTCATCCTGGCAGTGCTGGGCGACAACGAGATTGAACATAGTTGCGTATTTTAGTGCTCTTAGCATTACGGCGGGATTTTGCACGCCGTTACCATCATCGGTGAAGCCAACGGCACCGGCGCTTGCCATGAAGCCCATCTCGGCGAGTTCGACACCCTCGCGTTTTCTTGTGATAGCGCCCATTGTGTAGACATGGGTTTTTCTGGCTTGCCTGCCCTTTCGATGGATGTATTCGACGTCGGTTTCGTTTTGTATTGCGGGGTTGGTGTTTGGCATGCAGACAACGGAAGTGAATCCGCCTGCTACCGCGGCGGCAGAGCCGCTCGCAATAGTTTCTTCCTCTTCGTCGCCCGGTTCGCGAAAATGTACGTGTATGTCGATGAGTCCGGGGACGACGAGTTTTCCCTTTGCGTCGATGACGTTTTTGGTGTCTGTTTTTGGCTTGCCTATTTCTACAAACTTTTCGTCGGCGATAAGTACATCGCAGACCTTGTCAATATTGTTTGCAGGGTCAATGACGCGTCCATTTTTTATAAGAAGTTCTTTTGTCATAGTTTTTTATTTATTTTCTTTTGTTGCATGGCTGCCTGGTTTAGGAGGAAGAGTACTGCCATTCTTACGGCGAGTCCATTTTTTACCTGGTCGAGTATTACGCTGTTTTTTCCATCGGCGACCTGGCTTTCAATTTCGAGTCCTCTGTTGATTGGTCCGGGGTGCATAACGAGGATGTCTGATTTTGCATTTTTCATTCTGTCGACGGTGAGGCCGAAATAATGGGAGTATTCACGTACAGATGGGAAAGGATTTCCGCCCATCCGTTCGAACTGTATTCGGAGCATGTTTATGACATCGACTTTTCCGATGACCTCATCGAGTGAGTACGAGATGTTTACGGGCAGTTCATTTACTTTTGCGGGCATTAGAGTCGGCGGGCCGACGAAAGTAACTTCTGCGCCCAGTTTTGTCATTGCCCACATGTCACTTCTTGCGACACGGCTATGCGCGATGTCACCGACGATGGCAATTTTCAGTCCCTTGAGTGAGCCTTTATTTTTTCTAATGGTATAGACATCAAGCAAGCCCTGTGTGGGATGTTCGCAATATCCGTCGCCGGCGTTTATGACACAAGCGTTAATGTTTCTGCTAAGGAATTCGGGTACGCCGCCTGCTCCGTGTCTAATGACGATCATGTCGATACCCATAGCTTCGAGGTTTTTGGCGGTGTCGAGAAGTGTTTCGCCTTTACTGACGGAGCTTGTTTTTTTTGTGAACTCGAGGACGTCGGCGCTTAATCTGCTTGCTGCGAGTACGAAGCTGTTCCGTGTTCTGGTGCTGTCTTCGAAGAAGAGCATTACGATGACTTTTCCTCGCAGTACGGGCGCTTTTTTGACGGAGCGTGTGCTTATCTGCTCGAAACCTTCGGCGGTATCGAGGATGTATGTGATCTCTTCTGCGGTGAGGTCACGCAGTCCAAGCAGATGCTTGTGAGTCCAGTTTAGTTTTTTGCTCTTTTTTCTCATAGATTTATTTATTCGATAAAGACTTCGTCCTTTTCGTCAGATTCGATTAGGTTTACCTGTACGAGTTTTCCTGGTTCGACGTCGGTTTTGAATCCCGCGTAGTCAGCTTGTATGGGGAATTCTCTTCCTGCTCGGTCGATTAGTACTGCGAGCTTGATGGCTTTTGGTCTTCCCAGGTCGATGAGTGCGTCGAGTGCGGCTCTTGTAGAGCGGCCAGTATATAGTACATCATCTACGAGGATGATGATCTTGTCGTCAATATTGAAGTCAATTTCTGTGCTTCGGACCTGTGGCTGAGCGTCGCCTTGAGGGTCGTTGAGGTCATCGCGGTAGAGTGTGATATCGAGTGTTCCGCATGGAATCTGAGTGTCGAGCTTGTCTGAGAGAGCTTGCGCGAGTCTGTTTGCGATTATTTCTCCCCTGCTTCTAATGCCTATCACGGCGAGTTTGAGGTCCTGTGGGGTGTTTTTGACAATAGCGGCAGCCAAATCCGTGAGGATTTGTTTGATTTGCTGAGAATCTAAAATTACCTTCATATTGCAAACCTCGAAACCGGCTGGCCAATTTCCACAAGAGTATAGCAATTGGGTGAGTCTAAAGCAAGGGTTGTAATAGAAGTTTTTGAAAAGTGCTTTGAGTTGGTCAGGAATGGTCGATTTGGTGGTATTGTTCAACGATGCTGACGAGTCTTGAGAGGTTAAGTCTGCCTTCGGGGCTTGCTTCGAGACCTATCATTTCCAGTCCAATACAGACGTTTTTGCCATCTGCGGTGGGTATTGCGTTTCTTACCTGTGCGTTTAGATGCATTGGCGTTTCAAATTCGAGTGGTGTGAACTTTATTCCAACATTGTCCCCTTTTTTGAAATCATTTTTTGGAAAGACCGGCAGTGCTATCTGCATTCCGCTTGCGGATACGTCAATAAGTTTTGCCTGCCATGTCGGTCCCGATGCGATGGTTGTTTTGTTATTTTCGTCGGTGGTGTAGTATCGATGCCAGAAGCGTACAGGTATCTTGTGGTCGTTTGGCGGTTTTACTCGCAGGTATCCCCTTCTTGGAATCATTTCGATTTCCTCGGGCAGTGCGAGTACGAAATCGACATTTGTGTTTGGGTCGGATGAGTTTAGGCCTGTAATCATGGTATCGAAGACATATTTATCGTATTCTCTGCCGTAACCAAGTTTGAATGAGATGCCAATTGTCTGACCTATTTCGAGGGTTTCCATCTGAGTTTTTTTTCTTGGTGTTATTCTGATGGCGAAGGTTTTTTCAGCAATTTCGACAAAAACCGCCCTTGATACAAGCCACCCGTCCTTAGCCAAATATGACAAAGTGACCGGTATTTTCTTGTCAATAATTGTCTGCAGGAGCTGTCGGGACTGCGCCCCGTGCAGCATAGTTACCTCGTTCACGTCAAAACTCCGGTGTAATTAATAAAATTTTTGGCTAGAGAAGCAGCCAGCTAATATGAGTATCGGCAATAGGTGTATTTAATTAGAGGCAAAATCATTTTTGTTTTGTTTTTTCGGTAAAAAGAGGTGTAATAAGACTTTACGTCCTATAAGGTGGGTATAAAAAGTTTATGTTTTGTCATTTTGGGCGTGAAATTTTTATAATTTTGAGATAAGTTTGTTTGGTTGCTGGTGAGATTGAATTTTCTTGAAAGGTAAGGTGTTTTTTGGTATGATGGCTCTTAGGTCTATAGACTCAGGAGTGGGCGATTTATGGGTGTTTTGAACCTGATAAGAGGGTTTTGGCGGGGTGTTTGTTAAATTACAGAGCCAGTTTTTTGGAGTAATTGGGTGTATCTAATAAAGCGAAAAATTATGGTGAGGCTGTTTTGTTTGCAGCTGCTCTTCGTTTTTTCCGCGGGAGTGCCTGCGTTAGGGATTGGTCCTGAGCCTGCGGGTCTTGGATATTGCGGTATCTACGGATTGCGTGAAGCGGCGCCTGAATTGCGGGGCAGTGATGTAAATATCGCAGTGATTTGCCGCAGTCTTACTTATGTTGACGGTGTGCCTCAAAACGACTACCGCCCTGCTTCGGGTCACAGCTGCTTTGAATCGGTGGGGTTTAGGTTCCATGATTCCAATGAAGCCAGTGCTGGTATATCCGGTCATTCGACAGCTATCTGTTCGATATTGTTCGGTGAAGATGTAGGTGCGAGTGAGGCTGAACTTGGGGATTTCACATATCAAGGAATATTGCCGGAGGCAAACGCAGATGTTTATGAGTTCTGGCATTTTTTGACTGATTATGTTTTCGGTCAGGTTCCGATGGAGGCGGATATTATTACCGCGAGTATCGGCAGTAACGACGAGGACTGGTGGACGAGGGGAATTGAGTCATTGGTTGAGCATCAGGGCAAGATAGTGGTAGCTGGTATTGGCAATGGTTCCGGTTCATTTGACCCGCCTTTATATCCGGCGGCATCTTCTAATGTTATTGGTGTTGGTGTGATAGATTCTGTTGACGCGAATGAGCTTGGGCGGCGACTTTCGGAATTTTCTCTTGTGTATCCTGAGCATTCGAGTTTTGGTCCGACGGGCGACGGGCGAAGTAAGCCTGATATTGTCGCGGTTGGTAATTTTTTAGTCGGCGATGTTAATGATGCCGATGGTTACAGGCCAACAAATAGCGGTTCGAGTTTTTCGACGCCTGTAGTGGCGGGTGCGATTGGTTTGCTTGTTGAAAAGGCGAGACAGGAAGAGGCATTGGCTGACGCGGTTTCTGTTGACGGGGGCAATTGTGTTATGAAGGCAATCGTTTTGAATTCGGCAACTAAGCTTAACTATTGGCACAAGGGACAATTGACGAAAGATGATGACCATAGCGCACCTTTGGACCTTATTCAGGGAGCGGGTATGTTAGACGCATTGGGTGCTTATCGGCATTTAGTTTCGAGGCTCGATGATGAGGATGTAAATACCGCGATGGGTTGGGACAATAATGTTGTTGACGGGGACAATTTGCAGAACAGCTATCGTATTAGAATTGATGAGGGCGGTGATAAAGTTATTACGGCGACGGTTGCGTGGAACAGGCATTACGCGGATGAATATCCCTTTGCGGCAGAGACAGAAAAGGACGGTAATTTGCGTCTTGAGGTTTGGGGTATTGATGTAAATGACCCCGGCAATAATCGGCTTATCGATTACAGTGACAGTGCGGTTGATAACGTGGAGCATATCTATACCGAGGCAGATGCTAACTACAGCGATTATGAATTGATAGTTCGTTTTAGTGACAGCAATGTGCCTGAGGATGGTGAGCGATATGGTTTTGCATGGAGCGTGAAAACTAAGGCAAAGCAGAGTAAGGCATTGCTGTCTGATTTGAATGCTGACGGTATTGTTAATGATTTAGATACTGCGATGATGTTTGATTATGTTTTGTCTGGTCTGCAGGAGTCGGGGGAGTATCAGCTGGGCGATATTAATGATGACGGCATTGTTGACATCAACGATTTGGCAATTCTCATCAACTACACGAATCGCGATGGCGAGAACCTGAGTGAGTAGTTTTTGTCGGGCATTTTTTTAGTCAAAATCACAATTTTAAAATCTTCTTTAACTTTCCTGTCTTTTCTGGTAAAAATCACCACATGAAAAAAGTATCCAAAATTTCGAATATGGAGGCATTGGTTCGTGCACCGGCATCGAAGGCTCATACTCTGCGCGGGTTGATAATCGGTTCTCTGGCGGAGGGGACGAGTGTACTTAGTAATCCGCTTCTGGGCGAGGACCAGCTTAATGTGATTGAATGTTTGAAGCAGCTTGGTGTCGGTATTGAGGTGAGTTCGGATAAAATAATCATAGAGGGCAGCGGCGGGGTATTTTCTCCGGTGGTTGATGAGCTGAATGTCGGTGAATCTGGTGTTGGTATGAACTTTTTGAGTTCGGTCGCAAATCTTTGTGATAAGGCTGTGATATTGACGGGCGCGAAGAGGATTACTGAGAGGCCCATCTTTGAAGTGGTTGACGGACTCAGGCAATTAGGGTGCAAGATCGAATATCTTGGTAGTGAAGGTTTCCCGCCGATTAAAATTGATGGCGGTGGTATCGGGGGCGGGGTCGCTGAGATTAGAGGTGACAAGACGTCGCAGTATTTTAGTTCGATAGTGACATCGGCGCCTTATGCAAGGGAGGCGGTGACATTAAGATGCGTTGATGAGATGACTGAAAAGCCATATTTTGATATTAGTCTCGGTATGATGAGCAAGTTCGGGATTGAGGTTGAAAATGATAATTATAAGGAAATAAAAATTGCCGGCGGTCAAAAATACAGCGGTATTGATCTGGAAGTTGAAGGCGATTACAGCAGTGCGTCGTTTTTCTTTTTGGCGGCGGCGATTTGTCAATCTAAGGTTACGGTAAGCGGATTGTCTGAAGATACGCATCAGGGAGATAAGGGTTTTCTCGATTTGATGGCTAAGATGGGCTGTAAGGTGAGCGCGACGGATGAGGGAATTTGCGTAGAGGGTACTGGTCTTGCGGCGATAACTGTTGATATGAGTGATATACCCGACCTTGTACCGCCGGCGGCGATAGCTTGCGGTTTTGCTGATGGGGTTAGCAGATTGACGGGAATCGGGCACTTGAGGCACAAGGAATGCGACCGGTTGGCGGTGATGGCGGCGGAGCTTAATAAGATGGGGATTAAAGCTGAATGCGGGGATGATTCTTTGATAATAGAGGGCAATCGGAATTGCCGGGGGGCAGTGATTGACCCGCATAATGACCATAGAATCGCGATGAGTTTCGCTGTTGCTGGGCTTGTAACGGGCGAACAGGTGATCGAGGACGAAATGTGCGTGGCGAAATCGTTTCCAGACTTTTGGGAAAGGTTTGAAATTTTCCACAAATAATGTATAATTGGCGACTAATGTGAATTTTTTGAGGAGTTTTAGAAAATGATAGGTTGTCATATTGGACGAATGTTTCAGGTAACGGTAGCAGGTGGTTCATATCAGGATGGTTTGTCAGCGACGATACAGGGTAATCCACCGGGGATGCTTATTACTGAGCAGGAGATTTATGGTGATATGCTTTTGCGTAAGCCCGGAGCCGACGAGCTTTCGAGTCCTCGCAAGGAGCCGGATTTGCCGGTAATTTACAGCGGTGTGAACGCAGCTGATACTATTGAGGGGGCCGGCAACTGGAACCATACTAACGGGACGCCTCTTTGTATTTTGATACCTAATCTTGACCGTCATTTTATTCATATCAAGCAATATCAAGACACGAATCGTACGCCTCGGCCTGGTCATGCGTCTTATGCTTCTTTTATGAAGTACGGTGCCGATGATGACGCGATTGGTGCGGGATTTTTTAGTGGTAGATATACATCAACGATCGTTGCAGCTGGCTATGTTGCCAAGAAGGTTCTTAAAAAGTGCGGGATAGAGGTATTTAGTTATGTGACGGAACTTGCGGGAGTTAAGTTTGACGGTATTGATTCAGCGAAAGCTCTTGCGTATACGGAAAAATATAAACAGATGAGGCACGACCTTGACCCGTTTTATCAGGAGGTTTATGTGAAAGGTCGCGTTAAACCTGAGATGCGTTTTCTTGAGAAGATGAAAGTTTTCGCGGAAATCGAACAGGAGATAGATGACATTCGGGGCAAGGCGCCGAAGATGAGTGTTGAAGAGATAAAAGAAAAATACGGAGTTCATCCTGTATTGAATTGTCCTGATATTAGCGTTGCTGATGAGATGGTAGCGTCGTGCAATAAGATAAGCAGTACGGGCGATTCGGCTGGCGGGGTTGTCGAGATAGTAGTGACTGGCGCACCTGTTGGTCTTGGTGAGCCGGTATTTAATAAGATGGACGCAGAACTCGGCAGGATGTTAGGAATCGGGGCGGTTAAGGGCGTTGAGATCGGTGCTGGTTTTGCGGTCAAGGACATGACAGGTTTTGAGTCTAATGACCAGATGCATTCAGAAGATGGTAAGGTAGTCTTTGATTCGAATAATGCCGGCGGGATAACCGGCGGTTTGACGAGTGGTCAGGATATTATTGTCAGGATTGCGGTAAAGCCTACACCTACAATTGATAAGCCTCAACATACGATAGATAAATATACTCTTGAGAACAAGGACATGGCAGCTATTACAAGGCGTGACCCAACGATCGCGGCTCGTATCTGGCCAGTAGCAGAGAATTATACAGCGATGGTGATTCTTGATAATCTTCTGGCGCACTACGGTTATCAGCAATTGAAGGAGAAGTTTAGTCAGTAAACAACCACCGGTTAAAACCGGTGGCATTGCCGGGTACAGGCTTCGCCTGTCCGACTTTGTCGGTTGTTTCCATCCACCAGTTTCTCACTGGTGGTATTGAAATCGAAAGAATAAAAAGATAAAGCCCCGGGTCCTACCCGAGGCTTTAATGCATGGCTAATGTCTCAGCTACTAAGGGGGGGAAGCAACTGAAACTGCCTTTAATGTCAATTTTATTTTTTTATGGCGATCCTGTCGTCACGTCAGGTGAGCATGTCTCGAGTTCAGCAACATCTCTGACACAAACATACCAGTCATATACAGGTGGCGGCGTGAATGAGGAGACAAAAGCATCATAAGTGACAACGTCACCTGCATAACTGACCACTGAATCTGGATGCACAGTAATGTCAGCTACTCCAATCATTGGAACCCATCCGCTACTTCTTGCAGAATCATGAACGCAGATGAAATTAATTTCAAGATTTTCCCTTGGGTCGATATCATCTGTTACTGCAACGGTATTTATAATAGTTTGATGATATGAAGAGCCAATGGACTCGTAAGCTGTATTTGCTGTAATAGTAGGTGCCGGCTCCGGAGCATTTGCATCGTCAGTCAATGTTGTTGCTGAATCTTCAAGGGAGTAGTCTCCACCATTTTTCAATGGGGACTTGTCCTGCGCCCTGACTTTGAAGGTGTATGTAGTTTCGGGCAATAGTCCGGTAGCTTCATATTCAGTACTGTCCTGCCATCCGCTGTCATGTATGTTGGGGTCCGCGCCACCGTCTGTACATTTGAAGTAGTATTCAACGCCGCTTTCATCAGTAGCTGGTGTAACTCTCATTGTGATCTTTGTTGCATCGGGCACCAAAGGTCCGTCCCAAGTGCTTCTGTACCTTGCAGGTGCGTTTGCATCCGGGTCAGTTACCGGCGCTATAATATCTGTTGTGGTCTGGATATATTTTATAGTGGACCATTGTGTTTCATTTCCACGTTCATCCTTTGCCTTTACTCTGTATCCGACGACCGTATCTGTAGGCAGTCCGGTATCTATATAGTTTGGCTCATTGAGGTCCTCGATGAGCCATCCGCTGTCATTACATGGTCCGCTGACACACTCATAGTAGTAAAAGATGGTATTGGTCCACGTGTCTCTTGCCTGTACAGCGACCATTTCCGTAGAAGACTGTGATAGAGCATAAGGCACAATTTCCCATTGGAGCGGACTTGGATATGGGGGATTGTCGTCATTAACCGCCCAGCATTGAGCGAATATACTAATATCGAGTAAGTCTACGATACCGTCTTCGTTAAAGTCAGCATCAGATGGTAATAAACTGAGCCAGTCGGCAAGAATTATCTGTAGGTCGTAAAAGTCTACGCTGAAATCATCATTTAAATCATAGATTTTGCATTCTTCCTGCTCGTAGATTTCTAAAGGATAATGGAAACCAACATCGACGGTTTGTTTATCCGAGACGTGGTCGGTTCTTGTAGTATATCCCATTGCTAATCCGATATTTTCAGCGGTGTCACTACCGGTGTTTAGACACGGACTGTCAGCAGGATTTCCTGCATCGGTTTGGCTTAGATAATACTCCCCTAAAGGCCCTGTAGCAAATATTGGGTCGATATCGAAATTGCCAGTTTCCCAATTCAGAGTAGAATTAGTGTCGATATACATCTGTCCCTGGGCGCCAAGAATATCGCTATAAGAAATCGTCACGGCTGAATTTTGTCCATCCGAGCTTTTAATTGCAACTTGCTGTCCTTCCTGTCGTGCAAAGTTATCTCTAATAATGGTGTCAATAACGACGGTATTTCCATCATATCCGGCGAATAGTCCTCCGCCGTATCCAGCGGTTGTTGTCTCACCATACAATCCTACAGCTTCATTGTTTACGATAGTGCAATTTTCGATATAAGCTCTTGCGCTCCAGCTTACCGAGATCCCGCCTCCGTCACTTCCGGCTTCATTATTTGCAATAAGGCAGTTAAAGACATCAGGGTCGCTGTCACCTGCGAGGTATATACCACCGCCTGATTTGTTTGATTTGTTATAAGTGATTATGTTGTCTGCAATATATGCATCGGAAGAGCTGCAGTAAATACCTCCCCCATTGCCCAGTACAACGGCATTTGCATCGCCAATAGTGTTAATATCAACGGCAGAGTTATTTGTGATGTCGCATTTAATAATATCTACACTGCCATCGACGAAATATAAGCCGCCTCCATTATATGCGTTATTAGCGGAAAACTCAGATTTTGTCACCCTCATTCTGCTATCATTTGCATATACGCCACCACCGATAGCGGCAGTATTGTTATTAAATGAACAATCGTTAAATGTGACATCTGCGCCGTCTTCGAATGCGACAGCACCTCCAAGGCTGACGAATGGGTCGTCATTATTGGCAGGATAGCTTGTGTCAGCAAAATTATCCTCAAAATGACAGCCTACAAATGTCACCAGACTATTTGCGTCACAGTATACGGCACCACCGAAGGTGTCTATTTTCCAGTTAATGCTTGGTTCACCTATTAAACCTGATGGCTGGCTTATTCCCTGAATACCAGAAAAGCCGCCCGAAACAGTATTATTTTCAAAGGTACAATTTCTAAAGACAGGTGAACTTGTTTGGCCAACATATACCGCACCACCAAGACCCGAATATTTTGTATAGAATCGATAAGGACCATATGGCCAATCGACAGGGAAGGGATAATACCATCCTCCACCAAGCCCTCCATCTCCATAGAGAGGGTCAGCATCTGCTCCATCTCCACCGTTGCCGCCATTACCACCGATAGCATAACAGTTTACAAAGGTGGTATTTATTATCTGAGGGCTACTGTTTCCAGCAATATACATACCACCACCATATGCACCCCCAGGCCAACCACCATGACCACCATCTAAATTCGGATCTGCACCGGCAGCACCGTTACCACCATTACCACCAGTTACACCACAATCAATGATCATACAGTTTTTAATTGTTGGAGAGGCATTTATAATATCAAAAGCTCCACCTGTGGCAGTACCTCCATTAAATCCACTATCACCCGCGTTTACACCATCCAAACCACTAAGTGAGGTAAAAGTAAAGCCTCTTATAGTGATTCCATTAATAACTGTCTCACGACCAACATTCATAATATTGAAAGCAGAACTGACACCCCCACTGGCACCGGCAGCCAGTTGTATAACAGTTGCAGCAACAACGCATGGGTCATCGGGGTTTTCGCTTGAAATAATAACATTCTTATCATAAATGGTGTATCCCGCAGAAGTAATATAGGTACCTGTACCAATTAGAATGGTGTCACCTTCTTGTGCAGCATCGAAAGCCTGCTGGATGGAAGAGTATTCTCCCGGTACAGTTATTATCTGCGGCAGTTCAAATTCAACCGTAACAATTTTATCGTCGTCCATAATTACGGTATTATTCAGTTCGACGGAGGTATCATCTTCTGTCCCTGTCCATGCTTTGACTCTCATGCCTTCATCTGGAGTTGCAGTAATTGACACTACTTCATTTCTGCGATAGACCCCGCTTGTAGGTGTGACGGTTCCGCCGGAACCGTTTACATTCACCGTAAGATTAAATCTTATTTTGTCGTATGTTACCGTAACAAGTTTATCACCATCCATCTCTACGATATTTGCTGGTTCATTACTATCATCATTCTCAGTTCCGCTCCAAACAACTTCGTATTGGTCAGGCGGCGTAGTCACTTCAAGGTAAACATTTGTAAATGCTGGATATGTTTCTCCTCCAAGCGGTGTAATAATAAATGGCTGGTCACATGGGTCGGCAATATCGTTATTATCAATAGCAGTGAAAATCAAGGCGTATGTATCCGGAGTAAAGAGGTTGTAGTGATACCCCATATCTACTATAGCATTATTCGGGTCATCCATAGGATCCACGGAGTTATAGTCATCTGGAATCGAATCAGTTCTTGTAGTGAGCATGTGCAGTCCTATTACGAGTGCCAGGTCGCTACCAGCGTTGACAGCTATGCTGTTATATAACTGTCCGGCAGCAATCTGTGGTAATCGGTATCCGTCTATGAAGTTGGGGTCGAGCTGAATATTGAAAGTGTTGGGGGCCCATGGGTCACAAGGGTCGTTTGCGTCGAATCCATCAATGGTTAAGTCGCCATCGAGAGTTATTGGCGCTCTAAATTCAAAACTATCAATAGCATTACCAAGATTAACCCTTGGTTTTGTAATTGGTACTTTGGTATCAGTGACAGGGTCACCGGATCTTATAAGTAATTCTCTTAGCGATGACGGCGTATGATAGTCCCCGAGTTTTTCTTTTGATGCCTGCTGAATAGCAGCGACGACACCAGCGGCAAATGGCGTTGCCGAAGAAGTACCATTGAAGTTTGGTGTGTAATCGCCTGAGCTGTATCCAAGAGGTCCAACAATATCAGTGGTGTACATAGGGTCTGCAGGTGCGAGAATATCAAGATTATCCGCAGTATTTGAATATCCGGTAACTTCGTCGGTTGTATCGAAGACAGCTCCAACTGAGATAACATTAGACATAGCAGCCGGCCAAGAGATACCTTCGCCAGCACTGTAATCATTACCTGAGGCCGCGAGAATTGCAATTCCAGCATCGACGGCTCTTTGTGCCACTTCGGCCATAGCCGGTGAGAATGCATCTGCATCAGCAGCGTTATCAAATAATATAGGTCCACCATTTGCATCAATTGCACCCCAGCTATTACTCATTACCAGGAGAGGATTACTTGTGTCATCATTTTGGTGAGTGACGCACCAATCCCATGCATCAAGGCCAGCATCAATCGGCCAAAAACCTGTATCTGCAGCCATCTTAAGCGCATATATTTTTGCATTGTGTGCAACACCACCAATATAATCGCCTATATTTTCGATGTCACCTGCGGCAATACCTGCACATGCAGTACCATGTGCTTCATCGCTTGGCATTGGGTCCGGGTCATTGTCTCCAGTATCATAACCACCGATGACTTTGCTATTTGGGAAAGTTCCGTTGCCAAGCATAGGATGTGTATAATCAACGCCTGAGTCAACAATTGCGATAGCTATGCCAGTACCATCATATGTGAGTCTTGGTACCAAAGCATTTGCGAGCGGAATTGCCTGTCTTAGAGTAGGCTGAACATATCTAACCGGTTCAATGTATTTAACAGATGAATTCGCAAGTAGTATATCAATTCCTTCTGTAGTGATATCACATGAGAAGCCCGCGATATTTTTGAAACTGTGTCTCAAATCATATTTATATGAAGGCAGTGTCGCGAGAACTGACTGTATGAGATTTTGTACCTGTGTGTTATATACATTTAGCTGTGCCTGAGAATTCCAGTTTGACGGTTTTGTAGGCTGCTGCAAAGTAACAATAACTTCCGCCTTTGTTGCCCCTGCAGTAAACTGGTCGTATATAGCCTGACTGTCTACCAGTTTGCTTGATGCAGCAATTCCAAATGTCCTTACAGCAAATTCAGTTGGGTCATACATCGGCCCGATATCACTATAAGAAATAACTAAAGGCTTCTGGCTGCCTCCAGATACTTCGCTAATTGTAATTTGTGAGCCGTCAAAACTATAGTTATCCCATATAATACTATTAATGATTTGTGTAAATGCGGTACTGGTAGCGAATATAGCCCCACCTCCGCTATAATCATTGTCAAAACCATTCCCTGTAACAATGTTGTCAACAATAGTACAGTTTTCTATTGACAATTGTGAGTAGTAATTATTTGCAACTCCTCCGCCATCTCTGTCGGCAGTATTGTCAGTAATAAGGCAGTTAAAGAGTGTGGGGTATCCTTCTCCTCCGAAGAATATTGCACCTCCAGAAGCCTGTGCATAGTTTTGCGAGAAGTAAGAATTCGCGATGTTTACATCGGCTGCCCAGAAGTGTACCGCTCCACCTTGTGCTAAAATAATCACGTTTGTGTCATTGGCATCCGAGATTGCCATATTTCCGATGAAATCGGAATTAATGATATCTGCTTGTCCATCCTGTCCAAATATACCTCCACCCTGATATGCGGTATTTGAAATAATATTGCTGTTCCTTATAACGGGATTTGCATTTGCAAAGTTAATACCACCACCAACGGAAGCGGTATTATCCCTAACGTCACATCCAATAAATGTCACTTTAGCGGTATCTTCGGCACATACGCCACCACCATGTCCGAGGTATGGGTCCACCCTATATTTATTTAGCGGGTCATATTCTGCTCCAAGACCAGTATCTTCGGGAGTATGGTCGAATGTCGGGTCGCTGGCCAGATTGTCAGCGATATTGCAATTGATAAATGTCACTGTAGAATCGAAAGAGCAGTATACGCCTCCTCCAAAACTTGGCAGTTCATATCTAAATTCTGGTTCGGGATTTTCCCCTAGTCTTTCTCCTCCGAGCCCACTCATACCACCTTGTGCAAGGTTACCAGAGATAGTACAGTTATCGAAAGTAACGTTACTGTGGTTATCGCAATAGACAGCACCACCATATCCAGTGTACCATCTATAATCACCAATATAATTGCCTGTCGGAGTACTCGTCTGGCCATCAGGACTGACTAAGTGTGACTGCCATACCGCCCAAAGGTCACCCTGTTCCCATGTGGAAGTTGTGAACTGTATATTAATCCATTCGGCCCTGCTCCAGTTTCCACCATAGTTTGCCACACCACCTGGTGTAACCTCGTCCCCTCCATCACCACCGTTACCACCTACCGCAGTATTGTCAATCATTCTACAGTTTTCGAATAGAACGGTGGAATTTTGTCCGCAGTATACGGCTCCTCCTCTTGCCCAATGCCCCCATCCACCACGGCCTGCATTGTGTGAAATATCCGCATTAGCACCGTTAGAACCATGTCCGCCTCGTATCCGGTTGTCCCTGAATACGCAGTTTTTGAATGTAGTGCTCACTCCTGCATCAATGACGATAGCAGCACCTGCAGCACCACCGTTAGAACCACCGTCGAGCCCTGGTCTTGTGGCATCGTAATTATCGAGTATAACCCAGTTGCAGTTTTGTATTGTCAGTCCGTTTAAGACAGCACCCTCTGAACCTGTCTGGAAAATAAATGCCCTGTTTGCATAACCTGTTCTGTCGATGATAGTCTGGTCGACCCAACTCGGGTCCTCTGGATGCAGTGATCTGATTTCCACGGATTTGGTTACTTGTATGGCCGGTCCATAATAAATACCGGGGTAAACAATAATGACATCTCCATCGTTAGAATTATGTATCGCATCCTGTATGTTTGCGAAGTATCCTGCACCCCCTCCGCCAACAGAAACTATAAGTGTCCTTGGCAAATTGAATTGGACTCTGACATTTTTGTTTGAATTCATAGTAGCGATATTTATATTATTTGTAGAAGAATCGTCATCAGTTCCTGTCCAGGTATTAACTTTCCATCCACCGGCAGGTGCCGCTTGCAAGGTCACTATTGTCCCTGCATAGAAAGTATATATTCCGGTAACGGAATTGTAATCAATCGGAGCCGGAGAAACTACTTCAAGAGTTCCACTTCCTGAATCAACTGTAATAGTCAGTTCAAAGATATTTACATCCGCGATTTTAGGATAATGATATCCCATATCAAGGACGGCATTATCTCCAGCATTATTAGTTCTTGTAGTATATAGGGTCGGGTCCCAACCGAAAGTTACGGGATTAAATGCTGCCAGGTTTACATTTCCAAGGTTAATAGCGTTACTGTCCTGGGTCTGTCCTGGATAATTGGCATCATTTGCATCAGTTTGCATAAGATAAAAGCTGCCAAGCGGCCCGTTAACAAATATGGGGTCTCCGTACTGATTGTTTGCGCCTGAAGGAATAGCAGGGATTTGTGCAGCACCTGCATAGACCGTTGTTGTACCTGAATCATAGTAGTCGCCCTCGGGATTATTATTGAATAAACTAAATATGACCGTTGCATCTCCTCCGTTATCTTCTTCATGTATTGCATGTCCTGTGTTATTGTTGAAGATGGAGTTTGCAATTAAAGGATTTGAGGTGTCGTCGGCGTAAATGGCTCCGCCGAACCCATCTGTTGAATTATCACTGAAAGTACAGTTATTTACGTCCGGTGTGACGCTGGCGGAGCATGCGATAGCTCCTCCATCGGCGACGGCCTGGTTGCCTGTTAAGAGTGAGTTTGTAATATGTGTATCGTTGCCTGGCAGTCCATCAAAGAGTCCATAAATATTGATAGCTCCACCTGTGGCATTTGCCCCTTCTGCGGTGTTGTCTTGAATAGTGCAATGCATGATATCTGCCACAGTACTTGTCAAGTCCATAGCGCCTCCTGCGCCATAGTTACCAGTAGATCTATTATCGCTGATAGTACATCCTGCAATGATGACGTTTCCATCAAATATATCCAATGCTCCACCGCTAAGGGCATTATTGTTTATGAAAATGCTGTCAGTAATAAAACTAATCCCAGCTCTAAGGCGTTCTGCAGCGAAAGCCCCTCCATATTGCGCCTGATTTCCATTGAAACTGCAATCATCAATGTTTACCATTAGGTTAGCCCCAAGGGGCTCATAGATGTCCACAGCTCCTCCGTATCTGCTGGCCTGGTTATTGCCAAATGAGCAACTTGAAAGTGTGGCGATACTACTTGCCGATTCAATGGCGCCTCCGTCATTTTTTGCAGTATTACCGGAAAAGCTGGTGTTTTGTATACTTACGGTACATCCGGTATCTAAATAAATAGCTGCTCCTGAGCCAAAGTCAAGACCAGTTGAAGCTGTAAGGTCGTCATCATCCTGCATGTCTGAGTTATCGGCAAAAATACAAAGGTTCTCAGGGTCAGCAGTATTATTGATATTCAAAATAGTACTTGGTCCGCAATATAGGGCACCGCCCATATTTGATCTAAAATTCGAACTATCAAGTGCGACAGTACTTGGGACTGTATTATTACTGTCAATGTATATGGCCCCTCCAATGGTATAATTCAGTACTTCTGGTCCTATTGAGAATGTAGGCGGGAAGAAATCTCCCTCATATGCCTGGTTATTTATAAAATCGCATAATGTGTAACTTGCGTTTGAAGTATTTGCGTGGTATGCTGCTCCTCCAGCAATGCCGCCGTTACCCCATACAAAACTAGGGAATCCATCTGTAGCAGGTGTATTTGCAGGGAGAAAATCATACGCAGCAGCATTACCCGCCCCTGCTAATCCTCCCTGTCCCCTTGATCCGGTAGTAGCAATATTTCCATTAAAGATGGAGTTAGAAACAACCGGGTGACTGTTGCTGTCGGCGTATATTGCGCCCCCGACTCCGTCACCCATACTGTCACCTGCGTTTCCTCCGAAGCTTGCCATTCCTGAATAAGTGATTCCTCCGTCAGTTGTCGTAGCGTTACCTCCGTTGCCTCCATCTCCTCCAACTCCGCCTCGTGCCTGATTGTTTTCGAAAGTACAATTGTGTATGATTGGATTTGAAGCACCTCTCACCGCCATTGCTCCTCCAAAACCAGTTCCTATGCCATCGCCACCGTCGCCGGCCCATTGTCCATCGTCCCATTCCAGGGGGGGGGCATCGTCATTAGGATCGCATGGGTCATTACATGGGTTATCCATGGTCCATTGTCCATTTTGCCCGTTAGCTCCTCTACCACCTACCGGTCCTGTAACGGTATTATCTTTTATTACACACCAGCCTATAGTCGGGGAACTTGCAGCTTCAATTAAGAAAGCTCCTCCGTATCCATCGTTTATGAGAGGGTCTGTGGCAGAAATAGCATCCAGTCCATCATTAGCATCCCATGGATATTCGCAGTCGTCGTCCGGTAGAAAGACTGGGCCATTAAGTGAAGGAAAAGGCCCTGCAGCAGCAGCGGTACCTTCCTGATAACCATTAATAATAGTAAATCCTAAAACCTGTGCGCTGTTATTTTCGCCACTATCAAAATGAAAAGCACGTTTAGGGCTTCCTTTGATTCCCTGGCAATCGATGATAGTATCAGCAATAATATTCGGGTCTGGGTCTGCCAGATTAATCCAGCTTTTGAGGATAATGTTTCTGGTACCAATAGGGCTAAAATTGTATCCCGCATTGGTTGGTGGAGTATAAGTACCTGGTGCAACAAGAACGGTGTCCCCGTTGGCAATCCCCAGGTCGTTCAAGGCAGACTCTATTGTCGGGAAACTTCTTGAGGCTGGGTCGACATAGTATATCGTTGCTGATACGACCGTTTGCAGTGCCAAGACTATTAATAGGCTAATTAGAATATTCCGCTTCATCATCCAACTCCTACAGCGATAGCTGTTTCTTCACATCCGTTAATAATTTAACGTTTTACAAACATCGTCATATAGAAACAGGTGTTTTTTGCTAACCACCCCATTTAGCTTTAGGACATACGGGTCAGTTTTTATCTACCCCTTTATTGCAAGAATCCCTTAAGCCATGCCTGATGTTCATAAACCCCTTATAATACCATTAATTTAATAACTGTCACCACCTAATTCGCCCAGAGCTCTTGCTTCCTGCTCATTCTGCAATAGTATAGTTGGCTTTACCAGTATCAATAATATCTTGTGGTCCTTGACTTTACTTCTGTTTTCAAAAAGCCTTCCGAGTATCGGAATCTTACTAAGTATCGGTACTCCTGCTTCCATCTCATTTGTACCGGTAAGTTTTTGTCCACCAATAAGCAATGTTCCACCATCCGGTATGTTAACTTTCGTATGTATCTCAGCAATTTCCGCAATGGGCAACTGAATCCTGAACGTTTGCCCTTCTACTCCAGTAGGTATTTCGAAGTCATCGATTCTTGACTCAGTAAATGAGGTCAATATTCTCATAAGTACATATTTTTTATCATCACTTACAATAGGTGTGACATTCAGTACGACACCGTCAAGAATGGTGTCTATGACAGGGTCAGCAATAATTCTTGTTATTGGATCTATGCCAGCAGCAGTTATATCTTCAAAGTCATAATCTGAAACATACGCTTTCTCAGTTTCAATTCTTATAGCGGCAGAATCGCCACTTATAACTGTAACCTTTGGCGCATTTAAAGTTTTAGAATCGGAATGCGCCTGTGTAGCTCTGATGAGGAAACTTACCTGTAGGTCGTCGAGTATTGGCACTGAGATATTTGGCCAATTGAATGAAATGGCATCATTTGCAAGCGGTGCCAAGCTTCCCGAAACTCTTGTTGGTCCCGGTGTTACAAGGTTTGAGGACCCCTGATTAAAGCCTATGATTCCAGATTGTCCGCCTGTGTTATATGTGAGGTCAAAATCAAGTCCTATATCTTCGAGGAAGTTCTCTGTGACGGTAAGAAATCTTGCTTCAATTGAAACCTGCTGAGTAAAACTTTTCCCTAAACCGTTTAATACTTTTCTGATTTTTCTATGATTTTCCGGCGTTTGTTTTATGACGAGCTTATTATTAGCATATGGTCTAATAGTAGCTTCGCCGCCGTTTTCGTACCAGCTTTCAAAATCTACACTTTCCTGTATCAGTAAAACGATGTCTTCAATTCTTTCTTCTACCAAACCAAGGCCTGATAATTCACCACCTCCGCCACTACCTGAACCGCCGCCACTACCTGAACCGCCGCCACGACCACCGCCGCCACCGCCGCCACGACCGCCGCCGCCACCGCCACCGCCACGACCGCCGCCGCCACCACCGCCGCCACGACCGCCACCGCCGCCACCACGACCGCCACCGCC
>VRUG01000095.1 GCA_019456255.1 Planctomycetota bacterium | reverse complement strand
AGGTAAAGCAATTTCTTTGTTTTCATCATAAAGAGTATAGAAAATACGTTCTTCTAGTTCTAGGCCATCATCTTTATGGGTTTTTTTTCTTAAAATCTCTTCTCTTGTTGGCATATTAAGCTCCTTTTTATTTAATTTTTTTCGCAAGAATCAAAGTAAATTTTATTTCTTGCCATCAACATCAAATTGTTCTCCAGGAATAACAGATCGAATATATTCAATATCTATAATTCTGGGTATCAAATTAGCTATTGAACTTGCAGCACTTCCAAATGCCTTTTCCGTATCCCCTGTCTCGGGAACTTGATCTTTTTTTGCGTTAGTCTTGATGATTTCAAAGAGAAACTGCCTCACATCGGTTGATGATTTAATGCTATCGTCCGTTAATTTTGATGATTCATCCATGATCCTGTGAATCAATCTTTCAAAAAAGTCGATTCGTTTATTCAAACTTTTATCTATTGTGTCTAGTTTATTTGCTGTATTATCGCTTTTTCTATTTGAACGCCACGCAAGACCAAATGTAATTAAAACCGCGGCAATCGGCCATAGTTCAAGCGCTAAATCTTTAACTGTCATTTTTCCCCTCCGTTATATTAGCTTAGCCGGGATTCTAATTGCTGATCAAGGGATAGAACAAACAACATAACGCTTAAGCCACGCATAGGAAACCGCAAGTATAATGATATTTGCTAATAAAAACCGATTAAATGTTGTTCTTGATCGAATCCAAACACTCCATTGAGCGGCTGTTTTTATTGCAATCCAGCCTCCAACAATCTGCCACTTGCCCTTGGATAATAGAAACGGATAGGTAATTAACTCGGCAAGTCCGATCAACGCCCCCAGCAAATAATCACGATAATACCAATGTTTTTTTGAAAAACCTATAAAACTCCTCCAAAACGTATCGCACCATGACAGTTTCAATAGTGCATAGTAGCTATCTTGGTCTTCGTATTTTTTTAAATTGAACGATTCGCCATCACGGAGTGCAAAAGTTTTAAAAACATTAATAACAACACGTATACCCAAAGCGGCTATGAAACATTTGGAAAGATAACATATCCAAAAGGCCAAGTTGTACAATTCCTCAGTTCCTCCACACTCCGATACTCGCTTCTGCTTCGAGCCGCTCCTCCTGCCCGTCCTCCAGCAAATAGAAAAAATCCAACCCCGTTACCGCCTCCACTCGATCTACCGATACGGCGTAGGCCGATAACGGCCGGCTACTCTTCTTATTCGGCATAATAAACCCAATCGCCTTAAGACCCGGCTTCTGGAAGTCCAAAAAACCTTGTCGATTTCATATTATATCAAAAAACATTATACCAAGAAACTTGGCAATTTATTGTTTATATAGGATTATTGGACCTACTCCACGTAACCAGCTACTTGAATGATATCCCAATCTATCTTTTATGAATCCTGAACCACATTCCAGAAATAAACTCCGGATGCACCCGTTCCTACAATAGTATATTCATGGCCCCCCTCAACACTTAACGATCCCGTGCTTATTGTAATCCAATTACCACTAGTGCATTGTATCATAAGTTCCGCTCTTAGTTTTGGCAATTTGTCATCTCCATGGGCACCCTCAAGCTTGCCGGGTTGACTCACTAGATTAGGATCGCGTCTAACCGATCCAATGCCTGAGACGCTTTGTTTCTAAGGCTTTCTTTGCTATCAATATCGATTATGCTGTTGAGATAGTCCCGTTTTTTGATAAGTAAATCACAAAGCTGTTTCCATTCCCTGGTTTGGACTTTGTCCGGGTATGTGTGAGCGATGTTGGCCATGAGAAGTAACTGTTTCGTGAGGAATTGAATGTCCATCTGTCTGTTTTCCATAAGAAGCTGCTTGTTGAAACGACCGATGACCTTTTCGTGTAATCCTTTACCGGTATATTTCCAGGTGAAAGGATGGGCGAATACATCATTCCAGATCTCGATTGATTTTAGTATCGTTTCTGCTAAAAAGAAGTGTGCACGAAATGCTTGATGTTTTAGAAATCGTTTGTAGAGAATACCAAACCATATCTCAATCATGTTCAGCCATGAACCATGAAAGGGAACGAAGTGTATGACAATACGTTTGTCATCCGACTGGAGCCACTGGCGGCGTTCTTTGCCAGTCTTCAGGGGAACGTAGGTTACGTTGCTCAGAGCTGCAACGGCCTTGCAGAAGTCGTTATGGAAATGAGTGTTTAAGTTGTCCATGATGTAATGAAGTGAGGCATCGGAAGGTAGGGTAGAAACGTGCTCTTTGAAAACCCTGACCAACGTTTGAGTATTGTGGTTGGGGGTGCATCTACCAAATACCTCCCCTGTCTTGGGACGAAGAAACGCCAGGAGGTCTACAGTACCATTGCGTCTATATGAAGGATCTTCGTATCTTGGCTTGTTAGGTGCGGCCGGCAAATTCGGAGCCAAAGGATTTTTAGCTTGCAGACCTGTACATTCGTCAAAGTTGAAAAGATACTCTGGCGGCTTAAGGCAAAGGTCAGTAATGTGGTCCATTTTGGGGAAGAAATCAGGATCGGTTATGGCCAAGAAATACTTATGTAAATGAGGACGGAGAGCATGGCTCTTGAGAATACGTTGGATGGTAGAATGACTAAGAGAGCAGCCGGTGGTCTCGCTGTGCTCTTTCAGATACTTCTCGGCCCATCTGAATGACCAGGTACCACAATCCGGCAAAGGAGAAACCTGACAGTAGAAAGCAATAGTCTTGAGTTTGGTTTTTTCCGAATAGACTGGAGGACGGCCATCTCGTTTCTGATCGTGAATGTTACCATCTTTTTTTGCCCGTGATATCCATCTACAAACCGTAGTGATGTGATGGCTCACAAACCAGGAAATTGTTTGTGCATGAATTCCATATCCATGGAGCGCAACCATTTGAGAGCGTTGTTGAAGCCGATTGACACCGGCAATAATTCGTTTTCGCGAAGAAGTCAAACCCTCATCAGCGGGAAGAGAATCATTCTTTTTGTTCAGAATAATCAAGTGCAGTTTTTTTTAAAGTGCTGACGAGTTGTGGAAGAGACTTCACTATTCTGTACAATCCCAGTTTTTGCATGTGTAATCGAATTGACCTGTCAGAAAGATGTAGGTTGCATCGCTTTTCGATCTGTTCAGCTATCAGGCGACTTGATGTCTTGTGGCCGCTTATGGCATTGGCCGCAAATTGCTGCACCAACTCGGCTTTGATCTCTGGTGTAAATCGGTAATCTTTCAGTTGCCCCTTTCGTTTGTCAATCAGGGCATAAGCGTCTTCATCACGTAATCTGCAATTGAGTTCTCTTGTATGTCGTTCGGAAATCCCAAGAGCGCGAGATATTTCCCCCGTGGAGACAAGGCCGCTGTTCAAAAACGTCAGCAGAACGATTTTAGCTTGTAATGAATTATCTGGCGGAATGTTCATAGAGCGATGCCCGGAAGCCAGTTGAATGGAAACGCTTTTGTCTCGAACACTCAAAGATATGCTAACCGGTATTTCAGTTTCAGGAGGTTGACTGACTGGCGTTCTCCGTCGATCTTCAAAGGCGAGTAGACCATACTTCTCAACTCTTGTCAGAAACGACAGGAAAGTGCCGAAAGGAACTTCTAAGTATCCGGCAATATCCTCTCGATTTGCACCGAGCAGGAACAGAGCAAATCCGATTATTCTCTTAACCACGCCGACGCTAAAAAGATCGTATGCTTTTCTTAATCGTCTGGCGCGATATGTGGTCGAAAAAGCCAGGGTACACGGGCAATTCAACATATTTCTAGACCTCCTCATATATCATATGTTTTATTCTATAATACACCCTGTCTTTGACTAAAATCAAGCACATTTTACAGTTATCTGGCAGAAAAACGCCCTGAGAATCACTTTATATTATATTATATTATAACGTATTATTTGTTTAGGAAATTATGTATTGCCTATGATTGAAGCAGAATTTATGATACAATGCACTAGCGTCTTTTGCCTGAAGAGAATAAGTCCCCGGTTCTGTTTCATAATAAGCAGAAATAAATCCTGGAGGTACTTCTCCGTTATAAACTGCGTCACCATATTTTACACCGTAAAACAAAGTATAATCTGTCGAGTTTTGAAAGCGAACATGCGCTTTGTTTCCTTCTAGAGGACAACCCAAATTAACGAAGATAAAAACAATAGCGATTCCTACCAATAAATACCTGAAAATCTTTTTCATCTCACAATCCTCCTTCAGGCTTAGCGGCCCGCTTTTTTATGCTTCAGTTTTTACCAAGAAATTTGCAAAATAATTCAAAGTCTTGGTGAATAGCCAATTCGAATGCTTACACCATTAAAACTAGAATTATCATTTTTGAATATTTCTGTTAATGTTTTTGTATATTTCCAATCAAAAATAATATTTCCTGGCCCTAAAGGATATTCATAACCCATTCCAGTAGCGAAACCAAACACAATAGAATTATCGGGACTTATTCCAATTTCAACAGTCATGCCAAAACCGCTTTCTTTGTATTTTATATCGCCCAAGAAAATAATAATTTCTGGACCAATACTGAAGAGCAAATATCCTGTTCCAACTCGGATTTTTGGATTAAAAAATATCGGTATTTCAAGAACATTTGCAGTAATAGTACCATCAATAATATATCCCATATATGAATATGTATAAGCACCGCCCTGATTTGAGAAAAGAACTTCGGGTTGAATAGATATATTTTCATGTAGTTCAATATTCATGAAAATACCAAATGAAAATCCTAATTTTATATTATTACCGCCTCCAATAGAATTAAGTGCATTCATCCAATCACTACCGCTAATATATCCTATAGTACCACCAATCGTTCCGCCCACATATAAATCAATGGAGAAGACTAGCGTTATTGAGAAAAAGAAAAATAGAATCATAAACACCATAACTTTTTTCATTTCATCCTCCGTTATCAGGATTTCCCTCTTTCAATTCAATATATCTAAGCAGAATTATATCACGTTCTGCCTATCTGTAAATCAGTTTTTTCCTACCACCATATCAGGTTTTTCCTGATGGGGTTTTAGGGAAAGGGACAGAGCATCTTCGAAGAGACTTAGAATCGGATGAGGTTGATTCTGCCAATTAACAGGAGCCCCAATGGGTTCAGCGATACGGCAAACGACGTGGCAGCAGCCCCACCTCCTTGAGCGAACGCCGGTGTGCCGAGCGCCAGGACCAGCAAGACCACGGCAAGCAATACTAATTTTTTTCTCATAAATGCCTCCAAAATATAAGTTATATATAACCTAAAATCCCGCTGAATTCTTATAACTATGTCTGCTGATTATCGCTAAATCTCTACAAATAAAGCATTTAAAGTCATTTTTAGGGCTTGACATAGTTCTAAAACATAGTATAATTGGTACTATGTCATTTCGCATAGAACAACAAGTCGGAAAGCACGTCTACTATTATGATGTCGAAAGCTACTGGGATAAAAACAAAAAACAACCCAGGCAGAATAGGACGTTTCTCGGGAAGAAAGACCCGGAAACCGGAGAACTGATTTCGACGCATAAAGGCTATAGTTCCATGGATTATGGGAACACTTACTTTCTTTATGAACTAGCCAAGCAACTGAATCTACATATTTTGCTCAAAGCTTTCTTCCCCGATATCTGGCAGGAATTACTTACCTGCATTTTTTTTGAGATATCAGAAAAGAAGGCTTTGTACTTATGTAAGCCCTGGATGGAATGTACCTACAACATTGCTGAGAGTGACTTAAGCTCACAGCGGATAAGCGAATTACTTCATGATTTAGGACAGCAGGAAGAAGAACGATTTAAGTTTCTTAAAGCGTGGGCACGACAGCATGATGCCAACGAATATGTTGTTTTCGATATTACTTCTTTTTCATCATATGCCAAAAATCTTGATTTTCTGGAATGGGGATACAACCGGGATCGAGAAAAACTTCCCCAAATAAACTTTGGAATCATCTACGGAGAGCCCTCTGCACTACCACTTTTTTATACACGATATCCCGGAAGCATTAGGATGTCAGTAC
>VRUG01000094.1 GCA_019456255.1 Planctomycetota bacterium | reverse complement strand
TAAACGAACATAAACCCAGAAAAGTGTTACCCATGTGCTCGGTATAAAGTGTAACCCATGTTTCGGTTGACACACATGGGCTACAAACCGATAACATAGGTTACAGATTATGCTTTTGTGCTTATTACGCACAAAGACTGGTGTTTTCCCACACCAACCGTGTCGGCTAATTTTATCTGTTTTCAGACTGTCCACCAATTTCGAAAGTTTCATTACAATATCAAAGTATCGTGGGCGTGTTAATGCGAAGTCCAATTTAATCTTATCAATGGCATCCTGCTTGAAAAATGACATATTTTTCCCCGTACAAAATTAGTGGTCTTTAGGTGGAAGCACACTTTCGATAGTTTCTACCACATCTGCATACTGTACAGCCTTTATTTTCTCTGATGGAATACCAATTCGTATAATCCTAGCATAAACCGACCCCAAGATTTTAACAAGACTGTATAACAAAGGGATGCGACTAGTTAATATGAATGTGCATAGCACATTGAAGATAAATCCAGATGGCAATAGCCACCAAGAATGTAGTTTATTTATTCCCAACACCCCCAATAATATTGCAGCAACCATGAAAAATAGTGCGCCCATTATTACAGAGAGGCCTGCTCCAAGTTTAACTCTTACGCCCAGCATCCAAGTTAAGGCAAAGAAGATTAAAATGGCGTAACCGATGTATCCAAGAATTTGCATTTTTCCTTCCGCAAAAAATTATTGTTATTTGGTTGGTTCGTCGCTTTGTTCCGTAATTCCAACAGCCATAATAGTCGTATCTCCAGAAGCTTCAAGACACTCCACAACCATTCTAAGCGAGCCGCTCTTTATGATGGTTCGGGTTGTCCCTTCCTTTCTCGGGAAGCTAACGGTATTGCCACTAATCACTATATTTACTCTGCTATCGACAATCGTGGGGGTTTGGAAATAAACAGCAGTATCAGAAGTAGATATAATCTTTGTTGTAAGCCAATCGATTTTGTATTTCATCTCACGTGGTATGTAGTACCACTTTGTCCCGTCAACATAAAGAAGGGCATAACCAAGCTCATACCTGGCTTTTAGTTGATTCTCGTATTTTGTTTCTGCATTTTCTGCGGATTGTAGAATATTCGTTTTCTCTGCTGTTGTAGTTTCCACCTCCGATGTAATTATTTTATCAAGTTGGTTCTGGATATGCGAAAGCTGAGTATCTTGCTTTTGCTGTTTCTCTTGAGCTACTATGCCCCCAAAATGAGAGGTACCGAAAACACCGAAAGCAGCAATAATGGCTCCAACAAACATTGCTATATGTGATAACCTTAGAAACAGTTCCGCACTCATATTTTTTTCACTCCTTTTTTATCCTTACATATTAGACTTTTTATGTATGTGGTTGTCAAGGGAGTGGTTTTGGTAAATAACCCCGCGGGTGGAGATGTCATCGTCTGGCATGTAATTTTGAAGTTCTAATATGCGTTCGGAGCTTGAGGCTTTTCCTTCTTATTTGTTGATAATCATTTTCGCAGTTTTGTATGTAGTGGCGGGCATCTTGTATGTAAGCTTTTACGGTGGCATTGAAATCGGTGACCTGTTTGTTATAGTTCCTGATGTCGTCATTATAGGATTTGAGCGTGGCTTCATCGTCGAAATACACAGGCTTATGAGGCTGAACAGGGGGGAAGTAATTGAAGTCAGGAAATTCGGGATAATCTAAGGAATTAGATTTAGCATTAGAAGCGAAGACCGGGCCAACATGAGTTACCGTAAGATATGGGAGGTCGGCATTAAAGGCATCGGTCATGGCCTTTATCTTTTCGGCGGCATTATCGGCATTATCTTCAACTTCTTGCAAGTCATTAGCTACGCCCTCGAGATAGAGTTTTGTCTGTTCGTCAGATTCGGCTTTTGCAATAGGGTCATGTGCGTCTAAGGTTGGCCGGTTCTGGTATGGGTAAGTAAGGTTGGTTTGGCCTATTGTTTTTTTTGTGTGTGAAGAAACCGCAATATAAGGGGAGCGATTTGAATATCCGGGGTAATGCGTTCCGCAACCTGCAATAAATAATAGTAAGAATGTGCAAAGATACCTTCTCATCTATCCCTCACTATTTAGTCATTTCATCCCGCACAAAATTATCATTTTTCAGAGTGATTTCTTGTCATTGCGAGCGACCTGTCCCCAAGGGAAGCGAAGCAATCTTATGTTCGTACAAAGGTTGCCAGTTAGGGTTCATCGCTTCTATTACTTCAATCTTTTTCGCTCTGGAACCAGCTTTAATCTTTTTTCCCGCAGCTATTGCTTCATAAATCCGGTCAAATCGTTCGTAAAAAACCAACTTGGTCACATTATATTTCCTCGTAAATACTGAGCCTTTTTTGTCTTTGTGCTCAGCAACCCTTCGTTCAAGATTGTTGGTGACGCCTGTATAGAGGACTGTGTTATTAGTATTCGTCAGTATGTATACCCAGTAGCATTTCATGGTTTTAGATTGCCGCAGTCGCCTACGGCTCCTTCGCAATGACAATGGCACCCAAAACTTTCTATTTAGCCTCACCTTTTAGCTGGAATAATTAGAGCAGAAAGGGAAGTTTATGTCCAGGAAAACACCGGGTTTTTAGGGATATGTTGTGAGAAGCTGCAGGGGTCCCATAACTTCGGGAGATAGGGATTTGACACTATTTTTGGGCAATAATAGGCTAAAATACCTTTTTGTAGGTTAATATAGTCTACTAATATTCCGAAGTATTTACTGGATAGTGGTTTGAGCGCCTTTTTTTTTAATCCGAAACAAAGAATGGTAGGTAAATGAAATGATTCCTTTGAAAGCCACACTTAAATATATTGTTGTCCCAACCTGCGCCCTTATTACTACAGTCTTCCTGGTAGCTTCGATGGTTAGCGCCTTTGATAGTCACGAGCACTTTATCGAAGAGCTGAAAGAAGAGACTGCTGAGATCATTGCATTAAAAGACTTACAAATAGTTGTGGTCCAACTGACAATGCCTGCAAATGACTTTTTGATTGTCGGCAATCAGGAAGATGAGATGAAGAACTTTGAAGAGCTCTCCGGCAAGGTAGAGCTATTACTGGCTAAATTGAAATCACTTAAATTTGACTACGCCGAAGAAGAAAAATATTATATCGTCATTAAAAAGAATTACCAGATACTTCATGACATCTCAATGGAAATACTTTCCTCACCGGAGTTGAGAGGTCATCCTGATGGCGGAGCTCTTATGGAAGAACTGGATCATATTGCAAATGAGATGATTTTTAACTGTTCAAAAATACTGTTAGCGATTGAAAAAGAGATTGCATGGATCAATAAATCTGCATTAAAATCTCAAAAAGATTTATTAAGAACGGGGATTTCCTCTGGTTTAATAATAATAACGCTGTTGTTCGTAGTTTTGATTCAACATGTAAAAATGAGCTTAAGGCTCTCTTTTAACAAAGTGATTCGCGTTGGCCCGGACAAAAAAGAGGCGGGGATGGATTTACCCATTGCCGAAGCTAAGATTCAGTCTGAGAATCGCGAGCTTGCTGAAAGCGTTTAACACGGTCATTGCGCGGAGATGTCAGCTACAAATCAGAATCAACCATTGTGCCGCCTTCGCCCTCCCTAACCTCCTGCACTCGAATTTTTTCACCTTTTTCGACGAGAAGAATTGTTTTGCCTAACGGCTCGGATGATACAGGGGAAACGAAATCTCTGAAATAATTATATTCTCCGTGAACGGTTTCTATCTCATATCTCGCTCCCACCCACGCCACAAAATGGATTGACTGGCTTATATCCGTTTTAGCTTTTGGAAGAGCGGCATTAAAGATGACTTTTGCAGAGTCCATTCCCAATTTTGTCAGGTCCTCATCGCCGGCAAATTCGCTTTGTAAGTTTTCTCTCAGATCGGTCACGCAATTCTCATAGGAGGGAATACCTATAGGAGTTATAGTAATCTGCGGTGAAACATTTCGTCGTGTAACTTGCTCTTTAAACGACAAAGATATTTGACACAATTTAGTTTTTGCATAAGTTTGTGCGTAACTTTTGGCTTTGTCAATATCCATTTTTGAAAAATAGAATTTAGGTAATTCTACTGAATAGTTATTAATAAACTTATCAGCTTTTTTGTAATCATCAGGCATTGATATCCTCATCGTTAATTTTGCGGGTGAGGTAAAGCTGTATAAATTATAATACGGCTTGTCAACTGGAGCGTTTGTAAAATAATACTCTGGAGAGACCTCTATTCTTCCAATAAAGTTTCCCTGAAAATCAACTTTCAATTCGGTGTCCAGGCCATAAGGATTTGAAATGTATAACACATCAGGGATGTATTTTTTGTGCTTAGTTTGCTGTCTGCTTTCTCTTCTGGGCTGCCAATCTTTGTAGGTACCATCATCATAAAATGACCTGTAATTGTAGGTTCTTTTTTCAAAAAAAGTTTCTGTGTAAGGCAGGCTGACATTTCCAGCGAGGTCAAAAAAATGCGATCCTATGATGCCGGTCACAATGTTATCAAACTGTATCTTCGCGAATTTTATTTCAGTGCGTTCAACTTGCCAATCACCAATTATTTCTTTCCTTAGCAGTTTCGGCTCAACAGCGCAGCCGGCAGCATACAGGAGAATATTGGTTATAAGTATTACAAGAAAAGCCTTTTTCATGCTATCGCCCTTTCAAAACACTCCGTATTTAATCCGCGCTGATTATACAAAAATTAGTGATAAAATCAAGAGATATTTCCGAAACAGCCTCGGGCCCCAAAAACACCCTGTCTGAGACGGTATCAGGCCCCAAAAACGCACTATCCGAAATGACATCGGGCCCCAAAAATGTGGTGTCCGAGACGGCATCAGGCCCCAAAAATGTGGTGTCCGAGACGGCATCGGGCCCCAAAAACGCGGTGTCCGAGACGGCATCAGGCTCTGAAAAACGCATTGTCCGAGATAACCTCAGGCTCCAAAAACACCCTGTCCGAAACGACATCGGGCTCTGAAAAGACGCATTGTCTGGCAATCTGGACTTATTCTTCTATGGTGAAGGGAAAAAAGCTGAATAGTAGATTTCCCCAGGCACTTGCCGCAACGGTTTCAAAGAAACCGACCTTACCTCTGCTATTCGCAGAGACAAGGATTTTGCATTCTATGGTGAAAGGGAAAAAAGGCTGAATAAAAAATGCGCAAAAAAAAAGGGTTGTAAGAAACGCATTACAACCCCTCCTCCGGTAAAGGAGTACATTCATCACCCAAACTCCTATACTGCAATCATTATAGGTCGTAGCGGCTGGACGGCAAGGGGAAAAACCGGAAAAAATGCAAAATTTTTTGCATTTTACGTAACTCTAATTATTTTAATAGTTTACGGCCTTAAAATTTGTGGTCTTGCCGGTTGGTGTGCGCATAAAAAAACAGGACTGGGTCGCGGAGGGAGGGAGAGATAGTGAGAAAACCCGAGCCCTGTAATTAACATTTTTGAAATCCCTACAATCTCAATTATACCAGATGGGGGTTTGTGGTGGTTTAGTAAATCGCTAAAATGGGCTATCATTTTGCTAAAAGAATGCCAGGGAGAGTGTATTTAGGAGGTGCTTGATTCGCGGCTTGCGGTTTGTGTTATTTTGTTTTTGCTTCTTCCGGGGCGAATAGCCATCCCTGGTGCTTGCATAAAAATAAAACGGCGGCGATGACGGCAGCGGTGATAATTATGATGAGAAACCAAAGCCAGATTTTTCCTGCTCGGTCGAGTTTTTTGTTTTGACGGTATCCCTGCGGGCAGACAAAACATTTTACGGCGAGGATGATATGGACTGGATGTACGAACATCATCAAAGTCCACCAAGCACTTGAGCCGATATTTATTAGTCTGGCAGCGATGAAAAGCAAGGCGATTGTCAGTAATACTCCCGCTCCAAAGTATAAGAGCATATTGAGAGTGGACCTTCCTAAAGCTGGTATGTAGAGCCTGCCTTGTAAAGCGACAGTTATAAGCACCACGGCGGCAGCAACAATAGGAATAAAGAAAATCGAAAACCAGAGTCTTTTGATGCCTGCATAATCTTCTTCGTCTGACTCTTTAGTGTCTGTGTCCGAAACGGCATCGGGCTCTGGGCTTCGCTTTGTGTCCGAAACGGCATCGGGCTCTGGGCTTCGCTTTGTGTCCGAAACGGCATCGGGCTCTCCGCTTCGCTTTGTGTCCGAAACGGCATCGGGCTCTCCGCTTCGCTT
>VRUG01000093.1 GCA_019456255.1 Planctomycetota bacterium | reverse complement strand
CCAGCCGGCCTCGTTTTCCATAAAGGAAACACCCTTGCCCTTAACCGTGTCGGCGATGATCACGGTCGGCTTACCCTTAGTATTTCTGGCCTCGGCAAAGGCATTCAAGATCTGTCCCATGTTGTGGCCGTCTATCTCAAGGACGTGCCAGTTGAAGGCCCGGTACTTATCCGCCAGGGGCTCCACATTCATGACCTCCTTGACCCAGCCGTCGATCTGCAGCCTGTTCCTGTCCACAATGCCGCAGAGATTATCCAGCCTATAATGGCCGGCCGCCATGGCCGCCTCCCAGATGCTCCCCTCCTGCTGCTCCCCATCGCCCATGACGCAGTAGACGCGATAGCTCTTTTTATCGATCCTGCCGTTTAAGGCGCATCCCACCGCAATTCCGAGGCCCTGGCCCAGGGAGCCGCTTGAGACCTCCACTCCCGGCAGTTTGGGCGCATGGGGATGCCCCTGAAAAGGGCTGTTCAATTTGCGAAGGGTGACCACTTCCTCGTCCGTATAAAGCCCCAGCTTTGCCAGGGCCACATAGATGGCGGGAGCCTTATGCCCGGTGGAAAAGAAAATCCTGTCCCTTTCCTCCCACCCCGGGTTCCGGGGATCGAGCCTGGCTTCATTAAAATATAAAGCGGCGGCGATATCCATGATCGAGAGGGTGCCGCCCGGATGACCGGATTTGGCGGCATGGATGCTGATCACATCCAGTGCCCTCATTTCACAGGCAATCTCCGCGAGCTCCTTCTCCGTATATTTTTTTACTTCGCCGGTTTTTAGGTCGATAAAACCCATGGTTGTCCCCTTGTCAGCCCCGCAGCTTGAGCCCCCAGGCCCGGCTCTGCTCTATATTACCTACCTGTCATTGCGCTGTCAACCTCCTATTTTAAGGCGCATCACGGCAGCATCTGCTTCGAGAAAATGAGCGACCGGTTTCACTTAACGAATATCACCTGCCGGCCGTTTCAGGTGCTGTTTAAAACAAAATACAGCGACACAACAAAAGAGAGTTTCGAATTACTTAATGCCCCATCCTGGTGGAATCTTACCGATCTCTATCGGCTCGCCTTCGGAAATATTATCCTCAAGAGGATATCCGTTTTCTGTGATGATTATCGGGGAGCGTGTATATTCTCTGTTTATCTTTCTCAGGAGATCGGCCGGGTAAGTTATAAACGGGTTCAGGCTTATTCCAATCCTTCCATCCTTACAAGCACGGCTAGCCCGGAAGGTTTTCACCACCAGTCCATGGGCAAGAAGTTGATGATGGGTGGTGGATAGGACTTGTGCAAAATCGCCCTCTATCCCGGGGGCATGTTTTCCTTCCCAATAGCCAAGGAAAGAAACGCACCAGGGTTCGTTGAGGGTTATCCAGTTCTTTACCCTGTTTGCCCAGCCGCCAAGGGCCGATACCCATAGGGGTAAATCCCAATGGAAGATAGTGAGGTATGGAGTAATATTATGCTTGAGAAGCTTATCGATCAGCTTATCGTAGAATGATACTCCCCTCTCATTGGGGTTTTTGCTATTAGCAGGCAAGATACGGCTCCAGGAGATGGAAAATCTATAAGCATCAAATCCCAGATCATTCATCAGCAATACATCATCTCGATACCTGTTGTAATGATCACAGGCTAGCTCTCCGGTATCGCCTCCCCTGATCTTTCCCGGAGTGAGAGCAAACTCATGCCAGTTGGACGAGCAGGCGCCTTCTTCTAAAACTCTTCCTTCAATCTGATAAGCACTCGTTGCCGTTCCAAAGATGATGTTGTTTTTCAATGCTGTAACCTCTGAATTATTTCCCTGAAAATCATCGTTGCCGTAATTATAATAATAAAAAGCACCCAGGATATTGAGCATCCAAGACCAAACTTTCCCCAGCGGAATCCAACGGTGTACAAATAGAGTAATGAGGTTAAACCGGCATTATCGACTCCTCCCGGATTTCCCCTGTAACCTCCGGTCAAAATTAGCGGCTCATCAAAGAGCTGCAAGCCAAAAATAATACTCAATGATACTGCCATAAAAATAACCGGAAGCAGGAGAGGAAGCAGAATCGAAAAGAAGATCTGCTTTTGATTGGCCCCCTCTATTTTAGCGGACTCGATAATTTCCTCAGGTATAGCCTGAAGCCCTGCCAGATACAGCACTGTATTCCAGCCTATCCACTTCCAGTTAACAAGAATCGCAATAGCCGGTTTTACTGTCGCCGGGTCGCTAAACCACATTATCCTTGGAAGCCCGAAAAGTTCCAGAAAGTAGTTGAATAATCCGAAATGTCTGTCAAAAAAGTATCCGAACAAAAACGCTACCGAGACAGAGCTGGTAATATAGGGCAAAAAGTAACCTGTCCTGAAGATTTCACGGCCCTTAAGAACTTTGGAATTTAAAATTGCAGCCAGGGGAAGGGCAATAAGATGCTGAGGCATGGATCCTATGAAAAGAAGAAAGAAGGTATTGAGAAGGGATTTCCAGAAAAAATCATCCCTTGTAAAAAGGTAGATAAAGTTCTTAAGACCGATAAACTCTATCTCACTGATGCCGTTCCATTTATGGAAAGATAAAAAAAGAGAAAAAAGATTCGGGAAGGCGCCATTTTTTGCCGGTTGAGCTTCATTGGGTGACCCCCTTGAGGCTTGATAGGGCAACAGGGATTGTGTAGGCTTCCCTTTTTTGGAGAACCACCAGGGGCTCCAAAAAAATTGTTCCAGGAACCGATAAATGTGCTCATTCCAAGAACGGCTATGGCAGGTTTTGCCAGAGGAAAGACAATTCTTAAGAGAATAAAAAACTCACCCATCCCATCAATTCTGGCCGCATCAAGAAGGTCCACGGGGATTGATCCTTCAAGATACTGACGCATCAGGAATATGCCGAAGGCACTGGCCATAGTCGGTATAAAAAGGGGAAACCAGGTATTGAGCCATCGAAACCAGACCATCATTTTGAAGAAAGGAATTATTCCCAGTAACTGGGGAATCGCCAGGGTGATTAAAATGAAGTTGAAGGCCGCCTTCTTTCCTTTGAACCTGTATTTTGCAAAAGCAAAACCGGCCATGGTGCAGAAGAAGACTGTGGTTAAAGTTGCAAGTGTAGCAACAGCAGCACTGTTGAACATATTCCTGAAAAAAGGAAGCTGCTTTAAATGAGAATCAAAGTTGCTTTTTATCCCATCACCAAACCAGAAAGGTGGGGGTATCATAAACATTTTAGCCCTCTCCCGGCTTGCCAGAACAAAAACATGGTAAAAGGGATAGACAAAGATAAGAGTCATTATCAATTCTACCTGAAAGCATCATTAAACTCCTGGAAAACTCTGGGGCTATAATTCTATAGCCCCAGAGTGGTTTTTTGGGTTATTGAATCAAATCCCTGCTTACCGGATCCTGTTCTCTATCTGCTGTTTCGCCTTAGCGTAAGCCTCATCGATTGAAGCAACCCCGATTATTACATTTGATACAGCAGTGGTCCAGATATCTCTGGCAATAACGTCGTACTCACTGACCATATTCTCGGGAATGCGCAGGGCAATATCTGCGAAAAGCCTTCTTGCCTTCTGATTTCCGAAATATGCAACCGGTTCATCAATCATAGGATCATCAAACACCGTTTTTAGACTGGGAAAGGCATCAATTGTCTTAAAGGTTATAAGCTGGGCATCCGGACTGGTGGTCAAATATTTGACAAGCTCCCAGGCGCCTGAAAAGTGTGTCGCTACCATCCCGGTTTTAAAAGATGCTATCCAGGCTTCCGGCCCAATTCCACGTACTCATCCCAGGATTGAATATTAGAGAGATCGATCCCCGCTTTATCGGCAAGGCTCTTCCGGTAGAACATGACAGCAGGGGCAATGTCTACCGGGATGGCCACAATTTTTCCCTTCCTGGTAGTTGCGTTGGAGACAGCAAACTTTACAATACTGTTCAACATATCCCCGGCGTTAAAAGGTTCTAACGATAGATCTGTCATACCCCCTTCTGCTACGAACCTGGCAATGTAGCCGACCTCTACTGCCTCTACCTCAAAAGCACCTTCACCGGCAGCAATCGCTGTTGTCAACCTGTCGTGATGTGCGGCAAAGTCGCTCATCACAAACTCAACCTTCATGTTGGGATATTTTGCCTGGAAATCCGGGGAATCGATGACAGCCTGGTAGGCGGTCTCCAGGTCTCCATATCCTCCCAACGTAAGCGTAACAGGGGCGTTTGGATCGTACTGCTCCGCTTCCTGCTCTCCTCCGGCAAATGAAGTTAAACACATGAGACCATCATAAACAGGATTAAACCAACCTTTTTCATTTTACCCTCCTTAAGGATATTGTGTCGATCCGATAACATCGGATATAAATTTATGTATACGTATACATAAATCAAAATTAAAAAACAGGTTTTAAGGACTCCCGTAATATAAACTCTGCTTTTAGAAGTACTTTCCTATCTCTGATTTCGTCTCCTTCAATCTGTGAAATCAGCATCTTGGCGGCAAGCGCTCCCATGGTCTGAATGGGCTGCCTGAAGGTTGTAAGGGGAGGGACGATATAGGGGGCAATCTCGGCGTCATCAAATCCAATTATTGAAAAATCATCCGGAACCTTAAGCCCATTCTCGTGTGCCGCTTTCATGAAACCCAGGGCCGATAAATCATTGGATGCAAAGACTGCCGTAAACTCCGGGAGTTCAGGAAAGCGTTCTCTTGCCCTCTTGTAAGCGGAATCGACTTTAAACTCTCCCGGCAGCTGCCTGTTTTCTTCCAGCTTTATTCCTGCATTTTTGAGTTCATCATAAAACCCCCTGAACCTTTCATGGGAAGAGGCCGTATCCTTCACCCCCCAGATGAACAGAAACTTCCTGTGTCCTGCCTCGATGAATGTCCTGGCGGCCGTTTTCCCCGCACCATAATTATCAATAGCGACCTGAAATATCGAATCATCCGGGTAGAGGCGGTCAAGCACGACAAATTTATCCCCCATCTTTTTCATGTAGGCCACAATTTCTTCATCTCCTCTGTTTAAAAGAGGAAATATCAGTATCCCATCCACCTGCCTGTTCTGAACCAGATGAAACGGCTTTTGTTTCGAGCGCTCCGATTCCCTGGTGATGGCAATATTTATGAAATATCCAGTATCAAATAACGTATCCTCTATCCAGTTTATAACCTCACAATAGAATGGACCTTTTGCTGCTGAGATTATCCCGACACGGTGGAATTTTCCCCTCTTCAGGCTCTGAGCTGTGTAGTCCGGCCTGTATCCCAGCTTCTTTATAGCAGCCTTTATGCGGCCGGCACTTTTCTGTTTGATTGAATCCGGTTTGTTTATATATCTTGAAACTGATGCACTCGAGACACCTGCTTCTCTTGCCACATCCCGCTGGTTCGCCATAAGGAAAGTATACGTATACATTCCTTTTTGTCAAACTGTTGGTGGAAATAATAGTGTATCCCCGTCAAACGACCATGGGCCAGGTGCTTCACAATACCGTACGCTTTGAGGCGGTGGCCAGAGTGGCTCGGGCCACGAATCGATGGCCAATATTGTCTACCGTAACAGAAAATCCCTCTATGGTTCTAACACCCAACAGGATGAGATCTCCCTTTCCAGCAAAGACTACTTCATCAGTAGTTTCGTAACCTTCTGCCTGAAGAATTGCATACCCGACCTCACGCTCAACACGCTGCCCGTTAACTATTTCAAAAACTCTCTTCCTTCGCGGCGTTATACCAATTTCCTTTAGGAGCTCCTCAGGCAGCCATGAAAGCTCAGAACCGGTATCGACCAGGGCTTCGATAGCCGGTGTGGATAGTTGCTCGTCTTTTGGGTTTATTGCGATAACGTTTACTTTAAAAATACTCATGGAAGAATTCCTGGCTCTAAACGTTATCACTGCGTTTCCAGGGAGTCAAGTACATTCATATCTTGACAATCCCAGGTTGATCCTTAATGGCGAAAATCGGTCGGCGAAAAATTGAGAATGAAAACATGTACGTTTTGTACAACTTTTGCCTGTTAATTTTTTCGGGATAAGCCTCAGGTTCGGCTGAGATGCCTTTTCTGACCCGCCCGGTTGACGCAGGCCGGAAAATCAAATACAAAAATATAGGCCGTTAAAATTAATCCTACCGGAAAGTAGGAAAACCGGGAAAGTCAAATGAGCAGACTGCACTCACAACCCTACGTAGAAGAAAAGATCGAGGAGCTTTCCCTCCTCTTCGATATCAGCCGGGTCCTC
>VRUG01000092.1 GCA_019456255.1 Planctomycetota bacterium | reverse complement strand
TTTTTGCTGAATTACACTCATCCATAATAGTTTACTTCATCTTACTTTTTTTGTCTACTTTTTTTTCTATTTTTTTTATAATTACCCCGTTTTTTTAAGAGGATACGTAAATCCACTAATTGAACAGTGAATTTGTCTTCCTTTCCTTTAACCGTCTGAGCAACTATAGCAATAGGGGTCGGTTTTTCGTTTTGCCTGATAAACCTCTAAAATCCTGAAACATTTTATACAACTGGTACCCTCTACACCCAATAAAATATACTAACTAAATGAGTTCGTGGTTCACTTATTATATTCGCTGACGGAACCCGGGTCCGGACCGCACTACCATCCTGCGGCTCACGGGCCTAACGTACACAACCTGGAAGGGCTCCGCTCTCCAGGTTGTCGCGCCGTCTCACACCATCTATCTTTTTACGGTCGGCCGCGAGTTCACCTCAGGGCAGTTTACGCCGTCAAAATTCCCGCTCGACTATTGGGCCCTCGGCCGTCAAACCGCAATCAGGGACCAGCGACAATGGCGTGCTGCTCACTACTTACTAAAATATCAAGACTATATCCCTAAGGAACAGCATATGAACGATATGAACGATCCTTCTTCAAATGACTCCGATAACCAAACCATCTTAGATAGAATAGATGAAATCCAGACCACTCTTTCCCATATCTATGCAGTAGCCGACCTCCTTTCCTCCAGCCTTTTAGATCCACTAGAAAAAGACACTCTACCTCTCCTTGGCAACCTCATTAAGAAATTCCTATATGACAGTTGTACGACACTCACTCAAATACATAAAGAAATCTGCCGGAATTATCCGGACATCTAGTTTTTGTTGCTCAAAAATCCAATTTGTAAGTAATTGGAAAAGTAAATTAAATGCGCTCTTCCAAATCCTGTGACTGCTTCTTTATTCACAGAAATCAAAAGTATTATAGAGCGTCAGGCTATATACTTACTGGCACACAGTATTTCGGAATTATCATAAAACGATATCCCTCCATTAAGATCTATTGATCAAGAAGGTGTCAGCTAAACTATCCCATAGTGCAGTGGCTAATGGTGAAATATCAGAACTCAATCCCAAGGCTTCAGGTCTACGCGTCGGCGCTCACTTAAATTCCCCCCTCTGTGCTTAGATAAGTTCCCCCTTTCACTCGCATGATTTTGCACAGGCAGCTTGATGAGGAGACTGAATCTGATTGGCAGCAGATGCTTTTAGATTGAGGGAAGATAGAATCTGCTCACCGGCATAGCGCATAGAACTCTATTCTGGCAGAGGCCCATTCAGGCACCTCGAAGAGCTCCTGTAGCAGCGGTTTCAGAGTTTGCTTTTCTACCTCCTGGGGTACCTCCATAGGAGCTTCTCCGGTGGTATCGTGCTCGTTCTGTCCGCACTCCTACCTGCACCATATGAGGGCATGTTGATTCAGGCTATGGATGTTGGCGGTGGGATAGATCCTTTTCGCGCTTAATGTTAGGAGATGCGAATCATTGGGAAGTGGCCATATTTTCCAGCGTTTTTGACATTGAAGCCCATGATAGATATTATATATAATTGATATATTGGAGATAGATTGATATTAAAAATCTGTTTACGCGCGTAAACAGACCCTCTTCCCATGCTCAATTGTCTGGTTTTGGTTACCAAAGCCAAGGTGGACTCGATCAATTAGGATTCAGCAGATCGAAGGCTAGAATTTTCAATGTGCCTGTCAACGAGCGCAAAGGACAGCTTGGATTCTTTCTTCTTCATGTTTTCCCATGACGAACCCGTGGGTATAATCGCCGCAGGAGATGAAGTGCTCGACCACCTCTGGGATCCGCTCCAGGCGGAAGCGTCCGTATGTGGGAGCATACTTTTCCTCATAGCTGTCGGCAAAGTCTTGGAAGTGCTCTTTGAAGATGAACTGAAGGATATTCGTTCCGCGCTGAGCATATGTAGGGGCAGGAGCCGGATTGATTCCAAGAGATAGCTGCGGCTGCACATAGATATAAAATTCGTATTAATGGTTCGGATGAAAAAGCGAGGGAAAATCTATCCCAGTACATCGCACGCCCTCCAATTTTCCTTAAAAAGATATTTTACGAGCCGTTTAAGTCAAAGGTTTTATTTAAGACGAAATACAACGACTATTTTAAAAGGAATGTCAAAATATTCGATGCGGATGATTTTATAGCTGATTTGACAGTACACATTCCGCCCCGGGGCGCTCAGTACATCCGACGATACGGATTGTATGCTTCCCGCACACGCGGAATCTGGATTTCGATGCCGGAGGTTATTGCGCACGCCCCTCAAGGTTGGAAGAATGAACATCTTGATAATGTGGTTATCAAAGTCGAAAGTGAGAAAGAAGATCCTGGTATGTCGCTGTCCGAAAAGGAGAGACGCTCTGCATGGGCGAGGCTTCTGGCAAAGGTTTACGAAATTCACCCCTTTGTCTGTCCAAAATGTTCTTCTGATATGGAAATTATCGCAATCATAATGAACCCTGGAGAAATCCGCAAAATATTGCAGCATCTTGATAAAATTGAGAGATCCCCACCCGGTATAAATACTACAAGTCTAAACTAACCTTTCTTTTTCTCATGGCACTGAATTAAGGGTTAAGCTCTGTTCTTTTAGCGTTATATAATACCATATTTTGGGAGTATGGGCGAAATTTCATTCATCCTGTAAACTAGACTGGCATAGCATTTTTTTATCTTGTAGGACTATTGATTCTTTATTTTTCGATTCCTGGCTGCCGGAAATTCCTCCAATTTCCTTGATATTTCGATCATCCTGTGATATAAGTTTTACTATCAATTACTATCAATAATTGTTGCTGAAGAAAGGAGGAACCATGAAACAATATCTCAATTTTTCAAAACAAATATTTTGGGGTGTGGCAATTCTGCTTATTTTTCATACTGTTGCATTTGCACAAGATTCAGAAGACCCAAAATTTAAACGGTTGGGGAGCTATTATGCGGGCGGGAAAAAATGGGTTAATGTGCTTGTCCAAGCCGATACAACCGAACGACAGTTAATAAAATTAGCTAAGAGATTGCATAAGGAAAATCCTAATGCATTTTTTCATATTTTTGATGATGATTCAAAAATCAAGGAATATGTCGACTGGGATCGGAATTATCCAAATTCAAATTATCCTTTTCCCGAAAAATGGGTGTCAAAACATCTTCGTGGTAATATCAATAAAATGCTTATTAGAGGCGGCCTGCAATGGCAATTGACCGATCAATATGGAGGCGAGATATCTGTGTTAGAATAATTACGCATGAAGTAGACTTGTTCTTTCGAAACTAATTAACTCAAGTAATTTAATGGGTTAAATGCAACTAAGGATAGGTATTAGAAGAAATTGATCAGCTAACCATGGGGGTCAACCTGACCACAAACAGCGCGGCAGTTTCTTGAAGGCTGTACCCTGCTTTACGCTCAGTAGTTCTACAAAGTTGGTGTCCCCGCCTGTTTGTGGTCAGGTTACCCCGATCGTTCGGTGGAGAAAACCAAAATGAAAAAAGATCCAGAGTCACTCTTTAAAAAGAGCCTTAAATCTGTCGCTGCATCATTGGCACAATGGTGGTCTGAAATGGATTCAGATGCACAAGAGGAAGCCATTGATGAAATCAAGGAGAAAATCGCTAGATTCCAAAATCCTATACTGTTTTCTCATCCTAAAGCCAAAGATGCATTAGAATTGATTTTTAGAAAAATTGAATTGACAAAGGATGTCCACTGGGAGATGGACAGTGAACTTAGGCGATTTCTTGAGGTATTAAACCTATGGGAAAAACAGAATCTTTTATCAGGTCAGCATGCTATCGGAAATAGGTGGATATCCATTTTTCTCGATAATCCAGTATTTATAATGGCTGTATTCAGCGCCGTGCAAGGTGATTCTGCTACAGCAGAATTTAAACAAAATGTTTGGAATATAATAAAGCAAGAAAGAAAAGGTGTCCACGGTGAGCATATTGCTAAAAACATAGGCGTTCCACTTTCATATGTGGACGCCTTATTTGCTATTTTCGAATCAGAAGGCAAAGGATGGAAATCGAAAGAGATAGGGAGTTCATATTTTTCCCCTGATCCAGCTCTTTGCTAACCTATCACCAAACTTATAATCGGTAAGCACCGAACAATCTCTTTCAGCGGAGCGCAAAAAGCCGCGCCCGCTGAAGAGTACGTTCGGAAAAATGGGGAAGAATACCGTTCGATTAAGGCAGATAATTTTGAGAGAAAGTCGAAGAAATATGAAAAGGAGTTAAAAAAGATAAAAGAGGAGAGCGCGCGATCAGAAGGTAGAATACTGCGGGCTTCTACACCCGTGGTCAAATCTTCATACATCCACTCAAACGGAAAAAAATAATGAGTAATGTGTACTTGTTACTCCTTTTCTGGTTATGTTGGAGGCACGCTAGAGTTGAAGCAATCGTATACGACCTTCCAAGAACCATCAGATTGCCTTTCATATAGGGTCAATGCTTTCCCATCTGGCATAGCATTAATTGTCTCGCCACCTGCTTTTGGAGTCATTTTCAATGTGTATTTACATCGAGTTAATCCAAAGTCGCCATATACCTTAGCATCCTCTATACTATTGATGGTTATATCTAAATTCATCTGATCGAATGCGGGCTTCATTCCTTCTCGTATCTGCTCTTTTCCGATTCTAGCAGGGGTGTCTGGAGGCATCTGTACCCCGTCATCAGCCCATAGTGAAATCCAAAGATCGAAATCTCCAGTGTTACAACCGACGGCATATTGGTTTAACATCTCTTTGAGAGCAGTGATGTCGCTCTTTCTCTCTTCATCCATTTCCTGTTATCACTCCTTCTTGATAAAGCGATTGTCTAACGAATTCATATCATAAAAATTCATCTGTAGCAACTGCTATTTTATATTCTCGATCGCCGAGTGCTAAAAAAGAGAGAAAAAATAATGGGGCAAAATAAATAAATGCTGGAAATCAAAGAGCGGTTTCCTTGAGTCCCAGCATCGATTGGGCAAACAGGATCTTGCGTTGCACCCGTCGCAGAAAACGTATTCGCTGATTGCAGGCTGTTAACTGGACGAATTGCATCATGCAGTTGTTTACGCGCGTAAATTCTGAAGAGAAGGATTTGATTACGGCAAGCTTTTCAGATAGCACAAATCAGAGGGGGGAATTAAATGAGCAAAAACTGTGGAATTTACCTGAGCGCTATCGACCTTGGGACGACAAATGCATAGTTGAGGCTGTTGAGTAATTAAAACTGAAGTATATATCTCCGCAAATCTTGTATAAAAGTCGCTAATTTAGCGCTATTCATAGTGAATTTGTATAAAAATATGCAATAGCTCACATTCGACAGCCACATTCTGAGGAGTCCGGCACACATATAATCAAAACGGAAAATCGTCTTCAAATGGGTTAGAGATCTTTCCATATCGGAAATCACCTCTGTATCGATACCACTGTTCGAGCGCTTTCTGTGTTCGTTCTCTGATTTTTTTATCTTTATTTAGAGAATCAATAATATGATCATCAATATCAATCTCTAATACTATCCCCCGCTTTTCTCGATCCTTCTCAACCCAAACTTCGTCTATCCGAAGGTCAGGGCTGTTAAACCGATATTTAAATGCATACCGCAAATTAGACAGAATTTGATCACGGACTTTCTCACGAAACACATTACGATACTGAAAGTTGTCTATGAAGTCTTTCTGATACTTTTTGACCCAAGACTTTACCATATCGCGCTGCCATCCATAAAAACGTTTAAAATCCGAGAGTAAGTTTGGAAAAGATTCCCATGTTACGAAGTGAAAACGGTAGAAAGAGTCTTCAGAGTCAACAATGAAACGATTAACATATTTAATAAAATTGGTATTGAGAATTATAGGAGGATCCGTAGAAGTATCAGCTTCATAAATATCACCTTCAACAACGGTAACCAGATGAAAGGTATAGAAGACAGCATCTTTCTTACGTTTGGCAAGAGACTTTATCTCATATACTGTAGCTTTAAGAAGCGAATCAATTGATGAATAGACTTGTTGCATAATTTTTCAAAGACTACAGAAAAACTACTAATTTTCTGTTTGTTCATGAGAGTTAGGCGGTTTTTAAGTAGTAATTCCAAAGCCCACAGGAAACTAACATAACCTCATCATCAAGACCTCTCCTATGATTTCTATAGACGTCTGAGACAATTCCGTATCTCTTGACGCCACCTATTGCATGT
>VRUG01000011.1 GCA_019456255.1 Planctomycetota bacterium | reverse complement strand
TGGTATTAACCCACAACCTTGCGGTTATCTTACTGACCAAAGAGCTTTTCTACAGAGCATACCGGACACCTTTAATTATCTCGTTTTTTTATTGTGTCGGATTTTCTTATCAGTATGAAACAGTGACGGAGAAAAAGAAAGGGGGGATTTAAAAACGGAGAGGCGGGGATTCGAACCCCGGGTACAGGCATTACCCGTACGACGGTTTAGCAAACCGTTACCTTCAGCCACTCGGTCACCTCTCCAGGCAACAGGATGTTAGTTTATATCGTCAAATCTTGGATTGCAAGCAAATTTAGCTGAAAGTTTTGTATTTTCAAGTTTGTGGGTAAAGCGGATTCGGATAGCAATTCTAAATGGGGCTTCTGTATATAAAAGTCGTGGCAATATTATGATTTTGTTATTATAATGCCGTCATAAAATGGTTAATCATGTCATTATGACGAAAACGGCTTCTTAATTTGACGGGACTTGGTTATGGCGGGTAATAAAAGCATTAATCGGCGTCAGTTCATCAAAAAAGCGGTCGGCACAACGGCGGGGGTAATCGGCTTTCCTTATATAGTTCGGTCATCGGCTTTGGGCAAGGATGGCGCGGTAGCTCCAAGCAATCGAATTGCTTTGGGCTGTATCGGTATGGGTGGGCAGGGCACCGGCAATATGAGGGGCTTTTTGACGAAAGATAAGATTCAGGTGGTCGCTGTCTGCGATGTCGATGAGAGGCATTTGAAGAGGGCGCTGAAACTTGTTAAAGATAAATACGGCAATAATGATTGCGCCGGTTATAAAGATTTCAGGGAGATTATCGAGCGGCGTGACATTGACGCGGTTTCGATAGCGTTGCCTGACCCATGGCATGCGATACCGGCTATCATGGCTTGCCGCGTGGGTAAGGACATCTATTCGGAAAAGCCACTTGCTTATACAATATCGGAAGGGCGTGCGATTTGCGATGCTGTTAAAAGGTATGGCGTTGTTTGGCAGACGGGTAGTTGGCAGCGTTCGGTTAGTCATTTTCGTCTTGCTTGTGAGCTTGTTCGTAACGGCAGGATAGGAGAGGTGAAACTGGCGAAGGTTGGTTTGCCTTACGGCAATGGTATTAGTGGGGTTGACTGGACGGGGGGGAGGCTTGGTACGGAGTTAGTTAAGGTGCCCGATGGTTTTGATTATGATATGTGGCTTGGCCCGTCACCTTTTAAGCCTTATGCGCATGGGAGATGTCACTGGAACTGGCGATGGATAAGCGATTATTCGGGAGGGCAGATTACCGACTGGGCAGGTCACCATATTGATATCGCTCATTGGGGTATGAATGCTGACCGCTTGAGTCCTGTTGAGATCAAGAATCCGAGTGCGGTCTTCCCGAATGGCAAAGAGGGGCTTTACGATACGCCTATGGGGTATTATTTTGAATGTAACTACGCTGAAGGGTTTAGGATAATTGTCGCAGACGCCAGGCAAAACACTATGGGCGTTCGTTTTGAGGGCAGTGAAGGCTGGATACACGTTAATCGAGGCGGTATCGACGCTCATCCTAAATCGATATTAAAGTCGGCTATTAAACCAAATGAAATTCATCTTTACGAAAGTAATGACCATACCCAGAATTTTATAGATTGCATTGCCAGCCGAGCAGAGACGATAACGCCAGCGGAGACGGCACATCATTCGATTATGGTTGGTCATCTCGGCACAGCTGCTATCAAGCTTGGACGTGATTTGAAATGGGACCCTGCCAGCGAGCGATTTATCAATGATGAAGATGCGAATCGTTTATTGTCACGTCCTATGCGCAGGCCTTGGCATTTATAATAGTAATAACCTAAAGGAATAATTTATGGGTCGCTGGACAAAGAGTTTGTTTTTTTCTATAGCTTTGGTGTTAGCGTTTAGTTTTTCTTCGGAAGCTGCAGAGCAAACACCGCGATTGAAGGCGCTTATTGTTACCGGTCAGAGCGGTATATATCATGACTGGCAGGTAAGTACGCCTGTACTTGGGAAGATGCTTGAGGAGACAGGACTTTTTGCGGTTGATGTCGCGGTCAGTCCGGGTGAAGGCCACGACATGTCTTCTTACCGGCCTGAGTTTGCCGATTACAATGTTGTTGTGTTGGATTACAACGGTGACAGTTGGCCTGAGCAGACGAAAACAGATTTCGTCGAGTATGTAAGTAATGGCGGGGGGGTAGTTGTTTTTCATGCTGCAAACAACGCTTTTACGAGATGGAGGGAATACAACCAGATAATAGGTCTTGGGGGATGGGGCGGGCGCAATGAATCTGCCGGGCCGATGGTTCGTTATAAAAATGGACAAATTATATTCGATGCTTCACCGGGAAATGCGGGCGAGCATGGTCCTGCGCACGAATTTCAGATCGTAAATCGCAATACGGAACATCCGATCACAAAGGGGCTGCCTGAGAAATGGATGCACGCTAAGGATGAACTGTATGCCAAGCTTCGGGGCCCTGCGGAGAATCTGACTATTCTTTCGACGGCGTACTCGGACCCTGATATCAAAAACCAGTGGGCAGGTGGCAGCGGGGAAGACGAACCAGTTTTATTTACAATTGAATATGGTAAGGGCAGGACATTCCATACGACTCTGGGACATGCCAAGGGCGACTTTGTAAGTTCCATCGAAAGTGTTGGTTTTATTGTCACTTTCCAGCGCGGCGCTGAATGGGCGGCGACCGGAGATGTCACTCAAAAAGTTCCTGTCGATTTTCCAACAGATATGCTGCCGGGCTCTCGCAAAGGTTATGGAATCTTAGCACGTCTCGATGATTTGCTTGATGCGGTAAGTGGTTACAAGTACGGTCAAAGCCTTGAGTTATTTTTCAAGGTATCTGAAATTATTCGCGCGGTAAATGATTCGGCTGAGAATCTAAAACAAGTAGAGAGAAAATTTATCGCTGTTTTGAGATCAGAGGCGAGCTTTGAAGCTAAACAATTTATCTGCCAGAAATTAAGTGAAATCGGTACAGAAGATTCGGTTGATGTATTGGCTGGGATGCTGACTGAAGAGAAGACTTCTAATATCGCGAGGTTTGCATTGGAGCGGATTGAAGGGGCCAGGGTTGATGAGGCATTACGCGGCGCCTTAAAGCGGGCCAGCGGTGAAACTAAAGTCGGAATAATCGCTACATTGGGCAGACGCCGTGACATCAATTCTGTTACTGAGTTTGGGAAGTTAATTTACGATAGTGACTCGAAGATAGCTTTGGCAGCGGCGAGTGCTTTAGGGCAAATTGCGAACATCCATGCTGGTAGCGTTTTGGCAGACGCAAAAGAAAAGACACAAGGCGATTTGCAGATAGTGGTTCTTGATGCCTATCTAAGGTGCGCTGAAGGGCTTATCAAGCATGGAAAGACCAAGCAGGCCTTAGACATTTACAATCAGTTGTACACTCAAAGCGAATCGGTACAAATTCGAGGAGCTGCACTGCGAGGAAAAATTTTAACAGATAGAGCTAATGCAACTGATACTATTCTTGGTGTTCTGGCAAGCCATGACCAGCCGATGCAGGCCGTTGCAATACGTGCGATAGATGAAATTCAAAATCCCGAAATAACCAGACTTGCCGCGGTTCAACTGGCGAAGCTTCCTCCGGCATCACAAGTACAGCTAATCTGGGTATTATCCAAAAGCAGTGACAAGGTCGCTTTAGGTTCGGTTATCAAAGAGACAAAAAATGTCAGCCAGGAAGTTCGTCTTGCGGCGCTTCGAGGCTTGGCAATTTCGGGTGACGCTTCGGTGGTAAAGTTGCTGTCGCAAAGAGCCTCTGTACCTCTGGCTTTAGAGCAGCAGACAGCGAGGGAAAGTCTTTATCGTTTGAAAGGGCCCAATGTTGACGCGGCGATATTGGCCTCTATCGCTAAGGCGACACCGCAGGTAAAACTTGAACTTGTTAAAAGTGTGGGTAAGCGGTATATCTCTGACGGCGTAGAGGTGATTCTTGCGGCCAGCGGCGACGATGACCGCAAGGTGCGGATAGAGTCGCTAAAGGCATTGCCGGCAATTGCTGCGCCGAAGTATATGCCTGAGCTTATTGGTTGTTTGGTGAACGTACAAAGTCAGGCAGAGCGAAGAGAAGCCGAAAAAACTCTCGTCGCGGTTTGCAATAAAATCCCTGACTTAAATAAACGTTCGGCTGAGATACTTAAAACTTTGCCGAATTTAAATGATAACATTGAGGTAAGAATTTCATTATTAAATGTTCTGGGCAAAGTAGGTGACCCGCAGAGTTTAGGCGTATTGCGTCAATCTTTAATCGACGAAAATGCTGAGATTCAAAAGGCCTCTATCCGGGCTTTGTCTGAATGGCCTACGGCAGAGCCGGCAGCAGATTTGCTGAAAATTGCAGAGACTTCGGGCAACAAAGTTTACGAGGTTTTGGCTATGAGGGGTTATATCCGTTTGGTTTCTCTTGCGGACGAAGTTTCTGACGCTGAAAAAGTTCAGATGTACAACTCAGCTATGACTTTGGCCTGGAGTTCGAATGAAAAAATGATGGTACTTTCCGGCCTTGGGAATCTGTCATCATTGGAAGCTCTTAAAATGGCATCGTCTTATCTTGGCGATGAGACACTTGGCACCGAGGCAGAAGCTGCGGTTATTAAAATTGCTCAAAAAACATATACGCGTTTTGCAGCTGACACAAAAAGGGCGTTGCTAAGTGTTCTGGAGGTATCAAAAAATGATTCTGTAATTCAAAAGGCCAATAAACTGAAAGGTGAGTTAAAAAAACATGAAGGTTTTATTAGCAGATGGCTCGTCTCGCAACCTTATGCCAGAGATAACGTGTCAGGTGTAAAGCTTTTTGATGTTGCTTTTGGCCCGGAAAAGGATGATACTAAAGAAGTTCGGTGGAGGGTTTTTGAGTCGCAGATTGATGAGGAAAGGCCCTGGCTAATCGAACTAACCAAAGCTGTTGGAGGTGACAATGCTGTTGTTTATCTTCGAAATAAGATTTGGTCGGATAAGGTGAGAAAAGTTAGATTGGAATTGGGTAGTGACGATGGTATTAAAGTATGGTTAAATGGCAAGCTGGTTCATAGCAATAATGCTGCCCGAGCGGCGGCGCCCGCACAGGACGTAGTTGAAGTGGAATTTAAAGAAGGCTTTAATAGCTTGATGCTTAAAATCACAAACGGCTCGGGTGGTTGCGGCGCATGTGTTCGTATCACCGAAGCCGATGGCGATATCATTGAGAGTCTTGATATAAATATTGAGGACTAAAACAAAAAGCCGAAGCAGGTTTTTAATATTGAATGACGATATTTCAGGTTAAGGAGTTAGTTAAATTATGCGCAGCAGAAAACTTATTTCGACAACGGGGATTCTCTTTGCGGTATTGTTTTCGATGGCATTTTTTGTGTCTTCGTGCAAAAAGCAATTGCCTAAAAGTGCTGAGGTTGAAAAGGCCGATAGTAAAGAGACCGAAACAGTACAGGTGACAGATGCCGAGCCGGAGGTTGTCGCGGTGAAAGAAGAAGAGAAGCCGCAGGAACCTAAAGTAGAACCTGAAAAGAAGATTGCGATGGCGGCGATTCGGTTAACGCTTCCTAAGCCTATGTTTGTCGGTACACCTCAAAATATTCGTGTTGCGAATTTGCAAAAGCCTCTCGGTAAGCCCAGGCCCGCTTTCTACGCTCCGATTGGTACGAAGAATCTTGCTTTTGGTAAGTCGGTGGCGAGTACTGATGATGACCCGATTATTGGCGGGATTGACATGATTACCGATGGTGACAAAAAAGGTTCCGACGGCAGTAATGTTGAGTTGGGTCCTTTTATTCAGCATGTCACTATCGATTTGGAATCTGAGAGTGAGATATACGCGATTTTGCTTTGGCATTTTCACAAACAGCCTCGCGTTTATTATGATGTTGTAGTGCAGGTTGCCGATGACCCGGATTTTATAACCAACGTCAGGACCCTCTTTAATAATGACCATGATAATTCTGCTGGTTTGGGTGTAGGTAGTGACCTGCATTATGTTGAGACCTCTGAGGGTAAACTTATTGATGCTAAGGGCGTCAAGGGCCGGTATGTTCGTCTTTACAGTAATGGCAATAGCAACAATGATTTGAATCACTATGTTGAGGTTGAAGTTTACGGTAAAGTTGCAGAATGAAAGATGCTAACAAGCGTTTAATAATAGTTTTGGCGATAGTCGTTGCAGCAGTTTTTTTGCGTTTGCCTAAACTTGAGATGCGTCCGATGCATACCGATGAGGCTGTCCACGCGATCAAGTTTGGCCAGCTGCTCGAAGATGGTCAATACCGATATGACCGGAACGAATATCATGGCCCGACACTTAATTACCTAACTTTGATACCCGCGTGGCTCGGCTCTGATGAAAATCTAAATGACATCGATGAGTTTACAGTTCGGATTATCCCTGTAGTTTGCGGTGTGTTACTGGTTCTTTTGCCGCTGCTATTAGTTGATGGTATTGGTTTTCCTGCTGCTGTTTGGATTATGGCTTTTACCGCTATGTCCCCTGCGTTTGTTTTTTATAGCCGCTATTACATTCAGGAAATGTTGCTGGTTTGTTTCACTTTCGCAGCGATAGCATTTGGATTCCGCTATACTCAAAATAAAAACTTCAAGTGGGCCTTGCTGACTGGAATTTCGGTAGGGCTAATGCATGCGACCAAGGAAACCTGCATTATTGCTTTTGGTTCGTTTGTTTTGGCCTGGGTGTTTACATATTTGCTTGGGCGTCGAGAAGATATTTCAACCAAATTGCAAGCTGTAAAACCCTTGCATGTTTTAGCTGCTATTCTTGCCGCGATAGCGGTTTCAATATTGTTTTATTCATCCTTTTTTAAAAATCCGGAAGGCATCTTCGATTCGGTTCGCACTTACGCGACCTATTTTAGCCGTGCAAGCCAAAATCCGATTCATAATAAGTCCTGGTATTACTACTTTGATATTCTGACGTGGGTCGAAGGCTTTGAAAAAATTACATTTAACGAAGATTATATTGTTGTAGCTGCGTGCTTTGGATTCTTTGCAGCGATATCCAGGAAATATTCCTCTTTTTTCAATTCCGGGTTTGTCAGATTCATTGCTTTTTATACTTTGATAATGACTGTTATTTATTCAGCTATTCCATACAAGACTCCGTGGTCGATGTTGGGGTTTTTTCATGGTATGGTTCTGTTGTCTGGTATCGGGACTGACTGCTTAATAAAGATTGTCCGGTCGCGTTGGGAAAAAGTGATTGTTTGGGGTGTAATTATTTTGTTTGGTTTAATAAGTCCGCTGGTTCAATCGTATCTTAGCAGTTTCAAATATTACGCAGATACATCGAACCCTTATGTCTATGCTCATACATCTAATGATATTTTTGATATTACAAAACGCGTTGAGCAAATTTCCGCGGTTCATCCCGATGGGCGAAATATGTATATCGAGGTTGTGTGTCCGGACGATGACTATTGGCCTTTGCCGTGGTATCTGCGGAGTTTCGCGAATGTCGGATGGTGGAACAAAGTTGATGCTGCAAGTCCGGCGGCGGAACTTATTATTGCCGCTCCCGAAGTCGAGCAGGAGATTCTAAAAAAATTGTATGAGACGCCTGAGCCGGGCAAGAGACATTTATACGTACCTGTTTTTGATTCTTATAGCCAATTGCGTCCGCAGGTGGAGTTGAAAGGGTTCGTGAGAAAAAGTCTCTGGGACCGTTTGGGGCAGGCGGCTGGCGAATAAAATGGACAAGCCTAAACAAGACATTCATTTTACGAATATGACATTGGACTCGATAGGGGGTCTGCATCGTTTTTCTCACGAAGCGATGGCAACTGTTTTTGAGATTTTTATAATTCATGATGATGCTGGCCATGCCCAAAAAGCAGCCCAGGATGCCTTCGGTGAGCTTGATAGGATTGAGAAAGAGCTTTCCAGATTTATTGAAAACAGTGACATCTCACGGATAAATAACCTTTCGGCGGGTGAATCTGTTGTTGTTGGCGTTGATACTTTTAAGTGCCTGGAACTTTCGATGCTAATTTATGAGAAAACCGGTAAGGCTTTTGATGTCACTATCGGGTCGCTGTTGGATTGCTGGCTAAACGATGACAAGACTTTAAAAACACCTTCTAAGGAGCAACTGAATCTGGCAATTCAAAATACCGGTATGAATCTTTTGAGCCTGGACGCGGATGGTTACACTGTGGGGGTTTTGGCAGACGGTGTTAAAATTGACGTTGGCGGAATTGGTAAAGGTTATGCCATTGACCAGATGGCTCGGCAGTTAAAAGAGTGGGGCATTAATGCGGCATTGATCCATGGCGGTTTTAGTTCGGTATTAGCTATTGGGTCGCCTTTGGATTTTAAAGGCTGGCCAGTAACAATTAGTGACCCGTATAAACCGGAACAAATCCTGGTATCTCTTGGATTAAAGGATTGTGCTATTAGCGGTTCCGGATTACAGCAGGGGATGCATATCATTGACCCTCGGACAGCCAAACCTGTTGAAGGTAGGTTTGCCGCATGGGCGGTTGGTTCGGATGCGGGGATCGCTGACGGTCTTTCGACGGCCTTTATGGTTATGTCTCAAGAGCAAATCGAGCAATATTGTTCAAAGCATGGCGATGCGAAGGCATTGCTTGCAGGCAAACAGCCCGGCGACATCGTCCGTTTTGGAAACTGGGAAGGGCTTATATTTTCTTAGGTGAATTTTTGCTTTATTGTTTTTAGTTCTGAAATAATATGGTGAAAACTTTTTTCCGGTCTGAGGCGGCTATCACGGTCACATGTCCATTCTATGGGAAATTCTTTTATCTTAAAGTTCGCTTTTTGTGCTAACAGAATAATTTCAATATCGAAAATGAAGCCGTCAGTTTCGCATTGGCTGTAAAGCTTTCTTGCGATGTCACCTCGATATATTTTAAAACCGCATTGAGTGTCAGTAAGGTTTGAAGTGATTTTCACGAAATAAGAGACGCACAGCCTAAATATTACAGCACATAATCTGCGATACAAACTTTGTTTTAGTTTAATTTTACTGTGGGGCAGTTTTCTTGAACCGTGGGCTATATCACAGTCGCCATTTTCGATGAGTTTTAATCCATCTAATATATTTTCGTAGGTGGTGCAGCTGCCGCTATCTATAAACATTACATAGTCACCTTTGGATTGTGTTATGCCGGTTCTGACAGCGTGTCCTTTGCCCTTATTATTTTCGTAGCTTATGACTTTGAATAATATTTCTGTTGATAAATTTTTGGCAGTTTCCCTTGCTGTGTTTGCTGTATTGTCACTGCTGCCGTCATCGACGACGATTATCTCGCCGGTAAAATTATTTTTATTTAGAAAGGCAATCGCCTCTTTAACATCGGAAGCAATCTTCCTGCCTTCATTAAATACCGGTATGATGATAGATAAATTCATAGATATTTTTTAAAAAGCAACCACTAATAAGATAATGTTTTTAATATTCTTTTCTTTTCTTTCGTTTCGATATTATGTCGACCCGCTTTTGTATCTGGGCGGCAATCTGGTTCTTGTCGGCTTCGTATCCATCTTTTACATAGGTACTTATGAACAAGTCAAGAATTTTGTCGTCAAAATATTTCGGTGACAGGCTCCAGAATAATCTGCCTATGTTTTTTATTTTTTCGTTTTTGTTAGTAACATTTTGCTTCATCCGGTGAAGGTCTATAATACTTAATCGGCAATCTTTTTCGAGACTGCTGCGGTCAATGAAGATGTGCCACATATATAAGTCCGTAAATGAGATATTAAGGTCGTGCATTTGCCGGACGAGTGTTGCGATACTGATTATTATTTTTTCCTGCAGAGTTCTTTCAAGTGACAGCCATTTTTCTGTAACAAATTCTTTAAATTCAGTTTCAAGTTTTTCTGTAATGATAAATGATTTACTTTCGATGCCGAATTTTTTACGTTCACCGAAACAGACAGGTATGTATGTCCCAATGTTGTGACTTAGAAGGAGGTTTGCATTGTCCCATTCAATTGCGGCTTGTGTTTTAATGGAGCCGAAATTGTATAGGCTGCTTATAATATCACTGAGCTGAGGGTCGTGAAAACGCTTGATGAAAAAAGTTTTTTGGTTTTCATTTTCACCTAAGGATATTTTATGCACATCTCTGTTGCTTGTCGCGCTTAGTCGCTCTTTGCCGGGATAGTAAAAAAAGTCATCGAATGATTTTAGGCCGACCTCAGCAAGAAAATCCTGCCATTTTTCTGAAATAACAACTCTTTCCAATTTGAATTTCCTACTTTAATTAAACATCACATCATCAAATATCAGGGTTTGATAATACAGGTATCCCGTCCTCAAATCCATCATATTTTTGAGTTCGGGGCAACTTTCCTTTTTTCGTTTAATTTCTTTGTCAAAATCCCAGATGAGTTCTTTACATTTTAGCGGGAAACTATAGGATTGTTTTGCAGATTTGCTGAATATTATTTGGAAGGGTAAGAGATTGGATATATTCTTTTATGAGGCGTTTGAGGAAGAAGCTGAGGCTTTGAAGCGTTATTTGCCGGGAGATATTTCGGCGGGCTTTATTTTTAAGACTATCCAGGAAAGCGGCGACGCAGAGCCTGGCGGGGCAGTGATTAGTATTCGCACGCAGTCTGTTATTCCGACGTCGTGGTCATCGAAGATTTCGGGTATTCTTACTCGCAGTACAGGCTATGACCACATCAAGTCTTATCTGCAAAAGTGCGGCAGGTTTGTTGGGAGTGGTTATCTACCTCTTTACTGCGGTCGCGCAGTTGCTGAACAAGCTATCCTGTTATCGATGGCTTTGCTGAGAAAACTTCCGCAGCAGGTTGAGCAGTTCAGCAGTTTTCATAGAGACGGGTTGACCGGTCGAGAATGCCAAGGCAAGAATTTACTTGTCGTTGGCGTCGGCAATATAGGTTATGAGGTGGTGAAAGTTGCCGGGGCACTTGGAATGAATGTTGCTGGTGTTGATATTGTCGAAAGGCATTCGGCTGTTAAATATGTTTCGATAGAGGAGGGTATCGCTCAAGCTGACATTATTATCTGTGCGATGAATTTAACTTCCGAAAATATCGCTTACTTTAATTATCGTTTACTTAAGAAGTCAAACCCGGGTGTGATTTTTGTGAATGTCGCGAGAGGTGAATTTTCTCCGTCGGCCGATTTATTGAAGCTTCTTGACGAGGGTCGACTTAGCGCGGTTGCACTTGATGTTTTTAATAATGAGCCTGAACTTGCGGTATCGCTAAGAACTAATGCGGCCAGCGATGATAATGAAATTAAGGCGACGCTTGAATTGGCAAAACGTCCAAATGTAATCTTAACTCCGCACAATGCTTTTAATACCAGCGAATCTGTCGACAAAAAGGCAAGTCAAAGTATTGAGCAGATAAAACACTTCCTTGAGCACGGTAATTTCAAGTGGTCGGTGCCATTGGAATCGTAAAAATAGTCACTTTAGCGTCTTAAAACGCTCTTTTTGATGAAATTCAAAGGTAATATCGAATATGTCTAACTTTAAGTCACAACTCTTTAGGCTTGACCGTAAAATGCAGCTATGTTATTGTCTTGTCTTGAGTTTTACAGGATAGGAGCCGATTTTTGAAAGCATTTACTCGAATATTTAAATATGTTAAGCCTCAATGGCCTCGAGTCGTTGTGGTGGTTTTGGCAGCATTCGTAATAGCGATATTGTTTACGTTAAGCTTCATGACTGTTGTGCCTTTATTGCGAGTTATGATGGGCAGTGAGGGTCTTCACGGTCTGGTTGATAGAAAAGTTTGCGACCTGCGCTATCAAGTCCAGTTCTATGTTCCTGATACGACTGATTTTACAGATGGTAATGCAGAGATTTCTGCAGGTTTTCTCCGTGTGACTAATGTCGACCCTAATGGTGCAGCAGATAAAGCTGGTCTGAAAGTTGATGACTATATTTTCAGTGTGGCCTCGCTGGAGTCTGACCGGCAGGTTCAGGAACTGTCGCGAGCGAAATTGCTAGAAAAGCTGGCAACAATTGAGTATGACAACAAAATAATTGTGCATTTCAAACGCTTTAACGAGTCAAGCGGTAAGTTGGAGGCAAAACAGGTTCAATTTTATACTGGGTCCGGCAACGATGTGAAGCAATCTGCTGTAGATACGCTTCAATGGGTTGTTGGTTTTCTGCCCAGAGGTCAGGCAAAAGCTAACATGCAAAAGGCGGTCATGTTAATTGTTATATTGATGGCTATCATGACGTTTGTTCGATGCATCGCGACATTCTACCAAAAATATCTGACTCAAAAGATAGTACAGGTTTCAGTCGCCGGATTGCGGGAAGATGCTTTTGCTCATGTTATGTCAATTCCTGTAGGTTTTTTTGCCAGCGAAGGGACAAGCGATACTATCAGCAGGTTGATAGGTGACATATCCGGCACCGGAGCCGGTATTCAGATATTGCTTGGCAAGGCTCTTCGCGAACCTCTTAAGGCAATTTTCTGTTTGGCAGGCGCGATGTATTTTAGCTGGAAACTTACTCTTATATTCCTATGCTGTGCTCCGTTTACTATTGGTATTGGAGTGGTGCTTGGGCGAAAGATGAAAAAGTACACGAAAAGGTCCCTTGTCAGCAGTGCCCTTATGCTCGGCAGGCTCGCAGGGGCCATCAACGCATTGCCTGTTGTAAAGGTCTATAACCGACAGGAACACGAACATGATAACTACCGTCAGATTAATCAGAAATACTTAAAACAAATGCTTCGAATAGCAAAAGTAGATGCGTCTACGGGGCCTTTTATGGAAGTCCTGGGTATGGCTGCAGGTTCGGCAGCGCTGCTTGTCGGGATTCACTGGATAACAAAAGGTCACATGAATTCCGCAGCGTTTTTTGGTTTGCTGATTTTGCTGGGTACCGCAGCTGAATCAATGCGGAAAGCAAGTGACATCTGGAACAAGGTCCAACGCGCCAATGCCGCGAGTGAAAGAGTTTTTGCTGTTATTGACCAGTTGCCAGAATACGAAGCACCTGACGCTACCGAACTTCCGCCTTTAAAAGAGAAAATCGAATTTCGTGATATTGTGTTTACTTATCCCGGCATAGAACAGCCCGTACTCAAAGGTATTAATCTGACTGTTAAGGCAGGGGCCAATATAGCAGTTGTCGGGCCTAACGGTTCGGGGAAAACCACTCTTATCAATCTTTTGCCAAGGTTCTATAATGCTGATTCCGGAGAGATTCTTATTGATGGACATGACATCGGCAAATGTACCTTAAAAAGTTTGCGAAACCAGATAAGCCTTGTCACTCAGGGAGTAGTGACATTTAATGACACAATAGCGGCTAATATCGGATATGGCAAGAAAGACGCTACCCTGAAAGAAATTATAGTAGCGGCAAAACGCTCTTATGCTCATGAGTTTATCGAGCCTTTGCCGGAGGGATATGCAACGTTGATAGGTGAACACGGTTCGGGATTTAGCGGCGGTCAACTTCAGCGTATTATTATCGCAAGGGCTATCCTGAAAAACCCGCAAATTCTGATATTCGATGAAGCTATGAGCCAGGTTGATGCTGACAGTGAATCCAAGATTCATCAGGCATTATCTGAGCTTATGTACGACCGGACCTGCTTTGTTATTGCCCATCGCTTTAGCACAGTAATTTCAGCAGATATTATTGTGGTAATGGATAACGGGAAAATCATCGCGCAGGGACAGCACGAAGAGCTTATAAAAGGTTGTCCGCTTTATCAGAGTTTGTATGAAACGCAGTTGATTACTTCTGAATAGAACGTGACAACTATATGCATAAATTACCATTCCAACTTTTAATTAGCCGTACATCTTTGGCGACAGGTCAGCAAACTATCACATGCAAAGAGCTATTACGCGATGTTCCCGGTAATCGCCAGGTTTATGACGCCTTATGGGACGGGCGCGAGGTGATAGTAAAGTTATTTTCTCACAAGGTCCATGCCAAGAGACATTTCAAAAGGGAATGGCGTGGACTTACTATTTTGAACCAGAGGCAATTATCGGCACCGGAGCCTTTGTTTTACGGGACAACCGAAGACTCCAGCAGGGCGCTTGTGATGGAGAAGATATCCGAATCAGATACTGCTGATGATATCTTTTACCAAACAGAAGATGTGGGAAAGAGACTTGAGTTGATGATTCTTGTTTCCAAACAGTTGGCCCAGCAGCACCGCAAGGGGGTTTTGCAGGCGGACATGCATTTGGGTAATTTTCTTTTGCAAGGTGATAGAGTTTATATGACCGACCCTGGTCAAATGCATTTTTATGCAGGCGAGCTTGATAGATACAAGTCACTGGCTCAGCTTGCATTGCTTGCCTGCTATTTTTCTGATAGTGACACCAAATCTGCGAAGATACTTTTGCGAGAGTATGGAGATGCTCGTCAGTGGGAACTTGGCGAGGCGGATGAGTCTTATTTTGAGAAGCAGCTAATAGTTCAGCGAAAAAAGACGATACGTAGAGGCCTGAAGAAAGCCCTGAGGGCAAGCAAAAGAAATATACAAGTTAAAAGTCAAACCTTCTTCGCGGTATTTAGCAGAGATTTTTGCCAAGATGCCGAATCGGCTGACTTGATCAGGCAGATAGATACGCTTATGGAGAAGGGGCGGGTTTTAAAAGATGGGAATACCTGTCTTGTTTCGAGAGTGACATGGAACGGAAAAGATGTGGTTATTAAGAAATATAAATACAAAGGCTTTTTCCATTCTTTACGGCACACGATAAAAGGGTCCCGCGCCAGACGAAGTTGGCTAAATGCTCAGAGGCTTGGAATGCTTAGCATAAACACACCGACTCCTCTTGCCTTTATCGAAAGACGCAGGGGTAGGTTTATTCTTTGCTCGTATTTTATAGCCAAATTCACGGATGCACCAAGTTTGTATACGGTGTTGAAAAGTGAAGATACAACGGAAAGTCAGCGGCTTGAAGTTGTCGGCAAGGTTAAAGAACTAATTGGCAGGTTGGGCCGATATAAAATTACTCATGGTGACTTAAAGCATACGAATATTTTTGTTGCCGGCGATAGCCTTATACTAACCGACCTTGATGCAATGAAGGTGCATAAGTCTAATTGTGCGTATAGACGAGGGCAGGCGAGGGATATGGACCGTTTTGAAAAATATGGTCAGCGTTATTTAGCGGCTGAGAACAAAATATAAATTGTCCAGAGGGTAAAACAGGAAAATCCTGCGTTTCCTTGGCGTATTGCCCTAAAGATAAGAAAATGCTTGAAAAACAGCGGCTCAGCAATTAGTATTTAGTGTTTATTGGTTGCCAGCGGTGCATCGGTTTTTTTGGGATAACTCGCATGCTCGGCTTCTCAGGATGTGGCGACAAAATTTATTAAAGGAATAACGAATGCCTCAATGTCTTATTTGCAAAACTCCTTACGAACCGTTCATTGATTTCGGTAAGATGCCGATAGCAAACGGTTTTTTGACTGCCGAACAGTTTGATAAAGAATATTTCTTCGAGATGAAAGTTGGTTTTTGCTCGAACTGCAAGATGGTTCAACTCGTCGAACAACCTGACCGTGAAATGATGTTCCATGAGAACTATGCGTTTTTCTCTTCGACATCGACGCGGCAGGTTCAGCATTTCAAGGAATTCGCGGACCTGACTGCTAAAGAACATCTAACATTAACGGACCCTTTTGTAGTTGAGATTGGAAGTAATGACGGAATAATGCTTCAGAATTTCGCCGATGTCGGCATACGTCACTTAGGTATTGAGCCTTCTGCCAATGTTGCTCAGGCTGCTATCGACAAGGGGATTGAAACGGTTACGGAATTCTTCGATGAGAAGCTCGCTCAGACTATTGTTGAAAAACAAGGTCAGGCAGACGCTGTACTTGCTGCGAATGTGATGTGCCATATTCCATATCTGCACTCAGTTGCTGCTGGTATTAAAATACTATTGAAACCCACGGGCGTTTTTATGTTCGAGGACCCTTACCTTGGTGACATTGTCGAAAAGACCTCGTATGACCAGATATACGATGAGCATGTTTTCTTTTTTTCGGTAGCTTCAATAAGTTTTCTATTTGGTCAGCATGATTTGGAAGTTGTTGATGTTCTGCCTCAGAACGTTCACGGTGGTTCCATGCGATATGTGATAGCTCATAAGGGGCAAAAGCAGATTTCCCAAGCCGTGATACAGCAACAGGAGAAAGAGCAACAACTTGGACTGCATTTACCGGAGACTTTTGAAAAGTTGCGTCAAAATATCGAAAAATCACGTGAAGAGTTGATGAATATTTTAACAGATATGCAGAAACAGGGAAAACGGGTTGTCGGGTATGCGGCTACCTCCAAAAGCACTACAGTGACAAATTATTGCGGCATTACTGAGGAGATGGTTGAGTTTATCAGTGACACGACCCCGATCAAGCAAGGTAAGTTCAGCCCTGGTACTCATATTCCGGTTCGTGCTTATAACGATTTTTGTGATAACTATCCTGATTACGCTCTGCTGTTCGGGTGGAACCATGCACAGGAGATTATGGCAAAAGAAGAAAAATTTATGGAATCAGGTGGTAAATGGATTGTATATGTTCCCAGCGTAAAGGTTCAGGAATGATTCTGTGCAGCGACCCCAAGGCTCAATATCTTGCTTATAAGAGTGAAATTGACCAGGCCATCGCCGGTGTACTGGATAGCGGGTGGTACATTCTCGGTCAGCAGGTCCAGACTTTTGAAAAAACTTTTGCCGATTACGTCGGAGTCTCTTTTGGCATTGGCGTTGGCAGCGGCACCGATGCTATTCATCTGGCCTTGCGTGCTTGCGGGGTGGGGGTCGGTGATGAAGTTATTACCGTTTCTCATACGGCAGTCGCTACTGTTGCCGCTATTGAATTGTCCGGCGCGACAGCTGTTCTGGTTGATATCGAACCGGATTTTTTTACGATTGACCCTGAAAAACTAAAATCGGCTGTTACGAAAAAAACAAAAGCTGTCATACCGGTTCATTTGTATGGCCAAGCTGCTGATATGACTGCGATAATTGAAATTGTTCAAAAGCATAATCTGTATCTTATCGAGGATTGTGCGCAGGCCCACGGCGCAAAATACAATAATAAACGTCTCGGTTCATTCGGACATTTGTCGTGCTTTAGTTTCTATCCCACGAAAAACCTCGGCGCTTTGGGCGATGGAGGTATGGTAGTGACAGACGATGAGAAATTGGCGAAGAAAGTCAGGCTATTGCGTGAATATGGCTGGGAGCAGCGGTTTGAAAGTTCTTGTGCCGGTCTTAATACGCGTCTTGACGAGATTCAAGCGGCAATTTTGAATGTGAAATTAAAGCATCTCGATGATGATAATGCTAAAAGGAAAACAATCGCCCGGATATATGATGAACAGATGGGCGATACATCTCTGGCATTGCCAAAGAAAAGGGAAAACTGCGACCACGTTTATCATTTGTATGTTGCGCGTTGCCCAAAGCGTGACGAGCTATTGGAGTTTTTGAAAGAAAATGGCATTGGAGCCGGCATCCATTATCCAAAGCCTGTGCATTTGCAATCGGCTTATAGTAATTTGAAAAATTCAAGCGACCTGTCTGAGACTGAAAAGATTTGTAATGAGATTATTTCATTGCCGATTTATCCTCAGCTCGTCGAGGCGGATGCTAAAATGATAGCTGATACTGTTAAAAGTTTTTCTTAGAAAGACAGTAAATGGTAGATAAAAATATTATTTCGTTTTTTCAGCAAAAGCGGATTCTTGTTACCGGCGCGAGCGGGTATCTGGCTACTAATCTGATTAATGCGGTCAAAGATATTGATTGTACGATAATCCGTCTAAGCAGAGCTGGTCAGCTTTTACCTTTAGAGGCCAAGGCTGAGACCAAAGATATTGCAGGTGACATCTGCCTGAGGCAAACCTGGGTTGAAGCTCTTGAAGGTGTGGATATTGTTTATCATTTTGCCGCCCAGACAAGCGTTTATATCGCAGAGGACGACGCACTGGCAGACCTAAATGCCAATGTCGTCCCAATGCTCACGTTGCTTGAGGTTTGCAGGGAAAAAGAATATAAGCCTGCAATATTGTTTTCCGGTACAGTCACACAGGCAGGGGTGCCCCAGGATTTGCCGGTCAATGAGTCTTGTGTTGACAATCCTATTACGATTTACGATACGCACAAGCTGATAGCTGAAAACTATTTAAAGTATTACTGTCAAAATAAATTTGTCAGTGGGGCAGTTCTTCGTTTGGCAAATGTTTATGGTCCCGGACCGAAGAGCAGCAGTTCTGACCGGGGCGTAATTAATATGATGATGCGAAAAGCAATTGCAGGCGAGGAATTAACTGTTTATGGAAAAGGTGATTGTCTGCGGGACTATGTTTATATCGATGATGTGGTGTCGGCGTTTCTAAAAGCAGCGGAATGTATTGAAAAAACGAATGGCAATCATTATATAATCGGCAGCGGTGAGGGAAATACTGTCGCTGATGCTATTGATCTTATTGCTGACACAGTGACATCCAGGACAGGCCGCGCGGTATCTGTCAAGCATATCGAACCGCCTAAGCCTCAATCGCCGATAGAAGACCGTAATTTTGTTGCAGATATAACAAAGTTTTCTCAATCTACAGGCTGGCAGCCTGGGCATTCATTAGCTGAGGGAATAGATAAAACGTTGAAAAGCATTTTGAAAACTTATCAGAATTCATAAAGGTGACTACGACCTATTAATTAAGTTCGGAGAAATATCGTGCCGAAAAAATTTGCTCTTGTTCATATGGGAAATGATGAGCTTTACAGCTTGGTATTTGTCGCTGGAGAACTGCTCAAGCACGAACATTCTATCGAGTGGTTTGACGGAGATATGGAGGATGTTGTTGACCAGATGGAGCAATGGGGCCCTGATTTTGTTTGTTTTTCGCCTCTTACGACGTATTTTGAGGATTGTTTAAGGGTTAGTCGTGACATCAAGAATCGCTGCTCGGGCGTGCGAACGGTTTTCGGCGGTCATCATATATTCGCGGTGCCCGAATCGATAGATTACGATGAAGTTGATATTGTAGTAATTGGTCCGGTCTATGGCGTGATTGAAGAAATTATTAGCTGTCCGTCGAAGTCTGTGCTTAAAGGTACGCCGATAGTTTCTGAAAATATGTTTCCTGCGCGCCATGAGTATTACAGGGCAATTCCAAGAATAGCACAGAGGCACAGAAAATATATCATGTCCCATTTCGGCTGTATGTACAACTGTTCTTATTGCGCGACATCTTTTATTCGCAGCGTTTTCGGGAGTAAGGTGTATAATGATTTTTGGATGAGGCGTCGGCCGGTTAGTCACCTTATCGATGAAGCAAAGATTTTGATGGAATATGATACGAAGGAAGTCTCACTTGAAGATGATGATGTTCTTGCCGGTCAGGAGGCTGAGGCATGGCTTGAAGAGTTCATCCCTGCATGGAAGAGGGAAATCAATCTTCCGATGTATGCCAATGTGACACCTATGACAATTATTAAAGCTTCGGATAAGGTTTTGGAGATATTGTCAGAGGGAGTGGCCTCAGTGCAAATGGGTGTTCAGACGGCGAGGCCTGAATCGCTGAAACTTTTTAATCGGGGATTTCAAAAAGAAGATCAGGTAAAAAAGGCATATGACCGGCTGAACTCTTTTGGAATTAAGGTAAAGATAGAGGTAATCATAGGATTGCCTGTTGATGACCCTGTTGAAGATGCGCTTGATACGGTAAAAATGATTCAACGTGTTGCGTCTGGTACATTCGTAAGTTGTTTCCCATTGATGTTGTATCCGGGTACTACCCTTTATAAAAAATGCCGTGATGAAAAGATTGAACTAAATGAAATGTGCAGATATGAATGGCATACTGGAGAAGGGGCAGTCAAGTTTGATAAAGCGACAGCAAAAAAAATAAAAAATATTACCAAAATGGCAACAATGTTTGTTAAATATAATATCGAAGAACAGTGGATGAGGGCGTTGATTGATATGGATAGTACTGATTCTGCTTCGAAGCAGTTGTCACAATGTCAGTATTTGGAAAGCCTTGTATTTCGGCAGGGCAAAGATGCAGTGGATGACTTTGCCAAGGTTTTGTCTGGTATGCAGTTTAGATATTGATTGAATCAAAGGTGTGAGAAAACGTGATATAATAAAAGAGGAAAAAAATGAAAAAGAAACTGCCTGACCTTAGTGGTAGCAATGTCCTTATTACGGGGGGATTGGGCTTTATCGGGAGCAATCTGGCTCATAAGTGCCTCGAACTGGGTGCCAAGGTTACGATTTATGACTGCCTTGACCCTCGCTCGGGAGGGAATTTATATAACATACATGATATCAAAGATTCCGTTGAGCTTTGCTTTCACGACATACTCAATTTCGACAAGGTAAGCCAGCACATTGTTGGCAAGGATATTATCTTTAATTGTGCCGCTTCAACTTCTCATCCTTTTTCGATGAGAGAGCCATGGATAGACCTTGATGTCAACAGCAGGGCGGTGATAAATTTGCTGGAAGCTGTTCGCCGGTTCAATCCCGATGCCAGATTTATTCACCTTGGTACAAGTACCCAGCTTGGTAAGCTCCAGTATGAACCTGCTGACGAAAAACATCCCGAATTTCCGACAGATATTTATTCTGCCAACAAATGCGTTTCCGAAAAATACGTTTTGATTTACGCTAATGCCTATAATCGGCAAGCTGTCGTAGTTAGATTGTCAAATGTTTTTGGCCCAAGAGCTTACATTGACAGTTCCGAGTTTACCTTCAATAATTTCTTTATAGGGCTGGCATTACAGGGCAAAGATATCACCGTTTACGGTGAAGGTGCGCAGTTAAGAAATGTTATCTATGTTGATGATGCGGTGACAGCTCTTATTAAAGTGTCTCAAAAAGATGGTATTAGCGGACAGACTTTTTTCGCTGTTGGTGACCAGCATTACAGCGTAGCTGACATTGCCAAGGCTACGGCAAAGCACATTGGCTCTGGAGGTGTTAAATTTATTAATTGGCCTAAAGGGAGAAAGTCGGTTGATGTTGGAGATGCGATTATCAGCAACAAAAAATTAAAAGATGCGATAGACTGGAAGCCGGAATATGATTTGAAAAGCGGTTTATTGGAAACGAAAAAGTATTATCAACAACATTTGGATAAATATATAGGATAAAAATGAAGATAGTAGTAGCGGGCGCTCTGGGCCATATAGGCTCATCAGCTATTAGACAATTGCCGGAAGCTTTTTCTGATGTCGAAGTCGTTATGATTGATAACATGATGACCCAGCGGTACTGTTCGCTTTTCAATTTGCCTGACGGGATAAAATATCATTTTATTGAAGCAGATATCCTTGAACTGGATTTGCCTGCGGTATTTGCCGGTGCTGATGTGGTATTGCAGTTGGCAGCTATTACTGACGCGGCGAGCAGTTTTGACAACGAAGATAAGGTCGAACATAATAATTACAACACAACTGCTAAAATTGCTCAGGCTTGTTGCCATGTCGGTTGTCCTATGTTGCATATGTCTTCCACAAGTGTGTATGGAACGCAAAAAGAAGTTGTCGATGAAAATTGCTCAGCCGAGGAACTGAAACCTCAAAGTCCGTACGCAGAAACAAAATTGAAAGAGGAGCACCTGTTGCAGGATTTAGCTGCTAAGAACAATTTAAAGTTTGTGACTTTGCGATGCGGTACCATATGCGGCGTTTCACCGGGCATGAGATTTCATACTGCAGTAAATAAGTTTTGTTTCCAGGCAGTTATGGGGCAACCGCTTACTGTATGGAAAACCGCCTTGCATCAAAAAAGACCATATCTGGCATTGCCTGATGCTATCGAAGCTTACAAGTTTATTATAAAAAACAATCTGTTTGATGGTAATATTTATAATGTCCTGACTGACAACTTGACGGTAAATAATATCATTGGCTCTATAAAAAAATATATTCCAAAGGTTGATATTGAATATGTCGAGACTCAAATCATGAATCAGCTGTCTTATGATGTCTCTAATCAGCGATTCAAAAAACAGGGCTTCAAGTTTAAAGCAGGTATAGAGAGTAGTATTAGTGAGACAATTAAATTGCTAAAATCAGCAGGGTGTAATAGTATTGTCTAAATAATATAAAAGGATATAGTTGCTTATGATTTATGGAGTGAACTAAATATGACATCGGATTCAAAACAGCCATTAGTTTCTGTTGGTTTTGCGGTTTATAACCGTCCTGAGTTGCTCCGGCTTGCTATTGAGTCTATTGTGCAGCAAACCTACGAAAATTTAGAAATAATAGTTTCCGATGACTGCTCCCCGGGAGATGAGACTCGCGCAGTTGTTGAAGAGTTCATGGAAAAAGATGCAAGGATTCAATATTGTCGCCAGGAGAAAAATATTGGCGAAGCGGAAAACATGAAATTTGTTCTTTCTAAAGCCAAGGGAGAGTATTTTATGTGGGCAGCGGAAGACGACCTATGGGAAGAGATGTTCGTTGAAACCGGCATAAACGCTCTTTTGGCAGATAATTTTTATCAGGCATGGTTTTGTTCATTTGACGTTATAGATACTTTTGGGCGTGTTGTTCAGGAATTGCCGGGACTTTCATTTCTTACTTCTACATCAGATAGACGAAAGAACATCATTAGATATTTGCGTACCTCTGGAAATATGGGAAAAGATATTATGACTATGGGAATTTATGAAACACAGGTTTTAACCGAAACGGTTGAGCACTATTTTATATGCGGGAAAGGCGTTCGGAATCGACACGGCTGTGATTCAGCTTTTAATATTGCTTTTTTGGCCAGATACAATATTCTGATAACAGATGATATTCTCTTTCATAACTCTGTTACAAGAAGGTCAGTCCCTGATGAAAAAGAAAAAATTGTTCTTTTGTCACGTAAAGATAATCCTTATAGAGGTGTGAGCCTGCATAGGGGCACCTTTAATCCGAAAAAAATCATAACTGTTATTCGCGAACATTATAGAGCGGTCAAAGGAACTCAATATACCAAAATGGTTGTTCTTACCTTACTCTTAATATTTCCAGTTGCGATAAAAAACTATTTAATAATCCGTGCCAACCGTAAAGTACATTCGGTTACTAAAAGAATTAAGCCCTTAATCCAGAGCTTACGTAAAACATATTAATAGAATAGAATCATTGCGCAAGTTTTGCTCTTATCCAAAGCGTCAATGATTTGAAGTTTGGATGTTGTTGAAACGACTGACTAAAAAATTGACATGCTTGTTTATATAACCCTTCTTTAAGTGCACAATAGCCTGTCCTTCGAGTCTCCTTACTAAAGACCTTTCTTGCTATTTTTTCAGGAACTACGGCATCGCCGCCTTTTTCATGATAGAAACGTTCAAGCACTTTAAATTCTGTGAGGCAATTCTCAAAAGTTGCTCCGGAAAGGTTGCTTGCATGGCGACGTCTTTTGAAAGTTGGTTCTGGAATTGCTATAAAACGGTGCTTTAGAGACAGGCGAAGCCAGAGGTCGTAATCCGAACAAACCTTTAAAGAAGTGTCAAAGTGTGGAGAGTTAGCCAGTATTTTTTTGGGAAACATTGAGCCGCAGGAATGAACCAGGATAGTTCGAAACAATTCTGTGGTAATATTTCCGCTGTATAACTTTCTCTTGCATTTGCCGAAAACCATGCTCTGTTCATCTATTCTAAAATACGACCCATAAACTATTACTTCTTCGTCTTCTATTTCAATTGCTTTTACTAATCTTTCGATGGTGTCGGGCATTAGCAAGTCGTCAGAATCTATAAAAGAGATATAGTCACCTTTTGCAAGTTCTATCAGCTTATTGCGTGCAGAAGCGTCGCCATTGTTTTTCTGCCAATAATATGTGATTGGAATTCCGAGCTCTTTCAGCATTTCCTCAGTACCGTCAGTTGAGCCATCATCAACTATGACAATTTCATAATCCTTATAGGTTTGAGATAAAATACTGTCGAGGGTTTCTTTTAGATACTCTTTTCGATTATAGGTAGGTATGCAGATACTAACTTTAGGATTAGTTGGATTTATTTGTTGTATATGTCTCTTTATTCTAAGGCTCTCAATGCATTTGTTTTTTTGTCCTTCAAAACATTCTGTAATCAAAGTAAACAGTTGTTGGGCTACTATAGAGCTGTCGAGATGTTCCACTTCTCTTCTGCCGGCGGCACCCATTTTTTTTCTTAAATCACTGTTCTCAATCAGGTTACTGATACATCTAATCCATTCCTGGGTTTCTGTTGCAAGATAACCTGTTACACCATTGATAGTATATTCTGAGTTTACGCCTACCGGTGATGTGATTACAGGCAGTGCAGCGGCTTCATACTGCAAAATCTTAAAACCGCACTTTCCCCGGGTAAATCTGTTGTCGGGCAATGGCGCCAGGCCAATATCACCTGCAATCAAATCAAAATACTGACTTTGGAGTGACCACTGACACTTTTCAACCTCCATGTTCTCAAGGTCGAAAAACCTGTCACATATAATTCGCAATACAACATTATCATAACGTTTCCCTATTTCTTCCAGGGCAGGCTTCAACATTTCGAGATAAGGCAGTGTGCTTTTACTTCCAATCCATACTATACGTATTTTCCCGTCATCTTCAGGTTTGGTTTTTATGTTGTAATCTTTGGTATTTAGTCCTGTGGGCAAAACTTTAACATTACTATTGAATCTTTGTGCATGTTCGGCGAGGTAAGCATTACCTGCTATAATCATATCTGCAAGTTTTGACGCTCTGCGGAACAACCCGAAGTGTGACGTACGGTTGTTTTCCGGTGTTTTCGGGCTGTACATCATTGCGTCATCAAAGTCATAAATTATTTTTTTGCTGTATTTTCGTAATCCGTTGGCTTCAAAGATAGTTAGGCATTTTTTCTGTACAAAAACGACGTCTGCCTTTGAAGCCTTTTCTTTAAATGCTTTCAGGCGTTTGAAAGTGCCATGAGGCAGCTTTAGCACCTCACACTCTATACCTTTTTTGCTGAGTATATCCAGATATATTGCGATCCTCTGGCGGAAGCTCGGACGTCTTGGATTATTTGTTATTACAAGAAGATTCACTATCTTTTCCTTATTCAACTCTTTTTCGAATATAACAGTGTAATGCCTTTTTGTTCTTTAGGCAATATGGTTTTAGAATATGATGAAAAATTATTGCTTGACATTTTTAGCTGTATTAGCCATAGTACACGCCTGAGTTATGGTTAAATCTTATGATATTTTTAGTAGACTTAGGCCTAAATAAAAAGGTATAAATGTGGAATTGTCGATTATAATTGTAAGCTGGAACGTCAAAAAAGAATTGATAACTGCTCTTAAGTCAATACAAGAGTATAGTCCTCGATGTGACTTTGAGACAATAGTCATCGATAACGCCAGCACGGATGGGACATCTGAGATGATATCAGGCGATTTTCCTGATGTTATAACAATTGAGAATAAAGAAAATAGAGGCTTTGCAGCAGCAAATAATCAGGGCATCGAAAAATCGCAGGGCCAATACATTCTATTGTTAAATCCTGACACAATCTTACATTCCGGCTCACTTGATCTTCTAATTAATTTCATGGACCGCAATGAAGATGTTGGGGCCTGTGGCCCGAAATTATTGAATGCTGATGGTACTGTCCAACGTTCAGTTCGGCGATTTCCAACTTTCCGAGCGGCTTTGTATCGGCACACGATTCTTAATCTTGTTGGGCTATTTCGTGGTCAGTATCGTAAATGGTTAATGAAAGATTTTACGTATGATGTTCAGGCTGACGTATGTCAACTAATGGGAGCGGCTCTACTTATACGCAACTCTATTATCAGGCAGGTCGGAGCGATGGACGAAGCTTTTTTTATGTATTTTGAAGAAGTAGACTTATGCTATAGGATTAGGCAGGCCGGCTGGCGTATAGTTTTTAATCCTGAAGTTGTGATTACCCATATTGGAGGGAGTTCGGCTGAGCAGATACCCGCCCAGAAGCAAGTAATGATGTTTATGAGTATGCTTGCATTTTTTAAGAAACATAGGGGGTGTTTTGCTGCAGGAGTTTTTGGTATTATTTTCAAGCTGTTGGTTATGCCTATGTATTTTTATTATCTGTGCAGAGAAATAGTGAAATACATTTTTACATTTTTTACCTTTAACAATGACAGACGCCTTAGATGCATTCGAAGAATGAAAAACTCAGCGTTATTTATTGTAAAATATTCATGGTCGTTTTTGTTCAGGCTATAGCAGAAGTGTTTCTGAAAGTTTAAATGATAAATATCAGTTAAGGATTGTTTAATGAATTGGGCATATTTGCGTTCAGCAGTAAGAAAGCCGTCTTTAATATTTTCTATGCACTTGCTTCGGTTTTTTGAAAATAAAAGCGGAGTTATAATTGGTGGCCGTCTGAGATGGCATTTTAAAGACTTGAGCAGGACCGTACAAAAGATTATCAACGTGGATAACCGCCCGGCTGATATAGCAAATCATGATGTCGATTATGTAACCGATGCGGCAAATCTCTTTTTCGTTGCAGAGGAAAGTCTGGATTTTATATGCTCCTCGCACCTCTTAGAGCACCTTGCTAATCCTTTGAAAGCAATCGCCGAATGGAAAAGGGTGATAAAAGAAGGAGGCATTATATATGTTGGCGTGCCTGACAAGCGGCATACATTTGACCATAAACGGGATAGAACACCCTTGAGCCACTTGATTGATGATTTTGAAAAGGACGTTGACCAAACAGATACAACCCATATAGCCGAATTCATAGAAAAAATTAACGAAAACGAACCTGGTGATGGCAATTCAGAGCAATCCCATGGCTATGTGATAGAAGACCCCGAGTCTACCGTACATCATCATGTGTGGATTGCTGATGATGTGAAAGAGATATTTGAGTATATGGGTTTAGCAATGCCATACAAACCTATTTTTCGTCACGGTACAATCCATATCATAGCTCAGAAGCTAAAGCAGTGAGCATGTTCATAAATAGTTTTATTAGGTGCTAGTGTTTTGTGGCGGTTTTTTCTTTTTGTGAAATCATACCGGGTTTTTATATCTGTCCTATGTCCACCGAGCTGAATAGCTACCTTTTTCAATCAGTTCAAGCATATAGCCGGCGATTTTTACGCTATTGAACTCAGTATGAATGTGTTGCATTCCGGCATCAGCTATTTTCTTTCTTTCTGTTTCATGACTAAGATACCAATCAGCTAAATCAAAGAATTCTTCGTAGGTATCGAAATAACGCAGATGAAGCTTATCCTTATAGAGCAGGTCGCATTCGTCGAATCTCTTGGCCATTACGAGCGTACCACAGGCGAGGTATTGTGTTAGTCTGTCAGAATGGCAGAATTTTACTGGGCCGTACGCATTTACATTGACACCTATTTTCGCGCCGCTTATGGCATATAAGTAATCGATTCCACCAATCTGCAGCCTGCCGAAACAGCCGTAGAGACTGCAATTGTTTCGTTTGGATAGCTCAGTTACGAGTTTTTCTCTAAAGTTCTCACTTGTATCTGCACGATGTTTTGTTGTCCCTGTCCACAAAATATCCGTTTTCCAATCTTCTGTAACCTCATATCGATAATCTGTATCAGGGTCACACATATTCGGCATAAATACACAATTCTTCAAACCTGCATCTCGATAATCCTGTAAAAATTCACCGTCATTCGTAGCTGTCAAGATATCGAGTTTTTTGGCAGTTTCAATTCTGTTCTTTTGTAGTTTTGGCCAAGGGTCCCCGTCACCCCCTATGAATACAGCATTCGGTGCCGTTTGTCTGGCCAGTTCTATTGTTTCGCAATCGAGTACTCTGGCGAAACTCACATAGACAATATCGGGTTTGTAATTTTTAATCTGCTCAGCTATTAGATTATCAACTCGGCTTTTATAAAACCGTTTTGACAGGCTTCTGCTTTTAAAAGGGCTTTCTTTTTTCAATGCGTCACAGTAACTAAAGATTCTTGCGTCATGGCCCAAACGAATCAGCCCCTTTGCGAGTTTCGGCATTTGGTTTAGATAGATTTTCACGCCTTTACTGCTTACATCTGCGATAATAAATATTCGTTTTGCTTTAGGCATCATTTTCTCTTTAGCTGGCTTTGCGTTTTGATTAAGAATGCGCTCTTATAATGTCATTCTTTACTTCAAAAGTCCAATCAGGATGGATATTTAGAATAAATTCTTTCAGATTCTCCACTAACGGATAATCGTTCTCACCGGTAAAACAACATGCGTCATCAATGAGTATTACGTGCTCAGTTGCTTTTCTGTGATTCAATATACATTCCAACTCCTGCATGATAGGCGTATCAAGTGTGCCTTTTGCAGTCGAGCCTCCTGAATGGTGGGCGTCAAGCCAAAATACACATTCGCTGTCGATATCTTTTAGCAACCCCGGCAACACCTCGCCGCTTTGACCATGGATAATGTTTATGTTGTGATAACCTGTAAATCTTTCGCTGGCATTTTGATAGTAAGTTTCATTCAGTTCTATCGAGTATACTTCATTTACATATGGCATGACCGCGTATACCATCTTACCTTTATAAGTGCCTGTCTCGATAAAAGTTGACAGCGAGAATCTTCGGATATAATCAATTACTAACTGCTGTTTGCCGTAATTGGGCATTGCGCCATCTGCACCAGCTTTTTCCCATTTGATAAATTTCTTGCGAAGTTTTCTGATACGGTGTGCTCGTGCCAGATCGCCAATCGGCGTTGTACGCTCTATAAAATACTTTAAAGGCTCTTTCACTAATTGCTCCATAAAAATTTAACCTGTATATAATTAGTTCCTGATTAGCCTAAAATGCTCTACTCCCAGATTTGAACCGGTAGGTTTATTTTTTGCTATAAAGTCAATGTCAATTTTAAATCCGTCTTTATATTTTCTATTTAGCGATTCGACAGTATAGTCGTTAGTTTCCTCTAATTGATTGTTGTTTGAGACATTTACCATATTTACCTGTATGGGCCAGCCGCAAATTTTCTGGAAATAAAAGTAATCCCCCAGACGATCTTTGTGGTTCTGGCACCATCGGCAGGGCCATGACTCAAATGTGTTGGGACTGAAAAAATAACCGAAATCTTTTAATAGCGAACGTTTAAGCTTTGAATTTCCTAATGTTTTTATTAAAGCTGAACTCGGTGAAAATAAAAACCGGATTAGCGGATTATTATTTGCCAAGCCACAGAGCACTTCCTGGACAAGCGATGTTTTGTAAATTGTCGTGCAAAGTTCAAAGGGATATCTTGAATGGGGGGTTTGCCCTTGCTTCCAGTTTAAGCGGAAGATTTTTTGGTTTGCCGCTTCTAATGTTGTTATTTCATCTGAACCGTTTTTCAGGAACTGGGCCTCCGGACTAAATCTTAGTGAAAAACCGAGGATGTCATCGGCGTGTTCATCAAATGTCCGGTCTATAACATCAAAGTCGACCTTATCAAAATATACAACGTCATCAATTCCAAACAGAATATATTTTGTGTCAGCTTCACTAATCACTTTCATACAGTCACTGTGAAAATCATTTTCCTCTATTACCACGCAATTATGGTATTTTCCAAAAAGTAGCTTGTATTCATCGCTGAATAGTTCAGGTTTGTAAATAATATATGTTTGTATGATACTTTCGGGGAAAAATCTGTACAGACTTTCCAAATAAGCCTCAAGTTGTAAAGGCCTGTTCTTTGTAAATACAATATTGCTTATCATCTTTTTCATAATGATTTTATTGGTTACCGATAAAAGCCTTAACTTCCCGCGATACTTTTTCTATTTGCTCTTCGCTTAATTCAGGATACATTGGCAGTGAAATTACCTGCTCCGAGCATTTTTCCGCGACAGAGAAGCTGCCTTTGCTATGTCCCATGTCACGATACGCATCCTGCAAGTGAAGCGGTATGGGGTAATGTATTCCGCAGGAAATATTTTTTTCGCCTAACGATGCCATGAGTTTGTCACGATTTTTTACTCGGATGGTATAAATATGATAGACATGTTCGGCGTATTCGGCTTGTGCGGGTGTTATTATACCCTCAACATCTCCCAGAAAGTTATTATAGAGCTCGGCATTTTTTCTGCGATTCTCGTTCCAGTGGTCAAGGTATTTTAACTTAACACTTAGTACCGCACCTTGAAAGCCATCCATTCGCCCGTTCCATCCGAAAATAGAATGATGATATTTTTTTCTTTGGCCATGGTCTCGAAACATTTTTATTGTTTCTACAAGCTGTGGATTATCAGTGACAATACCACCAGCTTCGCCATAGGCTCCAAGATTTTTGCCGGGATAAAAACTAAAGCATCCAATGTCACCGATCGTCCCTGCGCGTCGGCCTTTATATCTTGCTCCATGCGCCTGGCACGCGTCCTCTATGACAAACAAACCATGTTTCTTGGCTATTTCCATTATCGGGTCCATATCCGCGGGCTGACCGTAAAGGTGCACGGGAATTATAGCTTTGGTTCGTTCGGTAATTGCAGATTCGATTAAGGCAGGGTCTATGTTGTATGTCACTTCGTCGATGTCTACGAATACGATTTTTGCACCGCTTAAAAGGATAGCTTCTGTGGTCGCTATAAACGTATTAGGCGTTGTTATAACCTCGTTGCCTTGACCTATTCCTAATGCGGTGAGTGATGCCCATAGTGCATCCGTGCCGTTTCCCACCCCCAAAGCGAATTTGCTTTGACAAAATGCCGCAAATTCCTTTTCAAATTTCTCAACGAAAGGCCCGCCTGCAAATGCTGTATTATCAAGCACCTGCTGCAAAGAATCCGCTATCTCGTCTCGCAGCGATTCGTATTGAACTTTTAAATCAAGATAAGGAACTTTCATCTCCGTAGCTTTCATTTATCTATCTTCCTTAATGTTTTAGCAGGATTACCGACGACGATAGTCTCAGCCGGCACGTCCTTGGTGACAACACTGCCTGCTCCGACAACTGCGTTGGCTCCTACTGTTACCCCGCATAAAAGGGTGACGCTCGAACCGATTGAAGCGCCTTTTTTTATACATGTCGGCACGCACGTCCAGTCATCATCAGTTTGCATCTTACCATCTTGGCCTGTCGAACGGGGATAAAGGTCATTAGTGAAAGTGACATTATGCCCGACAAAAACATCATCTTCGATCATCACACCTTCACATATAAATGTATGGCTCGAAATCTTACAGTTTTTTCCTATCTTAGCGCCTTTTTGAATTTCGACAAACGCTCCTATCTTAGTGTTGTCATCAATCTCACAGCCGTACAAATTTACAAAATCGTAAATCTCGACGTCTTTTCCTAATTTGACGTCAGAAGCGATATTTTGAAATTTAGCTGCCATAATAACCCTTCTTTACTATAAGATTTTAATTTGTGCTCCGCCTTTTGCCAATGATTTTGAAGATGCCTCCAATATCTTGACTACTGCCAACCCGTCTTCTCCGCCCGAAAGGCATTTTGTCTGGTTCTTAATACAATCGAGAAAATGTTCACACTCAACTTTCAACGGCTCGGTCATCTTAAGATAGGGCGAGCACATGTCACCGTAATGATAAGAATACTGGAACTCTCCGAAAGTATCGTAGTGGGGCGGTGCCTCAACGTGTTTGTCGTAAATCTTAATTTTCTCGATTGGTTCAACGTCATTATAAATCAGCATCTTTTTACTGCCGACAAATGTCATCTCGCGAATCTTGTTGGGGTCGAGCCAACTGCTCTGTATCGTCACAAACGCACCGTTCGCAAAATCCATCGCGATACTGGTGACATCTTCAATGTTTGGATTTACATGCGCCTTTCCCTGACAATTTATAGAGACAGGCATCTCATTTAATATGTAGAGTATAATCGAGATGTCATGAGGCGCAAGGTCCCACGCGACATTAATATCTTTCTGGAACAGTCCAAGATTAAGCCTTCTTGAACTGATATATTGAAGCTGCCCCAAATCGCCGGACTCAACAATTTCTTTTATTTTCCGAATAGGTGTCGAATAGACAAAGGTATGGCCAGTCATAAGTACAAGACGTTTTTTTTCTGCCATTGCTATCAGCTTTTTGCATTCGGTGGCAGAAGATGCCATCGGTTTTTCGATGAAAGTGTGCTTTCCGGCTTCTAAGCTTTTTTTTGCCATCTCAAAATGAAAGCGAACAGGCGTGGCGATTACTACTGCATCTAACTTATCATCTTTAATGATCCGGTCGAAATCTCCTGTTGTCTCTACCAGCGGATATAAAGTTTTTAAATGTTCGAGCCGGCTGCTGTCTGAATCACAGATGGTTTTCACCCGGCACCCCGGCAGGGCGTTAAAATTCCGTATAAGGTTGGGGCCCCAATAACCGCATCCAACTACTGCTATATTAAGCATTTATCCGAATCCTTCCTGTATGGCAATTTAGCCCACAATTCTAACATTTTCCACGGCAAAAAACAACATATATGGAGAGTTTTTTTGACCGGCGAAATCTGTTCTATTTATCAAGAGAATCATCTTCAAGGACGCTTTTGATGCCCCCTGAGGACATGACTTTTCTGACCAAGCGGTGACATTTTTTTATGGTTCGTTTTCGCAGGCGAAATTCATTGGGATTTATGACCTGCGTAGCATGTGCAAGGTGTACGATATATTGGGCCATTACCGAGGGGCTAAGTTCGACGGTTTTGTAGCCTCGGTCGACTAATTCGAAATATAATCCCTTGCCCGAAGTTAGTCCCTTTTCAGCATCCGGCACAAAAGAGAGTCCTTCTTTAATCAATGCATCGGTTCGATACAAACCGCAAATTGTTCTGTTATAATAACGATACTTGCCTGTCGGGTCAGGCTCGCGAAATAATTTACGCCTGAATGTCCGAAAGTCGGTTGCCTTTTTTAGCCATACCCGCCATTTCGGTGTCAGTTCAATTTTTCCGGAACCGACGCACGCGATTTGCGGGTCATCTTCAAAGTGACTTATCAATTCGCTTAGCCAGCCTGGATGCTTAACAAAAGTGTCCGAATGCATCGAAATAAAAAATTGGGTATTGCAATTTTGCCTGCCGAGTTCCAGCGCCGCGCCATGGGAATATCCGCCGCTTAAATCTCCCGTTGTGTCACGCTCAATTAAGCGAATCCATTTTAATGACCTTAGATATTCCAGCGATTCGTCATTGGAATTATTATCGACAACGATAACTTCATAAGGGTATTTAGTGAATTTGCGGATGCTTCGCAGACAAAGCCTTGTAAACTCCAGTGTTTTATAGTTGACGATGCAAATCGTTGCTTTGGCTTTTATCAGGTCCGCCATTAGAATCCCTCTCATTTATTTGTTAGCGTCCTGAATACATCGAGTCGTAATATTTTCCATATTCCCCCGACACCACGTTGCTTAGCCATTTATCATTTTCCAGATACCAGTCTATGGTCTTCTCAATTCCCTGCTCAAAATTAACCGATGGTGCCCAGTCTAATTCTGTCATCATCTTATCAGCGTCGATTGCGTATCTTCTGTCGTGGCCTGGCCTGTCGGTGACATGTTTGATAAGCGATTTGGGCTTTTTCAATCTATCGAGGATTATACCTATCACTTCAAGATTCGTTTTTTCGTTGCACCCGCCGATATTGTAAATTTCCCTGGGTTTTGCCTTGGTCAATACCTTCCAGATAGCGGTGCAATGGTCATAAACATAAAGCCAGTCACGGACATATAATCCGTCACCATATACCGGAAGCTCTTTATCATTCATTGCGTTATTAATCATTAGCGGTATCATTTTTTCCGGGAACTGGTAGGGGCCATAATTGTTCGAGCACCGCGTTATGTTGTATTTTAGTCCCCAGGTATGCCCGAAAGCTCCTACGAGATGGTCCGCTGCTGCCTTGCTCGCTGAATATGGCGAGTTCGGGCTAAGGGGGGTTTGCTCCGTGAATTTGCCTTCGGTGCCCAGCGAGCCGTAAACTTCATCGGTCGATACCTGCACGAAACGCTCCAGCTTATTGTCACGCGCTGCCTCTAAGAGCGTCAACGTCCCGGTCACATTCGTATCAATAAAAACCTTGGGCTCTTCTATTGAACGGTCGACGTGACTTTCTGCTGCAAAATTAATTATCGAGTCAATCTTGTATTCTTCGATTAACTTTGCGATCAATTTTTCGTCACATATATCACCTTTGACAAACTTATGGTTCTTATGTTCCAAATAACCATGGAGGTTTTCAAGGTTCCCCGCATAGGTAAGCTTATCAAGATTGACCACAAAACAGTCGTTTTGCTCGGAAAGCACCATCCGAATAAAATTGCTTCCTATAAATCCCGCACCGCCTGTAACTAAGATATTTCTCATAACTGTCCCAAAAATTCTTCCAATGGTTGCTGCCATGGCCTTATCGGTTCGCCAAGCAGTGCCTCAATCTTACCGCAATTGAAACAACTGTTTAATGGTCTGGCCGCTGCCGTGACATAATCACTTGTCTTGCAGCTGCTCAGGTCAACATCCATATTCAGTTTATCAAAAACAAACCTCGCCATATCGTATCGGCTAACGTAACCGCTACTGGCAAAATGAAACAAACCTTGTTCTTTTCTTTTCAAAAGTTCACATATGGCCTTTGAAACCTGTGTTGTCGCAGTGGGCGAACCTATCTGGTCATCAATAACCTTCAAAGGCTTGCCAGCTTTAGCAATCGATATCAGTTTAGCAACAAAATTATTGCCGGCCAATCCATACGTCCACTCAACACGCATTATACAATGGCTGCACCGGCTTTCAATCAAAAGTTTTTCGCCGGCAAGTTTGCTTTTTCCATATACACTTATCGGATTAGGCTCATCAGTTTCGACGTAAGGCCTGTCACTGCTGCCGTCAAATACAAAATCCGTACTGACGTGAAGGACCCAAATCCCATTTGCTTTAGCAATCTCGCCAAGCATGCCAACCGCATCGGCATTTACTTTATAAGCGAGCTCACTTTCGCTCTCGGCTTTTTCAACATTCGTGTACGCGGCGCAATTGATAACTATTTTCGTGTCACTCAAAGCTTCTTTTACCTGTCCGGCGTCGGTTATATCAAACCCGGGCAAATCAAGAACAGTAATATCGTATCCTCTGTTGGTACATTCGGATGCAAGGTCGCTGCCGAGCATGCCCTTTCCGCCAAGTATTACAATTTTTTCACCGGTTTCATTCATGTGCTTGCTTTGTATTTGGGCAATTTTTCTACGGGTATGTCTTTTAGACGTGGGTATTTGCTGTCCTTTTCCGACATGTTAGGCTCTTTTACGGGCCAGTCAATATCGATGTCGGGGTCATTGAAAATTACACCGCCTTCAGCTGAAAGGTTATAATAATCGGTGCACTTATAAGAAAAAGCCGCTGACTCACTCAACACACAAAAACCGTGAGCAAATCCAGATGAGATATACAGTTGTTTGTGGTTAGCTTCGGAAAGTATAACCGATGTCCATTGACCGAAGGTGGGGGACCCTGTTCTGATATCAACTGCCACATCAAAGGCCTCACCGGAGAGTACCTGAACTAATTTTCCCTGCGTCTGTGGACACTGAAAATGCAACCCGCGCAAAACGCCTTTTTCGGAAACCGAGACATTGTCCTGCACAAACTCATCTTCAATTCCAGCTTCTTCATATCGCTTCTTGCTCCAGGTTTCGAGAAAATATCCTCTACCATCAGGAAAAACTTTAGGCTCAAGGATGATTACACCGGGCAGAGTGGTTTCTATAACTTTCACTTGCCATCCTCCACCAGAGATATCAGATACTGACCATAAGCATTTTTAGTTAATGGCTCAGCAAGTTTTAGCACCTGCGCCGCGTCAATAAATCCAAGACGATACGCTATCTCCTCGGGACATGCTACCATCAATCCCTGACGCTGTTCGACGGTCTGAACGAAGTTTGCCGCCTGCAAAAGCGCATCCGTTGTTCCCGTATCAAGCCACGCTGTTCCGCGTCCAAGCAGTTCAACTTTTAGTTCGTCCTGGCGAAGGTAAGCATTATTAACATCAGTGATTTCCAGTTCCCCTCTGCCGGACGGTTTTATGTCAGCCGCTATGTCAGTTATTTTAGAATCATAATAGTAGAGCCCAACCGCTGCATAATTTGATTTGGGTTTTTCAGGCTTCTCTTCAATTGAGACCACTTTACCTGATTTATCAAATTCAATAACGCCGTAGCGTTGCGGATCCTTGACCCTGTATCCAAAGATTGTCGCACCTGATTTTTGCTTTGCCGCTGCCTGGAGCGATTCTGCCAGTCCATGTCCGTAGAAGATATTGTCACCTAAAATTAAACAGGCAGGTCCGCCATCAATAAAATCTTTTCCGATTATAAATGCCTGTGCGAGTCCTTCGGGTTTTGGCTGCTCGGCATAGCAAAGTTTAATTCCCCACTGACGACCATCACCAAGAAGCTGTTCGTATGCGGGCAAATCATTCGGCGTACTTATGACCAGAATCTCGTGGATACCGGTAAGCATCAGCGTTGTGAGCGGATAGTATATCATCGGTTTATCATATACCGCCAAAAGCTGCTTGCTGACCGATTGCGTAATCGGGTAAAGCCTTGTCCCACTGCCGCCTGCCAGTATTATCCCTTTTAAGCCCATATTGCTCTCCTTATAAGCCTTTTTGCAATCAGAGGATTCTAAGCTTAATAGCGCTTTCTGTCAATGCTGTCTTCGACGCTGTTTTTTATGAGGTTTGGGATTTTTTTAGCTGGTGGTCATATAGTAGGGCATGCGAGCAAGATCCATTGCTATATCAATCGTGATTATTTTGATTTTCTTTGGAACGGTTATATAGCAGGGTGAAAAGTTCAATATCCCCTTGATGCCTGCCTTAACAAGTTTATCTGCTGTTTCCTGGGCGCTTTCTCGCGGAATCGCAAGAACTGCAAGGTTAATCTTTCGCCTCTTTAGCGATGAAAGATTACTGATATCTTCGATTACGATGTTGTTGATTTTCTTGCCTATTTTTTTTGTGCTGCTGTCAAAAGCTGCCACAATATCAAATCCATATACCTTAAACCCCTGATACGCCATCACTGCTGTGCCCAAATTGCCGGCACCAATTAATGCGGTCTTATGGATGACATCAAGTTTTAAAATCCTTTTGATATGTGTAATAAGTTTTTCAATACCATAGCCGACTCCCGGTGTACCGAAGTCACCGAAATATGAAAAGTCCTTTCGTATCTGCCAGGGGTTGGTGCCGATAAATTCGGCGAGTTCGCGGCTCGATATTCTTTCGCGAGGCTGTGCCAATAAAAACTGCAGACCTCTCAGGTAAATTGGCAACCGCCGAATCGTCTCGTCTGGTATCTTATGATATCTCATGAATTACCACTTTGTTCTTGTGTTCACATTCACAACCTTAGCGATTCATAAGTTTATCCAAATACGTTTTTCTGTCAAGAAAATTTCATTAAACATGAGATTTGAAGCAGATTCTTTCAATCTAACATTGAAAGAACAGTGCTTTTGCCTATATACACGTCCATCGTGCGGTAACAGCGGCCAAAAAATAACAAAGCAACGCCAATAGTATCAAAGCCGTAAAACCTATTGAAATTGCCAGTAAGCTTCCCAGTACCGCACCGGTTACCGATGCAAAACCGTTTATTCCCCATGCCCAGGGAACAAGCGGCTCAGACTTTGCTCCAAGCAGCTTTAAAGCTGTCGGGAAAGGAATGCCCATGAAGAATGCAGGTACTGCGATGATCGCCAGTCCCAACAAGATGCGAAGCGTTCTCGAAAAACCGACTAACATTTCAAATGAGTATTTCATCAAAGCAACTTCTCCCAGGCCAATCACAATTATCATCAGTACAGCTGCCCATATTAATCGATATCCCAGCTTTTCTGATATGACTTTCACAGATAAAGCACCGCATCCGGAGAAAAATAAAAAACCTAATAAGGTGACAGCTACTCCAAGCACAGGATGGCCTATCAATAACGTCATTTTCTGAATAAACCCCATCTCAAGAAACATATATGCAAATCCGATAGAACTGAAATAAATCAAAGTCGGCATTTTCCTGCCGGCGACTGTTTTGATAGACTTGGTAATCCAAAGCGGCAGCAAAATAAATATGAGACTTGCAAGAACGGCCTGTACTAATGTTGCTGCCAATACAAGATAACCCCATTCAGAAAATGGCAGCCAGCGCCCGGGCATCTCTGAAATCATATAACCCAGCGACTTCCACTTGAAAAAGTTAAAAAAGTAAGGCCTGTCATCACTGGCGGGGCGGATATTATATGCATAATCAGAAAAAAACTGCTCTCTCTCTTTAGATAATATTCGCTGACAATTTTCGTAGTAAACAGCTCCTTCAAGTACGTGGTATATGTTCGCCTCTTCTCTTTTCATGTTCGGCAAATGCACTAAATCAAACGCTCGTTCACTGGAAAACCGGCGAACCATTTCTAATTGTGATTTTGTAAAAGCTGACTTACCGGCTAAAATTGTTGCTGTCGACCAGCTTCGAATCATAACAATATGACTTGCAGGTTCGGTGATTCCGAGACTCTTTATCGCCTCGGTTATTGTTGCAAACATCTTAAGATTATCCCTTGGCGGGCTCTTCAAGCCTCGAGTGATGCTCAATATTCCTCTTTTGGTCAATTTGCTTAAAGCCTGCGTGACAGCTTCAATTGTATATAAGTGACTTTCGTTAAGTGCGTATACTCCTGCTGCCGAGGCGCTGGTTGAATCCAGCAAAGATATGTTAATGATATCAAACCGTCTGTCAGTTTCCTGCAGGAAGTTTCGACCTTCACCTATGACAACTTCAACATCATCTCTTTCGTAAAGCCCGGATGAAAAATTTTGAAATTTATCTTCGATAACACTCATGACTTGTTGATTTATTTCAACCGCTGTGACATTACCTGCTCCCAACACCAACGCCTGCCCGACATCACTGCCCCCGCCGGCGCCTATAATACATGTATCAGGTTTTTTAATTAGATGATAAGCAATCGCTGATGTTGCATAATCATAACAATTCAAATCGCTCAATTTTTCAAAATGATTTATCGGTGAGATTCCATCTGCGTCACTGATAACCAGTATCTGTTGTGGCAGTTCGCCTTGATATCTCATGCTCAAACCGGGGAAGTGCCTAATAGCTGGTGCTTTTACAAAATCCAGCCTTGCCAATGGACTGTAGCGAGTTGCTAAAGTTTCACTTTTCGGCAATGAGCTGTAATAAACAAGCGATTTGTTCTCTGATATTTCGAGCTCAAGTTCAAACGGGCCGGCAGGACTAAAAAGCCAAATCCATATTCCCCCGAATATCAAAGTAGCTGTAACAAAACGTAAAGATAATTTTTTCGCCAAAACCAGTGCAGATGAAAATCCGAGGCCGCTAATTACTAAAAGAAGCTTTTCAGGCGAATTGCCATACATCAGCGCCACAATTGCTGCTACCCCAATACCTGAGCCGCTCATATTGAAAAAGTAAAGCCTGTGAGCTTTGTCACTATATACCGTAAATGCCAAAGCTGTAAAAACCCCCGCACAAAAAAAAGGCATAAAGAACAGAAGATAATATGCAAAAAGATAAAATAATTGATGCCAGTCCCATATTAACTGCAACTCATCCAGCGGCACTTTCTGACATAGCGCAAAAACAACCGGCACTAAAAATGCCAGACTAAATGCAGAAAACCACAACACTTTCAAGAAATGTTTTGTTAAATATTTCGGAAATATCGCGACAAATGTCCCGCCTGTGCCAAAACCAAGCAGGGCGGTACTGATTACCAAATATGAAAAATGATACCAATGGCCAATAGATAATGTCCGCACCAATACCAATTCAAGTCCAAGTGCTGCTGCAGAAATTAAAAAAATTGAAATTGAAATTAAACCCATCGTGAACCGGTTATTTTCCCTTTCTTACTCTTCCAGTCATCGGAACGAATCGAACCGGCAACAGCCTCTTACTTTTAATTGTGCCTTTTTCATCTTTAGTAATTAACACAAGCGTTTGCGCCCCGAATGGACTTCCCAGCGGCAAAACCATTCTACCTTTTGGTTTTAATTGTTCAATCAAAGGCGGAGGAACCAGACCAGCGACCGCTGTCACTATAATGGCATCGAAGGGCCCTTTTTCTTCCCATCCATAATAACCATCGCCGGCTTTTACGGTGACATTTTTATAGCCCAGTTCTTTAAGTTTCTCATCAGCTTTTCCTGCCAGCTCTTCGATTATCTCTATCGTATAAACATGGCGAACAATCTCAGCACAAATTGCGGCCTGATACCCAGAACCGGTACCGATTTCCAAAACTTTGTAATCGTCTTTTAGTTTCAATACTTCGGTCATATAACCTACTATGTAGGGCTGACTTATGGTTTGTCCTATACCTATCGGCAAAGGCTGGTCACTATATGCCCGCCGAACGTCCCGATCACGAACAAAACTGTGGCGGGGTACTGTTTGCATTGACTTAAGAACATTCGGGTCACTTATGTCACGGTACCAGATTTGGTGTTTGACCATTTCTTTTCGTTCAGCGATGCGCTCATCAAAAGCGGGGGGTCTGCCTTCAGGCTTTTTTTGTTTTTCCTCGACTTTCTGTGATGGAGTCGTTTTTTTGTTTTTCTGGTGCAGGTCTTTTGAACCGACGAGGAAAAAAGCGGGCAGAAATAAAATGGTCAATAGTAACAGCGCCCCAATTACATCAAACCATTTAACAATATTAAAACGGCCTTTGAACATTACTTACTTCCCCCTTATTTCCTTTCCCTAAGTGTAACCCAGGCCCCAATTGCAAGTTGTATTGTACCATATCGGTTGATACATACCACAAGCTTAATTAGAGAAAGTAGTATTTCGGTGGAGGGGCTTTTAAAATCATTAAACGCTTAATATTTCGCCGCTGTAGAGCCTCTTAATGTCACGTGAGACGATCTCAGCAATAAGCGGATTATATTTCGACGCTGTAGGGGGTTCGGGCACCCTAAGATTCACAGATGGCTTGGCAACAGCTTTTTTGGCCGCTATCGGTTGGCCTGGGGATTTTCGCTTTACCGCTGTTACCTTTCGGTGCTGGGCCATTATTTGCTTGCCCAAATCTAATTTGGGGATATCTGCCGATTTTTGCTGAGAAGCCGGGGCAGAACTCGTCGATGGGATTATATCTTTGGCACGCAGGACATCCTGTCTGCTTTTGAGAATATCATCGTCAATTTGTTTTTCTGTATCACCCATGTTCACAGGCCCTTTAGCCTTCTCTAAAATACGCTTTTAGTCTACAGGCCCGAACCGGAAAAATCAAGGATAATTTATTCTTTGGAAGCGGCGGGGCCCAGAGAGAGCTGAGTAAAATTACATAGGTTGAACTCTTCAATCAGTGAATGAATATCATCAATAGTGACGGCCCGTATCGCATTAACATCATCCGCTATTGTGCGATATTGCTTTAGATACGTCCAGTTAAAGCCGAGGTCTATCAGCCGGCCCATCGGCACCTCATTCTTAATTACAAGGGCACTTAGTATCTTATTTTTTGCCTTCTTTAATTCATCTCCACTGATACCATCTTTGCCGACACTTTGAAAAATACCCCTGATAATATCAAGTACCTTAGCAGAATTTTCATTGCTGCACTGCACGTAACTGTAAAAGACGCCCGTCCCGTCCATCGCGCCGAATTGCATCACAGCTGTTTCTGCCAGTGCCTTATCAACTAACTCCCAGAAATATCGCGACCCGACATCGTCACCTATGATCGCACTCAAAAGTACCGCTGCAAATCTGCGAGGGTCCTGTGCCGAGACGCCCTGACTCATAAGACATATGTGTTCACGATTTAGATTTTGATTTTCAACCCTTTCGCATTTACCGCTGCCGGCAGATTGATTCAGTTCTCTACTTACCTGTTGGTTTTCCCATTTACCACAAGGCGACTGGGCTTGCGAGCATAACCTCTCCCAGTCAAAATCGCCAACACATGCCAAGACCATATTATTCGGAGCGTATCGGTTCGAGAAATAATTACGCATCTGCTCTGCGGTCATGTTGTCAATACTCTCCTCGCTACCGAGAATGCTGTTGCCGCAACTGTCACCATCAAAATAAAGATGTCTGCACTTGTCCATAACGTCAAAATTGGGCAGGTCCTTATACATCGCGATTTCTTCTTTAATTACGTTCTTCTCGATATTGAAATCCTCGTCCCGCAGTTCAGGTCTCATTAAATCTATCCAAAGGTTTGTGACTTCTATCAGATATTCAGGCAATGTCGCTGCGTAAAAAACCGTATTTTCCTCACTTGTAAAAGCGTTAAACTGAGCACCGGTACGGTCAAAAGCTTCGTTCACCTCAAGAGCGCTTAGTTTTTTAGTTCCTTTAAAGAGCATGTGTTCCATAAAATGTGATACGCCATTAATCTCATTGCTCTCATCTCTGGCGCCTGTCTTGACAAAAAATCCCACTGCCGCTGATTTCGCGGACTTATTGACCTCGCCTACGATAGTCAAACCATTCGACAATTCTTTTTTCTTAAATTCCATGCTTTATATTACCCAACTTTTACTTCTTTAGGCCCTATAGTTACAACCGTAAAATCTTTAAACTCATTTTTTCGCAAAAACGCCAAAACCGAATCAACGCTTGTAGCTTCTATTTTTTCTTTTATCTCGTCAAGGCTGCGAACCCTGCCCAGTATGTAATAATCGCTCCCGATTCCATTTGCTCTGCTGCAGGAGGATTCACTTTGAAGAACTAATGTCGATTTCAAACCGACTTTCGCACGCTGTATCTCTTCTTCGCTTATCCCGTCAGCTAACCTTTTAAACTCTGCTGTTATCACATCCAGGGTCTCTTGCGCTTTCTCAGGTGTCGTGCCTGCATAACAGGCAATACCTGCCGCCTCTTTCAAACCGTGATAACGTGCGCCAACCGCATAGCACAACCCGCGTTTTTCCCTGACTTCGGTGAACAGCCTGGCGCTCATTCCGCCAGATAGTACCGATACCGCCACACGGGCATTATAATAATCTTCATCCCCCGGCAGCACCGTCCTGGTCATCAAGCCGATATGAACCTGCGCGCCGTCGTTAGGAAGATGAGTGTATTTATTTTCATGGGCAATAGCTGTTGGAGCTTCGATTGAATTTGACTCATCCGTTTCAAACAAATTTTCTGCCTGCCTGACGACTTCACTGAAATCATATTTCCCCGCCACCATAAAAATTGCCTGCGAAAGATTGAAGTTCATTTTTATTATTTCTGCTGCCTTATCAACGGTCAATGCCTCTAACTCTTCAATGTCCCCTAAAGAATTTCGCCCTAAAGGTTCAGGGTAGAACTTCTCTCGCAATTTCAACATGACTTTTTGTCGCGGGTCATCATCCAAACCTTTCACCACATCAATCGCAAGCTGTTTTGATAATTCAAACTGGTCGGCTTCAAGGCGGCTGCTGCGAATAACGTCACGATATATGTCCAGCGATTCATGTAAATTACTTGCCTCTAAAACCGCTCCTATTGTCATGTGCGAGCTGCTTATACCGCCGCTTCGGTGCAAACCAAGACTGTCAAGAGCGTCGCAAAGTTCTTTGCTGCCCCTGGCGCCTGCACCTCGAAATATCCAGTCAATGATAACAGTTCCCGCACCGCAACAACCATCCGGTAATAGTGAAGCCCCCATCGGAAGCATAAAATTAAACGCCGCTGACTCTACCACCTCCATCGGTTCGCCCAAAAGAACCATCCCGTTCTTCAAAATGTGTTTGTCAATCTTTTCGACCATCTACTACCTTCCTTTTTATATTTTTTGCTCAAGCAGGGCGGTATAATAGCATCTTAATACCTAATTGCCTACACAAATTTGGGTATAGCCCCCGAATTTTGCTTAATTTAGCACAAAAATAGACACAATCACAGAACAAACCGTCAATTAAGCCACTGCGGCGGCCTCGGCCTCGGGTTCAACAAGCTCCTGGTCGTCTATCTGCTCGAACCGAACGCTTATTTTCTTGCTCACGCCTCGTGTCTGCATCGTGACACCGTAAAGAATATCAGCAATGCTCATAGTGCGTTTGGAGTGTGTAATTATTATGAATTGCGATTCCTTTTCAAACTCACGGATGAGCAGATTGAATCGCTCATTGTTCGCCTCGTCCAATGCCGCATCAACCTCATCAAGCAGACAGAACGGTGAAGGCTTCGACTTAAAGACCGAAAACAGAAGTGCTATTGCCGTCATTGTTTTCTCCCCGCCGCTAAGCAGAGATATACTCATGGTCTCTTTTCCCGGCGGACGTGCCATTATCTCAATGCCTGCCTCTAATATATCCTCTGAATCTTCGAGTAGAATGTCAGCCTTTCCGCCGCCGAACAACTTGCGGAATATTTCCTGAAAGTTAATCCTGATCTCTTCAAAGGTCTGTTCAAACTTTTCACGGCTTTGCTTGTTGAGCCTGTTAATAAGCTGCTGCAACTGATTTTTACTCTTATTCAAATCCTCAACCTGACTACCCAAAAATTCATTTCGTTTTTCAAGCTCTTCCTGTTCATCTATCGCGTCAAGATTCACATTGCCGAGCCGTTCGATCTTGCTCCTTAGCTCATTAATCTCATCTCTGACCGATTCCCAGTCAATGTCACTATCAGTATAGCTTTCATAAGATTGCACGAGGTCAATCTGCAATTCTTCCTGCACTCTTTCAATGAGGTTCTGGTTCTTTACTTCCAATTGACCCAATTCAATCCTAAGTTCATTGATCTGATGGTCAACCTCGTCCTTTTCGCCTCGTTTTTGTCGAACAAGCTGCTCGGTCTCTCTTTGCTGGGTCAAAAGCTTTTCAACCTTATCATGCAGCATCCTGCTTTGCTTTTGACTTTCTTCCTTTTCAACATAAAGCTCTGATACCATCGACTCGCTCTTCAATATGTCGCGCTGAGCCTCCTGTGATTGCTCAGTGCATTTCTGTGTCTCGGCCTCGGCGGTTTCTATTGTTGCCAGATTCGCTTGCAATTGAGTTTCCAGGCTTGAAATTGTCTGCTTCAATGCCTTGCTTTGTTCAGCCGCCTGACCCAGCGATATCTTTAGTTCGGTAAGCTCGTTTGTTTTTGACTGCTGTGCCTCTTTTACCTGCGAATAACGAGTCTCAAGCTCTTTGATTTTCGTATTGCGTTCGCTGTTTACCGTCTCCAATTCGTCGAGCTTTTGTTTGGAATCGTACTCTTTCTGAACCGATTGCGCGATTTGTTCTTCAAGTAATTCGATTTCACCCGATATTAAAGGCTCCTCTTTTTTGAGACGTGTTATATTCTGCTCGATAACACTGAACTTCGAACCAACCTGCATTTTTTCAGTGTTCGCTTCATATATTGCTGTCCGCAGGTCCTTGCAAAGCTTAGTGACATGTTCCTTCGACTGGGTATTTTGCTGAATCTGGTTTTCATCTACCGCGATCTCACTTGTAATTGTCTCAAGAGTCTCCTGTAGCTGATGCTGACGGCTCTTACGCGATATCAAACCAGCGGTCTTACCTAACGGGCCAAGCTTTATCTCGCCGTCAGAACTTAACAATTCACCCTTAAGCGTGACAAATCTGTACTCGCCTCTGAATTTCTTACTCAATTCCATCGCCTGCTGTATGCTATCGACCACAAGCGTCTTGCCCAGAAGTTTCCATGCCAGCGGAGAGTATTTACTATCGCAGTTGATAAACTCAACGACTCTGCCTATCACAGAACTGTGTTGCGACAAATCATTACTATCAGAAAACGGCTCAATCTTGTCGGTGCTGATAAAGTTTACTCTACCGTCAAGTTTTTCAATCAAGTCACGGTCGCCTAAAAGCCTGTTGGTACTGTTGACGATCAAGGCACTTGTTTGACCTTCGAGAGCGGCTTCTACCGCGTTGGCATATTCAACTTCTGACTTGATAATATCTGCCAATACACCCTCGACATAATTATGCTTACCGCTTTCACTTGAACTTTCTTTAAGAATGCTTTTGACAGCGTTATTAAGTCCCTCGCGTCTTGTCTCCATGTCGGTCAATATCGACAATTCACTGCTGACAGCGCTTCTTATTTCCTTGCTATGGGCCAGCCGTTTATTGTCTGTCTCGATAAGCTCGCCAAGTTCCTCTTCTTTTTTGCGTTTAGCTTCCAGGTTCTCTGTCAACTCGCTCAAAACTTTTTCGATATCATCAAGCCTGACCTTATATTGCGCCTTATCTGTAAGTTGAGTCTCAAGTTCAGCCCTGGTCACATTAACTCGTCCGGTAAGACGGTCCTTTTGCCCCGAAAGATTATTGCGATAAACCGTTATGCTTTGAAGTTCGTTATGAAGCTGTGCCGTCCGCCTGACTATATCAATAATTCCGGACTTCTCATCTTCAAGCTGCGTCTCAAGCGAGATGCATTCACTATTTATTTCCTGTATCTGTTTCTCGAACTTCTCGGTCTCTTCCCCTCGTTCTCTAAGCAAAGCATCATTGCTTTGGATGTCACTGCGATATTGCTCTAAATCCGCCTCAAACTCCCTGCGTTGCTTCTGTAAGTTTCTGATTTGCTCAACGGCAGATTCCTTTCGTTGCCCAAGCTCTGTCATTCTGGATTGAAGAAACTCGATTCGTTGAAGCTGCTGCTCAATTTTACTCTGAACCGAAACAAGAGAATTGTCCGCTGTGTTTATTGCGTTCTCAGTATCAATTATTTCATGACCGAGATTGCTGATCAACGCGTCATTCTTGCCAAGGTCAGCTGCAACCGAAGCAAAGCGCTCCTCTATTTTCCCGAGTTTCCCTTTTTTGCTCGAATAGTCACTGCTGTTCTTATGATACTCAACGAGTGAATAATTGACCTGAAGCTCTTTAAGCTTCTTGTTGTGCTCGATATAATTTCTGGCTTTGCCCGCGGCAAGTTTTACACTGCGAAGCCTTTTTTGGACCTCTCCGAGAATGTCAGCTAACCTTAAAAGGTTTTGGTCGGTACGTTCTAATTTGCGAAGTGCTTCCTTCTTATGCGCCTTATATTTGCTTATGCCCGCGGCTTCCTCAAAGATACTGCGACGGTCCACCTTGGAAGAGGTTAACAGCTGCTCAACCTGCCCCTGCTCGATTATCGAATAGGCCTTGACACCAATGCCCGTATCCAAAAATAACTCGCGGATGTCCTTCAAGCGGCAAAGCTTATTATTGATGCGATATTCACTTTCGTTGCTTTTGTAAATACGCCGCGTTATTTGAACCGAATCAGCTTCGATAGGAAGTTCGCCCATTGTATTTGAGATAAAGAGACTCACTTCGGCAACACCGACTGCTTTTCGGCTGCTGCTGCCGCTGAAGATTACGTCGGCCATGTGACCGCTGCGAAGACTCTTAACACTCTGTTCGCCAAGGACCCACTTGACCGCGTCAACTATATTACTTTTGCCGCACCCGTTTGGGCCAACTATTGCTGTGATAGGACTATCAAATGTAAATTCGGTTTTATCTGCAAAGCTTTTAAATCCGTTTAAAACAATCTTCTCTAATCTCATGGCTCTCCTGTTCTTGGACCTATAATAATTGTCACTGCGCAGTGGTTATACACATTTCCTGTTGTCACTCGCTATTATTATCGGTCGATGATAGATTATTTCTTAATATTTATACCGATTTTTGGCATTGGGCCTGCATAAAACTCCGCCTCTACCGCTCCCTTCTCACTCATCTGCTTTAAAATCGATATCACCTCGTCATATGAAACGCCCAAACCGACCCTGCCTTTGGATCCATCCTGCGAAACCGTTGACTCGCACAGCGTCTGAATAATATCACTAAGCTTAAACGTGCTTTGCAGTTGCAAGACTACATTAGGGCGCCTGGGGTGCTTGCGAATTAACGATACATATTTTTGCCCAGCGGGGGCATTTATTGTTATAGTGCCATCCTTAGATTGGATAAAGAGGTTGTCCCGGCAGTAAATCGGTGCGCCAAATAATGCGATTCGAGGCTTACCGCTGCGAGATACGAAAATTTTCTTCTGCCTCGCCTGAGCTATCTTATCGATATAAAAACTATCGCCGACAGCGGTTCGCGTTATCGCAATATCATCTATCTTACGCAGATTTTCATAAGCAGCCAGTTTTATATCAAAATCCTCGTCACGCAAAAGTCTGCGGGATATCGACGCCATGTCTTTACGCCGAGTTCCAGCTGCTATCGCCTCCAGCGCTTCGGTTCGATAAATCGAATTTTTATCCATTGCTATTTTGCGCAAAACATTTAACCCTTCATCATCGCCAATGTTGAGCATACATCGGGCGGCTCGAAATTCCACCTCTGCATCGGATGAGTTCAAAAGAGCGTCAAGCCTCCCAAGGCTTGCTGTACCTATCGCTTCAAGAAAGGCTTCACTGATATCTTTGTTATCAGATACGACTAAGTCACGGGCATGAGCATTGGCCCTTTTTCTCGTCAACTCATCGGTCTCACTAAGATAGGTTGACCTTAGTATAGATACAAACTTTACTTTTTGTTTTTTATATTGACTCGGAACTTTAACTTCGATTCGATTTGGAGACAGAGCTTTGGCTGTATCCCTGCCGTAACGTTCGTTTAATCGATTACGAATGATACTTGCTTTTCGGTAGTCTGCCTCACGAAGTATTAGATTAAGCATATAATCATCAAGTATTCTTCCACCTGCTAAAACATAACCATCTCTTTCATTCTGCTCCCTGCTATCAATCGTATCTATAAATACAGGACCCTTTGCTTTAGCCAGAATCTTAAGGCTCGTACCAAAACGACCTGCGGCCTTAAGATAGGCAGTGTATAGCCAACCGCCTTTAAGAGAGGTCGTCTGCGTACCGCTAAGAGCTTTGATACGTAAATCAAAAAAATCGCCCTTTGTTGACTCTGCCAGGGTGATGCCCTGTAACACCACAACCGCTGTCTCATGACTATTAAGCAATTCATTAACGTTTATATTAGCCTGTTGTTGGTCTATATATTTTTCAAAATAAGCTCTTAAATAATCGGGACATTCAGACGAGCCGGTACCCTCCAAACCGCCGACAATACCATACCCTTCGACAACTGATACATTAACCGAAAAAATCTCTACCAGCGAACCTAAGGTTACTCCCAAATCTGATTCTATCATCAGACTTTGGCTTGAAAGAGGTTCTTTGGCGGACATGTCACATCCCGTTAAAGAACTTAAAAATAATAGGCTTGTGATAACTAATGCGAATTTACTGAAATATTTCATATTCAAATACCTAAGGGAAAGCACGTTTTTTAAAATGTTCCCAAGAACCGTTCCAGATACTACAGTTTCCCTATATTTACGTCAAGCTCAATTTCAGTATCACTTTTTCCGCTAAAAACCATATCTGACATTGAGATAAAATAAGATGTTGTCCAAATTGATTCCAGATTCAAGGGCCGTTTCAGGGGAAGGGATGTGAAATTGCGTCAGTGTGATGATGGATCCATCGACATAAAAATCATCCTTGATGTAGAACTGAAAAGCATCTGTTTTTGCAATATTTACACCAATAATCGTCCCAAGCGTTACATATTGCCCATCTTGACACCAGCCCAGAACTTATCTACCCTCATTTTTTGTGCAAAAACCCATATTTTAAAAATTCTAATATGGTAAGGAATTTTTTTTTCAGTCTTTAAGTAGGCATAAACAAGGATGATGAAATTTTTTTTCAAGATAATCACTGTTTTTTTGCTAATTATATGCATTTGTAGGCCAAATTTATCTTAATCCTTGCGTGGTATGAAGTTATGTGAAAAACGAGGTTTTTGCAAAAAAAACCGCGATTTTATCGGTTTTTTCCTTGACTTTTGAGAAAAGAAGCTATATTCTGTGGGTATAGTTCTGCAACAGGAAAGGATTGATTGAGGCCAGATAATGGTTAAGTTGTTGTAGAACGATAAAAATTTTGAGGAGAGGTGATGAAGGAGTTGAGAGGATTAAAGGTTTATGCTTTAATTGCGGCAGTTGTCTTATGTCTCCATGCTGCACCATCTTTCGGTACTGCCGTTTATCAATTTGACATATTCACGGACAATGGTCTGTTCAATGATAGTAGCCTGGTAAATATTTGGATGGAAGTCACTGATGGTGCTTCTACCGCCGATTTCAAAATCTATAACGATAGCACTATTGCTTCTTCTATAACTGGTGTTTATGTTATGGATGGTTCAATCTTAGGTCTTTCGTCTGTAACCGGCAGCGGCCCGGGTGTTGTTTTCGACTCGCCTGCAAATCCGAGCACTCTTCCCAGTGGCAACACTTACCTCCACCCCGTCACAGGTTTACCTGATCCATTTATTACCCATGATGGGTTCAGCACAGATGCTGACCCGCCGCTTCATACTAATGGAGTTAATGCTGGTATAGGTGAATATGTTACTGTCACTTTCGACCTTGACGGCACCATAGAGGAGCTAATAGCAGAAATAGACGCTCGTACTGTGAGAATCGGGTTGCATATACAGGGATTCACTGATGGTTCAAGCGAATCAGCCGTGAATGTGCCTGAACCGACAACGATTATGTTATTAGGCTTTGGCGCATTAGTACTGAGACGCAAAAAAAGATAATCATTCCTGTGAGCGAATTGGTAATCAGATAGAAGACTGCTGGATTTGGCGGTCCTTTTTTTTTATCAAAAATTAATCACGTGTTATTAAGAAGCGGCTAAATCATTCCCCGATTACCTGACAGATAACAGTTCTTGTTCTGCCCCTTGTGTCAAAATCAATCAAAATTATCTGCTGCCATGTTCCCAATGTCATCTGCCCGTCAATGACAGGCACATTTAATGATGGCCCTAACAGCGTTGCTCGTGCATGCGAATGCCCATTATCGTCATGCCACGTCTCTTCATGCTCATACCGGATACTCTGCGGAGCGATCCGCTCAAACAATGCCTCCAAATCATAGTTGACCAACCCGGGCTCATATTCCGTCGTCGTTATCCCCGCCGTCGAACCGACATTAAAAACTGTAACAGCACCATTTCTTATCGCCGACTGCGAAATCGCTTCCGATACTTCTTCTGTTATATTGATAACATCGCAATTGCCCTTGGTTTTTATCTGAAGTTTTTTTGTTTCGACCATAGTAAGTTCAGCTCCATTTCTTGACTGATATTTGTAAGCCAGACCAAAAGATAACGCATAAAGAAAATTTTTTCAACCATCACTGTTAAAATGAGTGCTTATGTGTCGTAACAAGCGTTCCTGCCGCGGGGACATTGTTTTTCGTCCTCGTTTTTGTTATAATAGTATAATGAATCCCAATAGCAAAAAACTATACCTTTTAGTCATCATATTTGCGTGTTGCGTTTTGCACTCAAATGCACATGCCAATCTTCTAACTAATCCGGGTTTTGAATCAGGTTCTTCATCGCCGTACAACTGGAGCAATTTCGGCAGCGGAACTTTTACATGGCAAACCGGCGGGGCACACACAGGCAGTAAATGCGTGGAACTGGGAGGTTCTTCGTCGGCACTGAAGTACCAGAGAACTACCGGCTTTGAAGGAAAAACCTATACCGCCTCTACATGGGCAAAATTAGCTTCCGGCTCAGGGTCGGGCACATTAAAACTCGAATTTCATGATGCAAACACAACCCCAATCATACAACACCTCCAGCCTTTTACCGCTACTGCGCAATGGACAAATATTTCTGTCACCAAAGTTGCCCCAGCGGGTACAAATTTTGTCACCATCGCTATCGTGGGCCAGGCTGGCGGAACAGTTTTGTTCGATGACACCCTGGTCATATTACCATATTTAATTCAAGGTGATGTCACCCGGGACGGCCTTGTTGATTGGCGCGACATTGCAAAGTATGGCCAGCAATGGTTAGCTGCCGGATGTGCACCGGATGACTGGTGCAGCTTTACCGATTTGGACCAAAGCACAACGGTAAATCTTAAGGACATTGCGTTGACTTCGGCAAAGTGGCAAAAAGGTCTGCCTGATATCCTCGGCGTTAGTCACGTGGATGGAAAATATTATTTCGGTGCGGAAGATTTTCTAAACGAAGGTGCCGACAGAATCGGTGACCTTGGCAGCAGGGTGATAAAAGTTTGGTTCCACAGAGTTGATGAAAAGTATCCATGGAATTCGTCCTGGCCTGTAATGAATAACCTTGTGGAACAAGCCCAGGCGCCGTATTTTCAGGAACTGTTCGCAAAGCATTTTACTACGTTCGTTCTTCTTGCACAAACAGAGGTTAGCAGCTTCGGGGACGGCATGACTGCGCAGGAAATACTCGATGAGCAACAGGAGTTTTATAACCTTACTACCTATCTCTTGAACACATATCAAAACACCGGAAAGACTTTTATCCTCCAGCATTGGGAGGGCGACTGGCTAATCCGAAACGGTAGCTATGACCCTGAGGTTGACCCGACACCGACAGCTATCGCAGGGATGATTGATTGGCTAAATGCCAGACAAGCCGGCGTCGACCAGGCAAGAGCGGAATTTACCGGCTCGGGAGTAAAAGTTTATCATGCTGCAGAAGTAAATATCGTTGTCAAGTCAATGAACCAGGGCAAGCCAAATGTAATCAATGCCGTCCTGCCTTTCACAAATTGTGATATGGTCTCATATTCGGCATGGGACTCGACCACAGGCGGCAACATCGGTAATCCCGAAGTCCTTAGAAATGCACTCGACTTCATCGCACAAAACATGCCTGACAACAATGACTTCGGTGACAAAAATGTGTATCTCGGCGAGTTCGGCCTGCCCGAAAATGACTATACTCAAAACCAACTCGAAACTGCCGTTACACAGGACACACAAACCGCTCTGCAATGGGGATGTCAATATGTCCTCTACTGGCAGCTTTACTGCAACGAACTTGTTTCAGGAACTCCCCCTATATCAAATAACTCAGATGTGCGAGGTTTTTGGCTCATAAAACCTGACGGTTCGTATGCATGGACGTGGGATTATTTCTATAATCTGTTAAATCCACAATTTTAAAATCCCCTGAAACGCCTCAAAACCACCTCTAAACCCCATTACGCATAAAACTGCTAAAAAGTGAAAATTTTTTTTCATTTTTTTCACTTATTCTGTTGACGGAGTACCCATTTACGTTTAGAATTGCCGTTTTGGGTGGTCAAGCGATTTTATATACAGTTGCTTGGCCGTCGTTTATTTTACAAAACGTTCTTTGACAAGTTAACAGTTAAGCCAGAAATTAATTAGCAGCGAAAGTGTGACTCTTTTGCAAGACATAGGCGTCTGCATTAGAGATGAAATGTTTTAAAATGTTTGTCAACACTTTCGGTGCCTATGCCAGAAATGTGTTGAGCCTTTAAATATTGACGATTACCCCTTCGGGGGTTCGACGATACAATTTGAAGGGTTTGATCCTGGCTCAGAACGAACGCTGGCGGCGTGGCTAAGACATGCAAGTCGAACGGACCATTAATTTATTAGTGGTTAGTGGCGAAAGGGTTAGTAATGGATAGGTAACGTACCCTATGCTTCGGAATAGCGTCTGTTGCTTCGGCAACTTCCGAAAGGGGCAGTAATACCGGATAATATCATAATACGATAGTTTTATGATCAAAGATTTATCGGCAAAGGAGCGGCCTATCTCCTATCAGCTTGTTGGTGAGGTAAAGGCTCACCAAGGCAATGACGGGTAGCGGGACTGAGAGGTTGAACCGCAACATCGGGACTGAGACACTGCCCGGACCTCCACGGAGGGCTGCAGTAACGGATATTGCGCAATGGGCGAAAGCCTGACGCAGCGACGCCGCGTGTAGGATGAAGTCTCTCGGGATGTAAACTACTGTCAGGGGTAAGAAAGTTCACTTCGGTGGATTGATCGAACCCAGAGGAAGTCACGGCTAACTTCGTGCCAGCAGCCGCGGTAAGACGAAGGTGGCTAGCGTTGTTCGGTGTCACTGGGCTTAAAGCGTGTGTAGGCGGAAATGTAAGCGTCTTGTGAAATACCTCAGCTTAACTGAGGAATTGCTGGGCGAACTACGTTTCTTGAGGCAAGTAGGGGTGCATGGAACTCTTGGTGGAGCGGTGGAATGCGTAGATATCAAGAGGAACGCCAATGGAGAAATCAGTGCACTGGGCTTGTCCTGACGCTGAGACACGAAAGCGTGGGGAGCGAACGGGATTAGATACCCCGGTAGTCCACGCTGTAAACGATGTCTACTAGGTTGTGGTAGTTCTGACACTTTCACGACCGAAGCAAAAGTGTTAAGTAGACCGCCTGGGGAGTACGGTCGCAAGGCTAAAACTCAAAGGAATTGACGGGGGCTCACACAAGCGGTGGAGCATGTGGATTAATTCGAAGCAACGCGCAGAACCTTACCTGGGTTTGACATGTTTGGATGCCTATCTGGAAACAGAGTCGGCTGCCTTAGGGTGAAACTTACACAGGTGCTGCATGGCTGTCGTCAGCTCGTGTCGTGAGATGTCGGGTTAAGTCCTTTAACGAGCGAAACCCTTGCCGTTAGTTGCCAGCGAGTAATGTCGGGGACTCTAGCGGGACTGCCGGTGTTAAACCGGAGGAAGGTGGGGACGACGTCAAGTCATCATGGCCTTTATGCCCAGGGCTTCACACGTGCTACAATGGCGGCAACAAAGCGACGCAAGACCGTGAGGTGGAGCAAATCGCAAAAATGTCGCCTCAGTTCGGATTGCAGGCTGGCAACTCGCCTGCATGAAGGTGGAATCGCTAGTAATCGCGTATCAGCTACGACGCGGTGAATGTGTTCCTGAGCCTTGTACACACCGCCCGTCAAGTCACGGGAGTTGGGAGTACCCGAAGTCGGATTGCTAACCCTCGGGAAGCGTCTGCCTACGGTAAGCCCGATGACTGGGACTAAGTCGTAACAAGGTAGCCGTAGGGGAACCTGCGGCTGGATCACCTCCTTTCTAGGGATATACTAGAACGCAGCTACTTTACTAAGTAGCATGTGGTATGTCAGCACACTTTTTGCTGCTAAAGCTTAACTGTTCTTGATATTAAAAACCCTGTACTTCGGTGCAGGGTTTTTTTTATTCCATTTTTCGTTATAGAGGTTTATAATTTGATATATGATGGCAAAGGCAAAAAAAAACAACCCAGAAAACAATTTACAGCAATCAAAAGAGATAAAAGCAGCAATTGACTATGGGATTGATATTTCCATGTTAATTGATAATGCCGGCAGAAGCTATGCTGAACGTATCAGAAGACATCAAATCGCACTTAATACTGTGGAAAAACTTCGCAAGGCAAAACACGGATGAGCAATTTTTTCGATTTACTTGAAAGACTGGTAAAAGCCGGTGTTGATTTTGTGGTTGTTGGCGGCTTTGCCGGTATTGTACACGGATGTACTTATGTAACGCAGGACATTGACATCTGTTGTGATTTTTCATCTGCTAATCTTCTAACGCTTCAAAAAGCTGTATCAGATTTGAACCCTGTTCATCGGATGACACCAAACCGAAAAAAGCTGGAACTAACGGAAGAAAACTGCAAACAATTGAAAAACCTCTATCTCGATACCGATATTGGCCCACTGGACTGCCTCGGTTTTATTAAGGGTGTCGGTGATTATCAAAAGACTAAGCGGGTAAGTGAGGTTATTAAAATCGATGATATGCAATTACATGTGTTGAAACTCGACGCTTTGATAGAATCGAAAAAGGCAATGAACCGACAGCATGACAAAGAGGCTCTTTTGCAGCTTGAAGCAATAAAAGGTCTTGACGGTCAAAGCCCCGACCCTCATGGGAACCCCTAATGGTCCTGCGACAGTGCGATTTCTTCACGGAACGTTTAAATCCTGTATGTTTAGCCCCAGCACCTGTGGCTGGGGCCGTTTTCGATACCGAATTGTACCACATAACCCACCCCTGCGGTGGGTGTCTTCTCTCCCATATCCTATACTGGTTTATACGTATTTTTAAAAAAAGTTGGATAATAATTAAATGCATATCGTTCTATCGGACGTAGAATACAATGGAACAGCTTTTTTACTTGATTTTAACGCTCGTTTAGGCTACAATACGGAGGTCTATATATTTAAAATTGTCACTGCATGGAACCTTGATTAATGGATTAAGAGAGGGGGGTACACGAATAAAAAATAAGCTTTATAAGTACGTTGTTCTGGCTGCTCTCTTTTTGAGCGCGGTTACGGTGCAGGTACCTCAAGCCTTTGCTGTTCCAGCCAACCCGGCTCCTGCTGAATTTACTCAGCCTGACGATACACTGATTACCCTCCATCTTCGCGGTGACGAACATTTCCATTGGCTTGAAGACACGCACGGCTTTACCGTTGTGCGCGGGTCAAACCATAAATACGTTTACGCACTGCTTGACGGAGACGACAATCTTTCAGCTACTAACATGGTTGTTGGAAAAGCTGACCCGAAAGCGTATGGCCTGCAAAAAAGAATACTGCCGCCTCGCTCAAAACTAAAACAAATGCGTCGTTACACCAACTCGCCCAGAGGAAAAGATAACACATCGCAAAACGTACCGCCTATAGAAGAGCCGCTGCCGGTTCCTGTCGTAGGTACTATTCAAAATCTTGTACTACTGGTCAGCTTCTCTGATGTAGCTGTTGACTATCCGTCATCGGATTTCAACGACCTCTTCAATCAGATCGGTTACACATACGACGGCGCGGTCGGCTCGGTCAAGGATTTCTATCACGAGGCATCATATAATCAGTTAACACCGCAATCAATCGTCGTAGAACCAGTGACCCTTAATAACGGCTTCGCTTATTATGGCCAGAACGATGCCTTCGGTAACGATAAAAGGCCACGCGAAATGGTCCAGGAAGCTCTTGCCAAACTCGAAGCTCGCGGTTTCGACTTTACCACCGTTGACGGCGACAGTGACGGCTGGATCGACAGCTTAACGGTAATACACGCTGGAGGAGCTGAAGAATATAGCGGAAACAACTCAAACTATATCTGGTCACACAAATGGTCAATGACAAGCGTACAAACGTACGATGGCGTCAGCATGTATAACTATTTCACCGTCCCTGCAAGGAGAGGATGGGACTCGACACCTTCAACACAGGGTATCACACGCATCGGAGTCATATGTCACGAGATGGGACACTTCATCGGACTGCCCGACCTATATGATTACGGTTACGACAGCGAAGGTGCCGGTGACTTCTGCCTGATGGCAGGCGGCAGCTGGAACGGTAGTTACGGGACCTCACCGGCTCATCCAAGTGCGTGGTGCAAAGCTGACATGGGATGGCTCACACCGACGGTCATAAGCGCCGACAATTACTACACTCTGCCGGCAGTTGAAAATGACCCCAACGTTTACAAATTACAGGGACCTTTCCCCGCGAATGAATATTTCCTCATTGAAAATCGACAGGGTATCGGTTTTGATTCCCAATTGCCGGGCCCGCTAAGAGGACTGCTCATCTGGCACATAGATGAGAATCAGCCAAACAATGACGACCAGACGCATTATCTTGTCGACCTCGAAGAGGCAAGCGGTACCCAGCATCTTGAACTCAATTCAAACCAGGGAGATGATGCGGACTATTTCCGCACCGGTAACGCAACGCAATTCACAGATTCCACAACGCCGAACAATTATAGTTACAGCGCAACGCCCCTCGGCATAAATGTCACCGACGTCGGAACAACCGGCAGCGTTATGCAGTTTACTTTGGGCAGCCCCGGTGTCTTCGACCATTTCGAGTGGGACGCAATAGCGACCCAGGAAGTGAATGTGCCCTTCGACGTTAATATTTACGCAATAGATACCAGCGGATACATTGCTGACGGATTTACCGGAACCGTCGACCTGTCTGCCTCTATCGGAGCTGACGGAAACGAAATCGAAATTGGCACCGGAGCAACAGCATCGTCATATCCTATCAGCACCTATTATGAAAAACGCAGAACGCAGACAATCTATCTATCAAGTGAAATAGGCGAGTCCGGAACGATAACCGATATCGCCTTATATGTTACCGAAGTCCCTGCTATGGTTAGAAACGACTGGACCATACGGATGAAACATACGACGGACAGTTCGACAGGTAGAGATTGGGAGGATACCGGCTGGACTGTCGTATACCAAAGCAACGAATCGCCAGGCCCTATAGGATGGCAAAACTATCATTTCACAACACCGTTTGAATATAATGACGCTAACAATCTTATGATAGATTTCAGTTTCGATAACAATTCCTACATCAATGCAGGGGCCAGCTATATCACAGGTACCTCAGCTTTCAGGTCATTGGTCTTTGCAGTTGATAGTACTTCATACGGCCCGCCGACAACGTGGTCGGGAACCTCACCACGAGGCACACGTACTAAATGGATTCCGAACATTCAACTCAAAATTGGTGAACCACCACAGCAGATTCTAATTACACCGACGACAACTCCCAACTTCATCGATGGTGTTTGGGAAGGGCAGATAACTTTCCTTGAAAGCGCGATTGATGTTCATCTGGCTGCCGATGACGCTGGCGGCTCTTTCGGTGACAGCAATAACTTTGACGTCATCAATTGTACGCTACCGACCGTAGATTCGCCGAGTCCGTCTAATGGCCAGCCCGATACCGCTCTTGGCAGTCAGTTATCATGGAATCTCGCTTCTGGAAGCCCCTGCGCAACTACTTACGATGTCTACTTCGATACGACTAATCCGCCGACGACTTTGCTCTGTGACGATACAACCGTCGCTTCATGTGACCCTGTCCTTTCCTGCAACACCACATACTACTGGCAGGTAGTCGCCGCAAATTGCTGCGGCACGACAGCTGGGCCAGTTTGGTCCTTCACTACAATGCCGCCGCTGCCCGGTGACTTTGACCTGAACTGCGTTACAGATTTTGACGACCTCACACAAATCACAAACAACTGGCTGACAGATTATCCGCTCGCCGACATTGCCCCTCCGGGAGGCGATGGAATAATCAATATCGACGACTTCGCCGCGTTCGCTCGCTCATGGCTCATTCAGTTAGCAGAATAATTCTTCTCCTTATCGATGTTGCATAACTTATCCTTTTGGTATATCCTTTTAGCATGTCGGGCAAAAACAAACTAACCACAGAAAAGAAAACCATCAAAGCTATGATAGACATCTTCTGCTCGGCGCACCACCAGACTAAAAAGAATACACTATGCTTTGACTGTTCGCAGCTCATCGAATATGCCAACGCTAGACTCGACAAATGTCCGTTCGGCCCAGACAAGGGCCCATGCTTGAAATGCGAAATTCACTGTTATAAGCAGGAGATGCGCGACAAAATCAAACAGGTCATGCGATTCTCAGGCCCAAGAATGCTCAAGTCACACCCCATCCTTGCTATAAACCATTTGATTAAAGAAAAAACCGCCAAGCCAAAAGAAGATTGAAGTGATTTTGATATTGGATTTTTAAAAAAGGGAAGGGCTGCGCCGCCAAGTGGAGGGTCGGCAGCGACAGCCCGGATTAAGAAACAAAAGTTTGTATTATATTTCTATAATTGCTTTTTATCTTTCCTTCTAATAACTACAAGCCCGCCAAGACCAATCAGCAAAAGACTCGCCGGCTCGGGAACATTTACAGCTGATTCACTTGAACCATCCGGCAAACCTGTTATATGCAGGCCTATATGTAAGGCTCCGTTATTAAGGGCTTCTGTTACATCTTCAAAACTTTTCCCCTCTGATAAATCAAATATTAGGTTGAGATACTCATCACTGTTTATCCCTGTGTGAGCAAGGGGAGCAGTAGCAGAGACACTAAACACATCAGTTGCTTCAAATACTACTTCCAGTTCTTTGCCGCCCGGAAGATTAGAAGGGTTTGCCCCTGTTGCAAATTCGACGCCTTCGTAGTTTATTATAGTTGGTGCTCCCCATAACAGCCCGTCATCATCAAAGTAAATCTTTGTTACTGTGCTGTCAATTGTACTTTGGTTACGAAAGCCAAACTCCACGCCGCCGTAAGTATTATCGGTGACTTCAACAAATATATCTAATTCCGAATTTTCGTTATACATGCCATTCATAGTAAAAATATCAAACCTGTAAATTAAAGTTGCCTCTGTTTTTGCTGAGCAAACACACAACAACAATACGCTTACCGCTACCAATAGAAACTTTTTCATTTCTATAGCCTCCACTATATTTACTGTTTCTTAATTTCCTCGTTTTAGGCGCAGAACTCCCCTGTAAGAGATGGCTCTTCGCCTTAAAACTTTTCTTTTGCTTCCGTGTGCGCAGACAATCTCCGTCTGCATTGAGCTACTTTTTTGATCCTTCAGTTACAAGGCCGCTGATTCCCCTCACAGTCTTTACAGCAATATTTAGAAAACTTTTATGCCGTGCAATAACCGTGATAGAAATAGTGTGGAGTGGTTACAAAAAAACATGTACCTTTGGAATGCTTCATTTCTCTACTCCTCCACAACCTACTTCCTACAACAACCTTCTGGAAGTTGTTCCCCCAACTCCCAGGGTTTTGTTTCTTATTAAACGCAATTGTATCAGCCCCAAGTCCCTATTACAAGTAAACTTACGTTACATTGCCCCTTTTTCTTTTTCGTCCGAGAATATCAAAACTTAAAAACGAAAACCGCTGATTACTCGAAAACTTTTTTCTGTTTTGCGAAAAGTTTTTCGACCCTTTATTCAATCGTTTTTCGGTTTTGCGAAGTAAATATACGAAGTGACATTTGAGATGTTTACGATAACTGCCCGAACAACGTCAACGGACTTGTCTTACTGATCGTAACATTCGCGAACTCCCCAGCTAATGATTGAGGCCCGTTAAAGACAACTATCCAGTCCGTTGATGTCCGTCCAATGAGCTGCGGATTATTTTGGTTCTCAGCTTTATTGAGGTGAGGCTTCTTACTTAGCCCTTCAACCAAAACCTTAACCTCTTTACCAAGAAATTCTGCGCTTAATTCATTACTTATTTTTTCCTGCACCGCCAGAAGTTCTATATTTCTCTTCTTCTTGACCTCATCAGGTACGCTATCTTCCATACCATTTTCAGCTTTAGTTCCAGGCCTTGGCGAATATTTAAAAATAAACGCGTTTTTATATCGCGCCTTTTTCACTAACTCTACAGTCGCTTCAAAATCGGCATCAGTTTCACCTGGAAAACCAACGATAATATCTCCTGAAACCGCGATGCCGCCAACTTTTTCCTTCGCTCTGCTAATCAAATCCAGATATTGCTCAGCAGTATAATGACGGTTCATCGCCTTTAAAATTCTATCTGAGCCGCTCTGAGCGGGCATATGAAAATAACCGCAAACCTTCTCCAATTCGGCCATCGCATTGCATATCTCATCGAAATATTCCTCTTTCGGATAGCTTGTCACAAACCGAATCCATTCAATCCCATCTACCTCATTCGCCATCTCAAGCAAATCAGCGAGACAATAAGTCTTCCCGCCGTTTTTATATTCGTACAGGTTCACCGCCTGGCCCAATAATGTCACTTGCCGAACCCCTTCGCCTGCCAGCCTTTTTATCTGCTCAATCACTGCCTCCTGAGGCCTCGACACTTCAGGCCCGCGAACATAAGGCACAATGCAATAGCTGCAAAAATTATTACATCCACGCATCGCCCGCACAAATGCCTGACCCGGTATCCGCTTATCATCGCTGTCAAAGACAGATTCCAATTCCTCCAGCTCCGGATTTTCAGCGGACTCTTTGCGTATCTCCGATATGACCGCAAGTGACTTTCGTTTTTCCACGAGAGCCTGCTTAACAAGTTCAGGAATTTGCGGTATCTGTCCGGGCCCGCAAACGATATCAACCACGCCGCCTTCCAGCAGCTCACCCCCAAGCCGTTGAGCCATACACCCAAGCACACCAACTATAAGTTCAGGCCTGCTCTGCTTGATATGCTTCAAATTACCCAGATGAGAAAACACTTTCCTCTCAGCATGCTCACGAACCGAACAAGTATTTATCAATACCACATCGGCATTCGATTCATCGTCAGCTACGCCGTAACCAGCATCCTTCAGCGATGCCTGCACCAGCGCCGTGTCCAGCTTATTCATCTGACAACCGAAGGTTTTCATTAAAACTTTAGGTTGGCGTGTCGAATCCTGGTTAGAAAAATGTAGAGCATTTTTCTGCGACAGATTTTTCAACTGCTTAGGATTTGACCTCTTTTCGCTCATGTTATTTTCCATTTATTACTAAATGCTCTTTCTGCTGACACCCGAAAGTTTTCACTAAAACTTTCGGTTGGCGTGTCGAATCCTGGTTAGAAAAATGTAGAGCATCTTTCTGTGACAGATTTTTCAACTGCTTAGGATTCGACCTCTTTTCACTCATATTATTTTCCATTTATTACTAAATGCTCTTTCTGCTGACACCCGAAAGTTTTCACTAAAACTTTCGGTTGGCGTGTCGAATCCTGGTTAGAAAAATGTAGAGCATCTTTCTGTGACAGATTTTTCAACTGCTTAGGATTCGACCTCTTTTCACTCATATTATTTTCCATTTGTCACTAAATGCTCTTTCTGCTGACACCCGAAAGTTTTCACTAAAACTTTCGGGTGGCGTGTCGAATCCTGGTTAGAAAAATGTGAAGCATCTTTCTGTGACAGATTTTTCAACTGCTTAGGATTTGACCTCTTTTCACTCATATTATTTTCCATTTGTCACTAAATGCTCTTTCTGTTTTCTCGTTAAGCTCTTTATTCTTATTTCCTCAAGAAATGCTTTCTTGTAATATTTATATTCTTTATGCCATACCAGCTTAACCGGTCGCCTGCGACTGGTGTACTTCGAAGCAAATCCTTTGTTATGCCTTGCTACGCGTTCTTCCAGATTATTCGTATAACCCGTATAGTATGTCCCATCGCTGCATTGAACTATATAAACCCAGTATTGCCCTTTACGAACAAACTTTTTTCTTACCATTCGATCACTCATAGAAAAATAAATATACGAAATTTAGCGGATAAAATCAAACTAACCGCAATTACCCCCACCTGCGGCGGTTCTTATGCTATTTCTCTAGTTGCGATATTGCATTTTTAAGTGCATTTGCAACGTATTCATTGCTTTCATTTTCCAAAGCCTTTCGTAAATGAGGTAGCATATCTTTATTCCCAATGCCGGAAAGCGCATGTGCTGAACTGGAACGTATTTCTATTTGTGTATCAGAAAGTAAATTAAGCAAGATAGGGATAGCTCGTTCTGTGCCAATTGCCCCCAAAGCATATATTGCACCGGTTTTTACACTGACCCTTTCTTCCTTCTCTACCATCCTCAATAAGTCATCAATGATCTTATCTTTTTTCAGAAGTTCACGGTGTCCCCTATTTGCAATTCTGGTAATGCAGCTTGCGGCATATTCTCTAACACCCCAATCTTCATCAACAAGAAGTTCGCTTACGGGATTAATAATATCTGCAGAAGCATATAATCTTAACGAACTTACAGCTGCTTGGCGAACACGAGCATTTTCATCTTTTAGAGCAAGTAATAATTTTGGGACTGGTTTTGAGCCCTTTATATGACTAAGAGCGTACACAGCTTCCACTCGCACCAAAGGGTCATTATCTTTAAATGCTTTCAAATATGTGGGAATGGCTTCCTTGGCCAAACGATAAGAAAGAGCGGAAACTACTCTTCTTCTAACTAATCCACTTTCATCGTTAAAAGCTTCTATCAAAAATGCTGTTATATTCTCATCATCAATTCGCTTCAAAACGTCTGCTGCATCTGCTCTGACTCCTGGATTTGGGTCCTTTAGAACCTTAATTACAAAAGGCGATACCTCTTTTTTCTCTGTTCCAATCAATGCACTTATCGCACTCTGGCGAATCCAAGTATCTTCATGTTCGAGTAGATGTGCAATTTCAACTCCGTAGATATTATTATCAACTTCCCGAAGATCCCTTAACATACTCTCTCGCACTTGCAAATTATTGCTATCTACCATTTCTATAATAGCTAATACTTTTTCTTTTTCTGTTAAAATATCTAACTGGCGAAACTTTTTAACAGCATCTCTATATAAAGCTGCCGATTTCTCATCAACCTGTATTTTTCCCTGAAATCCATGAAATATCGCCATATCTTTTTCTATGAACAAGACTACTTGCTCATCAATTTCACGCTTGATGGAGGGACTACATATAATTGGTTTATATTTTTCATTTGTGAATTTATAGTCTAAAGTTATAGTGTTTTTATCATATTCCCCTTTCCATACTTCTATTATTTTATAAGCGGCAAATCTGGGGACTTGGATTTTTTTGTCGGGAAGTTTAGGAGAGGTTATTTTATATTTCTCATCTGATATATTTACACATTTAGCTAAAAAGATAAATTCAGATGCCCTTGTCTTTTCCAGTAATGTAAGTATATAGATTCTCGCTTGTGCATTTATCTGGAACATCGCCAAAAGAATGAAAGCTGAAATAATAAGATATGAATTTCTCTTAGATATTTTGGATTTCTTCATTATCATTTCCCTAATAACTTTGGCAAAATTATATCACATTCATAGAGAAAATTATATGATATTTAAGCTGCTTTTTCTCAAGGAAGCCTCCTGATTGTGATTGCGGCTATGGCGGTTGTTATGCTATTTCTCGATTAAGCTGTCTCTGCAAATCTTTAAGCCGATTATTTTCATCGAATCCAACCGATGTGATTGCAAACGCTGTCTTATTATGCATTAAAGGCTCGTCCATATCCACCCATTTCCTGCAATACTCACCATCAATCGTCCCCGGTATAGGCGAAAAATCTGCCAGCATCCCCCGAATACCAAGACCATGCACAAACCGCATCGACTCTTCAAGCTGTTGCGCCTCAATATGCGGATGCCCTAATATCTCGTACGCAGTTATATTTTGTTTTTCTGCGCCGCCAGCGGTTAAACATTCCACCGCATCAGCAAGCTCCTGACTCAACACCTTTGACCCAGTCCGCTTTTGCCACTGCGCCGAACCGCTCTCAAAGCCAAGATAAAAAGTCTTAAACCCTGCCCTGACCATCAACTCTGCCAACCCCTTTGTCACAAACCTTGCGTTCAAAGCATTCGGACTATGAAAATTGACATTTATATTTCTTTTCAAAACCTCATTCAAAAACGGCACCAGTCCCGCGCCGGCATCAAACAAAAGAGCGTCATCATAAAACGCGATATTCTTAACTCCGAGCTCGCAAAGCAGTTCCACCTCAGCCAGAGACCGCCCAACCGAACGAACCTTAAACCTGCCGTAAACTTTAGGCACACAGCAATACGTACACTTAAAAGGACACCCCTCGGTCAATTTCAATACGCCTGTCTTAAGCGTGGGATAAATCTCCCACAATCCGGGTTGCTCGCTGTCAGCTTCAATGCCGAGATATTCCCAAAGCGGTTCAAGTTCGACCCCCGCCAGCAAAAAATCCGCCCCTAGACTTTTGGCGTGTTCGTGACAAATTGTCACGTAGTTTCCGCCAGCAATTATTTTCGCTTTAGGCTGACATCTACGAACATCCTCAATGACTTCCTGCACTCCCGGATACCAATAGCTCATCATCGTCTGAATAAAAACATAATCGAACCGTTCCTCCTGTAGAAAATCAGCAAAAATTTTCCTTGGTAGCCCATACCTTCTGAAATGCCGAGGAATATCTTCAAGCACTTTCGGAACTGCTATCGGCTCAGAATAAAATCCTCCCCGTCCCCATTCGTCGGCATTGCCTTGCTGCTTGTCCCTGGCAAAGCTGTGCTCGCGGTCGAGATAATCAAAAATCTCAAAATTAGCCTTGCCCCGCAGCTGACCGGCGACGCTTAGCATCCCGTAAGGTTTAAGCCAGAAATCATACGCCGCAAAGTCGTATATAGCCGGGTTGACAAGCAATATCTTAGGCTTCATAAATGCTTTAAATCTCCGTTAGTCAGCAATTTTAACACACGAACCGGAAATTTTAGCTTTTATCGCATCGCATGAGAAGCAAATATTGCCCCTGACCGCCAAACCAATCAATTTACTTGACCTAAATGCCCTTATTGTTTCTAATATGCCGGTTTAAACAGACAGAAACGTTTCTTATAAAGGACAAGAAAAATGAAAGTAAGCAAAAGAGCACAGGCTGTTCCGCCGTCTGCAACCATCGCTGTCACCGCAAGGGCAAAACAACTAAAAGCCGAAGGTGTTGACATTATCGCATTCGCCGCTGGAGAACCAGATTTCGATACCCCGGACTACATCAAAGACGCCGCCATAAAAGCGATGAAGGAGGGCAAAACAAAATACACCGCCGCTCCGGGTATTATTGAACTAAGAAAAGCCATCGCCGAAAAACTAAAAAAGGATAACGGCCTCGACTACACACCAGAACAGATCGTTGTCAATATTGGCGGAAAACATTCCGTTTACGAAGCCATGCAGGCAGTGCTCGACCCGGGCGATGAAGTCATTCTCCCGACACCGTATTGGGTCACCTATACCGAAACTATAAAACTTACCGAAGCTACCGCCGTCTTGGTACAAACCAGCGAACAAACCGGCTATAAAATTACACCCGATCAGCTTAAAAATGCCATCACAGAAAAAACCGCGATGCTGGTTCTAAATTCTCCAAACAATCCGGGAGGCTTCACATATACCCCAGATGAATTAAAAGCTCTCGCCAAAGTTCTCGAAGGCACAGATGTAATGGTCTTCTCAGATGAGATGTATGAAAAACTCGTATATGGTGACACCGAGTTTGTCAGCTTTGCCTCGTTAAGCGATGATGCCTATAACAGAACCCTGACCTCTAACGGATTCAGCAAAGCATTCTCAATGACAGGCTGGAGAATAGGCTACACCGCAGGGCCGCTCGATGCTATAAAAGCTATGGGACGTTTGCAGTCGCACATGACCCAAAACGCTGTCACCTTCATTCAGTATGCCGCCATCGCTGCACTACAGGACGATGGTTCCACTCTCGAAAAAATGAGATTAGAATTCGAGAAAAGATCGCAATACATGGCCGAGAAACTAAACAGCATTGAGGGCGTAAAATGCGCTCAGCCTACAGGGGCTTTTTATTGTTTTCCTGATGTTTCAAGCCATTATGGCCGAAATATTAATGGTGAAAAGATCAATGACAGTATGGATTTTGCAAAGGCGCTTCTTGAACACGCAAAAGTCGCACTTGTTCCGGGTAAGCCCTTCGGTTGTGACAATAATGTCAGACTAAGCTTCGCGTGCTCGCTCGAACAAATCACCGAGGGACTAAATAGAATTGAAAAATGGCTGAAACAGTAAAAAATAAAAAACGATACGCTCTTTCAGGCTGGCCTATGATTATTGGCTGGCTCGCCATGCTCATCTTCGCACTTCATGCAAGCACCCACATGGTAGGTGCAGGTGACACATGGGTCGCTATGGCTTGCGGCAGACACTTCATTGAGCAGGGATTTAGTCACGATACCGTTACCGTCGAGCCTTTCAGCGCTAATTCGCACAAAGCAGGGCCGACGATGCGAGAAGTTGCCACCTGGCCAAAATGGGCACAGACAATCACAGAAAAAGTCGGACTTAACACCGTAAAATATTGGCATCCCACAGGATGGGTCAACCAGAACTGGCTTACGCACGTTATTTTTTATTGGATAACCCACCTCTCGCCGGTCGCTGATGCCGACGACTACTCATTTGATTCGCTCGTCTACTGGAAGTTCTCTCTATACATAATTTCCGTCATCTGCGTTTATTACACAGGAAGATTATTAGGCGCAAATCCCGCGCTCTCAATGGCTATGGCATGCTTTGCAATGTTCATTGGGCGTACATTTCTTGACATCAGGCCAGCCGGCTTCTCAAATATGCTCACTGCCATTTATCTACTCATCCTCGCCCTTACTACATATAGAAATATTTTATATATCTGGCTCATTGTACCTATGGCTATTTTCTGGTGCAATCTACATGGCGGATACATATATATTTTTATAACCCTCGTTCCTTTTACAGTTTTGAACTTCATGACTATTATTTCCAAAAAAAGATTTACTACGACAGGCATGAGAGGCTTTATTCATACCGCGGCTGTTGGGGTAGTCTCTTTTTTGGCAATTATTATTTTCAACCCCTTCCATCTGACCAATATTACTCACACTTTCATTGTAAGTATCAGCAAAGATGCCAAAATGTGGCGATCTGTGAACGAATGGCATCCGGCATTTGAATGGACCAATCCTGTAGGAACAAGCTATCCCTTTTTTGTCATGTATATAATGGGAATTGGACTTTTGGTTTATTGGGTCTTGAGTTTCCTACTGAAACCGCGACTCTTAAAAGCACCCATCTCAGATTTGAATAAACAGAAAGACGCTTTAAAACTCTTTTTAAAGATAATGGGCATGACTGCTGCCGTTTACCTTTTCTGGGTGACAGCTATGGCATTTTCCTTTGTCAATAACGACTTCAAAACCTTTGCTGTTTGTATTATCTTTGCTGCCATCTTATTGTTAGCTATTTGCAAAAATATCCATTTCATTTATCTGCTCATCCCGTTAATTATGATTACCTTCAATTACGCAAGACTAAAGTCAAATTATGACGGGGGCTATATCTACCCCTTTGCCATATTACCTTCGTATGTTATCCTTCATTCATTGGCCTCAGCATTCTCGGAAAAAATTAAATTCAAAAAACTCAATATCCTCTTCGTTGCCGCTACAGCTGTCACTGCAATTGTTTTAGTATTTATTTTCTATAATCCCCTCAAAGTTCCCAAAACCGGCTTTACATTTGATTCACTTTTCAGTCTTAGGAAAATTTATCACCCGAAATTCAATCATAACGCAACGCCGTCATACCGTTATTTGCTGAATACGCTTTATGTAGTAAATCTCCTTTCAATTGTTATTTGGCCTATAATTCCCTATCTGAAAAAACTATTCGCTAACGCATCTCAGAAAATCGACGAGACAATTAAAGAAAAAACTTACGAACTGCCAAAAATCGATTTGCCGATGATAGCTATCGCTGCTTTGACGGTGTACATGGCTATTCGTTCGAGAAGATTCATCCCAATTGCCGGCATCGTGGCATGCCCGGTCCTTGCGATGTTTATCACACGATTGGCGTCTGTCGTCTCGGCATCAAGAAACTTTATAAAAGAAAACGCGTTTTACGTCAAGCCAATGTCACCTGTCCTAAGAGCGTTCTTTATAATTATAAGCCTGACGGTCGTTATTACTTTTGGCACAAGATGGGGACTGAAGTATAAAAAAATCTATCTCGACCCCTGGCCTAATGACCCCTATCTGAATTCCTCTTTTATGAGAATGACCGCTTCAAATGCGAAACCCTTCTACGCATGCCAGTTTATAAAAATGAACAAGTTAGAAGGTAAAATGTTTAATTACTGGACCGAAGGCGGATTCATCGCTTATGGGCAGCAGCCTGACCCAAACAATGGCAAGACTCCGTTAAAACTCTTTATGGATGGAAGGGCACAAGCGGCATACGCACCAGCAAAATATAACCTCTGGATGAGTATTATGGCAGGCGGACCAGTTGCGCAAAATCGGATGCAGAGAAAGCAAAAAATAAAAACAAAAGACTATTCCGCTATAGGAAAATGGATTAATAAACAACTGAGAAAACACAAAGTCTGGCTTGTTATGATGCCTTCCAATCAGCTTGAAAAGCCTTTCATGAAGTCAATTACAGGGATGCCGAATTGGCAAACCGTCTTCTTCAATAACAAACAAAAGATTATCGTTGATATTACAACAAAAAAAGGGAAAAAACTCTTCGATGGAATTTTTAACGGTAAAACTAAATATCCCGATGACTTTACGGGGAAACTGGTCCTTGCCCACTATATGCTGGCTCAAAAAGACGAGAGGCTCTACAAACAGGGACTAAAGTTAATGATTCAGGCTTTTAATTTGAATCCGTCTCCAATACCTATACAGGAAATCATACTTATTTCAAACTTGCATCCGGATTTGAATGATGAAATTTTTAAGTTTTTCGGTGCTTACGTAGATGACTTTGAAGCGAACAAAGACAAATGGGCAAATGAAAATGGATATAGATACAGAATTGTTGCTGCCTTAATTGCCGCTGATAACTTACGCATTGATGCAGAACACAAAAAAAATAAAGCTCTGGCAAAATCTTATGATGAAAAAAAGAAGCGATATAGGAGTGAAATGAAAGAATTGAATAATATAAGGTGGTAAGCAATGACAGAGGATAATTCAAAGAGTGAATTTGACTCAGATATACCTACAGCATCAATTAGCGTCTTTTTTCCGTGTTACAACGAGCAGGACAATGTCAGCACTACAGTAGAAAAGGCCGTCGCTGTACTCGAAAAAATTAATGCCGACTATGAAATTATTATCGTTAATGACGGCAGTACCGATAGTACCGCAAAAATCGCTGATGACATTAAAGCAAAAAATCCAAGGATAAAAACCGTACACCACTCGACTAATATGGGCTATGGTGCCGCATTGCAATCAGGATTCAAAAACGCATCCAGAGAACTTGTTTTTTACACCGACGGTGACGGCCAGTTCGATATCGAGGAAATGCCCAAGCTGTTAAAATTAATTGAGCAATATGATATTGTTAGCTGCTATAGGTTAAATCGGCAGGATAATCTTCTACGTAAATTAAACGCATGGTGCTGGAACAAACTCGTTTGCTTCCTATTTAGCATGAAACTGCGTGATATCGATTGCGCCTTTAAACTCTATAAGAGAGAAATTTTTGATAACATTGAAATGTCGAGCACCGGTGCATTAATTGATACCGAAATTCTTGCTCGGGCGGCAGGAAAAGGCTATACTATTACGCAAACCGGTGTACATCATTATCCGAGAACCGCGGGCACCCAAACCGGAGCAAATATAAAAGTAATCTTGCGTGCTTTTAAGGAACTGTTTAAGTTATATAACCAGATTCGAAAAGGTACCGCCTGATTTTGGAAATAAATGGTTTTTTTTGTAATAATGCATCAGCTAAAGTCAAATAACTCAATATGGCTAAATCAAAATTCAATTTATTCATTTACGGCTCGCTAAAAGAACCTGCCATTTTTAAATCAGTCTGCAATTTATCATTTACTCAAAAACCTGCAAAAGTTGACCCTCAGACTCTGCTTGCTAAGCGGGCATTGCTGCCGAGATACCGGAAAGTTAGCCCAGACAACGTCTATTTTTATACTGTCGCCGACCCGTCTGCAAAAATTGAAGGTATCCTAATTTATGATGTGCCGCTATCGGCAATTGAAGAAATAGACCGATACGAGGGGAAACGTTACGACAGGGAAACCGTTCACGTTAATACCGCAAAAGGGATTGTCAGTGCTCAGGCATATCTCGCTTCACATGAAACTATGAAAAAACATTTTGGCGACAGGTTCCATGTTAATCTGGTTCACGAACTTTGGCTTAGAAAAAGAATTGATAAGTTTATTAAAAAACACGTCAGGCCCGGAGAAAGAACCGTCGATGCCCAGCTTGAAAGACAAGCAAAAAGAGAACTGCTTGGAACTACCGAACGGGACCTCGTCATGAGCCATTATGGTTATGATGCTGTAAGTGACTATTATCTTGAGCACGAACTTGATAGACCAAGCCCAACCATCAAACCGTTATACGATGACCTTCAGGCAAAGCCTTTTATTGAAAACTATCTTGCATTTGTTATTAAACAGGCCCTGCTGAATCAACTCGAAGAAAAAATACAGTCTGAATATCGCTTTGAGCTTGAGCACATGAGAAGCTCAGAAAGGTATTTCAAACGATCCGTCAGCCTCCTGATTGCCCTGCAAATGATTAACGCTAATGCCACATCCGTTAATCTGATTATTAACAAAGCTCTAGACTCCATGCCTTATAAAAATAACGACCTGATTGATTATATTAAATATGCTGTGAGAGCGGCAAAAAGCTTGTTCGATAATCGAGTTGTAAGAGCACACCTCGAAAGAATCCGCTCTAACTTTAATCCAGGACTCGTACCGCTCGGGGTTGAGGTTGAACTTAGCAATCTTGGCCCGGATACCATCGGGCCAAAAAAAAATTCAAAAAAAATTGACCCTGTTTTTGATGGTTTTAAATATTTCTACGACTTTCAGCTTGATGTACTAACATGGAAACTCGGAGGTTATATCGATGACCATTCGGGCTCTACCGATTTACAAAGGAGAACCGGTTTTCTAGAACTGGCACCGGGAAGATTAAACGTCGCTGGGGAGTTGTCAAGACCGGCAACCGCGGACCCCTGGTTACTAAATCAGTTAATACGCGCAATCATCCCATTTTATAATGTTCGTCCCCACAGCCTGCACCTTTCCTTTCAGCTTAGAAAAAATCAAATCGGTAAACAAAAGGTTCTTCCACTTGGCTTTGTTAAATGTCTGCTCGCACTTGGAGGGGGACTGCAAAGAAGAAATACCGGAAGACTATGGGTCTCAAGAATGGGATATGAGGAAATTACACAGTATGACCATGGTGAAGAACTTGTCTTTGCAAGAACAAGCAAAAGAAAATGGTATTTAGGAGACGACGACATCGCTGCAAAAATACCTGCTCAGGCAACAACGCAAATTCAGCAGTATAAGTTTATGCGACTCGAAGAAAGAGCAAGCTATGAACCGCTCATCTTATGCCTAAAAGGGCTTCAGCTTGAATACAACCCTGCCGATTACATAACCGTCGAACAGCTTAGAAAGAATATTAAACTTCAAAAAGAATATGAAGAACTCAAAATTTGGGCAAATGCACCAAAAGAAATCAGTTCGCAAACCATCACAAGGTTCCTGAAAACCATTCAGGATGGACTGATGAATGAAAATCGAGGCAAGCCCATGCATAACCTGCATTATATTGGCTGGGCACTTGGTGCAATTGATGCCCAACTGGGAATGTTCAACAAACAATTAAGAGATTCACAAAACACATTCCTCAGGCTCTAAGCTTAATTCTCGATACCGCTCTATAGCCATGCACAGGCCTTATTAATCCATTAATAAATAACTAATTGCCTAAATCTTTCTTTTGCCTATAATTATCTCTTTATGCCAGAGAACTTCAAAAACATACTGATAATAAAGCCAAGCGCCATGGGCGACATCGCACTTGCACTGCCGGCTCTTTCTGCTCTGAGAACCAATTTCCCTGATGCGAAAATAAGCTTTCTGATTCGCCCTGAATTTGCCCCGATTATCCAGGACCATCCACACCTCGATGAAATTATTATTTTCGACAGAAAGTTTCTCGGAAAAGCACATTACAACCCCAAAGCTTTCGCCGCTTTGATTAAACTCATATGCAAACTTAGAAAAAGTAAGTTCGATGCGGTTTTCGATTTCCAGGGACTTTTCAGAACCGCTTCAATATCGTGGCTTACCGGATGCAAAAAACGGTTCGGCTTTGCCTGCCCCAGAGAGTTCGCTCACATCTTCTATACCAATAAAATAACGCAAACAAACGACACTATACATCTCGTCGATTATTATTTGGAAATTATAAAATCCGCCGGCGCCAGCGACATAAAAGCTGAATTTATCTTACCTCAAAACAACGATGCCGAAAAATATGTAAAGGACCTGCTGCACAAACACACTATTGAACCGAAAAAATTCGCTGTACTTGTCACCGGCTCTGCTCACCCCGACAAGTGCTGGCCCATTGAACGATTCGCACAACTCGCGGAAAAAATATCATCCAACTTCAATCTTAAAATCACCGCAACAGGTACCGACTCTGAAAAACACGTTACCCAAAAACTAAAAGATATTGCAAATGTTCCCGTAACCGACCTTGCTGGCAAACTAAGCATTAAACAATTGATCTCGTTTTTATCCCAAGCCGCTATTGTTATCAGCAATGATACAGGACCGGGACATATTGCCGCTGCTCTGGGGATACCTGTGGTTTTGATTTTTGGACGCTCAAATCCCGCACGAGTTGCCCCATACCGAAAACCCAATTCCATCGCCGCGATTGACCCCAAAGGCAGGGGGTTCAAACCCGATAGCAAAAACCCAATACACAACTTACAGGATATTACCGTTGAAAATGTTTTCAAAAATGTCACTCAGCATTTGAAACAGAAAGAATAAACTAACCTTATGGACAAGAGACACGCAAGGACAATATTTAATCATTGGCTTCGATTCTTAAAGCTGCACATCCTGCACGCAGATGATTCACCCCACAGAATCGCCTTAGGTGCCGCTTTGGGCCTCTTTGTCGCATTCCTCCCGCTTTTTGGATTTCATATGTTGCTGGTCTTAGCTTTATGCTTTGCACTAAGAGCAAACAAACTCATTGCCGTAATTTTTGTCTGGGTCAGCAATCCATTCACAATTATTCCGATTTATTATCCAAGCTATCTGCTCGGAAAGAGAGTACTGAATTTTTTTCATTATACTACCGACGCCCAGCTTTCAAGTGACCAGATGCGACAAATATTTGCCCAGTTTACATCATCGTCCGCGTTTACTCATTTGCTCTCAATACAATTCTGGAAGGATATCTTTGAATTCTTGTGGTATAAAGGATTTGAACTCTGGGTTGGAGCTACCTTAGCAGGAACAACCGTCGCGATAATAGGATACTTCGTGACATCCCGTATCATTATCTGGTATCGAAAGAATAATCCCAGAAGACGATTCCAAATTGACCAGGATAACTAATTCCAGGATTTACTTTGCCTGTGTTACAACTTCGATACACCTTTGACATAAATCATCATGCTCACTATCGCTGCCTACACTTGGCCAATAGTTCCAGCAGCGGTCGCATTTCTTATGTTCACTCTTCTTAGCAACTGCCTTGGTTTCCCCCGCATTATTTTCTAACTTGACCTCACTGACAATGCACAAAGCAGCAAAATTTTCCAGGCCAAAGTCACTCAACACATCCGCCAATTCATCGCCGCATTGCACCGTAACACTCGCTTCCTGATTACTCGCGATTTCCTTTTTCTGTCTCAAATCCTCCAGCACCCGCAAAACCTCATCGCGAAGCCCCATCAGCTTGTCCCATTTCGCCTTTTCGCCCGCAAAATCAATTGACTCGTCAACCTCAGGCATACTCGCAAGATGCACGCTCTCAACGTTTTCGGATTTAAACTTCATCGCCGCCCACGCTTCTTCAGATGTGTGAACCAGAATCGGCGCAAGCATCCTCACCATGCTATCAAGTATTTCCTGCATCGCTGTCTGACTGCTGCGCCTCGATAAACTGTCAGTGGCGTTACAGTAAAGACGGTCCTTCAAAACATCCATATAAATACTGCTCATCTCAACAGTACAGAAATTATAAATCGCTGTAAACGCCTTATAAAAACTATAGCCATTATAATTTTCCGTCACTACTCCTATTAATTTTTGCAGCTGCTGCATCGCCCACCTATCAATATCCAGCATCTTATCGTAAACGACCGCGTCCTTTACAGGCTCAAAGTCATCAAGATTGCCAAACAGATACCTCAAAGTATTTCGAATCTTGCGATACGCATCCTGCGTCCGCCCGATCAACTCATCGTTGCACCGCATGTCCTCCTGATAATTTGCACTCGCCACCCAAAGACGCAAAATATCTGAACCATACCGAGCCATCTCTTCCTGAGCGTTGACATAATTGCCAAGCGATTTGGACTGCTTCATCCCTTTCTCATCAACCGTAAAGCCATGCGTCAGCACCGCCTTAAAAGGTGCCCGACCCGTCGCCGCAACTGCCGGTAGCAGTGACAACTGGAACCATCCTCGATGCTGGTCCGACCCTTCCAGATACAAATCAACCGGCACCTCATAGCCCGCCTTTTCCATAACGCTGTGCCAGCTGCACCCGGATTCAAACCACACATCAAAAATATTTTCTTCCTTCTCCAGATCATCAAAGCTAAATCCTTCAGGCAGCACAAAACCTTCCCCCAAAATCTCTGCCGCCGAATCGGTAAACCAACAGTCCGAACCCTTCTCGCCAATATGCTTTGCCACCGCCAGCACAGACTCCTTTGTGAGCAGGGCGTCCCCGTTTGAATTTACAAACACAGGTATCGGAAGCCCCCAGCTTCGCTGCCTGCTGATACACCAGTCAGGCCTGCTCTCAAGCATACCGTCCATGCGCTTTTGGCCCCAACTCGGTATCCATTGAATCTCTTTCGTTTGCTCAAGTGACAAATTCCGCAAACTTTTATCAACGCCCGGAATCTCTTTATCCACACTCACGAACCACTGCTCGGTTGCCCTGAATATCACTGGCATCTTACTTCGCCAGCAGTGCGGATAACTATGCACTATCTCTTTTTCCGCCAGCAGCAACCCGCTTTTCCTCAAGTGTTCATTCACCACCGGGTCAACTTCCAACACGCTTTTACCCGCTATCCACTCCGGCACCGTATCATCATAGCACCCATCATCGCAAACCGGCGAATAAATCGCCAATCCATATTTCTGCCCGACCATATAGTCCTCGACACCATGCCCCGGTGCGATATGCACTAACCCGGTACCATCTTCTGTCGTCACATACTCAGCACAAACAACCATATGAGCGTCCTTATCAGTAGGATTACCCTCAACAAAAGGATGCACATATCTCAATCCCTCAAACTCACTGCCCTTAACTTTCGTTTCGCTGATTTTATATTGACCTTCTTCAAGACCTGCAGCTGCCAAAACCGCTTCGGCCCTCTCAGCAGCGACTATCGAGACAAACTTCTGCCCGTCCCTCTCATAGCTCACACTAACATATTCAAGTCTCGGATGTACCGCCACCGCCAAGTTCGCCGCCAATGTCCACGGCGTTGTCGTCCATATCGTAAAACAGACCTTCGCGTCCCCATCACCGACCAAACCAAGTTCGCTCAATTTCCCAACAGACTCTTTGGCCGCGGGAAAATTCACAAAGATACTCGACGATGTAATGTCCTGATATTCCAACTCCGCCTCAGCCAGCGCAGTCTCACAACCAACCGACCAATGAATAGGCTTCAATTGCTTATGCACGAGACCCTTATCAACTAACTCAGCGAACACTTCCAATATCCCCGCTTCGTATTGGGGCTTAAACGTCAAGTACGGATTCTCAAAATCACCAAAAATCCCCAACGCCTGAAACTCCCTGCCTTGAAGCTTAATATATTTGCTCGCGTACTTCTTGCAGTTCTTGCGAACCTCAAGCTTACTCATCTCCTTGATCTTATCGCCAAGCTCGCTGACAACCTTCACCTCAATAGGAAGACCGTGACAGTCCCACCCCGGAATATAAGGCGCGTCAAAACCCTGCATCGTCTTACACTTAACAACAAAATCCTTCAGAACCTTATTGATAACGTGCCCCATATGAATGTCACCATTTGCGTAAGGCGGACCGTCATGCAATGTAAATACCGAGGCACCATCACGCGCCTGGCGTATCTGCTCGTATATTTTACCTTTCGCCCATACCTTGCGCATCGCTGGTTCACGCTGAACAAGGTTCGCCTTCATCGGAAAACTCGTCTTAGGTAAATTCAATGTGTCACGATAATTCTTCTTCTTTTCTGACATCCTGCAAATCCTTATCAAATATATACATACATTAAACGCACATACTAAAAACCAATCACAATACTGTCAACCATTACATCCAATTTCCATTATCCCATAAAAAAAGACCTTGAAGAGTTTTCCACCCTGCAAGGCCGTTGATTTATCGCATAAATCGCCTTTCAGGGGAGACCGTCTATTATAATAATGCTGATAATAATCTCGACGCCCTTGCGCACAGCCTCTACTCCGGCGAAACAGCTTCTAATTGACTCGTAATTTCTATTCATAGTGCCACCTTTATAATGTTGCTGTCGACGTTTGTCAAGCCTGACATTAGAAAATCCCAACCCCTTTAACCTTGACACCAATACAAACAACAAATAAAGTCTCTGATAATGGCTAAAAAATTATACATAATCGACGGTCACGCCCACATCTACGCTGCGTATTACGCCCCGATGCGTCCGCTCACAGGCCCGTCAGGCGAACCCACAAAGGCCGTCTACGTCTTCACTTCCGCAATCTTAGGCCTGATAAAAAATATTAAACCAGATATGCTCGTCGTCGCGATGGACAGCAAGGCACCGACCTTCCGTAAAAAAATCTACAAAGAATATAAGGCGCATCGCTCCCCGATGCCCGATGATCTGCCCGCGCAAATCAAGCGTATCGAGCAAATCCTAAACGCGATGAACATCCCCGTCCTTAAACTCGATGGTTTTGAAGCCGACGACATAATCGGAACACTTTCAAAAAAAGCTGTAAAGAAAGGCCACCAGGCTTACATCTGCTCCAAAGATAAAGACATGCTCCAGCTGCTAAACGACCACGTCTTCACATACGATATCAAAACCGGCATTAAAACCGATGCAAAAAAAATGAAGGAACAAATGAATATCACCCCCGACCAGTTCCTCGACGCTCTTGCCCTGCAGGGTGACACCTCCGACAATGTTCCGGGCGTACCGGATGTCGGACCAAAGACCGCACTCGACTGGATTCAAAAATATGGCTCAATCGAAAATCTTTACAAACACGCCGACGAAATTAAAGGCAAGCGAGGTCAAAGCCTACGCGATTCAAGGGAACTTGTAAAACTTAGCAAGGAACTTGTCACTATCGATTGCGCTACGCCGATTGACATCGACTATGAAAAATTCACACTAACCGAACCGGACAATAAAAAACTCGCTCAAATTTTCACCGAACTCGGGTTTACCCGACTAATCACTCAACTTGGCCTGCAATCGGTCGAAGTATCGCAACCAGCTAATGCCCAAATCCAAACCGCCATACCGCAAGCAGATTCCGGTGAACCCTGTTCAGCTAAAACCATTGACCATGATTATCAACTCATCGATACCACCGAAAAATTTGATAAATTTTTCTCTAAGCTGAAAAAACAAAAACTCTTTGCCATCGATACCGAAACAACCTCGATTTCACCCACACAGGCCGACCTCGTTGGGATCAGTTTCTCATGGCAGGCCCACAAAGCCTTTTATCTGCCTGTAAAAGGGCCTCTCGGCTCGAAATCGCTGAAAATTAGTGATATCCGCGACAAACTTGCACCCGTCCTTGCCGACGAAAATATCAAAAAGGTAGGCCAAAACATTAAATATGACATGATTGTCCTGCAAAACGCAAAGTTGCCCCTAAAAGGAATATACTTCGATACCATGGTCGCATCGTACTGCCTCGACCCTCTCCGAAGAAGTCACTCTATGAACGCGATGGCCCAGGACTTCTTAAATTATGATCCCATCCCCATATCCGTTCTCATCGGCAAAGGAAAAAATCAACTCACCTTCGATATGGTAGACACCGCCACCGCCGTCGAGTACGCCGCCGAAGATGCAGATGTCACCCTGATGCTGTACGAATATCTAAAAAACCTTCTCGACAAAAATAAGGACCTGAAAAAACTTTTCGAAGATGTCGAAATGCCCCTCGTCTCGGTCCTGGCAACTATGGAACATAACGGCGTCTCTCTTGATACCGCTCTTCTAAGAAACATGTCGCACGAACTCGCCGACGCCATAAAAATCCTCACCGACAAAATCCACGAACATGCAGGCTCGGTCTTCAATATCGATTCGCCAAAACAATTATCAGAAGTTCTTTTCGATAGACTAAACCTCGAACCGGTCAAGATGGGAAAGACCGGCAGAAGCACCGATGCAGGCGTACTCGAACAACTCTCGGAATCTCACCCAATTGCCGAACTTGTCCTCGAATATCGCCAACTTACAAAACTGCAAAATACCTACGTCAACAAACTCGGCACGCTCATAAATTCCAAAACAAACCGCGTCCATGCCTCATTCAACCAGACAATCACCGCTACAGGCAGGTTGAGCTCTTCGGACCCGAATCTGCAGAATATCCCCATACGCACCGATATAGGCCGAAAAATACGAGCCGCCTTTATCCCTGAAAAGAAAACCGATTGTATCTTAAGCGCTGACTATTCGCAAATCGAACTGCGTCTGCTTGCCCATTTTTCTAATGACCAGGCACTGCTCCAGGCCTTCACCGATGACCGTGACATTCACAGCTTCGTCGCCTCGCAAATCTACGATGTCCCTATCGAAGATGTCACCTCCGAGATGCGCTCAAGCAGCAAAGCGGTAAACTTCGGAATCATCTACGGGCAGGGGCCTTTCGGACTCTCAAGGTCAATCGGCATCTCAATCACCGAAGCGAAAAATTTCATCGACGACTACTTCAAACGTTACAGCTCAATACAAAAATTCATGGACGAAGTAGTCGCCTCAGCAAAACAGACCGGATACGCTGAAACAATTCTTCACCGCCGAAGAAAAATCCTGAATATAATAAGCAAAAACAAAATGAAACAAAACCAGGCCAACCGAATGGCCATCAACACCGTCATTCAAGGCTCCGCCGCCGACCTCATTAAAGTCGCCATGATTAACATCCAGAAAAAAATCGAAACCGAATCTCTACCCATAAAACTAATTCTTCAAATCCATGACGAACTTGTCTTTGAAGTGCCCGCTACACAAGCTGACAAACACGCAAAATGGATTGCCGAAGAAATGACCACCGCTATAAACCTCGACGTCCCCCTCAAAGTCGACATTGCCACCGGCCCGACATGGCTCGCCGACTAAATCATTGACTAACCCCGCCACACGCAATAGAATACCTTTTTTCAACGATCGCATTAGATTTTAGAATGTCAGAAAGGGCATTATGGCGACAATAAACGAGAATTTTTTGAAATTACAAGCTGGCTACCTCTTCCCCGAAATCGGAAGGCGTATCCGCGATTTCAAAGCTAAAAACCCGAAAGCCGACATCATCAGCATGGGCATCGGCGACGTCACTCAGCCATTAGCACCTGCCGTCACCGAAGCAATGCACAACGCCGTCGACGAAATGGCCAACATAGACACATTCCGAGGTTACGACGATGGCGGTGTAGGATGCGATTTCCTGAGACAGGCAATTGTAGATAACGACTTCAAAACCAGAGGCGCCGACATCGACCTCGACGAAGTTTTTGTTAGCGACGGAGCAAAATGCGACACCGGCAACATGCAGGAAATTTTCGGCCTCGACAACGTCATCGCAGTAGCCGACCCGGTCTATCCCGTCTACGTCGATACGAATGTTATGGCGGGGCGGACAGGTACCGCTAATGACCAGGGAAAATACAAAGGCATCGTCTACATGCCGTGCATAGAGGAAAATAATTTTATCCCGAATCTGCCGAAAGAAAAAGTCGATATGATTTACCTTTGCTATCCGAACAACCCAACCGGCACAGTCATCACAAAGGACCAGCTTCAGGTCTGGGTCGACTTCGCACGCGAAAACGGCGCCATCATTCTCTTCGACGCCGCATACGAAGCATTTATCAGTGACCCCGAAATTCCACACTCAATATATGAACTCGATGGCGCAAAAGAAGTCGCAATCGAATTTCGCAGCTTCTCAAAAACTGCGGGCTTCACAGGTATCCGATGCGCATATTCGGTCGTGCCAAAAGCCCTAAGAGCAACCACAAAAGCAGGTGACTCCGTCGAAGTAAATTCGATATGGGCAAGACGCCACTGCACAAAATTCAACGGCGTCTCTTACGTCACCCAGCGAGGTGCTGCCGCCGTCTACTCAGACGAAGGAAAAAAACAAATCCAGCAAACAATTGACATCTATATGGCCAACGCCGCTCTGATCAGAAAATCCCTGGCAGGCCTCGGCTATACCATCTACGGCGGCGTAAACGCACCATATATCTGGCTAAAAACCCCCAATGGCGTCTCGTCATGGGACTTTTTCGATACCTTGATTTCAAAAGCAAACGTCGTCGGAACACCAGGTGCAGGTTTCGGTGCTGCCGGTGAAGGCTATTTTCGCCTAACCGCATTCGCTCAACCGGAAAACGTAAAACAGGCAATGGAGAGATTTGCTAAGCTATAAGATTACCAAAGGTTCTTTACATGACCGAAAAAATTACAGCTTATATTGCGTTAGGCTCGAACCTCGGAGATAGAGACGCCAACATCAAATCCGCCGCAAAACTTTTAGGCCAAAACGATGACATAGATGTTGTCCAGCTAAGTGACATTTGCGAAACCGACCCGCTCGACGGCACCGACCAGCCAAAATTCCTAAATGCCGTCATCCGCATAAATACATCACTCTCGCCAGCCGAACTTCTAAAGGCAACATCGCAAATAGAAGACAAACTCGGCAGAACCAGAGAAAGCAAATGGGCGCCGAGAACCATCGACCTGGACATCCTTTTCTACGCTGACCAGATCATAGAAACCGCCGACCTGACAATTCCGCCACCTCAGCTGCACCTGCGAACCTTTGACTTAAAGGGACTTTGTCAACTAAATCCCGAATTGATTCATCCGGTCATAAAAAAATCTGTCACCCAGTTAGCTAAAAGGCTTAATGGTGGTGACTTCTATCTAAAACCAGACACCCCGCAGTTGATAAGCATCGCAGGTATCATCGGTGTCGGAAAAACCACACTGACAGAAAATCTGGCAAAAGTTTTCAACTGCGCCAAATTGCTCGAACCTTACAGCAAAAATCCATTTATATCTAAAGTCTATGCGGGCCAATCCGAATGCGCACTCGATTCGGAAGTTTTCTTCTTAACGCAAAGAATCCTGCATCTGAATCCGCAAAATCTAAAACCTTCCAAAATATATATCAGCGACTACATCCTTGAAAAGGGCCTGCTATACACAAATTGCTGGCTCACCGACCCACAGGCCCGGATGTATAGAAAATTTCACGACCCCCTCATCGAAGACTGCGTAAAACCGGCCCTGGTAATCTACCTACACGACACAATTCAAAGCTGCCTCGACAAAATCCACAAACGTAACCGTCCATACGAGCAGAAAATTAAACCGGAATTTCTCGAAACTCTAAACGCAGGCTACAAAAATATCTTTGCCGATTGGGAAAAATCTCCCGTCATTCATCTTGACCTCGCGGAATTTAACTGCCTTTCGCAATCCGAGGTTGAAAATCTCGCAAACGAAGTTAAAAACTATATAGCTGTATAATGGAACTGGCAAAAACAATAAAATACGTTCGCGAATTGGTAAAAGCTGCCCGCTCAGACGGCAAAAAGATAGGCTTCGTTCCTACAATGGGAGCTCTCCATATAGGCCACGTCTCACTCATCGATAGGGCGGTCAATGAATGTGATTTTGTTGTCGTCAGCATCTATGTAAACCCGACACAGTTTGGCCTATCAGAAGATTTCGAAAAATATCCGCGAACTCTCGACGCTGATTTGAAAATTTGCGAAAAAGCCGGCACCGACGTTGTCTTCGCACCAGCCGACAATGAAATGTATGAGTACGAAAACATAACATGGGACGATACCGAAAAACTAACCGAACCACTTTGCGGTCAATCAAGACCCGGACATTTCAAAGGTGTCACCACCATCTGTGCGAAACTTTTCAACATAGTCACACCCGACATCGCTTACTTCGGACAGAAAGATGCCCAGCAATCCGTCGTCATAAAAAAAATGGTTGACGACCTCGACATGCCCCTGCAAATCACCACCTGCCCGACGCTGCGCGAACCGGACGGACTGGCTCTCAGCAGCAGAAACAAATACCTCGACTCCCAACAAAGAAAAGATGCCGCCCTAATATATGAATCGCTCCAGATAGCTGCCGAAGCAATCGCCCACGGCACAAAAGAGCCCCAAACAATCATCGACCAAATGCGTACTACTCTAAGCCGGATTAAAAACGCCGATATCGAGTACGTAAGTGTCGTTAATGCCGATAATTTGCGATATCTCGACAAAATCGCAGGCAAGGCACTTATCGCACTTGCCGTCAAAATCGGCGATACCAGGCTTATCGACAACATTCTGGTAGACGCCGGCGAATAAAAAGGTATAATGCTCTCTAAGCTCTTAACATTATTAAGGTTAGCCGAAAATGTTTCTTAAAATGCTAAAATCAAAATTGCACCTGGCAAGAGTAACCGGCACTAAGCCCGACTATTCAGGCTCGATCGCGATAGACCCGGATTTGCTCGAAGCTGTGGACCTAAAGCCATACGAAATGGTCCTGATAGCCGATGCCAATAATGGAAACCGCTTCGAAACCTACGTCATCCCCGCCGAGAGAGGTTCCAGAGATATCATCGTCATGGGGCCAGCAGCCAACCTTGTCCAAATAAAAGATGTTATCATTATTTTAAATTTCGCCTACTTCACTCCTGATGAGGCAAAACAGCTAAAACCGAAAATTGCCGTCCTTGATGAAAATAATAATATTGAAAAAACTCTTTCGTAACTAAACACTTAAAACCGATAATTAAAATATATGTACCCTGAACTTTTCCAAATACCTTTTACGCAACTGACAGTGAAAAGTTATGGCCTGATGATGGTCATCGGCTTTCTTTCTGCCGTCTATCTTATCCGGCGTCTCAGCAAAAACATCACGCCTGACCCTCAGCTTATCACCAACGCCGCACTATACGCACTAATAGCCGGTGTCGTTGGAGCAAGAATATTTTATGTAGTCCACTACTTCGACAGGTTCAGTGACAATCTCCTTTCTGTCTTTGCTATCTGGCAGGGAGGCCTCGAACTGTTAGGCGGTGTTCTTCTTGCCATTGCTGTTATTTTCTTTTATCTTCGCTATCATAAACTCCCTATCCGAAAATATCTCGACATCTTAGCAATCGCTCTGCTGCTGGCTCTTGCCTTTGGCCGCATAGGCTGCTTCCTAAACGGATGCTGTTACGGAAAACCTTCAAACCTGCCATGGGCTGTGCGTTTCCCCTACGGTTCTTTTGCCTATAGAAGCCAGGTCTATCCTAACCATGCAAGAGACAGAACAAGACCCCAACTGCTAATACCTCTCGATTTTTTTGGCTACGAAACCGATAACAGGAAATGGGTCAATGACCTCAAACCTTTTGACAAATTAACTCCCCAGCAACAAGACCAGGTCACAACCGGCCAGTACCGGGCACTGACCGTCCATCCTACGCAATTCTATTCCTCGGCAAATGCCCTGTTTTGTTCCTGGCTGCTATTTGTTTTCTGGAGAAGGTCTCAAAATGCGAAAAAGGCAGGGCAAAATAATTCCCGTTTTATAAAATCAGGTCAGACCTTTGCACTTATGTTCATACTATACGGCACCACACGAGTTATCCTCGAATTCTTCCGAGACGACAACCCATTTGAATTTGACAGCATGACCGTCTCACAAAATATCGGCATCGTTTTAGCTGTTTTGGGGACAGTCTTGATGTTGACCGTGGAAAAAATAAAATGGAAAAAACACGAAACGATTACCACGCAATGAATATTCTAGCCTAACACCATTTTTTCCGTTGAACATACACCTGAAATGACGATACAATAAAACAGGCATTGAAGCACGAATACTTAATTTACAGGAAATACCGTGGGACTAAACGACAGAGATTATTCGCAGGAACACTTCAGAGGGCGTTTTGGAAACGCCCCGCAAATGAGAATGTCTTTCCCACAAATTACTCCTGCTGTAAAATGGCTACTTATCATAAATGTCGCTATCTACTTCATCCAGATATTAGGCGCCGACCGCATGCTTACTGCCACATTTTCAGTTTACCCTGCCGGTTGGAAATATTCCATCCAGATTTGGAGACTCATTTCATATCAGTTCCTGCACGATCCGCAAAATCCATGGCACCTCATTTGTAATATGCTCGGACTTTATTTCCTCGGCCCAACTCTTGAAAGGCACTGGGGCTCAAAAAAATTCCTGAAATTCTATCTGGGTTGCGGCGTTGCTGGAGGACTACTCTACATCCTTCTCGCATCAATTGATTTGCTGTCTATTTTACCTATGCTAGGGGCTTCAGGCGCTATCCTCGGAATGCTCGCTGCATGCGCCATACTCTTTCCGCATTTCGTTGTATTTATCATCGTTTTTCCTGTACCGATCAGGATCGCAGCTATAGGCCTGATTATATTTGCCTCTGCAATCATTCTTTTAAAAGGTGAAAATGCCGGCGGCGAAGCCGCTCACCTTGGAGGAATGGCTGCAGGAGCATTATACGTCTTCTCAACCGCTTCGAGACAAAGACTAAAAGCAAAATTCCAGACAGGAATACACGAAAAAAAAATCGAGGACCAAAGAAAACTCCAATTCGAACTCGATAGAATTCTAAAAAAAGTACACGACAACGGTATTCAAAGCCTTACATGGCAGGAAAAGAAAACTCTTAAAAAAGCAACGCAACACCATCAGCAAAGAAACCCCTAAGAGTTGTTTTGTTATAGTCTCTAAGTAAAAAAGGTCCCGGAATTACTCCCGGAACCTTACACAATAGCCAATAATAAATCTGCTCTGTTGAAAACATCACTATTGTCATTGCGAGGCGGCGAAGTTGCCGTGGCAATCTCGATTTTTTGAGTTTTGAGATTACTTCGCTTTGCTCACAATGACCCGATTGGGTATCTTTTCAACAGAGCATAATAAATACTAAATCTAACCGCCTACTCCCACTTGAACTTTTCTTTTCTGCTCAAAAGCTCTTTTAGACGCGATTCCACATTCTTACTCTTAAACTCTGCGTCCTTCCACTTCTCCACCTTTTCCTCACTCTTTTTCACCTGGTTTTTAAGCGACTCAAGTTTCTTCGCAAGCTGTTCATATTCCAGATATTTTCGTTTGACTATCAAATCAAATTTATCACTGAGTACGTCTTTAAGTTCTGCCTTTAAGCCTTCCTTTTCTGCATCGTCGGCCTTTCTTATTTTTCTGAGAAGCCAGTCACGCTTATTATTCAACTCTAAGTTTGCTTTCAAAACTTTCGCTAACGCAGGATTTTCTTTTGATGCTTCTGCAATCTTACCGTATTTCCTCATGCTAAGCCCAAGGTGTCGTCTGTAAAGCTCAGGTTTTTTATCTTTAAGCTTTTCAAGCTTTTCGGCCTCAGCAGGATAATTCTCTCCAAGCCATTTAAGATAATCGTCATGCCTGCTTTCCCAGTTTCCTCTACTTCTTCCGCCTCCGTGCCCCATACCTCGCTTCTCTTTCTTGTCACGTTGTCGACCTTCGCGCTCACCGCCTCGCCGGTCACCGTGTCCTTTGCGTTTGTCGTCCCTGCCATATCGTCTGTCCCCACGCTCACCGCGTTCTCTGCGTTTGTCGCCTCGGTCGTGCCGTCTATCTCCACGGCCTTTCCAATCTTTCCCATTTTTGCCGAATTGCTCGTGCATAACTTCCCTAAATTTTTCATGGAATTTCTCAGTATCCTGCTTACGCAACTCTGCCAACTCCTTCGCTCTTTTCGGGTCATCCTCGCCAAGCCGCTCCAAAATCCGGTCAATCATCTCTTCTGGAGGACCACGATGCTCGCGACGTCCCTCACGAACATCGTCTTCCCAAATATTCTCATTATCAGATTCTTCCCCATAAGCCATTGCATTAAAGCCAACTAAAAAACACATCCCCAATGCCAGCATCAAAATTGTTATATGTCTCGTTCTCATTTTTTAACCCTTCCAAAAATCGCTTTCTATCTCTATATATTCCATCTCGAGTTCTATCACCCTGTTTTGCCCGTTCCCGTTTGTCTCATTTAACTGCAACGCCACTAACTCACTCTCAATCTCTTCTATCTCTGCTGTCAATGTCACCAACTCGTCATTCTCTTCGGCGCTGCTCAGGCCCTCCCACAGCGATGCAGAGACTATGCCGGCAGTTTTAATTTCAGCTTTATCAATGCGCATAATGCCTATACCTACAACAATTAAAATAGCCGCTGCAATAGTTGATACATGATAGATGATACTTCTAAGGGGCACTGTTTTTTGCTGCTCTAATCTCTCTGCCGTCTTAGACTTTATTGCAGAGATTAATTCGTCACTCGGCACAGGCGCAGAATTTTCTCCCAGGATAGCGTCACCGACTTTGATGTCTTCTAAGACTTCGCTTGCTTCGGGCCCATCATAAAATTGCCCAAGCAATTCACTCAAATTTTCTTCCGCTTTCTTACTCATTGCTTACTCCATTGATTTCCGCAATTTTTTCAAACCGCGATGCACTTTCGCCAATACCGTTCCAATCGGTTTGGCCCTTAACTTGGCAATTTCTTTAAAGCTAAGCTGCGAATAATAACGCAGCATTATCAATTCCCTCGTGTCGCCGTCAAGCTTGCCAAGATGCACCTGTAACTTCTCGCCTCTTTCATCATCGGCCTTGCCACTCTGGGCATTTTCAAGCTCTAATTCTTTTCTTCCCTCAAGCAATTTTTTCCCACGCTGCTTGGCTCTCAAAAAATCATGAAATATATTCGATGCTATCCTAAAAACCCAACCGTCAAAACTGCCACCCTTGAACGACCCGATTTTCTCCACTAATTTGACAAAGAGCTCACTAAGTAAATCATCACTTATCGTCCTGTTGCCAGTCAACCGATAAAAATATCCATAAAAACGCCCGGAATAAATATCGACAAGTCGCGAAAAACTCTCACTCTCACCCCTCTGACAGCCTGCTATTATTTGTTCTAATTCGCGATTTTTCGTCATTTTCCGGCATCTTTTACATATATTAAGACGGTTTTCAGGATGATTTTATTGCAGTAAGATTAGCAAAATGCCCTTTTTAAGCCTGAAAATACGATTTATTCAATATCCTCGGGCTCAGAATCCTCGTCTGGATCCACTTTCCAACGCTCGGTTTCGTCCATATCCTCGATTTCACGCTGCATATACTTGAATATCTTGTTCTGTAAAGGAGCCATCTTAGTCTGCCACTCAATCATCTTCTGATAGCTCGCTACAAGCATATCAAGCCTGATTAGCTGCCATTTCGCTATACACGACTCCTCCTTAACGTTCACGAAAGGATCACATTTGAAAGTTCGACGCCCATTGTCCAGAATTTCGCAAAATTCGCAGTCTTTACACTCTAACATCGCTGATTCCCCATTTATTGCAGAAAATTTTTTATATACTTTACTTTTGAACGATAATACCATATATTCTAACGAGTTAAAAGAATTTGTAAAATATAATGTCAATGATTTACCGGAGATATTAATGGCAAAACCCAGAAGAAGAAGGAAAATCGGCAGTAAAAAAAGACGTGCTCGCTGGAAAGTCAGACACAAAATCAGCTGATTCTGCGCCTAATTTACATATCTTAGCCAAAACCCGTTTCAGCGGTTTACTTTCAATATCTTGATAAATGAAACATTTTAATATCACTTTTGAACCCGACGGTAAGCAGATTTCGATTCACGCTTCAGCTACCGTCCTTGAGGCCGCCAGCCAGGCGGGCATTATTTTAAACACTACGTGCGGTGGACAGGGCACATGCGAAAAGTGCTCCGTAATTATCGAGCCCGATAAACAAAAGGTCCTCGCGTGCCAGCATGTTATCGAATCAGATTTAACAGTAACCGTTCCCCAGACCTCAAGATTTTTCGAGCAGAAAATTCTGACCCACGGAATCGATATACCCGAAAATATTTTATCCAATGTCCCTGACAAAACAAAAAATCTTTTCGGTGTCGCTGTCGATATAGGCACTACAACCGTTGTCGCAAAACTCATCGATCTCTCCGATGGAAAAATCATCGACACAAAAGCTGACCTGAATCCGCAAATAAAATTCGGCGATGACTGTATCAGCAGAATCAATCACGCGGTCGACGAATCCAATCTGGCCGAACTGCAAAAAATTATTATTGATTGTATAAACACCCTTATTAAAAAACTTTGCAAGCAGGCTTCAATAAAATCCCACTTGATATATGAAGTCTGCATCGTTGGCAACACAACGATGAACCATATCTTTCTGAAACTGCCTGTCGCTCAATTAGGACAAGCACCTTACAAACCGCACAATCTCGACGCCGTTGATGTTTGCCCCGATGAAATTGGTTTAAAAATAAACCCCAAAGGCAACATCCATGTCGCTGCGAACATTGCCGGATTCGTCGGCTCAGATATTACAGCTGTTGCTCTTGCTGCTGAAATCGATGCCGCAACTGATATGACACTCATTGTCGACATCGGTACCAACGGCGAACTCCTGCTTGGAAACAAGGAAAAAATCTACGCCGCAAGCTGTGCCGCGGGACCGGCATTTGAGGGCGCACGCATAATCCATGGAAGCAGGGCGACAGACGGTGCCATAGAAGCCGTCGTTATGAACGATGACGATATCGACATAGACGTAATTGGAAACTCCGCCCCTCGCTCACTTTGCGGCTCCGGCCTCATTGATGCCGTTGCGGTAATACTTGACCTTGGCGTAATCGATAGTACAGGCCGTTTCGTTGAACCAGACAAACTAAAAGAAAAATTACCGCCTGCGATTTTCTCACGAATCACAACTCACGACAATCAGCCCGCCTTTAAACTTGCCAAAAAAGTCCTCCTCACCCAAGCGGACATCAGACAAACGCAACTCGCAAAAGCTGCTATCCGCACCGGTATAACACTCTTACTTAATAAAGTTAACTGTGATGATTCGGCTATAAAACAAGTCATGCTCGCAGGGGCATTTGGAAACTACATCAGAAAAACCAGTGCTCTAAGGATAGGCTTGCTGCCGAACGTCTTGCCCGAATACATACATTTTATTGGAAACGCCGCTGCCTCCGGTGCGCAGATGATTCTATTAAGCAATCACTCAAGAAAGAACGCCAGCGACCTGGCAAAAAAAATCGAATATGTCGAAATCGCCCACGAAAAAACCTTCAACGACACTTTCGCCGACTCGATGTTGTTTTAACACACTATAGTTTATTATTTTTTATTTCTTGACTGACACAGAAATATTAGATATACAATGTCCTTCTGTGGAAATTTTTAAAGCTTTATACTAAAATGAAAATAATTAAACTAATTGTGAAGGAGAGAGATATAATATGATAATAACTAAGTTTTTCAATGAATTTAAACCATTAATTTATGCTATCATAATTCTCAGCATCTTTCTTATTAAAGAACTTGGTTGGTTGCCGTCCGGTGCCGAATCTGCAGTTGTCATGTCAGTAATAGTTTTTTTTATTATTGCTGCAGGTATCTTTATTGAGTTTTTTCTTAAAAGAAACAAATCTAAACTGAAAAATACCTTGAAGAAACTTACCAATGACTTGGTAAGAAGAAGAAGAGAAGCTGTTTTGGTAATCCGTAATGCACCATTTTCTGATATCGCCTTGAAAGAAGGTTTTACTGCTGCAATACGTCTTAAGGATGTGTGGGATTGGTCATATGTAGGAGTTCATCCGGATTGTTCAAAAACTTGTGAAGAGTTGTTTAAGGAATTAGAACAGGTTTATTTAAACCCTGATAAACTTTGTGAAATTCAAACTTCTGCACTAACATATTTGCCTGATTATCCTTTTAATGAAGAAAGTTTGATATTTATGGGAGACATTAAACTGCCAGAAGGACAATATGGACCGGAAAATTTCCCAGATCACATATGGGATATAGAAAATAAAAGAGGTTGTGAAATCGAATTCCATAAACTTTATCTTATCAAAACACACTGGAAGGCCGATAAAGGAAATTGTACCATCCGTAAAATAGATTTAGAACTTGATCCTATAGAAATAAACAAAAAGTGGAACAGTGTGTGTGAAAAAATGGAAATGAAAACGATAAGAGCTCAATCGATAGTCTATAAGGACTCTGGGCCTGAAGACAAGCAAAAAGCCAACTTTTTCGCAAAACTGGAAAAAACAGTTTGCAAAATATGTAAAGAGAAACTTTTTGTAATTTCTCCTTATGCAGGTGGCCCCATTTCTGTCTTAAAGAAAGGGTTTTCAAATAAAAAGAAAGGGTTTTTAAAAAAAATTATAGCAAAAACGTTTCTTTTTTTTGGTTGGCTTCTTTCACCGCTTTCATTTTATAACGATGGTTATATTAATGTCCCACTGGCTTTGTTAATATCATATCCTTTTATACACTTTTTTAAATGGAATATGATTTGGGTTGTTGGATTTGCATATATTCTTACAAACCTTTTTGGTTTTATTCTCATTTATCTTGGACTCTATCTGGGGGCTAAGAAACCTATATGGCGAATCCTCCCTGTTCGGACACTCCTGAGCCTTGTTATTTTTTCTATAGTCTCGATAATAGCTGGAAAAATCATATTTGTTTAAGAAAATAAACAACCAAGGATATAAATATAAAAGGTTTTACGATAATCTAACCAGATTCCATTCTTATAAATGTATACAGCAGAAATAAATGATCATTGATATTATAATATTATTGTTTAGTTTTATCTTACTTTATTATGGCGCTAATTGGCTTGTCGATGGAGCTTCATCTATTGCTATAGCTTTAAAGCTTTCCAAGGTTTTTGTTGGTATTGTGTTGGTTGCTTTTGGAACAAGTGCTCCGGAATTATTCGTAAATCTTATCGCTGCTTATCATGGTCATACTGGTTTTGCTCTGTCAAACATATCAGGAAGTAATCTTGCGAACTTGTGCATTGGCTTTGGTATATGTGCTTTCTTTGGCAACTTAATAGTAGACCGAAGTAAGTTTTGGCTGGATTTGATATATTTTTCTCTATCCCCACTTTTAATCTTATTGCTCATCGTTATTGTACCAGGTCATTATATACCCTCTTGGAGCGCCATCTTTTTTTGTGTTCTCTTTTTGACTTATTTGATGTCTGCAAAACAAAGATTACGAGAAGAAGAACCCAAATTACATGTGATTTATAAGGGTAGTTTGTATAAAGATATTTCGATTTTTCTTGTGGGTATTACTTTTCTGTATTTAGGGGGCAGATTAGTACTACATAGTGTTATGGGTATTGGGCAATTCTTAGGAGTTCCGGATACAATTTTGGGTTTTAGTATTGTAGCTTTAGGTACCTCACTGCCTGATATCATGGCTAGTATCATTGCTATAAGAAAAAATGAAATATCAATCGCTGTCGGAAATATTTTGGGGAGTAATATCTTTAATATACTTTTGGTAATAGGGGGTACATTGATTGTCTCAAGGGGCAATCTTAAATCGGACCATTCTATTCTCATGGATTACTCGTTTGTTTTTATTATATCTTCCTTATTTGCTTGTATAGCATACTGTCGAGGGAAAATTGGTCGATTATATGGTTTAACTTTACTTGTGGTCTACTTTGCTTACATGTTTATCAAGATATTTTCTTTAAACTAGCCCTATCACCAACGCACTGACGCCAAGACGTTGTGCAAGACCCACCGCGCCGTCTACAAGAAAGCCCGCAGACTTCCAAAGCAGCAATAAACCGCCAACCAAATATATAACCGCCAAAAAACTATTCATAAAATCTGCCCATACGCTTTTTCATTTGGAATGTAGATTATCACATGTGTAGTGAAATAACAAGAAAACTTACATGCTTAAATAATAAGATGAAAATCTATGAAATGCTTAAAAAATAAAAATTCCTATCAAACTTTCCCGAGGATAAGACACGCGTTGTGTCCGCCAAAACCCAGCGAATTACTCAACGTAAAGTCAACCTTTCGCTCCTTGGCTTTTAACGGAACATAATCTATCTTCGGGTCACACTTCTCGTCTACTTCTTCAAGATTGATAGTAGGGGGGATAAGGGATTTTTCAATTACCTTACAACATACCAGCAACTCTACCGCGCCGGTAGCGCCCAAAGAATGACCAAGACAACTCTTCGTCGAACTTACAGACAAATTATAAGCATGCTCTCCGAATACGTTACGAATCGCCGAACTCTCCGCCAGGTCATTCAATTGAGTACTCGTACCGTGAGCGTTTATATAATCTATCTTTTCTTTGTCAATACCGGCATCGGCAATCGCAAATTCCATCGCCTTCGCTGCACCGGCTCCATCTGGAAGCGGGGCAGTTATATGATAGCCGTCATCCGTTGCACCATAACCCAAAAGTTCCGCGTAAATTTTTGCACCGCGCTTCTTCGCGTGCTCATATTCTTCCAGAATTAATACACCGGACCCTTCTGCCAATACAAACCCATCCCGGTCCTTATCAAAAGGCCTCGACGCTCGAAGATAGTCGTCATTACGCTGGCTAAGCGATTTCGCCGAGCAAAAAGATGCCAAACCTATCGGTGTCAACGCCGCTTCGGTGCCGCCTGTTATCATTATGTCACTGCGACCAGATGCAATATGACAAAACGCCTCACCAATCGAGTGGCTGCCAGATGCACAAGCACTGACAACGCATATATTAAGACCACGCAAACCATATTGTATCGCAATATTACCACTCGAAGCGTTACCCATCAAACGCGGAACACAAAAAGGAGATACCTTCGGAGGATCCTTACTAAGCAAACGCTTATGCTGCTCCTCGATTTCACTGATGCCCCCGATACCGGTACCTACCAAAACTCCTGCACGGTACGGGTCTTCCTTGGAAAAATCAAGCCCGCTATCCTCAACCGCCTGCATCGCCGCCGCCATCGCAAACTGAGTAAAACGGTCCATGCGTTTGCTTTCACGATGGGTAATGTATTTTGTCACATCAAAGTTTTTTACCTCTCCACCGAATCGTACAGGGTACTTGCTGATATCAAAAGATTCTATCTTTGATATCCCGCTCTTACCCGCGCAAAGAGCTTCAAAAAGTTCTTCTGCCGATTCCGCCAATGCTGTGACACAGCCTAAGCCTGTTATAGCTACTCGTCGTTTGTTAGTCATACTGTTTTTATTCGCCTTTAGCTTTTGACTGCATTACCTTAGCAACATAATCCACTGCTGCACCAACCGTCTGAATCTTTTCAGCCTCTTCGTCTGGAATACTCAGGTCAAACTCATCTTCGAATTCCATCACTAATTCAACCGTGTCCAATGAGTCTGCATTCAAGTCATTGATAAAACTTGTTTCCCGACTGATATCGGTCTTGTCTGCACCCATTTGTTCACTGATTATATCAATCACCTTGTCCTCTATTGCCTTAACATCGATAGCTTCACTCACTTCATTTCTCCTTAACAAAACAGTCATTTATTTCATGAAAACCCAAAATTTACCAACGTATTATTTGGAGGCGTATATTACATACTTATACACGTTTCCACAATTATTATTATTATTATTTTTACATCGCCATCCCGCCGTCAACACACAGCACCTGACCGGTAATGTAGCCTGCATCATCACTTGTGAAAAATGCCACCGCATTGGCAACGTCCTCAATACTGCCAAAACGGTTCACAGGAATCACCTTTAACGCCGCATCTTTCACCGGTTGAGGCAAAACTTCCGTCATTTCGGTCATTATAAAACCAGGAGCTATGCAATTGGACGTCACATTCTTTTTGCCAACCTCGCGGGCCACCGACTTACTCATCCCTATCAAACCTGCTTTGCTAGCCGCATAATTCGTCGAACCTGCCTGACCCATAACACCTGCCACCGAACTGATATTTACTATCCTTCCGAATTTATTACGAACCATACCGCGAAGAACAATTTTCGTCACCATGAACGCCGCACGAAGATTTACATTTATTACCTTATCAAAATCGTCCTCATCCATTTGCATCATCAATCTGTCACGAGTGATACCCGCGTTATTAACCAATACACTTACGCCACCATGCTCCGATGCCAGAGTTTCAAGTACCTCAGTCAATGCTGCGGTATCAGTTATATCTATCGCTTTAGTTATGACACTAAACCCTGCTTCTTTCGCTACCTTTTCAAGCTCATCGAGTTGCTCTTTGTTCAAATCCAATGCCGCAACCTCGCGTCCCTGTCTAAGCAGCGCCAACACTATCGCTCGTCCTATTCCTCTTGCCCCTCCGGTCACTACCGCCAGTCTTTTTTCTGACATAATCAAATCTCCATATCTTTCTTAAGATTCCAACAACTTACGTATAGATTTCAAGCTGCTTACATTTACAACTTTTATTTTCTTATTAATTCGACGCATAAGACCCATCAAAATTTTTCCAGGACCAATCTCATAAAACTGCTCCACGCCCTCATCCAAAAACCGCTCCATACATTTTTGCCAAAGTATCGGACTTGTCAACTGTTTTGCCAGACCATCCTTAATTTCATCGCTATCCTTATAATACTCAGCGTTGATATTCGCGATTATATTCACATCATCCGGGTTTTTGATCTCACAGCTGGCCAATGCCTCTTTCAGCGCCAAAGCCGCTCCTGACATCATTTCCGTATGAAATGCACCCGCCACCGACAATGGGACAGCCTTCATTGCCCCGTATTTCTCCGCCAAAGCCACCACCCGCTCGCATGCCGTTTTATTCCCGCTCACCACTATCTGCCCGGGACAATTGTAGTTAACTCCTGTCAATACCTCACCTTCTCCGGCTTCCTCGCAAAGCTTCTCTACCTTTTCCTCGTCAAGCCCGATGATACTGACCATCCCGCCGTCACCGGCATCGGCCGCCTGCTGCATCGCCTGACCTCTCTTTTGTACCAGCCGCAATCCATCCTCAAAACTTACCACACCAGCCGCATACAATGCTGTATATTCGCCAAGACTCAAACCTGCCGTCACATCCGCCGCAATACCGCTCGTCGCCGAACTGGTTTTCAAAACTTCTAATATCGCCGCCGACACAACGAATATTGCAGGCTGAGACATCGTCGTCGTATTCAACTCCTCTGCCGGACCCTCAAAGCAAACACTCCTTAGGTCAAAACCAACAACGTCATTGCCGCGCGAAAAAATCTCCGCTGCCGGCGCAAACGCCTCTGCTATCTCCTTGCCCATACCAACTAACTGAGCACCTTGTCCCGGAAATAAAAATGCCGTCTTCATGAAATTAAAAAACCTTAACTTGATTAAATACTCGTAAGATTAGAACTGAATCACATTTGCGCCCCAGGTCAAACCTGCACCGAATGCGACAAATATTACTATATCACCTTCTTTGATTTTGCCGGCACGATAGCACTCATTAAAAGCTATCGGTACCGATGCTGCCGATGTGTTACCGTACTCTGCGATATTTATAAACATCCTGTCTTCGGAAATGTTGAGCCTCTTCGCCGCTGATTCAATTATCCGCGCATTCATCTGATGGGATATTATCATCGCCACATCATCCATGGTTATACCGCAGTGCTCCAGACAATCATCAACCATCTCAACTATCCGTCGAACCGCCTGCTGATAAACCTCTCTGCCCTTGATCTCCATATAAATCTTATTCGGGTCATCAAGCTCCTCACCTGCTGGATTCACCGAGCCGTAAGCCTGACAGTTTAACGTCTCCCACTTCTCGCCGTCCGAATACATTGCACTATATACAAGTCCCTTGCCGTCATTTTGACGCTCAAGAACAACCGCGCCGGCGCCATCGCCAAACAATATACAGCTTGTGCGGTCCTTCCAGTTTGTGATTCTACTTAAAGTTTCGGCCCCTATCACCAACGCGTTCTTATGCCTCCCGCTTTCCAAAAATTGCTGAACAACCGAAAGCGCATAAACAAATCCGCTGCACGCCGCCGCCAAATCAAACGTCCATGCATTCTTGGCGCCTATGTTGGCCTGAACAAAAGACGCCGTCGCGGGAAATACCATCTCAGGCGTTATCGTCGCTACAACAATAAGGTCAAGATCCTTCGCCTTTAGATTCGCCATCGCCAAAGCTTCCTTGGCTGCCTCGCTCGCTAAATGTGCTGTCGTCTCGTCATTGCTGGCAATGTGACGTTGCTTAATACCTGTACGAGTCTCTATCCATTCGTCTGACGTCTCGACCATCGTTGCCAATTCGTTATTACTAAGAATTTTAGGAGGCGCAAATGAACCGCTGCCGGTTATTACCGCACGGTATTGTGATTTTGTTCCAAAAACTTCCTTGTTCATCAATCGTCCTTAATCAAATGCTTCCTGTTGCTTTATCTTCTGACTTGCCCCCGTTGGCACCTTGCTCTCCGTTCGTCCCATTGCTAAGCGGATTCTCCGACAGATAATCAACAATCTTATCGTTGATCTTGCCCATGTAGTACTTCTTCGATGACAATATCGCGTTCTTGATCGTCATGCTTTTACTCGAACCGTGACATATCATCGCTGTCCCGTTAACGCCCAATAGCGGTGCGCCCCCGTACTCGTTATAATCATATTTTTTATAAATACGTATCATTATAGGCTTAAACTTCATCGCCAGACGAATCTTTTCCTGCATCAGCTCATGCTTGATTGCCTTAAACAAGCCTTTTACAAGACCCTCAGTTATCTTCAACATTACATTGCCGACAAATCCCTCACAAATTGCGACATCGCACGCACCTTCAAAAATCTCCCTGCCCTCGATATTGCCTATAAAATTCATCTTCTCATCGGACCGTATCAACTCAAGCGTCTTCTTGACAACCTCATTGCCTTTAGCTTCCTCTGAGCCAATACTAACCAGCCCGACTCGCGGATTCTCAATTCCCAGAATGTACTTGGAATACATACTTGCCATCACAGCATACTGATAAAGATTTATTGGCTTGCACGATATATTCGCTCCTACATCGCATATCGTCACGGGCCCGCTGAATGTCGGAAACACTACTGCTATACCAGGACGATTCACACCTGGCAAATTCCGCATCCGCATCTGAAATGCCGCTACGCACGCGCCGGTATTACCTGCCGATATCACCGCATCCGTCTGACCACGCTTGGCCAACTTCGCCAATACTGATATCGAGCTTTTAACCTTCCTGCGAAGACTCTCTACAGGCGGCTCATCCATCTCAATAACCTCTGGAGCCTCAACTATACTGATCACGCCTTCGCGCCTATGAGAACTCGGAAGTTTAGGTTCAATTATCGCGCGGGGACCAACGAGGATCAACTCATCGTTCTCACTGAGAAATTCAATGGACTCCAATGCACCGGATATGATTTCATCAGGCGCATTATCTCCGCCCATGGCATCGATGGCAATTCGCATTGTCTACTCGCTATCCTCCTTGCCGAGTTTTAGCGTAATCTTTGGATTGACGTAACCGCAGTTGGCACAAGCTGCATGAGGCAGCTTTGCTTGGCCGCAACGCTTACATGTTGAGTAATTGGTCGCCTTGAGGGCATGATGACTACGGCGTGTCCGTGTCCGTGTCCTACTTGTCTTTTTTGCTGGAAGCATTATTTGTTACTCCATACTCTTAAAAACTTATCCACGATTAAATTTGAATCCCCCTTTGTAGTTTAACACCAATAATTTGTCAAGCCAAATTTAACCAAACCAACAACCATCACAACCAATAAACACATAAAACCTTATCCCTACTCAGCTTATCAAACTTTTCACCCTGGGGGTTTCGCCCATCAGAGCCCAAGCGACACCTGTCCTGAGTGAAATCGAAGGAGCGCAGGGTGAATGGTTTAGCCTCCAAGTTTACCTTGGGGGTTATATTACGCCGTTCCCCACCCTCCACGGGACGCCTAACGGTGTTGCAGCGGGGGGAAATCAAGCATGAATTTGGATAAATTCTGTTGGTTTATAGCCTAATAAATGGTATAATAACATCCATAAACAAAACGCCTGAGGATGGGGATTACTAATCAAATAAACCTGTTCTTAAATTGATTAGGGGATAAGGAAAAATGAAGAGTAGGGTTTTAATCACAATATTTGGGATTTTGCTATGCTGCGGCGGGTCAGCGATGGCGGATACCTTTGAGTTTGACCTGTTTACTTTGGGCTGTCCCAATTCGTTCAACTTTGATTCACCATCATGGAGCAGTGACTTCGACCTCGGAGTAACTTTCACAGAGATATCGCATGTATATATAGACTGGGCAGGTGAGATTACTGGGGGACTGGCTATAGTTCCCTGGCACCCGTCGCCAAGGCCGATTGATGTAGGAGTTTACGCTGGTTTAGATTATCCTCCTTTACGTGTAATAACCTTTTGGGAGGGAAGGGCAACATACCCGGCCCCGGCACCTTTTGAGGACTTCTCCGAAATACCACCGAGCGGGTCGGCCTGGTTGGATCTGCTTGACGGCAAAAATGAAATCACTATTGGTTATGAAGAAATACTTATGTTGGATGGCTGGTATACCGAACATGGTTCTATTTTTTTGAATAGAGCAATTTTGGTAATTGAAGGAGTTGTACCCTGTGAAACTGTTGTAGACATTACCCCCAAAACCCTTAATACTAAAAGCAACGGCAAATGGATTACATGCAAAGTCAATTTAGATGGTTGTGATGTCAATGACGTAAACACAGACAGCATAAAACTTGCCGGGATAGTAACACCGGATAGAGTTAAGGTCACAGAAGACGGCTTGCAAATTAAATTCAATCGTTCAATTGTTATAGACACCCTCATCTTACAAGAAGGCCTCGACCGTAATGGCGGTTTCAATATCTTTGCCGATGTCACAGTTACAGGCCAGCTAACCGACGGTACTGCCTTTGAAGGAACTGATAAAATCAGACTTATGCATAACACGAAATAAAAGAACAATCTTAATGGTTTAGCCCCCAAGTTTACCTTGGGGGTTTGCCCGACGCCGTTTCGGACACCGTGTTTTTCGGAGCCCGATGATGTTTCGGAAACCATAAATAATAATTTTTAGAGAGGTGGGATAAATAAAGAAGTCATTTTTCATCACAGCGATACTCGCACTGCTTCTGTTAGCAAACACTTCCTTTGCAAAAGCAAAACGAGGACAAAATGCCATAACCGCTTTGGCGGACCGTCTGCCATATGTTGCTCAGCGATATCGAAAAAGCCCCGAGCAATTAGAAAAAATCTTCCTAAATGATAACGACCTTGCCCTTGACCACTCGGAGAACCTTTTCTATTCCTGCAGCTTTGTGACCAACAGTGACAATACAGAAAACGTATCTAACGAAACTATTCAAAAAGCTATCGTCCCATACGACCAAACCTTTCTCCTGCACAGCAACCCAGGCGCAACAAAGGTCATCTACCTCGACTTCGACGGACACACCACCACCGCAACCCCCTGGAACGAATGGTCGCTTATAGACCCCATCGTCTCTCTGCCGTATGACACAGACGATGACACATCTACATTCAGTGATACTGAACTTGGTCGCATCCAGAATATATGGGCACGAGTAGCTGAAGATTTTATCTTTTACGATGTCGATGTCACCACCGCAGACCCCGGCGCAGAGGCCTTGGAAAAAACTAATCAGGGAGATAAATATTACGGCATCAGAACCGTCATTAGCCCAAGCAATTGGGCAGGATACATTGGAGGAATAGCTTTTATTGATTCGTTCAAATTCGACGTCGACACACCGGTTTTCGTCTTTTATGCCAATTTTCACACCACCGACGAAAATTATGCTGCTGAACCTGCCTCGCATGAAATTGGCCATGCACTCGGACTCTATCACGATGGCAAAGGAACCAAACCGTACTATTGGGGACATGGCCAATGGGGACCAATCATGGGAGTCGCGTATGCCAAACCCGTCAGTCAATGGAGTAAGGGAGAATATCCCGACGCAACCAATACCGAAGATGACCTTGCGATAATGTCTCTGGTAGGCGGTTTTGACTATCGGCCAGATGACTGCGGAAATACAATCGCATCAGCAAAACACCTGACAGCAAATCCCACCATAAACGCAAAAGGTATCATCGAAAAAAATACCGATGCTGATGTCTTCTCATTCACAACAGGCTCGGGAAATATAACTATAACTGCCGAACCTCAAGGACCAAAGCCTAACCTCGACATCCTGATAGAACTTTTAAAACCAGATGGCATCGTCATTGCACAAGCTGATAACTTCACCGTGGCAACCGAAACCCTAAACGCAAATCTCTCCGCAGGGACATACTATATTCGCATTAGCGGAGTCGGCGATGTTGATTACACCGACTACGCGAGTCTGGGCCGCTACACCCTGCAGGCAGCAGTAGTCCCCACGAACAGCACCATCAGCATCGAACCGAAAACAATAAACACAAACAGTCCAGGCCAATGGATTACATGTAATATCAAAATTCCCGACGGCTACACCATCGCCGACATAGATAAAAGCTCCATCAGACTTGCAGATCTAGTTACTGCCCAGCATATCCAAATAAATCCCGGACAGCAAACCGTTACTGCTAAGTTCGACCGTGCAATTGTAATAGACACTCTTATTTTACAAGAGGGCCTCGACCGTAATGGCGGATTCAATATCTTCGCAAACGTAAAAGTCACCGGCCAACTTAATGACGCCACACCTTTCGAAGGAACCGACAAAATCAGACTCATGCACAACACAAAATAAAAGAATAATCTTAATGGTTAGCCCCCAAGTTTACCTTGGTGGTTCTTCTTAACGCCGTTGGGTTTTTGTTTTTAGGGTTAGCCCTGCCGCAAGCGGCAGGGGCGTGTCATTGCGAGGAGGCCAAAGGCCGACGCGGCAATCTGAATATTTAGCCCCACGTTTCACGTGGTGTTTTTGGCCATACTAAATACGCTTCACGAGCGACAAGTCACAAGCGACCAGCGACGATATTAGTGCTTGACAGCGGGGCGATAAAGATGTAAAAACAAAAGTAATTATTACGATGGTCGCGGCAGGAATGAGAGCTATAAAACCCTGCCATATGAAATGGGCTGACCTGATGGCCAGCCCATTACTTATGCTCCCTCAGCGACAAGACCTTATCGCTGTATTTTTCACTTTTTTATGACACAACCATTACTTTATGACACAACCATTACCTTGTCTTTATGACGAAGATGAAGAATGTACTTGATTATGTCACGCCGACTTATAATACCTACTAATTTACCATCCGATAGTATTGGAACCCTGCGGAAATGGTTCTTTATAAAGCTGTCGCATATCTCGATCAGGTTCTCGTTTTCATCAAAGCTGACAACTTCTTTTGTCATGTATTTTTCAACGGTGGTTGCTACTTCGCCGGTAGCCTCCCCGTTATAATACAAAAGCTTTAACACGTCTTTTTCAGAGACGATGCCTGCAAGTGACATATCATCATTTACAACCGGCAGGCCGGTGATGTTATTTTCCACTAACAGCCTAATCGCCTCGTATGCTTCGGTGCTAGGCTTGACGCTGATTACTGCACTTACCATTATATCTTTGGCTTTAAACACGTTGGGCCCTTTCATTTTAAACAGCGTCAAACGCCATATCTGTCCCCAAAATATACAAATCATTTGGCCTATTTCCTAAGAAACAGCCTAAAAAAACCACTTTTTTTCAAATTTACGCCTTTTTTGCACCACAAGCCGCATCGCAAATACTTATAAGACCAGCAAAATAATTCGGGCTTTATGATTGAACTTTCTATCGCAATGGTGTAAAAACGAGATGAATTGAGGGCAAAGCTATGGCAAGAAACCGTGGTAAAAAAGCACTGTATGAGGTTTTCAGCAAAAGCAGGAAGTCCCGGTCAGTCGTAAGCAGATTGATGGATCGGCTAAAACCAAACCCTAAAATACATGAATCCCAAACCATTATACAAAGCCCTGTCTCAAGTCAGGTATCTGACAGCATGCTCAGATGGCCCAGAAAACCACGATTACTGCAATTTCATGCAGGCAGGGTGGAAATATCAATGCCTTACCAATTAGCAATCGCGATAGTGCTTGCAGTAGTGCTTATAGGGTTGGTTTTTTACAGGCTTGGGCAGATAAGCTATAAGAATATGATGGAAAATCCCGCAAATACAGCGAAAAAAGTATCTAAGGCACAGGTACCTAAATCAGTAAAAGCACCGAAATTTGACGCTAAAAGGGCGAAAGCGAGGGAACTGGCAAAAACCCAAAATCTGCCACCGGTTAGATTTACAGGGTCAAATCGCATAGTGATTCAGACGTGGTCGGATAAGACTCAGCTTGAACCGGTGAAGTGGTATTTCACAAAAAATGGAATAAAAACAGAAATTCGCAAAATTGGCGGCAGTTATTATCTGGTGTCAGCGAATAAATATCGAAATCCTCAAACCGCAGGAACAGACGGTTATAAGGCGTTACAGCGTATTGTAGAGATAGGAGCTGGATATAGGCCGCCACCTGGATATGCGACTTTTGGAAAAAAACCTTTTCATGATGCATACGGAATGAAATTTGATGATTGATTTTTTATTTCGTGTCTGGTAAAATCTTATCTTTCGTAAAACCTTAACCTTAAGGAGTATACAGAGATGTCAATTGACAGGTCATTGAAAATTAAAGGTGCACTTGAGAGGCACAGAAACGTTTTGAGTAGAGTTGAACGTCTTGAAAAACTTAAAGAAGAAGAGAAATGGGAAGAGGGAGATTCGGTTTTGGGTCTGCCTAAAGTAGCGCATAGAAAGAGCCATGCAGGTAGGAAGGCTGAGAAGGAAGAAGAAGGCGTTGAGGGTGTAGAAGGCGTTGTAGAGGGTGTAGAGGGTGCAGTAACAGAAGAGAGTAAAGAAGAAAGTAAGTAAATTAGTCGTTAGTATATAGTATATAGAAATTGCAAAAGGCTGTCCATTGTGGCAGCCTTTTTTTTTGGATTATTGAACCCCCATAGATTTCCCTTTGGCAAGGACAAGATAAATAAATCTGAAACCTGGGGGCAGGGGGGCAAAAATGGGGCGGAGTCGTAGTTGATAAAACACAATTACTGATTTATTATCGACTATTTAGTATTTACTATTTTCAAAAATGGGATGTTGATTATTGGGGCAAAAACGTAGGTTAAGATAAGGGGTTTGGGGGGAAACGTAATTTAAAATTGATGTAAGTTGTTTATTTGCGCCTTGCCCAAAAGCGGGCATTTAGGAGCTAAAGAGATTACTACTACTGGCACGGATAAGTGGTGGTGTGTTTGGTTATCAATGGGTGAGGCCACCTATGGTGGATTTTCGGTTCATTTGCAATGAACCTGCGAGGTTTATGGTTTGGGAGATGAGGAGTCTTGATATCTTTGAAAGTGGGTAGGCTGGGAGTGGAGGGATAGATCATTTGCGCAAGTTTCTCATTTTGAGAGGAAAAAAGGGTCAAAAAGTGGTTGAAAAATGGCAAAAACGCGCGCGTTTTGGTCAAAATTGCGCGCGATTTGCATCAAAATGAGCGCAATTTGCAAATTCTCAAAAGTGGGACTTGCGCGTTTGATTGATTTTTTGGTGGTTTGGGTAAGACTTTCGCAATTTGAGAAAAAGTTGGTTACCCAAATTAACATGGCAAAATAGAACCGCGAATTACCCTAATTACAGATGTTTTCCCCATAGATTTATGGAATAAATCTGGATATGGGGACGAGTGCGGGGTAGAATGTTGGTGAGAATTTTACATAGATAAATAAAGAACGAGGGCTCTGGAAATGTCTCAGGAAAGATTACCCAAAGAAAGTATTTCCCAAGAAGAAGGACAACATGCCGTACAAACATTTCAGGTATGTCATCCAGGTAATTGGAGGGTTAAAGATCTAAGTGGTGATGATGAAGTAGGGTTGGATTTTCAAGTTCAAGTGGTTGATAAAAAGCACTATAAAGCATTATTTCATGTTCAACTTAAAGGATGTAACCAAAAGAAAAAAGGTAGTTTATGTAAACGCTTAAATTGTAATCAAACATTCTATTCTCAAGAGTTGAAAGTTACAACATTAAACTATTATTTACGACTTCAATGGCCTGACCCCCTAAAACTGTACCATTGCGAATTAGAGAGTATCCGATAAAATGAGTTGGTTTTATGGAAAGGATG
>VRUG01000091.1 GCA_019456255.1 Planctomycetota bacterium | reverse complement strand
TCTGGGACCTGAAAGAACGCATCATGGGCATCGAGGTTGAGCTTCAAGACATAAAAAACCAGCTCAACACAATAAGGATCGAGGCGGCGATGAGGCTGGGAGGGGATGCTTGGGAGGAACTTCTCGAGCTTTTCTGGCAATTGGATGAGCAGATTTGAAGGCAAAGACTATTTTGAGGTGATTTCTCGATTGATAGCCGAGGGGTGAAAAATAGTGGAAAAACATAGCGAGGATCAAATTTCATTAGAGGATTACTGGCGGATCATCTGGCGCAGAAAGTGGATGATTGGCTTGTTTGTCTTCACCATAACGCTGGCAGTCCTCATCGGAAGCTTTATGATGGCGCCAATATATGAGTCTTCGACTACGCTTCACATGAAGGAGCAGAAACCATCTTTGTTTGGCGGGAATTTGTTCGGATCAGGGGTCTCCGCTCTTTCTACACTGGAGGAGATAAACACGCAAATTGCGATCATGAATAGCAGAAGCGTCCTCGAAGAGGTTATAACGAAAATAGGCCTCATAGAGAAGTTTGAAAATGAAAAGGAACTCGTTGAAGCGGAAAGATTCCAGGCCGCCCTGGCTGAGTTAAGGAACAGTATCTCGGCAATCCATATAAGAAACACACGGTTGATCAAAGTCTCCATCCGATCAAAGGACCCGGAGCTTGCTATGGAAATGGCTAATTCGATATCCCAGGCATTTATTGAAAAGAATGTGGAATCAAAGCGCGGAGAGGCGAACGCGGTTTTGTCTTTTGTTTCGGAACAACTGGTTCAGGTCAGTGAGAAACTGGAAAAAGCGGAAGAAGAGCTCTTACGGTATAAAGAAGCAGAAGGCATCGGTGTTCTCAACGAAGAAGCGAGGCTTAAAGTGGACCGCCTGGCTCAACTCGAAAGCTCCTACCAGGAGGCTAAAGTCGCAAGGGAGATCCTGGATACGAGAATTGCAGCTCTCTTAAGCCAGATAGGACCGGCGGCTTCGACTGACGTTCCGCTGGCAAGTATTTCAAGCAACCCCGCAGTGAGAATAATGCAGGATCAGTTGACAGAAGTCCAGATGGAACTGGCCCGGCTTGAAAGCGGATCGTATTCAGATAACCAGAGAGTGGCTGCGGTCAAAGCCCGAATCGATTCCCTCAAGAGGGAGATTCAAGTCGAGATAGCAAGAAGCATGAGATCCGGGAAGTCAACTGCCGTCGACTCGGCCTTGCAGATGAAGTTGGCCGAATACCAATCCAAGGATGTCGTCCTGGCAGCCCAGGAGGATGCCTTAAGAAACCTCATTAAAGTCCATGAGGAAGACATAAACAAACTCCCTGCCCGGGAAATCAACCTCATAAGACTTGAAAGAGCGCGAAGGATAAACGATGAGCTTTATGCCGTCCTTATGAGAGCCAAGAATGAGGCTCAGATCGAGGCGGCAAGCCAGATAGGAAACATAGACGTCATCGACCCGGCTGTAACGCCCTTGAAGCCAGTCCGCCCAAAAAAGAAGAAAAATGTGATAATAGGTCTTGTGTCAAGCCTTATTTTGGGGATTATGCTTGCCTTCCTCCTCGAGTATTTGGATAACACCGTAAAATCGGAAGACGAAGTCAAGAGACTTCTGAGAATCCCGATCCTCGGTTTAATCCCCCGCTTTGATATAGATGGCCACAGGTATGGGTTGAAGATGAAACATAAAGGTGCGAACCTGCTTACCCTTGTAACCAGGGACAATCCGAAATCACCTGTTTCTGAGGCCTTCAGGCTGCTTAGAGCGAATCTTCACTTCATGGATTTGGATAAGAAGCTTAAGACCATCGTGGTGACCAGCCCAATTCCCGGCGACGGTAAGACGACTATCGCCGCCAATTTATCCATAGTGTTGGCCGCCCAGGAGGAAAGGATTCTAATTGTGGATGCAGACTTCAGAGTACCGGCTGTACACAAGATCTTTAACCTTCCCGATTCTCCCGGCATCACAAATATTCTTTTGGAGGGCACGAGCTATCAAAATGTTATCCACAAGGTTGATGGAGTGGAAAATTTGAATGTCCTCACGAGCGGTCCGATTCCCCCCAGCTCCTCCGAGCTTTTGGGTTCTTCCAGGATGAAGAAACTTATCTATGAACTAAGGGATGGCTATGATCGAATTATCTTCGATGTTCCTCCCGTGTTGGTGGCGACGGATGCTGTGGATTTGGCCTACAGCCTGGATGGAGTACTTCTGGTTTTAAGAATTGGTGAGATTGATAAGAGAGCAATAAAGAGGATAAGGGAGCTTTTCGATAATGCAAAAATCAAGATTCTCGGTGGGATTCTAAATAGTGTCGATACTAGAGATAGCAGGTATAGCTATGACTATTACTACTATTATGAAACGGCGGAAAAAAGAAATGGCAGTAGTTGAATCCAATGGTGGAAAGAAAGGTTGAGCATGACACGAAGGGCTTATTTTTTTGTTGCTGCTTGAATCGTTTTTAAATATGGATGATAATAAAAATGTAACTTGTGCTGTAAATAATATTTGAGTGGAAGTTTCTTAATGCAGCGAAGAACCTCGGTCATATTGTATCTAATATTTTGCTCAATATTCTTTTGCTCTGCTATTTTCGCACAAAAAAGGGTCCCTAACGACACAGAAATTCTTTCTGCGCGCATGGCTGCACTTGGCGGGCTCCACAGTGCTCTTGCAGATGATCTGAACACTCTATTCAGCAATCCTGCCGGCTTTCGCTCAGTAGAGCCACAGTTTTCTATTGCTGAGCTCACGCTTGGTATTTATGGTCAGGCTGACGATGTTGCCGGAGAAATGATAAGTGGTATGGATAGTAGTGCAATTGAATATACATATAGTGATCTGTATCTTCTTGGGCCTATCGCCTTTGGTTATGTGGGGAATGGATTGGGTTTTGGCCTCTTCAATACTTCAAATATTCGCTCCTTTGAACCATATCAGACTAATAATACAAAATGGACAATAATTGAGGAGAGATTTCTCATGGCAGGGGGATATTCTTTTCGTATTCCACTTCCGGACAAATGGAAAAGCAGTCTGGATATTGGTTTTTTATTCAGGGTTTTTATAACCACGCAAAGCCTAATCACGAAGGACATCCAGGAAGTATATAAGTCCTACTCAAACCCTTTGGGACTGATTAACAATGAACCCTTCAACTTAATACCGGGTGCAGGTATTAATTTAGGAATTCTGTATACGTATAAAGAAACTTTTTCAATTGGCTTAGCAGCCCGGGACCTGGCACCCTTCATTATTAATTCCTACACTTCCTTTCAGGCCTTTTTGGATGGTGAGGAACCGGACATATTAAACTTCTGGGTGCCTCTTGATCTTTCATTAGGTATTTTATGGCGCCCGCAGCTTGGCCGGCTTGGCCGATATATCAGTGATTTAATGCTTATGTTGGATTACCAGGATATGATTGATTTTCTTACCAATCCCTATGCGCCAAGCAACCCTCTACTTCATATTAGTTTCGGAATCGAATTGCAGCTGCTTGAGATAGTCTCCTTGCGTGCGGGTTTTTATCACTTACTTCCAAGCGCCGGATTCGGACTTGATCTATTGCTATTCAGCCTGAATATGGCGGTGTTTGGCCGTGAATTATCTGCTGAACCGTGGGGGAATCCTATTTATAATTATACAATAGGGATTGAGTTCAAGTATTGAGTTGTATTGCACAGGGATACATTCCGGCTTATCCTCAGATATTTTTTAAATTATCAAGATAGTTTTTCAATATCCTATTTTTGTTTAAATAAATTTCAGCGTACTCTCTGACCACATTATTAAAAGAGCGGGAATCAACATCAATGCCCTCCAACATTTTTTTCAGCGCATCATAAATTGCTTCAACATTCTCCGGTTCAACACGTTGGGCAATACCGGGATATTTATCACAAAGAACACCCAATTCCGTATCTTTTTCAGCTGTAATCAGGGCAGTGCCACCTGCCGAAAATATGGTGGCTAATTTAGATGGAAGCATACAACCGTCAGTTTTTTTTCTCTGAACTAACAAATGTACATCAGCAAATGTCATTAAGTTTGGTAATTTATTGTATGGCTGTAAAGGGAAAAACCCTATATTACCCAACTTTGCCTGTGCCGCCTGTTTTTTAAGTCCATCTAAAGCTACACCAGTTCCCACCATAACAAAAAGAACATTTTCCATAGCTCGGAATTTATGAGCTACTTGTAGTATTATTTCTAAACCTTGTTTTTTACCCATATTACCAGCATAGAGCACTATCAGAGAGGATTCCGGGATCTTCCACAGCTTACAAAACACGGTTCGATCAGCAGAGGGGGTAATAAAATCAATATCCACCCAATTAGGGAAATAGATTAGATTATCCTTCTTACCCATTTTTAAAACAGCACGTTCAATCATGCTATAAGAAATTGTAGAGACTACATCGAACCTCCGCATAAACCAACGCTCAAAGGATCCGCAACTGGCCGGAGAGATAGCCAATTCCATATCCCGGGCATTTATTACAAGAAACGTTGAGTCTAAGCGCGGAGAGGCTAACGCGGTTTTATCTTTTGTTTCGGAACAACTGGTTCAGGTTGGTGAGAAACTAAAAAAAGCGGAGGAAGAGCTTTTACGGTATAAAGAGGCGGAGGGCATTGGCATACTAAACGAAGAGGCCAGGCTGAAGGTGGATCGGCTTGCTCAACTGGAAAGCTTATACCAGGAGGCTAAAGTTGAAAGGCAGATCCTGGATACCAGAATTGGCGCTCTGTTAAGCCAGATAGGCCAGGAGATTTCTACTGATTCTATTTCACGGAACCCTGCAGTAAAAAGAATGCAGGATCAGTTAACAGAGGTTCAGATGGAACTGGCTGGGCTTAACGGAGAGGCGTCTTCAGATAACCGGAGGGTTGCTGAGATCAAGAACCGGGTTGAATTTCTTAAAAGTGAGATCCAGGAAGAGATTGAAAAAACCGTGAGGTCCGGCAAGTCAGTTGCCGTTGATTCGGTCCTGCAGATGAAATTGGCTGAATACGAATCTCAGGATGTCATACTGGCATCCCAGGAGGCGGCCTTAATAAATCTTATCAAAACTCATGAGCAAGAGATAAATAAACTCCCTGTACGGGAAATCAGTCTTATAAGACTTGAAAGAGCTCGAAGGATAAACGATGAGCTTTATGCCACCCTTATGAGATCCAGGAATGAGGCTCAGATCGAGGCGGCAAGCCAGATAGGAAACATAAACGTTATAGACCCTGCTATAACGCCTTTGCATGCTGTATACCCGAATAAGAAGAGATTTACACTAATAGCTTTTATGCTAAGTTTATTTTCAGGAATTATGCTCGCCTTTCTCTTAGAGTATTTGGATAACACAGTAAAATCGGAAGAAGAAATCAAGAAACTTCTGGGAATTCCAATTCTTAGTCTAATTCCTCGCTTTACGGTGAATGGTTATTTAAATGGTTACCGGCCTGGATTGAAGAAAGGGGGAAAAAGGACAGAAGTTGTCGGACTGGTAATGAAAAATAATCCGAAATCCTCCATTTCCGAGGCCTTCAGGATGCTGAGGACTAACCTTCACTTTGTGGATTTGGATAAGAAACTTAACACTATCGTGGTAACCAGTCCGATTGCCGGTGACGGTAAAACCACTGTGGCCGCCAACCTGGCAATAGCGCTGGCAGCCCAGGGAGAAAGAGTGTTGATTGTGGATGCGGATTTTATAAAACCGGCCATACACAAAATATTTGTGCTGCCCGATTCTCCCGGAATTACAAATACTCTTGCCGAAGGGATGAACTATCAGAGTGTTATTCACAAAGCTGATGGTGTGGAAAATCTGGATGTTCTCACTATTGGCCGGATTCCGCCCAATTCCTCCGAGCTTTTAAGTTCTTCCAGGATGGAGGAGCTTATCAAGGAGTTTAAGCAAGGCTATGATCGGATAATCTTCGAAGCGCCTCCAATGATGGGTGTAACAGATGCTGTGGTTCTGGCCTCCATACTGGATGGAACCCTGCTGGTTTTAAGAGTCGGCAAAATTGAAAGGAATGCTATAAAGAGGACAAGGGAGCTTATTGAAAATGCGAAAATCAGGGTTCTCGGCGGAGTCCTGAACGCTGTAGATAACAGGTATGGCGGGTATGGCTATGGTTATTACTATTATGGGAATGTAGAAAAAGGTGGGAACGGGAATAGTTAAATTCCCGCCGGCAAGCCGGCTTTGAGGATTAAAGGCGGGGATTGTTTTTTATTATTGTTTGCATTGCTTTTGAAGATGAATGATAATTCAAAAGTAATGTGGTATGAAAGCACAATACGGTTGGAAATTTTATAATTCTATACTGTGTAATAAATAAGATCATAAACAATGTAAAT
>VRUG01000090.1 GCA_019456255.1 Planctomycetota bacterium | reverse complement strand
CTTAAAGGCGGCCTTCTCTCCTGCATCCTCAAACAGGTCTTTCCTGTAGTAGAACAGGAAGGTGTCCCCATCAATGGTTACGGATACTTTTTTCCCTCCCCACAGGTTCTGGGCCTTGTTAAAGGCCGGCAGAATGTCGGCGAAGCCGATTTCATCGTTGTCCTGGACCACGTAATCGTCTAAAGGAAGGATGTAGGCCTCATAATCCCCGATCCAGGCCGAATTGTACTGCACAATATCATAGGCCCCGGTCCTCTGGGTCAGCTCCAATACCACCCGCGAATAGATTTCATCGGCTGTGATCTCGATTACATTTAATTCCAGGCCGTACTTCTCTTTCAGTACCGGCGCTTCATTGTACCAGGGTGTGGCATGATGTCCTGAGTGAGCAACTACAGAAACCGTCACCCCCTCAAAGAGCTTCCCCTCCTTTACCGGTTCGGCCTCTTTCTTGCCTCCGGCAAATGCGAAGAACGAAGACAGCAGCAGCGCACACATCACAATAATAACGAGCTTTTTCATGTTTACCTCCTTAATATAGTTTTCTTTTGATAAGTCTTGATTTTAGATCCTGTTTGTATGCCCCAGGGTAATTTTATCGCATGTCTCACCTCCTCTTTCACGCTATATTCTTTAGAGTTGTTGCGTAATGTATTTTTGGCCATAGTTTTCGATCTAAAAAGGGCAAGTACTATTATCTTTTCGCGAAACGCAGAGAGCTAAATACCAGTATTCAAGCATTTACGAGATCCAAGATGATTACTGACGCGACATCCTTCTATTTGCATTTGCAACCAGCGAGGATAAATTCGGGTTATGCAACAACTCTATTGCTATCTGAAAAAAAATACTTGCAATTATGATTTATTCTGCTATACTTACTTCTTACTACGGGCATGAGCACGGACTGTAAATCGAAAATAGTTTCTTATTTAGGGCAATTTGAGGTATGTTGAAAAAGAATGTAACACAGAAAGATATTGCTCAAGCATTAAATATATCCCGCAGAACAGTTGATAGAGCCCTGCATAATCGGAAGGGAATCGGTGAGGAGGTCAAAGAAAAAGTTCTTGCCAAAGCCGAGGAATTGGGTTACTCACCAAATATAATAGCACAATTTCTGGTAACCGGGCGGAGTATCAATATAGCAATAATCACTCCTGGAGATCTGTTGTGGAAAAAGGTCAAACAGGGCGCCAAATCATTTTTATCGATGCTGGATGGCCGGGTTGTGAATATAAAATGGCACGAAACAAGTGTACACGATGCAGTTAAGGAACAGGAAATAATGAAAAGCGTTCTGGCAAACGCTGTAGACGGAATTGGAATTGCCCCCGCTGACCCGGAGATTTTAAGAACTTTGATAGATGAAGCCGTTAAGGCCGATATTCCCGTGGTAACCCTTAACACAGATTCACCGAAAAGCAGACGGCTATGTTATATTGAACAGGACCCGATTAGCACCGATAGGATTGCGGGAGAACTTATGGGAAAATTCCTCAACGGAAAGGGGAGGGTGATCGTGATTACGGCCTTTGCTAACGTGCTGGTAGCATAAACTGCGTATTGATGGTTTCAGGCAGGAATTGGAAACAAATTTTCCGCGGATTGAAATCGATAGTATGCATGAGGATCATGACAACTCGGAAGAGGCTTACTCCATAACTAAAAATATTCTCCGGGAGAAAGAGGATATTCAGGGCATTTATCTAACTACCGGGAATGGACCCGCCGGTGTGGGCAGGGCTTTAAAAGGAGCGCGAAAGTGCGGATCCATCAAGGTGATCTGTTTTGATTTTTCCCCGGAAACAATAGATATGTTAAAGGATAGCACGGTCAGTGCGGTGATTGGCCAGGACCCTTATAGTCAGGGATATCAGACCATTAAGATCTTATATGAGTTCATCGTGGACAGGAGGAAGCCTGCTTCTGATTCTGTGTATACCAGGATTGATATCGGTTTACGGGGAAACATTGATTCTCTTGTCAGTTAAAAAGTGGATAAGACCATGCGTGGTCTACAAAATATATTTAAGGAGGCTAACATGAACAAGTTGGTGAAATACCTGTTGGTAGCTCTGATGCTTTTAGGGCTGACAGTAAGTGTCTTTGCCGGTGGAGGGCAGGAAGAAAAGGTCGAAGAGAAGGGGAAGCTGGTTCTGGCAACCCTAAACTCCGTAGAGGGCCAAACAACAAAGAAAGCGCTTTTGGCTTTCGCTGAATTAAAGGGTATTGAAGTGGAGATAGTGGAAGCGCCTTATTCCAATCTCTTCGAAAAGCAGGTCCTGGACATGTCGCAGGGAACCGGGCTCTACGATATTGTCCTCCTGGACGATCCCTGGTTTACCCAGTATGCGGAGAACGGCTGGCTTACCGATTTGGGACCTTTTTTCGAGAAAAAGGGAGAATCAGGTCTGTCAGATGACTTTATTCCGACTTCGGCTGCCATAAGCCATTACCCCTATAAAACGGGAAAAGTCTACGCCATACCCTTCTTCGGTAATGCCCAGATGTTTTTCTACCGGGCAGACCTTTTTGCTAAATATGGTCTTAACAGAGCCCCTAAAACCTGGGACGAGACCTATGCTGTAATGAAGAAGATCTACGATTCGGAAGAAGGCGTTTACGGCTACGTGCTGCGGGGACAACAGGGGAATCCTGTTGTAGCCCAGTTCATGCCTGTATTTTGGTCTTTTGGCGGACGTATGTTCAGCGATGATAAGAGCAAGGTCCAGATTGACACTCCTGAAGCGCTGAATGCACTGAACTTTTTCCTAAAGCTCAAGGATATCTCTCCTCCGGGAGCGGAGAGCTTCAATGCTCAACAACTGGCCACTCATATGCTGCAGGGCACGGCAGCAACCACGATTAACTGGCCTGCTTTTGTTCCTGCCTTTGAAGACCCCAAGCAGTCCAAGATAGTAGGGAAGATCGGTTATGCCCCGATTCCATCCGGAACAGTCACCGGATCGTCCGAAATAGGACATTGGATCGCAGCGGTTCCGGCGGGCTCCAAGAACAAAGAGCTGGCCTTTGATTTTATTCACTGGGCCACATCGGCGGAAAAACAGAAAGAACATGCCAAGGCAATGGGCACTCCGCCTACCAGGTTATCTGTTTTTACGGATCCGGAATTGGTCAAGATGGATGAATTCAAGCATTATCCGATACTAAAAGATTGTATAGCGAATTCAACGCCCAGACCCAGGATCGCGAACTGGAATGAGGTGGAAAACACCTTTGGCATATATCTGTCCATGGCTGTAGCCGGGAAAATATCACCCAAAGAGGCTCTGTCCAAAGCGCAGGCCGAAGTGGAAAAGTTAATGAAAAAAGCGGGATACATGAAATAGAATAAACACCAATACACTGGGAAGTCCGCGGGCTTCCCAGTGTGTTTCAAGAGGAAGATCATGAAGGAACAATTAAAAATCGGCTGGTTTGAAAAAAACACTAAATGGCTGCTGCTGTTACCGACAATTTTTATCCTGCTGGCTCTGACCATTTACCCGCTAATCTATTCCGTCATTGCCATGCTGCACACCGTTAATATACGTACCGGCGAGAGAACCTTTGTCGGCCCTGGCAATTTTATCCGGATGGCCAAAGACCCGTTTTTCTGGAATGCCCTGAAGAATACCGCTATCTATACCTGTTCTGCGGTATCTGTGGAATTTGTTATCGGGCTGTCTCTGGCCATGTTCTTAACCACCAAAATTACCGGGCGTAATGTTTTTCGCAGTCTTATCCTGGCTCCCATGATGCTTCCCCCCATTGTAGTGGCCTTAATCTTCAAGATAATCTACATCCCCGATTTTGGTATTATTAACTGGTTTCTCGCTCTATTCGGTATCAAAGGGATTATCTGGGAAGCGAGCGCCGACACGGCCCTCATTTCCCTGATACTGGTAGATGTCTGGGAGTGGACCCCTTTTATGTTCCTGATCTTGCTGGCCGGATTGCAGGCTATACCCCTGGACCCATATGAAGCCGCCGAAGTCGACGGAGCCACGGGGTTTCAAATATTCCGGGATATTACCTTTCCCATGCTCCGGCCCGCTGTTCTTATAGCCCTGCTCCTAAGGATCATGGATACCTTGAGAATTTTTGACCAGATATTCATAATGACCGGGGGCGGTCCGGCCAATGCTACGGAAACTATGAGTATATATATCTACCGGCACGGCTTCAGATTTACTAATATTGGGTATGCCACTGCCATGTCATTTATCATGCTCATTATTACCATTGTAATAAGCAACTTATTTATAAAACGATTAAAAATAGAAGAGGTTTTCTAAAATGCTTAAATCATTTTTCAAGTACTTTTTTATGGTCATTATAACCATGTTCGTTTTTTTTCCTATTGTCTGGCTGGTCAGCACCTCATTTAAGAATCCGGTGGACATGTTTGCCGTGCCTCCGATTTTTGTGCCGGCGAATCCCTCTTTCGACCATTATGCAACCCTCTTCTTCGAGGCGGGAATAGTTAAATATATTTTAAACAGTGTCATAGTAGCTGTGTCCACCACTCTTCTCTCGCTGGTCGCCGGAACCCTGGCCGCCTACTCACTGGCTCGCTTCAGGCTTCCCTATAGAATGAATGAAAGGCTATCCTTCTGGGTGCTTTCCACGAGGATGTTTCCCCCGATTGTTACTATTATACCCCTTTTTGCCATGATGAGATTTTTTCACCTTCTAAACACAAGAATGGGACTGGTTATAGCCTACACTGCTTTTAATCTGCCATTCGTTGTCTGGATGATGAGAGGTTTTTTTATGGAGATACCTGAAGAGTTGGAAGAGGCGGCCATGGTTGATGGCGATTCCCGAATGTCGGCCTTCAGAAGAATCATTCTGCCCATAGCCAAACCGGGACTTGTAGCCACCTCAATCTTCACCCTCATTCTTTCCTGGAACGAGTTTCTCTTTGCCCTTATTTTATCTCAAACCAGATCAGCGGCAACCCTGCCGATTGGCGTGGCTTCAACCGTTACCCAATATGAAATCAAATGGGGCGAGATGAGCGCGGCCGGGGTTATTGCCGTAGTCCGGGTTCTTATTTTCGCCTTTGTTGTTCAGAAGCATCTTGTCCGTGGGATGTCTTTTGGAGCTATTAAAGGATAAGGAGCTGAAATGCAGACTGAAATCAAAGCAAACATGAAAAATGTAACCAAGAGATTTGGTGAAGTAGTTGCAGTTAACAACATTTCTCTGGATATAAAGGAGGGTGAATTCCTTGTTCTGCTGGGCCCATCCGGTAGCGGTAAAACCACCCTGCTGCGCCTCTTAGCCGGACTGGAGGAGTTAACAGAGGGAGATATATATATCGAAGATACTCTGGTGAACAATCTTCCCCCCAGGCATCGCAATATAGCCATGGTTTTCCAGAATTACGCGCTCTATCCTCATATGAGTGTATTTGAAAATCTGGCTTACCCCTTGAAGATCAGAAAGCGGTCCAAAGAGGAAATAGCCAAACGTGTCCGGGAAGTGGCTGAGGTGTTGGAGATCTCGGAGTTATTTAAAAGAAGGCCAAAACAAATTTCCGGGGGGCAGAAACAGAGGGTTGCCCTTGGGCGTGCTATGATCCGCAAAGCCAACCTGTTTCTCATGGATGAGCCTCTTTCCAACCTTGACGCCAAGCTGAGGGTTCAGATGAGAGCGGAGCTGCGGCGGTTACAGAAATCCATGGGTACGACCACGGTTTATGTAACCCACGATCAGGCAGAGGCTATGACCTTAGCCGACCGGGTGGCTGTGCTTAATAACGGAGTTGTTCAGCAACTAGACAGTCCTGAAGAGGTGTATTTCCACCCGGTCAATAGATTTGTAGCCGGTTTTGTGGGTTCACCTCAGATGAATTTCTTTGCCGGCAGCTATGAAGAGGCAAAAATTAAAACCGATTATTTCGAGTACCCGCTGCCGCCTGAAGTGGTGAAGAAGTTAGAAAAAAAAGGAAAAGTTGAAAAAATATATTTCGGCATCAGGCCGGAGGATGTTACTGTCAGTAAAATAGAAATTGAAGGTGCTTATAATGCCAGAATATACGTTTCTGAACTCATGGGCGCTGAATCATTCGTATTCTTTACAATCGGAAACAGTGTGGAGAGATTCCTCTCCAGAACCTCGCCTGATTTCAGGGGTAATATGGATGAAAGTATCTGGGTGTCTTTCAAGGAAGATAAGATACATATTTTTGATTATGATACCGATGCGGCAATCATCTGAAAAATATTAAGTTGCGCTTCACACTCAAAAAGCGGAGTTAGATTATGGCAGGCAAGAATGTAATGTCGCCTAAAGAAAGGGTATTGACCGCAATCAATCTGGAGGAACCTGACAGGGTACCGCTCTTCATAACCATAACTCCGCAGGT
>VRUG01000089.1 GCA_019456255.1 Planctomycetota bacterium | reverse complement strand
GACTCCATTGTTGTATTATATCAAGTTTTTTTATTGTGTCAAGTGTTTTTCCTAAATTATTCCCAAAGAGCCATAATGTAATAAAAATCATAATACGTCCTTTTTTGTATAGGTAAAAATACTATTTTTATTCGATTATTTATAATGCTTTAATGGTATATGACAATCAATTAAACGTTTTATCATTAATACTCCATTTACATAATAATTTCCGCCATATAACGGGGCTACGGATTAGCATCCGCAGCCCCGATAAGCGGGCGCAACGCGCTCGCTTATCATATAGTTGAGTAGCCACCCCGAATCATTCTATGTATCTTCGTATCTTCTGTTCATTCAGACTATACCAACACTATCAAACTGCACCTTGGTGGTCTACACCAACGAATTGTTAGGCTTTTCGAATGTCCCAGATCTTTTTCCGATCACAGGAGCAAGTGATAGCTAATTCTATCAATTTAAGCAATCTCTCGTGACGATCCTTAGGGGCCTCAGAAACTCTATACCTAACATCGTATACCCCGAGTGTTTTTAGGTCGTGATCGAATAGTGCATCAAACATCTCACTCTGTTGTGTCATCGGCTCAGAAGCAGGCAAGAACGCAAAGTGTGCCTGCGCATGGGTGGTTCGTGATAACCTTAGTAACCGCCTTAATGCGGTATCCTTCATGGAAGCACCAATGAAAATGCATGGATACTGAGCAAACGTTTCCAATTGAACAAGGTTCGACCATGAAAACGGTTGACTTGCGTTCTGAACATAGTCATCTTCTGATAAAACGAAAGTGGATTCAGCAGGACCACCATGTATAGGAAGATAGCCATGTGGATGAAATATTGGTAAAGCAGCAGTGTTCCTTATGGGCTTTGCGTATATTGGTTTGTATGGCACACGATCAGCTTTAAGACATAGTTCTAGCAGGTCATCGTAATTATATGAAATTACAGCTCGAATTCTTCCCGCTTTTATTGCGCAAAGGCTGGATATCATTTTGATTAGTTCTGATGGACTTCCGTCATGTTGAACTAAATCGTCAATGTCATACAAGGCGCGGCGTAGGAGCCATTTCCAATCGGCGGGACGTATGCAATTCTTTATCTGTTGAGCTACCAAGAGAGGATCTCCTGTAATAAAAGCTTCCGCTTTTCGTACAGAGTCTTTGCTCCAGAATATTTCGTTTGCGAAAGCAATAGATAGATTCTGTGGTGGTTTGTGAGTTGACGTCTGTCCATGCTGCAATTCCCATTCCCAGTGGTAGAAGAAAGCGCTGCATATTTTGTAAAGCAGGGTCGTCCATGCAGGGAGTCCTGCAGAATTCGAAACTCCTGCACCGAGAACAAGCGCAAACTCTCTCTTTTCGAGCGTTTCTACAAGTTTCATAAATCCACTTGCGCTGGACTTTGATAGATCCGCTATTGCTTCAGGAGGAAAATGCTGGGATTTTGTTAATCTTTCCATCGATGTCACCCTACACCAATTCCGAAAAAGCCTAACGGGGCTGCGGATTAGCGGCGGATGGAGGAGCGAGCTTGCTCGCATCGACCGACGTCCGCTCCATACGCTTGATTTTCATCGCTTCAATCGCAATATTGGTTCATTTACTTCTCCAGACTTCGAATACTCTTTTTCTCATTTCTTCAAATGATTCAACCTCATTATTAGGTGGTGAATCAAATTTCAATCTATCGAAATCGTTGTGAACAAGTACTCTGCTTGTGGGTTGTCGCTTTATGAGTATTTGGTAGAGTGCAAGTTTTTCAGGAATATCGAATCCATCGCGGATACATCCTGCAAGCGCCCCCAGTGACGCAGGCATTTTTTCAGATTGTCCCTCGTATTCTATTAATTTCTTATAAACAAGTGGAAATAGTCCAAAAACAAAACTAATTCGTGGCAATTGTCTAATGACAAATTTCCTGGCAGTCTTACACATTTTTTCACTAGAGAACAAATGATCCTCGATGGTAGTTAAACTACTACCCATCATCCAAATATTTAACACTGATTTCAATTCGTCTATAATTTTTTGTGGAGTAATACTATTACCTTTAATTCTACCTCTAAAGGTTCCAACTAGTTCGGGCTCATCAAATAACAATCCAATATAGGTGTTGTTGCTTGCTATCCAATCGCAAATATGATCTACCCATTGGAGAGAAGTCATGTCTACGTCAATATCTCGCAAATCAGATGATATTTCTGCAATCACCTTCAATGGCACTCCAGTTTCTGATGACAATGTTTCTTCCCAGACTTCAGTTTTATCTGGGTATAGGATTGCCTTCTTTTGTTCAATAGCCATCTTTACTTTGGAAAGGAAAAATGCTTCTTCTTTGTTTTTTTTGGCGATGTAAGCACCGAGTGACTTTTTAAGGAAAGTAGTTGCTGCATCCTCCTTTTCATTTTTCGACATGGGTAATCTTTGAATGAAATAGTCGCATATAGCTCGGTTTTCATCTCCATTGGATTGGAGGGCGTCCAAACACATATCAATTGGATCGATGATTCTTAAACACTGATCTTCCTGGCTATATATCAGCTCTTGTAGCTTAAACCAATGAGAACCAAGGGTTATTTCTTCCTCGGTATCTTGTATAGTAATTATTTCACTTGGAACAAGAATGACAATACCCGTAGCGATCCAACCTGCTCTTCCTGCCCGTCCGCTAGCGTTTAGTAGCTCATGTGCTTTGAGCATCTCCCTACTATCGGTTCTTCTATCGAACCTGTCATCGCCAGCGAGGATTACAACCTCTACAGGGAGATTCATCCCTTGTGCCAACGTAGGTGTTGCTGCAAGTAGGTTTATACCAGATTTTCTTTTAAATAACCGTTCAGCAAGACGCCGTTCAGGTAGTATCAGAAGACCGTGATGGCAAGCAGTCTTTTTAGCCATTAATTCATATACATTTTTTTCATCTCCGATTTCTGCTTTACAGATCGCAACTAGCTTTATTTCATCTGGTTCGTATACTGTATCAAGAGAATCCTCAATCAAGGTCGCGGATTGTTTTGCTATACTAAAAGCATCTTTAGGTGAAGCAGCAAATATCAATGTTTTTATTCGCAGTTCAGCAAACATTTTGCCTATGAGTGAAGCTACTCTGTTTCTATTTGGGGTCAAATGCCAAAAGGGTATCTTTCCCGCTGCTGAAAGCAATATGTCATTGCCTAATAAATCAACCTTCGTGTAATCCTCCGAATTTCGGGTATTCCACGTTTGTTTCAGACAGAATAGCCCTTTAGGATTTACCGAGAGTTGATTTTTTAAAGCTTTAGGCGGTGTCTTTGTCGTGGCCTTGCTTAATGCGTCATGAATTAGCTGTTCTAGCTCCGATATTCTTCCCTGGTTATAAACTACACAACCTCTGGCCTGTCTTGTGGGTTTCCATCTCATATCTAGTGTTAAACATTCTGTTTCCAATATATTAGATAACCAGGAGGCGAGTTCTTCAGCATTTTCTATCATAGCAGATGCAAGCAGAACATCTGGAACCTCTTGCGGTATCGCGATTAACTTTAGCAAAGCTACCATCGAATCCAATGCTCTTCGGGAAATGTACTCATCACCACCATGTAGCAGATGGCATTCATCAAAGACTATCAGGCCAACTTCAGAGAAGGTCTCTGTTTCTGTACCTAATATAGATAGGCAACGCTCCGGTGTCATAACAGCAACTTTTTTGAAACCTTCATCAAGGTCGATAAAAAAACCATCTTCAATTGTCGAACCGATTACTACTTCTTCATTAAAAAAACTGCCAATATTTTTATTCAAATCTCTTTCAACTTGATCGACCAGCGCCTTTGTAGGAGTTAAGAAAACCACCTTTTTATTACGCAAGATACAGGAGACAATTTTGAATTCAGTTATCGTGGATTTTCCCGATCCAGTTGGAAAAGCAATAACTGAAGAGGTTCCTGGGTTGAGAAATCCTTTTTCTATTGCTTTAAAGTGGTTCTTCCAAAGATACGGCCTCTTTCTCGATACACTTTTTAAATATTGTTTCCATGAGTCCTCATTTAATCCAGCTGGTGTTGGAATATTGACTACAGCCCGCTGCACCAGTCGATTGCCAACTTCCCTCAATAATTCGGCCAAGTGATACGGAGCTGCATAGCTACTCTGAAAATGTAAATCAACTCCTTTAATTTCTATATTTGCAAGAGATAAGGCTATTACGTCTTCGAGTTGCCGCTGCCATGATGTGCCTCTTTTAGCATTATCAAAAGACAATAGAATGGTTGACAGTTTCCTGATTGCCTTTAGAATCTTGTCCCATAAGACCTCGTAAGCATATTCTTCAAATTCTAATAGCGAATCCACGACCTTGTGAGTCGCAACTTCCGATTCTGGAAGTCTTGATAGTTCATCCAAGTTGCCCCGAACAAGATGAAACAGAGCTTGCGATAGAATGTTTATAGAAGACAAGGATTCATTTTCCAGATCCATCCTCGATGATGCTTCAAAGGCGTCAGCAGGTTGTTCTGCCACAATGAAGAGTAGAGAAGCTAACAGCACTGGCGGTATTGTATAGTTTGTAAGCGTTTCAGTATTGCCAATTTTAATTGCACCAATAGAGCTTGCATGGTCAACAAGATTAAAAGCATTTCCAGCAACAAATGCTGCCCCTTCTTTTTGCGCCGGTGTCAATTCTCCGCCAACTGACAAAACACTATATGTATGAGCCATTCGCCATAAGTTTTCTAAGGATAATTTATTTTCTTCATCAAGAACGAAATCAGGGTCAAGAAATTTCCTCCTTAGGTCAACAATCTGTGTGTACATCTTGCTTAAGAATTCAGGTAAACGCTCGATATCGATTCCTTCCAAGTGTGGAGCTGATCTTATTATTTTGCCAGAAATTTGATCAAACATTAGTCCTCAATCAACGATAGAATGTAAGATTCTAACTTTCTGGAGAATGAATCAAACCATTCTCTCATATTTTGAATTACTGTAGTGTCTGCTGTTCGGCGATTCAATCCACCTTTTATGCAATCGTCATAGCCCTTAAAAAGTTTGGACGGTTCCTCATTTTTAACTGTGATATTAATTCGGTACCTTCTAATATTACTCCAAAAAATCTTTTCGATTATTTCATTAGCATCACCAATTGATGGATTCTGCTTGAGAATGGCTAATACTTCAGATTCAAGCTCGGCATCTCGATCTCCAGAATCATACTCGTTAAACTCAGGGAAAACTTGATTAGTAATTACGTTCCTACAATGGATAGTAGCTTTATCCTCACAAACAGATATTCCTGAAATCTTTCCACTCGAACTAGAAATATGAACGATAATACAATCCTGCCCTTTGTCTGCGGGTCTGCAATGAGGCGCTTTGAATAAGTCATTTTGATTCTTACGCATCACCATAGATATCCAGGAAATATGCTGGAACAACAAACCATCACGATGGAATTTTGATTTAGTATGTAACACTTTTTTTATTACGCTATTTGCGACATCTTTCTTCGCAATAGGAAAACGTCTATGTTCTTGATCACTTCTTTCTGTCGAGATGATTTCTTTTACATGTGTATATTGTGCCATTAAAGTACGGCTGACAAATTCAACGAGTTTATCCTCGTCAATTATTACGGATGAGTCTCCCTTGAAAATCTCATTTGACTTATGTGGATAAAATTCAAGTGGCATACTCACCCTTCACTTGACCAAAGGTTCAACAAAAGGCTCGCAAGATAGCAGTTAGTCTCTGTTTCAATACATTTTGCCATAACATATATATTCAGTAGTTTTCCCTTAAACTCAAACTAATAATACATTATTATAAAAAAAGTAGCAAATAAGAGAAGAATCTCTATATTTAGAGCAGCATAACACTATTAGATGCAATAGATATGTAGAAAACTCATAAACTTTAATAATAAGCCAAATACGTCGGCTTTCATAACATTCTCAAAAGAAAAACAAAGGGTACCGGAAAAGAAAGTGCCATTTTATCTTCCTCGGATGTAAAATATCATAAATTCTCTAAAAAGACTTTATCTGACAACTGTTGGTCAATTGAAGAAAAGATAGTAAGACTTATGAGATTACGCAACCTGTCTTTGGGAATCAATCGATCGACCTGCTTAATCAGGGAGAATCTTTTCAAGTAATTGGCGGCAAAGTAAGCGTAGATCCTGTCTAACCGCATTGGGCCAGGATCATGGTGGTAAAATAGCTTGCACCGGATGTTCAACGTGCCAAATATCTACGAGATTAGCTGCACGCATCAGAGTGCCGGTTGATGTATTAAGCGGTCAAAGCGTGAGCTTGATCTGGCCGATTTATTCAGCTAATATCTGAGGCGTCATGAGATGAAAGGCGATTGCTGCTCTTGTGCAAGGCCTCTTAGCCTTTATTGGAGGAGGATATCACTTTAATGCGCGATTCCCTTCTGGTTGATTCTCCCAG
>VRUG01000088.1 GCA_019456255.1 Planctomycetota bacterium | reverse complement strand
AAATACTTGAGGAATAATTTAGCTGTATTTGGTGAATCAGAATCTTTCAACAATCCAAAAGTACCAGCCTGCCCTATAAGGACCTTTTCAGTGTTCGGCGCTATGAAAAAATCAAAGTCTTTAATTGGTTCCAGGCCATTAGTTTCAAGCAAATTACCGAGCCAATTCCCCATACTGAAATACATGGCAACTTCTCCTTTTATAAGAGGTTGGGCTGCTTCTGCCCATGAATATCCTGACCAATTCTCTATTAAATTGTCCAGGAAATACTCTTTGAATAGCTCAAATGCCTTTCTTATCCTTTTATCTTCTGTAAAACTCGTTTTCCCCTGACCAATATCTCCCCAACCATCTATACCGACTGTTTCAATTAAAAACGGCTCGAAAGCGAAAACAGTCCACCAGGCAGCGTCAATCAATGGCGCGACGCCGTTTTCTTTAAGCACTTTACAGACCTGTTGAAATTCTTCCCATGTTGTTGGTTCTTTTAGGTTATATTTCTTGAACACTTCAACGTTGTACCAAACGGGATTTATTGTATGAATATTGAATGGAATTCCCCATGCTTCATTATCAAAGAATGCCATCTTTGCTATATTTTCCAAAAAGATCTTGTCACCATTTATTTCATTCCATATGTCGGTTACAGGTACGAGGGTGCCTGCATCTGCAAAGGATTTAAGTTGGTAGCCAAGAAGACTTTGAAAAACTTCTGGGGGATTTCCACCTAGAATGGCTGTACTTACCTGCTGTCGGATCTCAGCAGTGGAGCCCGGAATAGCCCGGTCTATTAGCTTTACTCCCGGATATTTTTTCTGGAAGCCATCTCTGAGACCATCTACAGTAGCCTTTTCATTTTCGGTTGTCCAATAATGCCATAATTCTACAACCTTCTCCTCTTCCGCCGCCTCCTTGGCTTCTTCTTGTTTTCCTGCTGCCCACATCATGCCAACAGTGAAGGATAGGACAAGGAGAACTAAGAACATTTTTTTGATCAGTAACATTCTGTACCTCCCTAATTTTTTTTTTTGGATCCATGATCCATAAATTACCATGAATCACATTAGATTACTCCGCACAATTATACTAATATTGAACAATCTATATAAATTTAAGTATCATAATTAACCTCCTTTTATTCTTAATTTTTATAATACCTGTTCCCCGCAATGACATACTCTCCGATTCATCAGGCTATAGAAGAGGGAATTCTTATCTCCGGAAATGCTTTCAAAATCTTTTCGCGTACATCCGAAAAAAGTTCGGTCTCTGTCTTCTTCAGGCGCATTTCCTGCACAAAATCTTTGGCCGTCGACAAAGCATCACTGCCTTGATAATAATTCCCCCGCTTATCGCGGTTGGAGATTTTCGGCATAAAGAATTCCTCCCGCATGTATTTTATGGTATGCTCTACATCCAAAAAATTGCCGTCGGGACCTTTCTCGATAATCAGATCCGTGGCGAGAGTGTCGTCATTAACTTCGATGCCTCGTAAAACCCGCCGACACATACCCAGGATTTCATTGTCCATAACCAGTTTTTCATAGGAAACAGTAAGATCCGATTCCATCAAGCCGGCAATATCATGAATATAATTGGCGCCGCTCATAGAAACCAGCAGGCTGGACATGGCGCTTTCATAAGCAGCCTGGATGTCAACCTCCTTGGCATCGCTTGTGCCGCCGGTGGAATACAGTGGCAGCTCAAAGTACTGTGCCAATTGAGCTACTGCGGCGTTGATCATAGCACGCTCGATTGCTCCTCCAACATGATCCATGGTCTTGAGGTTTGTAATCGAACCTACACTGCCGCAAATACCGGGCGACCCTTTCCTGACACTCTGGACAAGTGCAATTCCTCCCAGGGTCTCGGCGATATGGGTAAGAACATTTCCTGCAAGTGTAATCGGCGAAGTAGTTCCACAGATCGGCTCAGATGGTACCACGACAGGTAGTCCTTTCTCTGCGAGGTAACAGGTCATATCGCCATAATGTCCGTCAATTTTGAATGGGCTGATTATCAGGGTTATGAAAGAAACGAAGGGTTTTTCACGCAGCGCGTCCGCGCTGCCTGCAATCATCTCTGCCATCTCTACAACCTTATGGCAGCCGTTAATGGAATATACTCCACCCATGATGTGTTTGCTCGTATTATCAAGGGCATGGAAAAACCTGTTTACGTCAATGTCCTCTTTCTTTTCGATTTCATTGGGAAATACATTGATTGTAAAGACATGGATGTTATTCAATGTGTTGGACATACGAGCACACAAAATGACATCTTCAGTAGTGGAAGGGCGGCGTTTCCCTGTCCCCGGATCAAGCACATATATAGCTGTTCCACCGGTTCCGAAGTGGACGCGGTTTTTCTCAAGCAATATATCGCACTCCCCGCTCCTCGAATAAAGGGTGATGGAAGATGGATTTGAGGCAATGGCATCTTCCACCATGCTCCTGGGAAGCTTAACGAGGCATTCAACTTCATCGACTTCTGCACCGGCATTTTTAAATGCGGACCTGGCTGTGCTGGAGTAAACCAGCATTCCCGATTTTTCAAGGATTCTAATTGCTTCACAAGCAATCTTTGTTACATCCCCATCTGTTAACGGTTTATAATATGAAGCAGAAAGGCCAGGCCCTTCATGCTTGGGATTCTCCACTTTACTCTCCTTATAGAAATGCTTATATCAACTAACACTCTTACACTGCCTTGTTTAAATAAAGATTCCGCATATTGCAGCGAGCCATTCCAACAATACTAATTTTGTCATAGTAGAATCTCGTATTTCTCCCTGATAGCCTTATCCACATCTCCGGGGAGATGATCAACGGGCTCACCCGAAATCAGCTTCCTGGCTATTTTCCTGGCTCGTGCCCTTGCATCAAGCGAGCCATCCTTTTCCCAGCTGTCCCTGTTCTTCCTGTCGCTCACACCATTTCCGTTAAAAAACTCCGTGCGCATATGGGCTAGAGTATGTGGGGACATCATGAAATTACCGCCCGGCCCTACCTCCTCAATAGCCTCCAGAGCCAGATGTTCGGGATCGACTTCGATGCCTTTTAATACTTTGCAGCACATCCCGATGATTTCATCATCCATGATGTACTGCTCGTAAGCCACTGTCAGCATAGACTCCAGGAGTCCGGCTGCGTGGTGTATGTAATTGGATCCGCTCATGGCAGCCAGGAGCGAAGTCAGTGCTTTTTCCCATCCAGCCTGTGCATCGGGTATTTTTGAATCCGACAGTCCGGAAGAGTTATAGTTGGGTACTTTAATATGCCGCGCCATTTGGTGAATAGCTGCATTCATCATCCCGCACTCTACTGCTCCTCCCATATAGCCCATGGACTGTAGATCAGCCGCTCCCGGTATTCCGCCGTAGAGCTGTGGAGCCCCGGGGCTTGTAAGCTGGCCGATGGTGATCCCAACTAACTCTTCAGCGTGTAGCTGTGCCAGTGTGCCGGCCATGGTCACCGGCGAGGTTGATCCGGCCGCAGGGGCGCTGGAGAGGGCCACCGGTATATGATTACGGCAGGCCTCCTGCATAATAAGTGTGGGTCGTGTGCTCAGCTTCAAAGGACTGATTGCAAAGGAGGTAATAAGAGAAAAGAAGGGTTTCTCCCGAAGTTTCTCCACACCTCCGGCAACCATAGAGGACAGATCAAGTACATTATAGAATCCCTCCTCGTCGTTCACACCCCCCATCACGTGTTTGGAAGTGGCCTTAAAGCATGTGTAAAAGACATTAACATCATAGGATGTATGTGGAATGTTCTGGGGAATGCAGGGTCTGAGGAAAAAATGTATGTTATGCAGTTGATCTACCAGACGCCCTAACAGATATAGGTCCCGTAGTGTGGTTGCCCTATCCTGACCGGTTTCCAGATCCAGAATCTTAATAGCAGCCCCACCTGTACCCATATAGACTCGATCCTTAGAGAGATCAAGATCGTTCTTCCCATCGCGGCTGTAAAGGACCACGCGCTCAGGCGCCCTATCTGCCTGTTCCATAATCAGATCTCTGGGAAATGTTATCCGGGAGCATTCTTGATCAACCCTTACACCGGCTTTCTCAAGCATCTCCAGGGTGGAATCAAGACCTTTTTCATAGGTGAAGCCCGTTTTCTCAAGAATTAAGAGTGAGGCTTCGTGAATCATTCGTACCTGTTCTTCGGAAAGAGGGCAGTATTGGCCGCCCGAAAGGCCGCTGCTCTGCATGAACACCCCTTTTTTTATGCATCTATTCGGCATCAAGCAGTAAGTAGAAGGAATATAGCCACTCGATATTAAACATAATAGCTTCTTTTCCTGGCTATTCCTTCGAGTCTGTTTAATCTTATTATAGAAAAATCTTTCGTCTGTAAACTTACTTCTGATGTAATTGCAGCAGCGAGACAACCTGGAGCACTTATTGTTCCAAGATAAGATTGTATTTCCACCGGAGCAATAAGAGAAATTTCACTATGGTTTATAAATGGAGATATCGGGCTGTCTGTAATAGATACTATTTTAATATTTCTAATTTTTGCCAATTCAAGAAATTCTATAACTTCCTTCGGATAACGTCCCAGCCCGACTGCAATAATTAATGTATTACTCTCCAGTAATTCTAAATAATCGTAAGCAACCGAATCTATATGATCTACATAGCTTACACCATCCTTAATCTTACGCAGCCCATAATATAGATAGTGTACTATTATCGAGCTAAACCTGCTTCCGACAAGTAAAATATTTTTTGCTTCAACAATCATGCATACAAATTGATCAAAATCTTTTTTGTCAATATGCGAAAGCTTACTCAAATTCTGTATTTCATCTTCAACAAGATAATTCAGGTAATCAATATTGCTTTTTTCGCGGTTTGAATTGATCAACTCAAGCCTGTCGGCACCTGAAAGCTCACCATGGACAATATTTTTTAAATTCATAATAAATGAAGGAAATCCAGAATAACCTAAATCCTTGCTAAACCTGTTCACCGTCGATTCGCTTACACTACATTTTTCAGCTATCTCTTTAGCGGTCATAAATGCCGCTTTTTGATAACTGTTTAGAATGTAATTTACCACTTTGCGTTTCGATAATGATAAGAGACCGACTTTTTTCTGTATATTATCAAAGAATTCCTTCTTTCTGAACATTTTAAGCCTTATCATCTGCAATATTTCTTTCAATATTATATTATTGCAATATTTCTGTCAAGCTTTAAATGATAGAATGGTGCGATTTCAATATCGGGTTTTCTGTTGCTTTTGGAAGATGCTGTTGAGTTGGTTTTTCCTAAAGAAAGGGGTTCTGAAAGCATGAAAAAAGATTGATAGTAATTTTTACAATCCGGCCTGATGCAAATAATCAAGAATCAAGCGCGGAATCGAGAGATGATAACCGAAGAACAGTGATGATGCCAAACAAGATTGATGAACACGCCCCGGTATCGCGCCATCTGATTGATTCTTTCACCTGGGGTCTTGGAAGTAACGCTTTGGACGCTCTTAGTAGCGCTATGGATGCAGAGTTAGCCATTGTGTTAAATCGAAGGAGAAAGTGATAGGCAGTTAGTTCAAGGATGAGGGATCAATTCCAGGCGGAGGGCAAACATACCCATGTACCGCGACGGACGCATGACCGTCAAAGGCATCACCTACATCCAATACCAATGTTCTTTCTTTGACGGCCTCAAACCCGACGACTTGCTCTTTTGTCCCGCAGCCCATCCAAGAACCAAGTATCCGTGGACTATCAAGCGTAAAAAATCACTGCACAATCTCTCACATCGCCATCCTACTCGTCGCCGTTGCCGCTCACAGGCTCTCACACCCCGATAAGATCCGATTCGTTCGTACCTTCGTTCCCCATTTCCTTGATCGTCCTGGACACACCAGCCTTAATCACTGAAAAACCTAGTTTTGTGAATCCCTATGTTCTATTCAGCTTCAAGCGTATCAGCCACAAGCCTATTGTCCGGATCGACTTGCATATACCATCTTTTTGCCATGGTTGCTTCATATTCTAATCGTTCCAGGTGTTGCCTTCGAATTCTATCCAAAGCTTCATAGTGCTGTTTGAGTTCATCCTGAATTTGAAATGCGAGTTCCACTGCAACGGGCTGGCGACTCATTACTATGACTCGGTATACATGATCAAGGAAGCCATAGAAAAATCCGGAGTCACCGGTAACCCGAAAAAGCTCAAAGAAGAGCGGGCTAAAATCAGGGATTACGCCTATAATGTCAAGGGCTTTGAGGGAATAATGTATAAATGGGATATGAAGGACGGGGTGCCCACCAATAAGCCCATCTTCCTGTTCCGCATTGAGGGCGGAAAGAAAATTCTGGTCGACTCCGTGCTCCCCGATTTCTAATCTTTACTGCTGCGGTTTTACTGCTGCAGTTGTGCCGGTTCAGGCAGATCGCCCGGAAAAAGAAGGCGCTCCCCAAGGGGCGCCTTC
>VRUG01000087.1 GCA_019456255.1 Planctomycetota bacterium | reverse complement strand
AAAGGGACGAAGACCTCATCCGGTAGTGGCAGATGGCCGATTTTTTTGGTATTGGTAAACACCTTGCTATCTGGTGGGTGGATCCCTTTTTTAAAGGTCTGCGTCTTGAAAGGAGAGGGGATCATTGGTCCAGAAATTAAAGGACAAGTTTAGTGGTTCCAAAGTTCTCCCTGCGCCTCATCTGAAGCGTTCTCTGCTTACTTACGGCCATACGCGCAACCGATCCTCCGTGCTACCTTACCGAGCTGCTGCGCTCGGGGGCCGGTATCGGCACCATGGTCGCCTTCCTCACCGGCTGGTCATTGTGGGCCGTCAGCCGCCTGCCCATGGAGGTGGGCATCCTGGGCTGGAGACTGATCCTCATCCGCCTGGCCAGCACCTTCTTCTTCCCGCCCATCGCCGGCTGGATCGCGCAGACGCTGTTCGGGAATACGGCCTGAGCCCCCACCAATCCGCTGATTTGATCCCGCCGGCCGGGTCCCCATCCGCGCCCGGCAGCGTTCCACCAGGCGCTCAGACGGGGAAGCAAGGACGGCGAGGAATTAGACAAAACCCCTACAGAATTCGTTTTTTTCAAGGCTTCCCCCGACGAGAGCACTGTTGGGGTGGTGTCTAGTTTTCTGGCGGGCACTATGGGTAACGGTGCAGAATGCAAAATGCAAAATGCAAAGTGCAAAATGCAAAATGCAAAATGCAAAATGCAAAATGCAAAGTGCAAAATGCAAAATGCAAAATGCAAAATGCAAAATGAAGATTGAGGAAAAGATCCCGGAGAGCAGGCCGAGAGGTAACCTTGGGAGCCGGAGGTGATATGGGGCTGTCTCATTCATAGGACCGGAAGATAAAGAGAACGAGAGGGATTGTCGTTCGCGTGGTTCGCCTGGTGCGCGAAAAACAGCGGTCAGCGGTCAGCGGTCAGCGGTGAGCGGTTAGCAAGAAGTCAACCGCCAAGGCGCCAAGGAAGAATTGGACAGGATAACAGGATTGACAGGATGTACTGGGAAGAAGTGGCAGTAGCAGGCCTCGGCGTCCTCGCTCCGCTACGGACGGGTAGCCTAGCATCGACGTAGCCGTCTACGGCGAGTCCGGCGAGCCTGGGGGCATCATCATAGCGCCGGAATATAAGCCCCTTGACGCTGCTTGTCCTTCGCCTGATGCGCCTGATGCGGCACCTGGTGGACTGGGGGCGGGGGTATTAGGGGGGCGGGTAGGTGGCCGATTACCATTCCCCCTTATAGCTAGAAAGTTGTATATTCCTTTCGTATGAACAAGCTATTTACAACCGAAGATGCCGCAAAATATCTTGGCGTTACGCCATCACGGGTTCGTCAATTTATTATGGAGAATCGGTTGAAATCGGTGAAGTACGGTCGTGATCATCTAATTCAAGAATCCGAATTGCTGCAGTTTGCAAAGCATGGAAAGAAAAAACAAGGGCGGCCCCAAAAGGACCAATAATACACTAGCGCATGCGTTAGGGTATATGTAAATTGCTACTATGATTACAACAACCTCAAAAAAGCACGTTACAGATTTTTTGGAGCCTACAACTAATAAATCTTTGCTCATTCTGCAAGGTGATACACGAAAGGTCATCAAATCGTTACCTGACAATTCTTTTCAATGCGCGATAACCTCGCCTCCTTACTGGGGTGTCCGTGACTACGGAGTCGATAGTCAAATCGGCGCAGAACCCGATTTGAACGATTTTGTGGACGGGCTCGTAAACATCTTCTCGGAGGTCCGCCGAGTGCTACGACCAGATGGAACCTTCTGGCTCAACATTGGCAACACCTATACGTCCGGCGGCAGGAAATGGCGCCAAGAAGACGCCAAGAATAAAGGGCGTGCCATGTCCTACAGACCACCCACACCTGCAGGTCTGAAGAAGAAAGATCTGATAGGAATTGCTTGGATGCTTGCTATGGCGTGCCAGAAAGAAGGATGGTACTTGCGCAATGATATAATTTGGTACAAACCCAACTGTCAGCCCGAGAGTGTGAAAGACAGATTCACAGTATCCCATGAATACCTTTTTCTCTTCACAAAATCGGAAAAATATTACTTTAACCAAGACGCAATTAAAGAACAAACATCAGATGGCAATGGATTGAGGAACAAACGCACGGTATGGGCAATTAATACGGAGCCATCCTCGGAGTCTCATTTTGCAGTGTTCCCGCGCGCTTTAATTCGGCCTTGTATCCTGGCGTGTACACGGGATAACGATCTAATCCTTGACCCATTCTTCGGAGCTGGTACAGTTGGGGTCGTGGCGAAAGAGCTTGGTCGAAGATGTGTGGGGATAGAAATAAAGCCCGAGTATATTGAAATTGCGGAGAAAAGGACTTCCGCCGTGCAAGGAATTCTTATTCCGACGGTATGACGAAGTGCCATGTAGCGTGTACAATGCAACGGCTTTTTAGTAGGTTTTTCACCTGTAGTTTTCTCTCACTACCAGCGTCGAAGTACAGCTGGTAGATATCTTCACCCTCATCTGTGCGCACGTGACAGTACCCCGGTTTGGGCGACTGTTTGCTTTTGCGTTTTATCTCTAGCTTCCCATGCTCTGCGGCCAGCATGATGGTTTTTGGAATCTCAACGAGTTCGTAATACCAATCAGGGACGCGTTGTAGGGCGCGCAGTGTAAATATGCGTTCGTAGTTATTCAGATGTTCCAGAAAGAGCTTTCTCAAGTTGCCAAGGTCCTGGAGTTTGCTTCCCCACTTGCCCTTACCAAGCTCCATGAACTTGCTAATCCATACTTTATCTTCTCTGATGTCCTTATTAGCCTGTGTCTTTAATGAGACGTTTATTCCGTCGATTGTAATATCGTGTCCTCTATTACCTTTAGGGGCCAAGTTTGCTTCATGGCCCGACATGCGGAGCACTTTTTCGAGCACGTATTCAAACTTGTCCTTGGAAAACGGCTCGGCTGAAAAACTGTGATGGATCCGCAGTGCGTCTCCGAAATTCTCAATTGTCCTTTCATCGAAAAGGTCAGACTGCAAGATTTCAAAATCATGCGGATTGTCAAAGGTCTTGATAACTCGATTTAACCAGTACAACTGTCCTTCTGTGAGGCCAGGAATTTTCTCTACTAACGCTCTGATTCTCTGCTGTTTCTCTTCAGTCATGTTTTTCGCCATTGCCCAGTTCCTATTTATCTGATTTCCGCATAATACGCGCCCATCCCAGACTTCAAAGATTATTCGCCGGACTCTTCACTCCGCAGACTCCGCGGTTGAGCACGGGCGTGTAAATCATCGTGGTTCGCACATCTTTGTGGCTGAGCAATTCCTGAATCATGCGGATGTCATATCTGCCCCCCAGCAGGCGCGACACGGGAAAGCGAAGCCCTCGAATGCAGGGTTTCCCGGTACATACCCGGGGATCAACGGTAATCCGTTCGAACTTCATGCGTCTCCCATCCTTTAATGGCTGATTTGATGGTGCGGCATCATTTTTACCCTTATTTTAAAGTTATGAATACTTTGGTATCTTTATGAAATTATTTTATCCCTGACGCAGATGGTACCTGATCACGGATAACGAATCATGAATAACCGCTACCGGCCCCGGCCTGCCGCTGCTGCACCATGTGGATTGGGGGCGGGGGTATTAGGGGTATAAACGCGGAGTCAGAACCAACCGTATGTTGAAGGGAAAGCAGCTAAGATCGGTGCTACTGAGGGATAGCCTAACGCTGCGGATAATCCGCGAAGGCCCGCAGGACGCGAGTCGGGTTCATCCGTGGATTATGTTCTTATACTAGACGTAGGTTCGAGCATAATTGCTGGCCGTTACCCTTATCGTAGATTAGGCCTGCTCAGTATAAGCTTCTCCCCCAGGCAGAAGGCCGGGATGAGGGGGAACTTGAAACTCGTAACCAGAAACTCGGAACTAGCCCCCCATCAACTGGATAGACTTCTCGAAGAGGTGGCGGGCGTCATGAGTTACGAGAAAAAACGTTTTGACTTTATGAATAACAAAAAAAATCAAAAATAAAATGACCCTATAAGGGTGGCCAATCAGACCACCCCCATAAGAACATTTTGCTTCCCCTATCGCTTCTCTGGAGGCTTTGGTGGCGGAGGAGGGGGTTGTTTCCTTACATCCCCACCTTCTTTAACCAGCCTATCTGGAGGGGGCGGAGGAGGCGGTGGAGGAGGTGGTGGAGGTTTAGGGCTTGGCTTCTCTCTTTCATCCATGATTATTCTTACCCTGTTTAGTTACTTATGTAAAAAGTAATTAATGAAATACGGAATAGAACAGATTAAAATTCCGACAATTGATATAATAATGAACTTGTTTGCATTATGTATTGATTTGGATTTTTTTTCATTATTCATCATGTTGATATGAGCTGCATATGAAAAACGACTAATAAGCTCTTTTTCAAAATGTTCTAATGCATTCGCTCCTGGATACTTATCATAATAGCCTACTAGCTGATTATACCATTCTAAGAGTTCTGAACCACCAGGAAGATATCGATATTCATAGTCAAAATGAGATATTATGATAAAAGATATTGCACCGAGCACTCCAATGATAGCAATAGCCAATGCAAAAACGAAGGAACATGTCAATATACCCTGTGAAAATTCAAAGCTACTTAAATAAAGCCAAACAGTACCCATAATCGCACCAACGATAATTAGACTTATATTCAGAAGTCTGAGATGTTGATGCTTACGATCTAGCTCGTAATAATACTGCTCCTTAAAAAAATCCAGCAAATTCATGATAATTATCTGTTGTTAGCCCATTTAATACTTGGCAAATATAACTATACTCATACATTCAGCCAAGGTAAACTTCGCCCTAGCCTGTTTAGAGCCGGACCGGGGTAAGTGCTTAGTAAATGCTATTTTTCCATTAAGCGAGTGAACTCCTCAAACAGATACCGGGCATCGTGGGGGCCGGGGGCTGGCCCCAAAACCCCATTCAGACAGCAGAAACGACCTTAGACCGGCAGCCTGGTCCCGTCCCGAGCCGGAGGCTTCCCTTTGGGACAGGGACCCCTTACGGGGGAGGGATCCCTTCGGGAGAGCCGGGCAACTGGGCCGATTTTATCATCTGCGCCGTGCCCGGTATCGAAGTCGAATGTTACGAAGGTGCCTGGGAAACACTGGAACAGATGAAGAAACAGAAGCCGGTGGCGGCCAAAACAGCAGCAACGATTGATATGTCCCCCAGGACTCAGGAGCATCATTCCGGACTTGGTGAATTTGAGCGCCCCTAGCGGGAGTCAACGACCTTCTTCACAGCTCGTATGTGTTCCGGGGTGGTGCCGCAACAGCCTCCAATAATGGAGATCCCAGCGTCGATCAGCTCCTGGGTCTTTTCCGCAAAGAACTCGGGTGATTCAGGGTAGGTCTGCGTATCACCATAGATGATTAGCTCGGCAATATCACCGGTATAATGGAACAAACCATCTTGTTGGGTCGAACTTATATACAGTACCTCCGGATCACTAAGCGGACCTGTGTATCCGCCTGTTGCCTTTGCCGTGCCCGTGCCCCCCTCACCATCGACCAAACCATGACCATACCACTACTCGCTGCGGGAATATCCCTCATTATCGGTAGTGTCGGCAGTTTTAAAGACAACAATGATAGTAAAGTCACCCTCAACGTTGCGCCAGGCGGCAGGTATAGGCGATGCCATAGCCGACAGTGATCGCCATATGACCGATAAACGATAGCGCCTGTACAGCTGGTCTATCTTCGGACGATCCTCCAGAAGGGGCTTATCCTCTCCAGTTGCGAAGAAACGCAATAGTTGAATCATGCTGTTTCCTATTGACAGTGTATTAAGGGGTAGATCGACTTACCTGATAAAAATCTTCCCTGGTTTATTCTGCGACCCTGACCGGCTCGCCCCTTTTGAGTGACTCATTAGCGGCGATCCCAATCAGGATCGAGGCCAGGCCATCCTGTCCGTCAACAAGCGTTTCTCGATCTTCACGCACGGACCGGATAAATTCTTCAATCTCCGCACGGAAGGATTCCTGGTAGCGCTCAAGGAAGAATACCAACGGTTTATCGGCCACAACTCCGTCAGTGGTCGTGAGAATGGTCTGGGTGGGCGTCCGGTTGCCGGCGGCGATGCTGCCTTTCGAGCCGAATACCTCGATCCGCTGATCGTAGCCGTAAACGGCCTGCCGACTGTTATCGATCACAGCCAGTGCGCCGTTCCTCAGTTTCATAGTGGTGATAGCCGTATCAATATCGCCGGCCTCACCGATGGCCGGATCGACAAGTACTGCCCCGGCGGCGTATACTTCCTCCACCTCGCTGCCCGATAAGTAGCGGACCATGTCAAAATCGTGGATGGTCATGTCGAGGAACATGCCACCCGAGGCTTTCACATATTCCATAGGCGGCGGTGCCGGATCGCGGGCAGTTATCTTGATCAAATAAATCCGTCCAATTTCGCCGGAGTCGACGGCCTGCTTAAGACGCCGGAAGTCCGGGTCGAAGCGGCGGTTAAATCCGACCTG
>VRUG01000086.1 GCA_019456255.1 Planctomycetota bacterium | reverse complement strand
AAGAGAATAGACTTGTATAGAAGCTCCCAAGTTTTTTGCCTACCAACTTATTATAGATATGAAGGACAACCGATTTCAATAATAGAAGCATATGCTTCCGGTTGTGTAGTTGTAACAACAGATCAAGGTGGAATTGGAGATATATTTAAAAATAACAAAAATGGGTATGAAGTAGAAAAGGAATCCATAGAAGATCTGGTAGACAAATTAGAAAAGATAATTATTAGTGATAAAAATAAAAATGAAGAAATTGGTTTATTTAATAATAAACTTACAATAAATAAATATACAGAAATAGATTATGTAACAAACATAGACAATATATTTGATAAAGTGTAATCATAATTATAGCCGAATAATAAAATACACTCTGCGTAATAATTTTAATACTTTTTAGTTAAGACAAAATAAATAGATGTTGGACGAAACTTATGAAAAAAGCTCCTTGGATGATACCGTAAATTCCATAAGAAAATCTTACTTAAATGTTTATCAATCCAGGTAAAAATGTAGGAATTGTAAGGTAATATACCAAAACGATTGCATACCAATGGGATTATAGGAAACATACATAATGATTGATGGTAGACTCTTAACTCAGTGTTATCAATAATATCTAGAAAAATATCCAATGGTATTCCACGTTCTCTTTTTGTGAGGCCATGTCGTGGTTTTGTCCAGTCACCCATTGACACAATTGGTTCTCGAATAAGTATTACTCCATTATTGGTTAAACATCTTGCGAGTTCTTTAATAACAGTTGAGACATTAGGAATGTGATGTAGGACTCCATGGCAACAGATAAGATCAAAAGTATTATTATCAAATGGTAGTATTCCAGCGATAGAAGGTTTAATATACCTACAGGGTATTCCATATACATGATCACCAGTATAGGCGTCGGAAGGATCAACAATTGTTAAGTATTTAATTCGACTAATGATTGGTAAAAATTCATCTCCAAAGGCACTGCCTAAACCTAGAACATTTTTATAATATTGTTTGCTTAGATAGTTAAAACCATAGAGTTTATTCAAGGTGTGGTATACATATTTATATGTTGCTTTATTCTTTGCATATAGTTCAGCAAAACCTTCTTTTTCATCTATATACCATTTCTCTAATTCTTTATCTTTAAAATCATCACCGTAGAGGCATTTACCAGATAGATATATATCAATGTCTTTCATTTAAAAATCCTTGTACCACTAGAACCAGTCAGATAATAAATTACGAATAATGTAAATAAACTTTAATGGAATTATAGTATAATCATGGCATTCAAGCAATTATTTGATTTTTGGTACTAAGAAAGTAATAGCATTGGATTATGATACTTATCATCGATTCTTCTTAAAAGAGGTAAGCAGATGATAGATTCAGCACTTAAAAGAGCTAAAATTTATTGTATTTCTTTTCTGCACTATTTAAATTCACCCTGTGTCAGATTATTTGTCGTGTATAAATGATCCACATGGGGGGGCCACCAGGGGGAGAAATCGAGGCGACATGTAGGAGTTCTGACATGAAAGGATATTATGAAGAATTAAAATCAGCCATGGGTACCAAAATAGCAGCGCCTGATTGTATAAGCGCTTCGGCGTTGTCACAAGAGGTGTGCAAACTGCAACAAACCTTCTATCGTTGCGTTTAGAAAATTGGTAATATATGGTTAATGAAGTAACAATATACATGCCATTGATAAATTAGGTAATAATCTTTGCAAAATATTAGTAAGTATATACAAAATACTCCTATGGTAACTATTGTAGCTAATACAGCTTGGTCGATTGTTAATTTTAGAACAAAACTTGTAAATTCACTATCTCAAGATGGATATCGAGTAGTAGCTATTGCTCCTGAAGATGAATACACTAATAGTATACAATGCGAATATATTCCAATAAAACTAAATCGTATGGGACTAAACCCATTTGATGACATGCGATTATTCTTTAAATTAAAAAAGGCCTATCAACAGCTTAAGCCTTTCGCTGTACTACATTTTACATCAAAAGTTAACATCTACGGAGCTTTAGCCGCCCGAAAACTTAATATCTGTTGTATAAATAATATATCAGGGCTTGGGAGTGCATTTATTGGAGGAGGATTGATTGCCCGTATTCAGCAGCTATTATATCGTTTTGCTTTACGTTATGCTGATGTGGTCTTTTTCCAGAATGCAGATGATGCGGATTATTTTTTTAGAAGAAAAATTGCAAGGCCAGAACAATCAACTATACTTCCCGGTTCAGGAGTCGATGTAGATAGATTCAGCCCGCAACCGCAAGAAAAAAGTGTATCATTTATCTTTTTAATGATTTCAAGACTCATTAAGGATAAAGGTATTTATGAATATGTTGAAGCGGCTGAGAAAATAAAAGGAAAATATCCCGATACCGAGTTTCGTATAGTAGGTTTCCTTGATAACTCCAATCCTTCAGCAATAAAAGAGGAAGAGCTTGATAGTTGGATAGAGAAGGGCATAGTTGTATTTCTTGGCCGTATGGATGATGTCCGGGAAGCAATTGCAGCTTCAGAATGTGTTGTACTACCATCTTATCGTGAAGGCACACCAAGAACACTATTGGAAGCGGCAAGTATGGCCAAGCCAATCATTACCACAGATGTTGCGGGATGTAGGCAGGTTGTCGATAATGGTAAAAATGGTTTTCTCTGCCGGGTTCAGAACAGTGAAGATCTTGCCCATAAAATGGAAAAGCTTATGCTTTTAAGTGAACCTGCGCGAAAGAATATGGGTTTAAAGGGCAGGGAGAAGATGAAAAGTGAGTTTGATGAATCAATCGTTATAAAAAAGTATCTTGAGGTCTTAAAACGTTATCGACCATGAGCGAAACGGTTTATTTTTTCGATATTATCAATGTGGCTCTAACATTCGCCCTTATGGCAGCAATTCAGTACCGCTATAGATTGCGCTTCCCAATAATTCTACTGCTCCTTTTCCACTTTTCATTAATCTTTCTTACTAATAATGTTCTTTTTGATCCAGGCTATATGCCCGATCAATTTAAATATTTAAGGGTAGCACAGGCGGTTCGTGGAAGCGGCGAATCAATTGCCGAGGCAATGTGGAACCTTCCTGTGGCTGTAGCAGGAACAATATTTGGCATTTTTCCTGTTCCTTTGATTAACTCTATATACTCAATAGCTATTATTAATTTTATACTCTATCTCTTAATTTTTCTATTTCTCTATGAACGTGAAGTTCTTAAGGGTTTTAGTCTATGGGCTTTTCTGCTATATCCCAGCCTGCTATTCTACACCTCTCTTTCTCTAAGAGATACTTTAGTACTGGTTATAATGATTATAAGCTTCTGGTATTTTGTCAGGAACAAGATATTATTATCTATAATTATCCAGCTCCCGCTTATTGTGCTCAAATTTCAGAACCTGGCCATCTTCGGTGTTAGTTTAGTAACATATTTCTTGCTGGCAATCTTCTTTCCAAAGATATCACATAAGAAGATTCCACCGGGTATAGCTTATGTATTTCTTGCAGTTTTCGTTGCTATAACGCCCTTTGCTTACAGGTACGGATTAAAAGGACTTAACTTTTACCGTTACTTTATGTATGTTGAGAATACTGGTATTATATACACACCCATAGCCGAAACCCAAATTAATAGCCTCGGAGAGCTGGTAACAGAGACCATTAAGAGCACACCCTATTTCCTTTTAAAGCCTCTTCCCTGGCAGGCTGAGAATCTCTTCCAACTGGTACAATCGGGAGAAAATCTGCTTATTGGAGCTATTATCTTTTACTTAATCTGGCGGGCTTTCCGTTATAAGGTGCGGACGCCCCCTATGACTTTTCTCCTGCTATATTTCATAGTTTCCCTTGCCGTATATGGCCTTGTAATCTGGAACTTCGGTACCGCTGCCAGGTACAAGTTTCCTTTTATTGCCCTCTTTTTTGTATTTTACTCACGCCTCTTTGACCTGGGGGTTGAAAAAAGAGGCTTTAGAGAATGAAGCAGATCGCGGTAGTGCAGTTTTACTTTTATCCGGACATCTCTGCCGTCTCACAGCTTTTGGGGGATCTGCTCTGCACCCTTGCTGAAGATGGCGAATATAATATTACCGTATATTGCGCTACATCTGATTATGCAGGGGTGCTGAACCAAAGAGACAATAGATTTAATAAATTAAATATTGTAAGAATAAAAACACCCAATATCGGAAAAAAATATTTTATTAACCGGATAATCGGTTATTCCGGTTTCTATATGTCGATATTTTTAAAAATATTTCTGGGCAGAAGATGGCATGCGGTAGTTTCTATGTCTTCTCCACCGCTTATTGCCTTTCCTGTAAGTTTGGCCCTTCTGTTTCGCAAGATTCCCTTTATCTATTATATCGAAGACCTATTCCCGGAAATATTATTTGATATGAATTATCTAAAACGCCCCTGGTTGATTAGAAAGCTTCAGACTTTAAATAAAATAGTAATGCGCCGGGCGGAAAGCATTGTCACTATAGAAGAAGATATGAGCCGGAAAGTTATTACCAATTATCCTAAGGCAAGGGGTAAAACTGTTGATATTCCCAATTGGAGCCACGATGTAGTATTCCTTCCTGCTTCCGAAAGAAAAGACTTCACCATACTTTACTCAGGCAACATGGGGTTGGCTCACGACTTTAGCCTGCTTGAGCCTTTAATAAAAGAGCTACTGCCCGTTAAAAACATTAGCTATCAATTTATCGGTCAGGGAACACGAGTTGAAGAGATCCGAAGCATTTTCTTAAAATCAGGAGAAAAAAGGGTTGAGTTTCGGGGGTACACCAGCCGGGATGCGCATGGCACAACGTTAGCCCAAGCTTATCTTTTCGTTATTTCACAGAAAAAAGAGACAGTAGGCGATCTTCTCCCCTCCAAATTATACAGCTACCTGGCCGCCGGAAGACCCATGCTCTTTCTAGGTCCCCGTTCCTCTGAAATTGGCAGAATTATTCTGGATAATGACTTTGGCGTTGTAGTTGAAAATACCATAGATATTTCTACTGCTAAGCGTTATATTTCGTTTTTAAAGAAGAATCGCTTTATCGCCGGGCGAATAAATGAGAGGATTCACAGGTACTCAAGTATTCATTTCGGTCTTAAGAAGTCAGTTGGGTATTTCAAACAAATAATAGAAGAGACCTTAAGGAAGACCGGATGAAAAAGATGAAATCAAAGGCATTTAAGGGTGGCTGGGTTATTATCTTTGATATGTTTATTATCGCCCTTTCCCTGGTAAGCGCCTGGGGAATCCGTTCTTCCTTTAAAAACCTTCTATTCGACCTGAACCGTCTTTTATTTATACTTCCCTACTTTATCTTTACCAGGATAGCGGTAAACCTTTTTCTGGAGGACTACCGTCTTAGCTTTTACAACTTTCAGTCGCCTGACTTAAGCCGCATTTTGCGACACAATGCCCTTCCTACAACTATTTTCCTGGCGCTCAGGTACTTCACGCCTTTTGCCCCGGTACGCATTCCCACAACCATTATTCTTGCTGAATATGCTCTTACCTTTGCAGGTATGATTTTAGTGCGGCTGCTCATACTTAGGCGGGTGCAGAGTAGAGCAGTGCGCCTGGCTGCATATAGGAGGAAAAGAGTCATATTTTACGGCGATACTAAAGAACTTGACTCTAAAAGCCTTACAAACCTTTTCGGAGGAGATATTGGAATTGAAGTTATAAATATCTTCAGCCCCGACCGGCTGCAATGGAATTTAGATTATCAAGGTGTCAGGATAGGGGGAGGGATCCAGGAGTTAAAAAAATATGTCGCCTCAGATAATACTGTTAATTCCCTTGTTCTCTACTCACTAAAAAATAGGGAAGAGGCTTTAACCTTGTGGAGAGTATGCAGGGATTACAGCCTTTCACTTTATCTACTGGATAACGGGGAGCTGAAACCTGTTTATTCAAAAGCCGGTATCTTTTCTGCCCTGTTTCCCTTGGTTTCTATTCCGGATGATATTTACCTCAATCTTTCCGGAAAGAGCTTTGCCGTTGTAGGAGCGGAATCTGTTCTAAGCCCTCATATAGAAAAAATTTGCTTAAAAGTTGGTAGGGGATCCCTTATTTCTTATCCCCTGCTTTATGATCCTCTTAAAGTTGATTCAGCAGATATAATATTTGATCTGCGCTACTCCTTTATGCTGGAGCGAAGTCTTTTATCGGAGGAGTTTGGAAAGCTGCTTCCTGAGCAGCTTGTTGCTGCTAGTGAATATCTTTCAAAAAAGGGTCACAACATCCACTTGCTGGCAGTTCTTCCGGGAATTGAAGCAGCATGTGCTGGCGACTGTTTTGGGTCTTCGGCAAATATTACCTTACTTTTTACTGAGCCGTTGATTTCTGAAAAGTTAGACGGTGAGAATAAGCCTTTACAGGGCTGGGTTGACAGCCCTTCAAGTGTGGCGGCAGGCTTGTTCAAAGTGCTGGCTTTGAGTAATAACCGCGGTGGTATATACTATCTTCGTTCTACTCAAGCGGTGCAGCTTTTTGAGGATCAAGCAGAGGAATCTTCAAGTTATAAAGAAGAGCCATTTGAGTTTCTTCAACAGGCAAAAAGTTTGGGATTCTCAACAGAAGAGACCGAATACTTTCAAGTTTATAAACTCCAGCTTAAGGATAAAGCATAATGAAGAAGGCTTTGATCACCGGCATTACGGGGCAGGACGGCGCCTATCTCTCTGAGC
>VRUG01000085.1 GCA_019456255.1 Planctomycetota bacterium | reverse complement strand
TCATGGGCATCGTCGTGGTCGGCCTGGGCCTTCTCTACCTCGCCATCTGGTGGCAGGTGCTGAAGCTATTCGGAATTCCCGGGGAAGAGATTCCTCCCCTCATGATCACCTTCGGAATGGGCGCCTCATTCATGGCACTTTTTGCCCGCTTAGGAGGCGGTATTTTTACCAAGGCCGCCGACGTGGGCGCCGACCTGGTCGGAAAAATAGAAGCCGGCATCCCGGAGGATGATCCGCGCAACCCGGCCACCATCGCCGATAATGTGGGCGATAATGTCGGAGATGTAGCGGGCATGGGCGCCGATCTTTACGAATCCTATATCGGTTCAATCATTGCCGCCATGGCTTTGGGAGGGACCGCCTCCCTGGAGATCCCGGGAATAACCGCTATGCAGGCGATCCAGGTCCCGATTTCCATAGCTTCTTTCGGCGTTCTCTGCTCGATCCTCGGCACCCTGGTCGTCCGGGTCAAAGAGGATGCTTCCCAAAAAGTGCTGCTGAAAGCACTCAGGCGGGGGGTCTATTTTTCCACGATTCTGGTAGCCGCCCTTTCCTTCCTCTTCATTTACTATACCCTCGGCGCCAGGTTCCTGGGCATCTGGGGAGCCATGCTGGTCGGGCTGGTTGCCGGCAATGTAATCGGCTACTTCACGGAATACTACACCTCCGACAATTATAAACCCACCAGGAGTCTTTCCGACCAGGCCCTGACCGGACCGGGAACGATTATTATCGGCGGGCTGTCTTTAGGCATGCTTTCCACTTTCGTGCCGGTTATCACGGTAGTAATAACCACCCTGGCCGCCTTTTACCTCTCCGGCGGTATCATTCATCCCGGTCTCGGTCTCTACGGCATCGGCCTCTCCGCGGTCGGCATGCTTTCGACCCTGGGCATTACATTGGCCACCGACGCTTACGGTCCGGTGGCGGATAATGCGGGCGGGATTGCCGAGATGGCGGGATTAGATCCCGAGGTAAGAAACCGGACCGATGCTCTCGATTCCCTGGGCAACACTACGGCGGCCACAGGCAAGGGATTTGCCATCGGCTCCGCGGCTCTCACGACCCTGGCCCTGCTCGCCGCATACGTTGATAAGATTAAAGAAACCATCACGCTTCTTTTCAAAAGCTCAAGAGTTTCCGGGGTATTCGAGAGTTTCTATTCCGGACTTGTCGATATAGCGCGAAACGGAAGCGGGGCCATAAAGAATGTCAGTATGAGCATTAATATACTGGACCCCCGTATTATGATCGGGCTCTTCCTGGGCGGAGTGCTCCCCTTTGTCTTCTCTGCCCTGTCCATGCGGGCGGTCGGCAGGGCGGCTGGAGATATGGTCAAAGAGGTACGCCGGCAATTTAAGGAAAAGCCCGGCATACTGGCCGGCATAGATAAACCCGATTACGCCACCTGTGTGGCTATTTCCACCAGGGGCGCCCAGAGGGAGATGATCGCCCCCTCTGTTCTTGCCATTATTTTTCCGATCCTGATAGGCATTCTTTTCGGCCCCTTTACGGTCATAGCGCTATTGGCAGGTTCCCTGGTATCCGGATTCATCCTGGCGGTCCTGATGGCTAACTCAGGCGGCGCCTGGGATAATGCCAAGAAGTACATTGAAAGAGGCGCTCACGGCGGGAAAGGCTCGGATCCTCACAAGGCCGCAATTGTCGGCGATACGGTAGGCGACCCTTTTAAGGATACCTCCGGACCGTCAATCAATATCCTGCTGAAATTGATGTCCATGGTCTCAATCGTTTTCGTGACGGTATGTATCACCCTGAATAACCTGGTCATTCAAATCTTTAAATAAAGAAATCGGGGGGAGCCTCTCACCCTTTCGGCTCATCAGCTGATCGAGGACGCCAATGCGGTAGTCGCCCTTGAGTTTTGCCACTACCACCATGATGCAGGGAGCGGCCGAGTTCCTGGTATAAGGGATGCGCGGTGCAGTGTGAATGAGCTAGATCAGGTAGCCGATTCCTCTGACTGCGGTGATCCATGCCTTGCCTGCCGGCGCGATGCAATTAAGCTTCTTCCTGAGAGCGGAGACATGGACATCAACGACCCGGCTCGAAACCGGGGCCGGTTTTCCCCAAATGGTGTAATAGAGGACGTCCCTGGAGACCGCCTGCCCCCTATTATGCATGAGGGTCAGGAGTATCTTGTACTCCTGGTAAGAAAGCCTGATCTTCTTAGCGGTCCCGGACAGGTCTTCCGGGCAGGAAATCGCCATCGATTTCAGCTCCAACTTTCCCCAGGGAAAAAGAAACGCTTCCTCTTTTTTTTCGACAGCCTTCAATACCCGACATTCTAACTCCTCCGCATCCCAGGGTTCTTTTAAATAATCGGAGCAGCCGGCGATGAAGGCCTTGCGAATATATCTCCGCCCCCCATAAGCTATGAACGCAGTGACCGAAGTCTTCGGGGTATCATATGTTGAAGAGATAAATAACTCCGCCGGCAAAACAACGATATCGAAGACCGGCTCAGGCAGGAGATTCTCGGAAAAGTTGAGACGAAAGAGTGGATTGCGCCGGAAGTAAAGCTTCAGGCGCTCGCTCAAGACCTGGTCTCCGGTAATAAGGTTTATGACAATCTTACGGTCAGGTCTTATCTTCAAGCCTTTTCAGCTTTGTTTTCAGCTCTTCAAGAAGCAAGTCCGCCGAATCGTCAGAACCCTCCAGTGCCTCAAACTGTGCCTCCAGGCTGTCCTTTTTGGGCTCGGCCAGCTCTTTCATGGCATCGGCTTCCGCCTCGATCCTTTCTACCTTTTCGGCCATCCGATCGAAGGCGTCGAACGCCGAAGTATCCGCAAAGCCGCCCATGGTCTCCTGGATTCTCTTTTGGGCTTCGGCTCTCTTGGCCCGCGCGATGAGCAGGTTTTTCTTGCGCTGAGCCTCCTCAATTTTTTGCTGGAGCTGCCTGAGCGTGGACTTTATCTGCTCCACGGATTCATGCTGGGATTCCCACTGGGTCTGATACTGCCTGGCCAGGTTAACGTATTCCTGTTTTCTGAGCAGGGCCTCTTTGGCCAGATCATCTTTTCCGGCCTTTACGGCCAGAACGGCCTTTCGCTGCCATTCTTCGGCCTGCCCATTGTTTTGAAGCACCTGGCGTTCTAATTTTTTTTCATCCGCAATCGAAGAAGCGACGACTTTTTTGGATTCAATCAACTGTTCATTCATTTCGACGATCAACTGATTCAGCATTTTCTCCGGGTTCTCGGCTTTGCTGATCATATCGTTAATATTTGCTTTGAAAGTCCGTCTAAACCGGCTAAACAGTCCCATTGCCAACCTCCTGTTATTCTTTCCGGCGATACCCTGAGAGTACCTTATAGTGCTGTACCAGGGCCAGCCCCATAGCCTCGAGTGAAGCCCGGAACTCTTCAAAATCCATAGTCTCCAATTCGAGGGTGTCAATAAGAATTACATTCTCCCCTTCCAGGGCGTAGGCGCCGTGAAGCAGGTCCTCTGCGTTCAATCTGAGCAGTTTCTCAAAAAATGCTTCCCGGTTACCATCCGGAAGATCCATCACCTTGACCCGGATTACGACCAGGGGGTCAGAAAGCATGACCATTAGATTTCTTAAGCCCTTCTCCTCGTCATTTATCAACCAGGCATTTTCTTTCACTTCCTCACAGGCCAGGGATAGATCGACCATATAGCTCTCGATTTTGTCTTTACCTTTCATAAGAATCTCCTGAGAACCAATATTTAAGCGGCCGGGCTACTTCCTTCCCGAATTACGTTGTCCACCCGCATCCCCCCGGCTCTTCTGTCCTGCTTAAAGAGGACCTCAACCGGGGCTGATTCCACCCGGAGGTGTAAACACTATCTGGCTGAGGTGATGTTTGGGTTAACCCAGGAATACCTGGCCGGCGTTATCGATGGCTAAAATCGTCTTACATTCCGAACAGCGGAAGCGCCCGGATCTAGTGGCTTTAAGTTTCTTGCTGCAGATCGGGCATTTAAAGATCTTCGGGAAAGGTCCGGCTTGCCCCGCTTCCCCTTTATCAGAGAAAAAGGCCACCGATTCATCTAAATTCTCTTTTATATTAAAAAATTGAGAAAATCCAAGTAATTGAAAAACTTCGTAGACCTTGGGCTGAATTTCCAATAGAACAAGATCTCCGCCCCGGGGTTTTACCGCTTTGAGAAAAGCGGTAAAGGATCCGATTCCGGTGCTGGAAACATAGTTTAGACCCCCGCAGTGAAAAATCAGCCGCGTATAGTCGCTATCAATGGTCCTGGCGACTCGTTTTTGGAAATAGTTAGAATTATACGTGTCAATATACCCGGTCAGATACAGTACCAGACAGCCCGGCACGTCGTCTATCTTCTGAAGCCTTATTTTGAGGCTATCATCCTTATCGTCGTCGAACCCAGGTACGATATCGTTATTCATACAGTCCCCATAACAATTTTGCTCTCCATATTATACAGTATGCCTTACCTTGTCAAATCTTTCAATAAAATTTATCAAGTAGCTTGCCTATTCCGGACTTACCTGTCAAGGGGCTTTCTTTTTTTAATAGTCCAGCCAAATTCATTTGTTCGGGTCCCAGGTCAGGCTCAGAGCGCCGAGATTGTAAAAATCTTGCAATTTACTGCTTGCAGAGCCAAGGGGAAAACGGGCCACCCCACGATACCTGGCTCCGAATAAGAACTCTCCCATTCTTGCCGTAACTCCGATTCCAAGCGAATAGTCCTGGCGGCGTTTTTCCGGATTGTCGTAGATATTGAAAAGCCCTTTCAAGAAAGATGAAATCTTTAGACCCTTCTTGATCTTATAGCCTGTCTCAACCCTGGCCCCGAAGCTAAAAAGATCTTTGGACAACCCGCTGCCGTCAAGGTCATTGAACCAGGTCCATTTAGAAAACAAGCCGAAATCCAGGCCCAATTTATCGGTCAACTCAAGATCAACGGCCGGGTTAAGATAGATATACGAATAGTCACTGCCGGTCGAAAAATAATCCTTCTGGGAGTAACGTAATTGCAAGCTGCTGGAGAATTTATCACTGAATTCCTCTTTTACCCTGAAAAAAGCGGTATGCCGCAAATATGAGGGGATCAAGCTCCCTTCATCTTCATCTTCTTCCGTGCCGTAGGCGATTTCATACCTGGTGGTAAATACCGGCAGCTTGATTCCTTCGGAAAAACCCAAATAAGGAGAAAGGATTAAGAGCAGAGCCAGGAACTTTTGCATATCTCTACTATCGGTATCATTTTCTTTTTTGAAAATAGAAATAATTCCTTGACCTCCGGAGAATTTGATTCTAATATTTTAGGATGAAGGATGCGTTTATGGAAAAAATATCAGGCTTTGCTCTTACCGCGATTCTGCTTTTGCTGATTTCAACCCCGGCCCTGTTTTCAGTCGATAAAGCTGATTTTGATAATATTATTGATTTTTCAGTAACAATCAAAACTCTCAATCAAACGGCAGTCGACGAGGGGTCTCCCGCATCCTCCATAGACTTGAATAAATTATTCTTGCTGAACGGAACGGCCTCAAGCATCACCATTATCAATTCCAAAGAAAATGAATTCCAGGTACTGGTCGACCTGGTAAGCGGTGAATGGCTGGGCCTGGAGGATGTGAAGAGCTACCACTGCCTGATCCTTTTCGAAGGGCCTGAATTTTACCGCATTTTTCCCAAAAGAAAGCCGAAACAGCCTGTGCCTGGCCTCATTACTACTAATGACCGGATCATGGTAGTAGCCAGGGCGATCAGGCAGGTTACTATCGAAACGGGGAAAAAAAGCTGGCTGCTTGAGGGCTTTTACGTGCGCACCATTCGCTGACGGTCAGTTAAGAACAACATCGCGGACAGTGATTTCCCTGCCTTCCGCCAAAACCACGGCCCTTTCAATAACATTCCGCAGCTCACGGATATTACCCGGCCATGGGTGGCGGATGAGGGTCTCAACCGCCGCGGGCCCGAGCTTCTTGCCCTCCCCGGAGATAATTTTACAAAAATGGGCCGCCAGAATGGGAATATCCTCCGGCCGCTGCCTTAAGGGAGGCACCGAGACAGGAAGAACGTTGATCCGGTAGTAGAGATCCTCCCTGAAGCGGCCCTTCTCCATCTCTTGTTTCAAGTTCCGATTCGTGGCTGAAAGAACCCTGAGATTGAGAGGAATCCGGTGTATCCCCCCGACTCTGCGCAGCTCTTTTTCTTCCAAAATCCGAAGCAGCTTTACCTGGGCCTGGGGCTTAAGCTCTCCGATTTCATCGAGGAAAAGCGTTCCTTCATTGGCCTGCTCAAAACAACCGGGTCGGGTCACGGCATCGGTGTAGGCGCCTTTCTCCGAGCCGAAAAGCTCGGATTCCAGCAGGGTCTCCGGGATCGCCCCGCAATTTACGGCCACAAACGGAGAAGCGCGGCGCGGAGAAAGCCGGTGCAGGGATCTGGCCACCAATTCCTTCCCGGTTCCGCTTTCCCCCTGGATCAAAACTATCGAATCCGTCGATCCATATTTTAAAAGCTGTCCTTTTAATTCCCGCATAGGTTGGCTTTCACCGATAAAACAATCCAGGATTTCTTCAGACCTGCCCGTCGCAAATTGCTTTCGGATTTCGATATTTTGAGCCGCTCTCCGTATCGTTCCCTCCAATTCCTTTAGATCATATGGCTTCAAGATATAATCGTAAGCCCCGGCCCGAATCGCCTGCTTTACAAAGCTGATATCCGAGTAAGCGGTCAGCATGATGACCGGCGGGTGATCGTTCAGAGCCATCATCTCTTCCAGCACGCTTAATCCATCGATATCCGGCAGGTTTA
>VRUG01000010.1:97377-108386 GCA_019456255.1 Planctomycetota bacterium | reverse complement strand
CCAACGGCCCTAACCAGTGGCGATAAGTCCACCTTAAAAGAACCAGTTTTTTGTCTTGACAATGGGTAGGGGTATATATGGCAGCAAAAATATGACCAGGCAATGCCGATTTTGAAAAACCTGCTGAGACAAAAACCAGAAGATTATAAATTGATAGAACTCCTTGCTGATACCTATTCGTGGAAAAATGATTATGACAACGCTATCCTGCTTTACAAACGCATCATTGCAAAAACAGGACCTTCAAAAGAAATTATGTGGAAACTTGCCGAAGCTCTGCGATATGCCGGTAAAAACGCCGAAGCTGCCGAATTTTATAACCAATATCTAAAAGGAACCGAATAATGGCCAGAAAAATGATTCTTTTTATGAGCCTGATGTTTCTTTTGGTATCCGTCTGCGCTGCGCAAAAAATAACAAAGAGAAAAGATAAAGCTAATTTCGGAATGGCACAGAGTCTGAACAATCTCGGTAAGTATGAACAGGCACAGGAAAAGCTAAACGACTTATACGATCGATATCCGGATAATAAAAACGTTGCTATCGAATTAGTAAAGGCACTCGGATATGGAAAAAAATTCGACCAGGCATCAAACATATTAAACAAACTGCAAACCAAATATCCTCACGATATTAAAATACAACGGCTATACGCAAATATCGCAGAAGCAAATCAGCAGTTCAAGCTGGCAATAACGCATTACATTAAACTGTTAGAGCACGAACCCTCTGACAACAACATCAAAATGAAAATCGCTGACATTTCAAGCTGGATTGCCGATTACGAAACCTCAATTAATTATTACAGGCAAATATTAGAGAAACAACCAGCCGACAAACGCTTAAAAGCTAAAATGGCTGATGTGTATTTCTGGATGGGTAATTATACCGACGCTATCAGGTTTTATAAGGAAATAGGTATTGGCACGAAGAATAAAGAACGATTCAAAAATCTCGGATACGCATACCTAAATGCCAAATTGTTTGACAATGCAATTGATGTTTTTAGACAATTAACCAGACATTACCCGAACGATATCAATTTAAGAGTCGCATTGGCAAACGCTCTTTATGCTTCAGGTGATATGGATAACGCAAAAAAAATATTCAAAGAAGTAATTGAGCGCGCGCCGAAAGATACCCAATCTGCACTAAAGCTTGCCGAAATACTTGCCGCAAAGCAACATTACCAGGAAGCTATAAACATTTGCGAACAGGTTTTACAGGATCAGCCAGATAACAAAGACGCGACATTAAGGCTCGCCAGAATTTACAGCTGGTACAGAGGATATGAAAAGTCACTGGCTATTTATGATGAAATTATACGCACATATCCCGATTGGCTTCAACCAAGAAGAGAAAAAGCAAGAGTCTTAGGCTGGACAAGAAGATACAACGATTCAATCAAAGAATATGAAAAAACCATTAATGAAATAGATCCGAACCAGGTTGTTAATTATGAAATGCAGGCAAAATATAATTTCTATAATCTCTACGATAGCGGTGCGATTGAATATTTTAAAAAATGGCTGATGATAGAACCAAAAAACCTCGAAGCATTGTTCGATATCGCACAACTCTATTCTCGCCAGATGCGATGGAGCAATGCTGTAAATGCCTACAAGCAGGTATTGAAAATTTCTCCGGAACACCTAAGGGCAAAGCAGGCATTGAAAAAGGTCAACTTATACGCACAAAAAACTACACTAAAAACAGGATTTCAGTACGCCGAAGCGAAAAGCCAGTCCAGGGATGTAGACTATCGCTACTGGAACACATTTGTTTCTGCCAAAAAACCACTCAATGAAAACTATTATCTCACGTTGCAACAGGATAATACATGGTTCAATTTCAAAAGATTTAAACAGGTCTATCAGCAACGTTTCTTGGTCGCTCTTGATTATTACAGCAAACCGAATCTCTGGGCATCTGCTAATTATGCCCACAGCTTTTTCCGCGAAGAAACGGGCGTCAAAGATACTTTCGGTGCAGAAATGAATTACAAACCCACCGACCCATGGACATTGAGCATCTCTCAGCAGAGAGAACCAATGATTGACAATATCTCGACCTTAGATGACAGACTATATAGGGACAATTACAAATTAGTTTCCAGATATAGGCACAGTCGAAGACTCCTGCTCCGGCAGCATGTTATCTTTTCACACTATAGCGATGACAATGACAGAAACGCTTACGGCGTCGACCTCGATTATTATCTCTATTACGAACCAACCAGCCTCAAAATAACCTATCGATATGAGGAATACCATTTCAACGCACAACGAACCAATTACTTTACACCCAAAAGCTTCCACTATAATACCGTCGCACTTGAGTTCAGAAATTTCTTAAACAAAGAAGAATTATTCTTCGGCGCAAACGATACTTTCTACACCATACGATACGCTGTTAACTTTGATGTCCAAAACGAAATCGGACATGAAATCTACATCGACTTTCACCACGATTATAGTGATACCCTGGCCATGCATATTCAAGTGGAAAAGAAAATATATGAGCACGGGGATACCTATAGAAAGGACCGAGTGATGTTTTACCTCAAAATGTTATTTTAGGAACATACGAAAATGAAAAGGCCAATTGAAAATAAAATACTCCATGCACTGGTAATGCTTCTACTGATTTCCATTATTGTGTATTTTATCTTAAGAGCTGTCTCGATAGGTTTCGCAGAATATGGCCTGATGGAAAAAACGCTCGGCGTACTTTTCTTCTTCGCAGAGGCATACGTTATGTTTCATGCGCTCGGATATTTTAGGGGAATATATACGCTTACCAGAAAAAATGTGAAGCCGTAAACCAAAGCTGGCGAATTGGAAAATTACCCTTCGGTTGCGATTCTTATACCGGCAAGGCATGAACCATCGGAGGTCATGGAAAATACAATTCTGTGCTGCTACAACCTTTCATACCCGTCCAAAACAATTTATCTGCTCGATGATTCTTCAGAAGAAAAATACAAAAAAGAAGCAGAAAGGATAGCAAAAAAATATGACTGCCAATTATTCAGAAGACAACAAAGACATGGCGCAAAAGCCGGTGTCATAAACGACTGCATGAAAAAATTAAACCAAAAATATATCGCTATTTTTGATGTTGACCAGAATCCAATTTGAGGGCTTTTTGAAACAGGTAGTCTCAATTCTTGAAAATGATACCGAATTGGCACTTGTACAGACGCCGCAATATTATAGCAACCTTGAGGCAAGTAATGTTTCACTGGCTGCCAATATGCAGCAGGCAGCTTTCTATGAATATGTTTGTGAAGCAAAAAGTATAAGCGGAGCAATGATGTGCTGTGGTACAAATACCGTTATAAGACGAAACGCTCTTGAAGACGTCGGAGGATTCGACGAAACCACCGTCACTGAAGATTTTGCCACATCCTTTCAGCTCCACCTCAAAGGATGGAAAACGATATATTACAACCATGTAAATACATTTGGACAGGGACCGGAAAATCTCGGCGCCTATCTCGCCCAGCAAAGTCGATGGTCAATGGGAAATGTTTCAGTATTGAAAAAAGTTTTGACAAAACTTTTCAAAGCACCAACAGCATTAAAACCCGTGCAGTGGTGGGAGTATATTATTACCGGTAGCTATTATATGGTAAGCTGGGCATATATGTTCCTCGTCTTTTGCCCCATCCTTTTCATCTTTTTCGGATTCCCGTCATTCTTTATGCACCCAGCGGTATACCTGGCATCATTCATACCTTACATAATACTCGCTTATTTTATATTTTACTCGACTATGAAGAGTCGAGGATACAATTTCTCACGGGCATATAAAGGACAGTTACTGCTTTTCATCTCACTGCCGACATATATCAGAGGTACTTTCCGGGCCTTATGCGGCATCAAAAAGGGATTCAAGATCACTTCTAAGCAAACCGCTCACACCGTCCCATACACAACTCTATGGCCTCAGGTGCTCTTTTGGACAATTTCACTTGCCGCCATAACATGGGGCGTTAACCGATTTATCTATAGCTTCTCAGCTGCCATTGCCGTTAATGTCATTTGGATTACTTACCATTTCTTCCTCATATCATCTTTGTTCTATTTTAACGAGGGGCAATAACATTGTTGAAAACTTATTTAATTAAAAGGTGAAACATGGCCACTAAACAAGAACTTCTAAAGTTGTTGCAGGAAGGACTGAAAACAGAAGAAGCTGTCATCCCTCTGTATGCGAAACATATTAACAGCACAATGTTTTTCGCTCCGTTCGATGAGGAAACAACAGAAACAATAAAACGGGCATTAAACATGCTCAAAATTCAGTCCACAAAGCATGCGAGAATATACACACAATTGGTCGCTAAAATAAAAAGTGAGGACAAAAATGTTTACTGAAATCGATTACGAGAATTATTTTAACGCCATACAACAGATAGAAGAAAAAATGCTCCATGATGTTGAAAAGATAATCTCTCAAACTTCAGATGCCGAATTGCTGGAAATATTAAATGGTATAAGAGAAGATGAAATCGTCCATCTGCATCTGGTCGATGAGCTTTTTGCATTGCTTGCGTCATCAGCCAAACTGGCTAAGTGACAAAATATAAAATAAAATTATCCTTCAGACAGATTGGCAATGTTTTTGTTGATACTTACTCAATAGATTTGTTTTTAGACTTGATTGCTACGATAATGAAATCTTCAATGCCGTTATCTTCTAAAATATTATCTTTGCCCCAGTGGTTATTCGCAGGCATCTTGCAATCTTCAGTGAACCCCAAACCAAATTCAACATTATTAAAACAATAGTTCTTAACAACTGTAGGCCTGGCCTTGGAATATATCAAAATACCACCTTCTTTGTTTCTCTCACACCGGTTATTTTTAATCAAAGGCTCCGTGCCAAAATCGCCAACCGAAATACCATGCTTGTCGTTTTGACTGCAGATATTTCCTTGAACACTTGGATTGGCTCCGTGATAAATATAAATGCCCGAGGAGTCTATGTTTTCTTCACAACGATTGTTCTCCACTATCGGACTGGTACCTGTCCCTCCAATATCAATCCCGCTGTAATTATTTCGGATACAAATATTTTTAATCACCACAGGCCGGGCTCCGCCGGATATATGAATCCCGTTTTCCTTATTGCCCTCACACCGATTCCTTTCGATTGTAGGCTTTGTGTTCACACCTTCAATTTTTATGCCGCGATGCAAATTCTCTATCAGATTATTCCCCTTGACCAATGCCCCGGAACTGTCAGTCACAAATATGCCGTTCTCCTTATTACCCGCACAGCGATTATTGGAAACTATCGGGTCCGTGCCATAACCCTCAATCAAAATCCCATGCTTTAGATTCCCATCGCACTTGTTATTTGAAACCGTAGGCTCGGCCCCTTTGGAAATATAAATACCGCACTCTGTATTTCCCTCGCAATAGTTACCATCGACTTTAGGCTTCGTCCCGGAACCTTGAATATCAATGCCGCAAAGACCATTCTGAAGACATCTATTGTCACTGACTATAGGCTTGGCGCCCTGGCAAATATAAATCCCGTTACGTTTATTATTTTCACATCTATTGTTTTCAACACGAGGATTTGTACCAACTCCCTGAATATCGATACCCCGAAAACTATTCCGAGAACAAATGTTATTAATAACCGTTGGGCTTGCTCCGTCTAATAAAAGAATGCCGTCACTTTCATTTTGTTCACAGCGGTTACCATCAATCGTCGCGTCATTCCCGTCACCAGTGACAAATATGCCGCACCAGCGGTTCAAATTGCATATATTAGAAATAACTTCAGGACCGGCACCGTTACTAATTAATATACCTGACTTTCTATTATTATTGCACTCATTGTTTTTTATCAGCCCCTTAACGCCTTTGCCGTCAGCAACAATCCCGGATGACTTATTATTACTGCATGTGTTTGATATGACATTCGGATTAGCGCCGGACGAAATCAAAATCCCTTTATTTTTATTATTATTGCAGCGATTGTTTATAATTACTGGATTTGTCCCGGCACCCGTGATGTATATACCGCAGTAATCATTCTTTGTGAGAAAATTATCCGCCACCGTCGGGCCCGCACCTGCCGCAATCGCTATCCCAATTCTGTTTTCTTCGCATTGATTGTTTTCAATAATAACTTTTGTCTCTTTGCCTCTAACTAAGATACCATTGATTCGGTTTCGATAAATCTTATTGTCTTCAACTTTCCCACGGGCATTGCCCTCAAAACTCACCCCGCTGATAAAATTGTCGTAAATCCGGTTACTATGCAAATTACATTCAGTATCAGAAGCAACTTTAATCCCCGTATGTCCGCCCATGATCCCGCAACCGACAATCTTAGCACTGCCCTCAGCTACCTCTATTACAGAAGACGCAACAGCATTAGGCTCGGTCCCATCCACATCAGTCAAGCGAAACGTAATATCTTTTAAAAACACCCCGTTTGCAGACAATTTCAAAACGTGCCCATCCGAATATTCGATAATTGTATTCTCAGGTTTTTCAATCCCGCTTATGCTTACTGTTTTTAAAACATGAACCCGCTCGCGGTACACACCCGGCATAACAAGAATAACAGCTCGTTCTTTGGCTGCATTCACTGCGTCACGCACCGAGCTATACCCAACCCCATTGTCTCTACTCACAATGAATATGCCGCTATACCCCGAATCCACCTCCCTGGCTTTAATGATGAACTCTTGCAGAACAGATATCTTGGCCCTATGAGATTTCTTCGTATAGTTTTGAGATTCCAGGTATAAACTTATTGCCCTATTTAAGTCACCGCCTAACTGAGCCTGTTTTGCCAATCCAGACAGCTCTTCAAACTTTTTTCGGTCACTTATAAGATTTTTGACAGACTGTAGACTCAGACGAGTCGTCTCAAGGTCCTTAAAATTTAAAGCCTTAATATAATATTTAATCGCAGTCTCGTAGTCTTCGTCCCTTTCCGCATTACGTCCCTTATCAAGATAAAGATTGTTCCAGCTGCTTGCTAATCCCTCCCGCACTTCCTCTCCAGGGGCCTGCTTCAATGCCTGCTCATATAACTCAATCGCTTTTTCCCAGTTATTTTGATACTCAAATTTCCTCGCCTTTTGCACCAAAGTATCATGCGTACTTTTAATTTCACCTCTAATACTTTCCTGCAATTCAAGCGATGCACCATATTCAGGTTCAAGCCCGAGAGCTTCGTCGACAAACTTCAAGGCTTTTTCAAATTCCTGTTTTGATAATGCCGCCCTCGAATTCTCTAAAAGATTTTTTATCTGCTGGTGACGATTTGTTTGCTCGTTCAAAAGTTTCTGCCAAGCCGTAATCTCAAACCTTGCCAAATCTGCCTGTGACCTGCCAGGATAAATAGATATCAAATCATTAGCTGCCTCAATCGCCTCCCCATACTCATGCTCTGCAGCAAACGCTTGTGCCTGTGACCACCGCTGTTCTATATCCGCTCGTGTCTTTAGCTCGCTGAAACCGAAAAATCCACCCACGATAGCAGCTATAATACCAACTGCCACCAATATATACGTCAATATAAATCCTTTTATTCTACGCATAATGTCCTAACCTAACTCTTTATCTGGCCACTGTTTCCAAAATCAGGCCTTTACTTACTTGAACTCTTTGATTAGAGTAATAGTTTGTCTTGACAGCTTCAATCGAAAACTTTATTTATTGTCTTTAATTCTATGGCGATAAGAAATAAAATCATATTTGATTTGAGCAAAAATACGCGTTAAATAATGCGCAGATACGATTTTTTTAACTGGAATAATGCATATGGATCAACTCGATAGCAAAATTTTAAACGCACTGCAAAATGACTTTCCAATTCAACAAAAACCATATGAAACAATTGCCAAAAGACTCCAAATATCCACCGACCAGCTTTTTGACAGGGTACAAAAACTTGTCGACAACGGCACTATTCGTAGAATAGGAGCCAGTATCAATTCACATAAATTTGACTTCAAAAGCACTTTGGCTACTATAAGTGTCACCCCGGATAAGCTACAAAAAGCCGCACGAACCGTCGAAAAATTCCATGAAGTAACACATAGCTACCAAAGAAACGACAAGTTCAATATCTGGTTTACGATTATTGCACCAACAGAAGAGAGAATCGAACAGATACTAAAACAAATAAGCTCAGAACTTTCACTAAACCAAAATCAGGTACTTAATCTACCAATGAAACGACTATTCAAACTTAATGCCAAGTTCAAAGTTTCTTGATAATACAAAATAAAATAGTTTTCAATATCTTGGCTAATAAACTATAATAACCCACTCATTTAAAGAAAGGGTACATTATGTCAGAACAAGCGGGTTTACTGAAAAAACTCTTAAATGCCATTAGTTCCTCAAAAGTGGCAATTGCATTGATACTCTTTATTGTGCTATGTGGCGTTATAGGAATCTTTGTACCTCAGCAGGGAAAGATGGATAATTACTACATCCAAACCTGGCAAAATGCGAATCCCTCGATTACCGCAATTTTAAAACCGCTGGGACTTTTCAGTGCTTTCCATTCTTGGCCTTTTATCATCGTCCTTGTTCTACTTGCCGTCAATGTAACCACAAACGCTGCCTTAAAATTTAAAAGTGAAGGTGGATTCGAAGCACTTAAAGGACCGGATGCGTTAAAAATGACTGGATTCCTTGTTCTACACGCTGCCCTCCTGACTCTCTTCGTTGGAGGTTTTATGACCTCAACGCTAAAACTTGATGCCAACACGCTCATAACTGAAGGAGCAACATTCGTCGACCACCCAAACAGCTACCTAAAGTTGACAAAAGGTCCATTGAGACCTGAAGTGCAAAAAGACTTCCTGCTTCTTTTGAAAGATGTTCAGTTTGATTATGGAAAAGATAAATATGCAACCGAAATGGCTTCAAGTATCGATGTTTATGAAAAAAATGAAAAAATTGCTGATGCCGTTATAAAAGTAAATCAGCCTTACACTTACAAAGATATGAAATTTAATATTGATGGAGTAGGATTCTCGCCGCGAGTTGCTATATATGAGAATAAATCCAATGACCTTGTATTCGAAGCAGACATCCCACTGAGAACTATCGTATCAGAGAAAAGTAATACATACACTAATCAGTTGCTGATACCTTTTCTGCAAAATCAAACGACTCTTACACTCTACCCCGGCCACAAAGCAGAGTTCGGCCAGGTCGTTAAAACCTCCGAAACGCCGAATAATCCGCTACTGATTATTGAACAGAAGGATGAAAACGGTAATGTTCTCTCAAAAAACTATCTGCCTTTAAGCAAAAAAATTGCCATAGGAGAGGTTACTTTTGAATTTAAGGAACTAAAACAATGGGCTTCTTTCAAGGTTACAGCTGACCCGGGATACCCCGTTATTTGTGCCGCGTTTGTTCTTGGACTTATTGCTCTTGCTATAAAGTATATTCCAAGGTATTCCAAAGCCGACAAACAAAACAGCGCATCTTGATTGTTAGAAATAACTAAATAACGCCTCAGACGAAACATGCTTTTTAATAGTAGACCTTTCAAGACTACTTTTGCATGCCTCACCACTGCACATCATGCAATTTTTTCCAGAAAAATATCTTCCTTAATTAAGATGCCGCTATGATGTGACGATAACCTTTCTGTGAAAATTATGGGGGCGATTAATGATGTCTATCCGATGTCGATTCCTTGCTGCTCACAATGTACTAAAAAAAATGTATTGCGGAATTTAGTTAGAGCACTTTAATTTTTCGTGTTCGCATTATGTCTATTGCGGCTTCGGCTGGCGGCATCAGATTTACTCGCAATATTTCAATATTGCTGTGCAATCTTCTTTGCCAACCTCGTCCTCATAGCGGCCTAAATGCGAACACGAAAAATTAAATTGCTCTAATATAAAATTAACTTCAAAAATGAAAGCGGGGGTCTAATTATGGAATGTTCAAGAGTTAAAAAATGTGAGGTAGCCGATTGTGCTTACAATGCCAGCGAAATCTGCCATGCCATAGCTGTGACTATCGGTGACAGCTCAAACCCAAAATGCGATACATACTGCCTCTCTGCCGTACAGGGCGGTGATATCGAATGCATGGCAAATGTCGGTGCATGTAAAGTCGCTGCATGTAAATTCAATATGAGTCTCGAATGCCAGGCAGACGAAATATGTGTCGGATACAAAGAAAATGAACCAGATTGCCTCACTTTCCAGTTGTCCTGAATTTACGAAAAACATAATACTGAAAAATAGGTAATCGTTCACAGTTTTTAACGAATTAGCAACGGATATTTTTGCTTGCTCCAATGAGCAATAACAGTTTCATGAATAAAAAATAGATATGTTAAAAATCTAAAAAATTTAACGTTCCAAAAGGAGAGTGTAAAATGAAAGTAAAAGATCTTATGACTATAGGAGTCGAAATGGTCGACTCAGACGCAAGCCTTGTCAATGCTGCTGCAAAAATGAAATCGCTCGATATTGGCGCAATGCCAGTCTGCATCGAAGATGATATCATCGGAATGATTACCGACCGGGATATTACGATACGCGCTATCGCCGAAGCAATGGACCCGTCAAATACTACCGTCAATGATATCATGACGCCGGAAGTTTTCCTCTGCCACGAAAATGACGACATCGCACAAGCCGCCAATATCATGGAAACTGATTCCGTACGAAGACTTATCGTACTTAATAGCTACGAGGAACCAGTTGGATTTATCTCCCTGGCTGATTTTTCTGTAAAGGGACACGATGAACATCTGACTTGGGAAGTGCTCGAAAGAATCTCCGAGCCGGCATGCCCGCAAAGATAAACCGACGACCTAAGTGACAATCTTGCGTTTGAGGGATCGCTTTTACTTACCATCACGTTCTAAGATGAACATCTGACTTGGGAAGTGCTCGAAAAAATCTCCGAGCCAGCATGCCCGCAAAGATAAACCGACGACCTAAGTGACAATCTTGCGTTTGAGGGATCGCTTTTACTTACCATCACGTT
>VRUG01000010.1:0-97277 GCA_019456255.1 Planctomycetota bacterium | reverse complement strand
CCAAGCGGAACCGCACCGCTACCAAGCACTACGCTGTGAAATTTGCGTATATCAAAATCGCTGCCTAAGCGCTCTTCCTAAATCCGACAGCGATTGTTCTTCAAGCCACTCATTTATATTCGTCTCCAATACCCCAAGCGGAACCGCACCGCTACCAAGCACTACGCTGTGAAATTTGCGTATATCAAAATCGCTGCCTAAGCGCTCTTCGCATTTTTTCCGAAGCTCTTGGATTTTCAATTCGCCAATCTTATACCCAAGCGCCTGACCGGGCCAAACAATATAACGGTCAACCTCAGTCGTAATATCATCAACGCTCATACTCGTATTCGACGCCATAAAATCAATCGCCTTCTCACGAGACCACCCGAAAGAATGTATCCCCGTATCGACCACCAGCCTGCACGCACGCAGCATCTCAAAGTCGAGCCGCCCAAAATAACTATACACATCCTCATAAAGCCCAAGCTCCTTGCCGAGACTCTCTGCGTAAAGCGCCCACCCCTCCGTAAACGCCGTAAAATGCGCCTCCTGACGAAACTTCGGCAAATCCTTCAGCTCCTGCCCAATCGCAATCTGCAAATGATGACCCGGAACAGCCTCATGCATCGCCAACGCCTCAACATGATACAAAGGCCTACTCCCCAGATCATAAGTATTCACATAATAAAATCCTGCCATCGTCCCGTCACCCGGAGGCCTGCGATAATACGCCGCTGGTGCGTCATGCGCAATAAAATCTGGAACCTCCTTGATACCATAAGGCATCCGAGGCAGCTCCTCAAAAAGTCTCGGAAGCTCTCCGTCTACGCGCTTCAGAGCATAAGCAACTTCCTTCAATAACTCCTTTTTGTCCTTAGCGTAAAATTGCTTGTCGGTCCGCAGGAACTTGCGAAACTTTTCAAATCCGCCCTTAAAACCAGTCTCAGCGATAACTTCCAACATCTCACCCTTTATCCGCGCCACTTCAGCTAATCCCGTTTCGTGAACCTCTTTGGCACTTATATCAAGCGTCGTATCACTGCGAATACAAAATTCGTAATACGCTTTACCATTCGGCAAGTCACTCGCCGCTATCGTATCCCTGCACGCAGGTATATACTCATCAACCATAAATCTCAAAAACCGCTTATACGCCTCTACCACCACCTGTGATATCGCCTCACGCCCAGCCGCTGAAAGTCGCTCCCTGTCAGCTACACCTACAAATTTGCTGAATTTCTCAAACGGTTTATAGCAGTGACTTTTCTCCGGCACTTCAACAATATGGGCCTCAATGGATTTGCCAATGTCGGCCATTGTGACTTTAGGCACGACATAACCACGCCGAATACCCTCACGCATTATCTCAATGTAACCGTCAACAACCCCGCTGAACGCATTTAAACGCGATATATAATTCTCATAATCGCCTGCAGTCTTAAAAGGAACCCGCTCATGCATCTGCGGAAAATGACTGTAAAAACCGCCCATCTGAGTCACCGGCATCAGCCAAGCATTGAATTCATACCACTGCAGACCATCCTCAAACTTCCGCTTGAAAATATCATAACTCACTCGCTCACCTTTACTTAGAGCCGCGCGATTAATACCGTCTATCCGAACAAGAACCGCTTTCGTCTTGGCATTTCGCCTTGCACTGTCAACTAAAGATACCTTCGTTAATTTGTCGTTAAATCGATGATCCCCCTCACTCGTTGCGTATAACGGGTACTCACGCAGATTATATTCGTAATCGTCAGCTATCAGCTGACCAAATTCTAATGAAGCTGAACCGCAACCACTAAAAAACACACAGCCTAAAACCAATACCAACAAATACTTATACATTTAGATCTCCGATTTTTAAATTCTGCTTTTTGACCAGTATAACCGCTATTTTTAGATATTTCAACACCCAAAAATTCCCTTGCTATCTCCAAGCAGGGCATTACACTATTACTATTAAGCAAAAGGAAACCTAATTCTGTGAAAGGAGAGATTATGGAAAAGAAGATTTGTTTTTGCTGTATAGTTGCTGCACTGTTGTTCGTAACTGCTGCGTGCTACGTACCTTATAACGCAGTTATAGCCGCTGATGATCAGCTGCTAAAAACACCCGCGGGACATCATTGCATCTTTCAGAAAGTCACTGTACCGGAAGGATATCAAGGCATCCAGGTTGATATATTCAGGACCCTGCTGCAAATTGGTGCCGTTGTGGTTCTTAGCTGTGCAATGATTTGCCCATGCTGTAAGTGCCGTAAGGATAAGGAATAAGGATAGTTAATTTAATAAAGGAGTAACAACGATGGCTGATGGCGGAAAGAGAAATAAAGGAAAAAAGGAACAACAAAAACAGGCTAAGCTTAGCCCAAAAGAAAAAAGAAAAGCAAAGAAGGACAAGAAGCGCAGCGCTTAGCCCGATGTCGTTTCGGACAAGAATCGCAGCGCATAAAAGCGGTTTTTGTTTCAAAAACACGGTTCAGAGTGGGGGGTTTGGGGGGAGTTGTAATTTAAAATTGCTGTAAGTCTTTTGTTTGCGCCGTTTACCAAAGAGGATGTTTAGTATCTAAAGAGATTACTACTGCTTGCGCAGATAAGCGGTGGTGTGTTTGGTTATCAAGGATTAGATCCGCCTGTGGCGGATTTTTGGTTCATTTGCAATGAACCTGCGAGGTTTATGGTTTGGGAGATAAGGAGTCTTGATATCTTTTAGAATAGGGGGTTTACAAAGAATAGGCGCGATCATTTGCGCAAGTTTCTCATAATGAGAGGAAAAAGGGGTCAAAAAGTGGTTGAAAATTGGCAAAAACGCGCGCGAATTGGTATAAAACGCGCGCGATTTGTATCAAAATGAGCGCATTTTGTAAATTCTCAAAAGTGGGACTTGCGCGTTTGATTGATTTTCTGGTGGTTTGGGGAACTTATTCTCAAAATGAGAATTTTTTGCCTACCCATTTTAACATAAGAAAATCTCACCACGAAGAGCGCGAAGGACACGAAGAAAAGATAAAAAATTTAATCCCGCAAAGACGCTAAGGCGCAAAGAAGAAGATTGCCTAAGTTAACACAGTTTTTTTAGACAGGATGACCCCCAAGATAAATTTGGAGCTCCCCATAGATTTACAAATAAATCTGGCGATGGGGACAAGTAAGCGATATGGTGTTGTCGTAGGCCGCGATTCGGAAACATACAGTAAAGTATGCCTACGGCATACGGATAAAAAGTGTCCGAACCGAAGACAACACCCATCTTGCGAGGGTAAGTGGAGTAAACTACCTAAGTTAACATCCGTCTGCGCATAAAGCTACGCCGCGAAAGGTCGCCGTGACAGGCAGATTAACAAATAAATCTATACATGGGGATAAGTTATCGTTAAAATGAGTTTTGAGAATCTTTTAAGAATTAGAGGGTGTAGGTTTAATCTATGAAGAAAAAGACATTAAATAGAAATCTCCACAAAGCAAAGAATGCTAAAAAGGATGAGTTTTATACTCAACTTCCTGATATTGAAAGAGAGATGAAACATTACAAAGACCATTTTAAGGGTAAAGTGGTTCTTTGCAACTGTGACGACCCAAGGGTAAGCAATTTCTTCCACTATTTTTCATACAGTTTCGAGGAACTCGGACTTAAGAAACTTATTACAACCTGCTACAAAAATCAGGATATGGATTTATTCAGCCAAAATAAATCAGAAAAAGCCATCTATTTAGAATACGAAGGCGATAAAAATAACAACAAAGTCCCCGACCCCGAAGAGATCGGCATTAAGCACTTGAAAAGAGACGGCGATTTTCGTAGCGAAGAATGTATTGAACTCTTAAAGCAAGTTGACATCGTTGTTACCAATCCGCCTTTTTCTTTATTCAGAAAATATGTAGCTCAACTAGATGAATATGGCAAGAAGTTTATCATCATCGGTAATGTCAATGCCATAACCTACAAGGAAACATTCAAAATGATAAAGGAGGATAAATTATGGCTTGGTCCAAGTATTCATAGCGGCGATAGAGAATTTGGAGTACCTGATAACTATCCCTTAAGAGCGGCAGGTTGCAGGGTTGATGAAGAAGGTAGAAAATTCATTCGAGTAAAAGGAGTGCGTTGGTTTACAAATCTTGACTATGCAGAAAGGCATGAAGACCTAATTCTTTACAAGCAATACAACGAAGAAGAATATCCAACCTACGATAACTATGATGCTATAAATGTCAATAAGGTAAAGGACATTCCCGCTGACTATAACGGGGTGATGGGTGTGCCAATAACATTCCTGGATAAATACAATCCTGACCAATTTGAAATTTTAGGAATCACTGCTGGACGAGATGAGTTTGAAGCAATCCCAACAAAACGTTACAAGAACCCAAAACAAATCAATAAAGATGGTTCTGAAACAAATGGTAGCAAGGCAAATACAAGATCGACCTTACTATGGTCTAAGAAACCAGATGGAATTTATTATACAGCTGATAATGCAAGCGGATATTTGTCGATACTATATGCAAGAATCTTGATTAGAAATAAAGGACTAAATAATTAATATGGATATAATACTTAAAGAAATCACAGTCCGTGAATTGGCAGATGGCTATAAAGATAACGCTGAAGATGGTGTAGTTGGCTTTGGAGGCAAACTTGATATTCGGCCACCCTACCAGCGAGAGTTTATCTACAAGGACAAAGAACGTAATGCTGTTATTGATACCGTTACAAAATATTTTCCCTTAAACATGATGTACTGGGCGGTGCGGGAAGATGGGGATTTTGAAATAATTGACGGACAACAGCGTACAATTTCAATTTGCCAATATGTTAACGGAGACTTTTCAGTAGACGGCTTGGCTATTCATAATCTACCAAAAGACAAAAAAGAAAAAATTCTTAATTATGAGCTTTCGATATATTTATGTAGTGGCACAGATAGCGAGAAATTAGACTGGTTTGAAACCATTAATATAGCAGGCAAAGTACTTACAAATCAGGAACTGCGAAATGCAGTTTATTCAGGCTCCTGGGTTTCTGATGCCAAACGCTATTTTAGTAAATCGACTTGTGCTGCTTATGGTTTAGCAAGCGATTATCTTAGTGGCTCGGCAAATCGTCAGGAATATTTGGAAACCGCTATAAAGTGGCTTTCAGGTGGTAATATAAAAGATTATATGTCAAAGCATCAGCACGACAAAAATGCTAATGAATTGTGGGAGTATTTTAAAGATGTGATTACCTGGATTGAAAGTACTTTCACAAAAAAACGAAAGAAATTTATGAAAGGCGTGGATTGGGGATCGCTTTACAACACCTACAAAGACGAAAAATATGACACGGGGGAAATTGAAAAAGAGTCAGCGAAACTCATTCTCGACGATGATGTAAAAAAGAGCGGCATTTATCCATACATTCTAACCCGTGATGAAAAATATCTTTCAATTCGTGCCTTTACTGATGCAATGAAACAAAAAGTCTATGAGAAACAAAAAGGTAAGTGCGTAGTATGTAAAAAACATTTTGAAATTGAGGAAATGGAAGCCGACCATATCAAACCTTGGCACGAAGGCGGAAAAACAACGGAAGAAAATTGTCAGATGTTATGCAAAGAGTGTAACAGAAGAAAATCGGGAAGATGAAAAAATAGAGGTTGACGGTTAGGGATTAGAAGGGGAAAATAAAATGGTGGTTAATGATGGTTCAGTGATTAACAAAAAACTATGAAAGGAAAAGATTATGGGAGTCAAATTTGGGGAAATAGATTCTGGCCAGATCTTGAGTAATGAGTTCAAGGTCGCTGTTTTGGAACGAGTCGTAGAATGGTTAGTAAATAATACTTCTATGGTAACTCCAAATCAGTTAGATCTCCAGGCGATTCGGAAGTCTGTTGTCAAGGAACTCAAGAAAAAGTATCCAAAGTCTGGTATTGAGTACAAAGGGGGTTCTTAATATGGAAGAGATAAAAATCAGTGGCGGAGAAGAGCTGGTTAAGGCAGAGATACGCACAAAAACAGAAACATATTTTCTTGTTACAGAAGATAACTTAAAAAGCATAACAGGAAAAAATATACTAACAGATGTGTTCTCAGTTTTAGCATCTTTACTCTGGGGTGCTTATGTTTCTGTATTGCTTGCTAAAGCTACGTCAGTTAATGCGCCCGCTTCAACAATCACTTTACTACAGACATACCAAAATGTATTTTTAGTATGTGCTATTATAGCTACAGCATTTGCTGTAGTTTTTTTAATCATTACTTATATCGGGATTAATAATATACGAAAGTCGAGTTTACCAGCTACTTAAAACGGTACTTAACTGTTTTTGTTATTGTGTAAACAATAAGTAAATACAGTGAATGTTGGTTAGGGGCCTTGTGCCCCCCAAATTCCATCCTCTTTATTTTCAGTCAGTTTAAGTTTTACGATTTGGTTTTTCTCGTATTCGGCTCCTGCGGGGTTGAAGTGAACCATGAAATATCTTTCAGCTCTGCCGGAAATAGTATCGCCCATAACTAGGTCACAGGCAACTTGGTCACAGGTAGCTTGGCTACAGGCACTTACGTTTTCAATTAGAACTTCAATTTCTTCACCGATGAATTGGTTTCGGAAATCAAAGGCAAGTTTATCTCCGGTCTGTCTGAGTTGCTGGCAACGGTTTTTTATAACTGTATCGGCTACAAGGTTTTGCATTTTCGCAGCAGCTGTCCCCTGGCGAACGGAAAATGGAAATACATGCATTTTAGAGAAGCCAACATCTTTTGCTATCTGAGAAGTTTTTTCAAAATCACTTTCGGTTTCACCGGGAAAACCAACAATAAAGTCACCTGTAATTGCGGGCCTATCGAGTTTGCTTTTTATCAGTTCAACTTTTTGTAGAAACTCGGCTGTTCGATATTGCCTGCCCATCCTTTTCAATATATCATCTGACCCGGATTGGAGTGACAAATGCAGATGGGGCATAATGTTAGGGCAATTGGCCATAACATCGAGAAGTTGTTCGGTAACATCGGCGGGTTCAAGTGAGCTTAATCTAACTCTTTTTAGGCCTTGAACTTGCGATAATTTTTTCAATAATTTAGCTAATTCGGGATTTTCCTGCTTTTCCCATCGTTTTCTCCTTACTGTTTCGAGGCCATAGGCGCCGAGGAAGATGCCTGTAACGACAATTTCCTTATGTCCTGCATTTACAAGGTTTTGCGCTTCGGTTATGACGTCTGCGATGGGCTTATTATGCACCTTTGGTCTTGTTTGGGGTATTATGCAGTAGCTGCAATAACCGTCACAACCGTCCTGAACCTTCAAAAAGGCCCTTGTGTGTCCCTTGAAAGCGCCCAAACTACCCAGACTTACGTCATTGGGCATGGTTTTGTCCTTGATTTTTTGCCCATATTTTGGTCTAATGATTTTTTGGCTGGTGCTGGATTCTTTCAAATCCAAAATGGTGGGCTTAGAATGGATTATTTGGGCTAATTCTGTGGTTAGTGCGTCTCTATCTTCTATTAGATAGACATTTTCGCCCAGGTCATTTAGCTGTTCTACTATTGGCATGCAGCCGAAAACGATAATGGCTGCATTTGGATTTTGCTTTTGTGCTCGCCTGATTGATTGTCGGCTCTTAGCTGATGCGTTATGAGTAACACAGCAGGTATTGACAGCGATGAGGTCCGGGTTATCTGAAGTTTGGACGTAATGTAGTCCGAGCTGTTCGCAGAGCTGCCTGATTTGCTGGCTCTCGTACTGGTTAACTTTGCAGCCAAGTGTATTGATGGAAAAAGTTTTCATAATGTGTTATAATTTATAGTTGTTGGGGCGTATTTACAAGCCTAAACAACTGGCATAGTAATACTTAAAGAAGAGGTTTTTTAAATGGCGTCAGCTACCGGTGCAGTGTGGGCAATTGACATAGGGAATTATTCTCTAAAGGCTCTGCGGTTGAGCTTTGCCGGTGAGAAAGCAGAAGTGACAGGCTTTGATAATGTTCGGCATGGCAAGATCCTTAGCGGGGGCAATATAAGTGCGGCGGAACGAGATGAGTTAGTAGCTCTTAGCATACGTCAGTTTCTATCTCAAAATGATATAGGCAAAGATGATATAATCGTATCGGTACCAAGTCAGCACAGTTTTGCTCGTTTTGTGAATCTTCCTCCTGTCGAAGCAAAGCGCATCCCGGAGATAGTGAAGTTCGAGGCGGCTCAGCAGATACCGTTTGACATTAATGATGTGCAATGGGACTGGCAGTTGATGGAGCAAGAGGAGGGCGAGGGGAACAAGGTTGGTCTTTTCGCTATTAAGAATGAAGTTGTGACCGAGGAGCTTGAACATTTTTCGCGAGTAAACCTTCAGGTCAGTACTGTTCAGATGGCCCCGATGGCGTTGTACAATTTCATTTTATATGACCGTCCTGAATTGTTTAGAAACGAGAAGCATGCAGTTGTTGTTTTGAATATAGGGGCTGACAATTCAGATCTGGTAGTGTGCACAGGTAAGAGTGTTTGGCAGCGCTGCATTCCGATGGGCGGCGATTCGTTTACTAAGGCGATAGCAGAATCATTTAAGCTGAGTTTTGAAAAGGCTGAGAAGCTCAAGCGTACAGCAACGATGAGCAAATACGCCCGGCAGATATTGCAGGCGATGAAGCCTGTTTTTACGGACCTTGCCTCAGAGATACAGCGTTCATTGGGATTTTACAGCAATTCGAATCCCGATACGAAATTGACGAAGATAATCGCGATGGGCGGCGGTACCAATATGCGTGGTTTGCTTAAGTATCTCCAGCAGACGCTGCAGATGCCGATAGAGAGGCCCGATTCGTTTAAGAATCTTTCGCTAAATTCTGAAGTGTCGGCATCGAAATTTCATAACAGTGTTTGCGATTTTGGTATAGTTTACGGTCTTGGGTTGCAGGGTCTTGGGCTTGGTAGGATAGAGAGTAATCTTTTGCCTAAGAGTATCGCTCGTTCGATGGTGTGGGCTGGCAAGACGAAATACTTTATTTTGGCGGCGTGCCTTATTCTGGTTGTTTCGATACTGTCATTTATGCGTACGTTTTTTGATAAAGCGAACTACGGCGAAAAGGATAATATACGTCGGCAGATAAGCAAGGTTATCGGTTCTCAGGACCAGGCTTTAAGGAAGCTAAAGTCTGAAGAGGGTAAGGGCCGTGATTCTGCAGAGATTATCAAGAGTAAATTTAAGATATTCGGATATCGCGACGTAATTCCTCTACTGCATCAGACATTGATAGAGATTCTTCCGAATGCGAATAATACCAAAGATTCTCAACAGCAAGAGCTTTATAAGGCTTTTACTGAGGGGCAGACTCAAAAAGTTATTGGAGTTTCCCGCAAAAAGCGAAAGCAGCTATTCGTGACGGGGCTGACAGTTGAGTATACAGAGGATATTTCCAAAACCAAGTTTAGCGATGTATTCAAGAAAAGTGCCAAAAGGACAAGTGCGCGAGATGACCAAAGATTTCTTGAAGAAGAGATGGAAGGTGTACCTGGTATGGGCGGTATGCCTGGTATGGGCGGACGACCTACAAGGGGCGGCAGGCCTACGAGAGGCGGGCGGCCCACGAGAGGCGGCAGGCCTACGAGGGGTAGTAATTCCAGGTCAAAATCTAAACCGAGAAAAGAATCTAAGAAGGGTAAGGGCAAGGAAAAGGCTGTCGAGAAGAAAGAGGTCGAAGGTCCTTTGACTGGTTTTGTAGTAGAGATAGTCGGCTACAGTCCGTATGCGGATTTGGGGGCGTTACTTGACCCTGCTGGTGTTGGGAATGATAAAGAAAAATGGGGTTATATAACGCGTATGATGCATCTCGATGAGATTTTGAAGCGTAGGGTTCCTTTTGAATTATACGAAAAGACATCGATTGAACATTTCAGTCTTGAGACAGGTGAAGTTGGAATGGATGAGAAAACACCATTAGGTATAGGTGTTGAACAGAGAAAAAGCGTTGCGAGCTCGACCTCTAATCGCGGCGGGCGTCGCGGCAGAAAGAGCCCAAAGCAGACAGTGTTAGTAGACCCATTGACGAATGAGGTTATAAGTAAAGTAGCCAAAAAAGACTCACGTGGTGTTTCTAAAACAGACAAAGATGGCGAGGTCATATATGAGATCAATGACCATTGGTTCATATTGCAAGCCAAGTTTAGATGGAAAGACGCCCCTGATAGTTAAGGGGATAGGCTAAGCAGATTAATTAAGTGTCATATATAAAAGTGGTAAAATAAAATGGCTGGATTAGATTTAAAAAACATAACTCAAAAATTTGGTATTCTAAAAGATTATTCATCTTTGATAGTACCTATTATAATCGTTCTGGTAGGAATCTTTCTATTTATTCCCGGTCAAATGATTAGCGGCAATCTTCAGGATGAGATGTCTAAGAAAAGTATTAGTGAGGGTGCCAGTAAGATCAAATCACTTAGTAAAATTGTTTCGAGCAAACAGTGGGAGATTGAGCGTGCTTATCAGGCGGCGTATCGAGTTGATGCCGAAAAGATATCAAAGTTGTCTGAGCAAAGTTCACAGAGAGCGTTGCTTAGCTATAAGATATTTCCTGAACCGGAAGATAAATCACAGATGATATTTGAAGATTACGGTAAAAGTTATCGTAGAGGTATCGAAAAGATGCTCGAAGTTATAAATGCTGTTGAGCGTCCAACCAAGAGAGAGCTTGAAAAGATTGAGGACAGTTCGAGCAGTATTCAGAAGATGATATCGGATGCTCTTTGCAGTAAGAAGGCTGAGTCCGGTTTAATATATGCTACTGTTGCCGATGTAAGTGGTTATGAATATTGGGACATGTATGAATATACAGGGATCGAAAATTCAGTAACCGACTGTTGGTACTGGCAGCTTTCGTACTGGGTTATTGAGGACGTTATCGAGACAATAGCAACGATAAATTTTGGTTCTGAGAATGTTTATAGCTCACCTGTGAAACGTTTACTCGATATTAACTTTACCGGCAAAGATGAGAGTGGCAAGACCAAAGCCGGCAGTGGGGCAAGGTCGATGGTTGGTGAAGCGTATTATGTTACTTCAGACAAGGACTCTCTTACACAATCGTTTACCAAAAGATACACTGATTCTGAAATGGATGTTGTTCACTTTAACGTTATTGTTTTAGTTAGTGCGAAATCGGTTTTGCCTTTTATGGACGAGTTGTGCAAATCAAAGAATCATAAATTCCGTGGTTTTTCAGGCAAGGATAAAGAGGAGGTTTTGAAACACAACCAGATAACTATTTTACGAAGTTCGATAGAACCGATAGACCGCAAAGACGAGAAACATGAATTCCATCGCTATGGCAATAAAGACGAAGTTGTTAAGTTGAATTTAATATGTGAATATCTCTTTAGTAAAAGCGGCAGCGATAGTATTAAACCTGAATCGATAAAGGAATATATGGAGAAGTTGACAGCGCAGTCATCTAATAAGGATGGCCGAAGTTCACGAGGAAGACGAAGCAAGAGGAAAAAGAAAAGCAGATAAGGCCTCAAAGCAAAGCGTTTATTTGCAGCTATGAGGATGTAGTAATAGTTTAAAAGATTATTTTAAAGAGGCTTACAGTTTCAAATGAATAAAGGTGACAGCAATATTTTCGAGAAGTATGTTGAGAAGTTAGTCCTTGTCCTTGCAGGCCTGATATGCATCTGGATTTTGTTTACTCGTGTACTTTTCAGCCCTAATAACATTGAATTTGACGGCCGGGTATTTAGCCCTGGCGAGATAGATAATTATGTAATCAAGAAGGCTGAAGCGGTAGAAGATGGTTTAGGCGAAAAGCCGAAAGCTAAGTCACCCTACGACCCTTGTTTTCCAGTTTTCGAGAAGCTTATAGATTCAGCAATCAGCAATGTTGACTTTAGTATTCCCTGGCCTATACCGACCATGGCTCCAGACGAATCTCGTATTGAGAGAAAATATCGTCTTCCCAATATAGCGGACATTGAGATAGAGGATGTTGAGAGCGGCAATATTAGTGCAGTGGCATATGTTCCTATTGTTGAGCTGGACGAAGAAGTTTTTTATGGTGATAACACCTCTGAACCCAACGACATTGATATTGTTACTGTCGAGGGGCATTTTGATGTTTCGGCATTATATGAACTTTTCTATGAAAGTTTCGCCGGCGAGGATATCGAACCAGACTGGCGAGACCCATGCCTTGCCACTCCTGTTTTTGCCGCAGTTGATTTGCAACGTAAGGAAATTAGTTCTGATGGTAGCGAGAGTTCCTGGGAGGTAATACCTCGGACAAAAGTTGATATACACAAAGAGATGTTTAGAATAATCGAGAATGTCAAGTCGCTTCCCGCCGGAGGTATAAGACTTCGAATGTTACAGTATGAAGATCCCGAAATGGCAAAGGGTCTTTTGCAGCCGGAAAGTTATAAGATTGCATCAACTAACGAAGAGTGGTTTCCGCCGTCTCTATATCAAACGTATAAAAAATACAGTAAGGATATAGAGTCAGAGGAGAGGCGCAGGTTATTAGAGATAAAAAAGCAGGAACGAGAGAATCGACTTGCTGAACGAAAGTCATCAAAAGCAGAAGGGCGTTCTTCCAGAGGTGGCGGCGGCCTTGGCGGTATGCCTGGCATGGGCGGTGGCGGAGGTGCGCGAAGAGCCGGAACGAAGAGCCGCAGCAGTAGTCGCAGCAGCACTCGTAGTCGCAGCAGTAGTCGTTCATCTGCAGGAAGAGACCGCAGTAAACGTGATAAAGAAGAACGTTTAAAACGTAAGGCTTCGGAGAAGAAAACGATAGGTGACGTTTATGATGAACTTGATGCGTTTTTAATTGATGCTGATACCGATTTTTCAGAGATGGAAGAGTCATTGGTGTTCTGGGCTCATGATGATACAGTCGAAGAGGGCAAGCGTTATCGTTACAGGATTCGATTGGGAGTTTTTAATCCGATAGCGGGAACAAATCAATTTGTTAAAGAAGATGAAGACAAGAAATATTCCACAATTCTTTGGACCGATTTTTCTGAAACCGAAGCAGTAGAGATACCGCAGAGACTGATAATGTTCGCTCGTGAGATTCAGGAAAAATCCAACACAGTGACGATTCAGGTTAGCAGATATGTTCTTGGGTATTGGTACAGCAAGGACTTCATGGTTCAGCCCGGTGAGGTTATTGGTAGGGCTGTCGAATATGAGCCTGAAGATGAGTTTGAAGAGTCTTTTGTGACAACTCCCGAGGTGATAAATTATTCTACCAATACTCTTCTTGTTGATGTTGAGGCTTTAAGCGATTGGTATTGGGCAGGCGGCAGTCTTCGCGAGAGATATTATTTTGATATGCTTTACAGCGCGGACGGTGATGAAATAAAACATATGCCGATTAAAACAAGGTATTGGAGTGAGGATTTTCAGACGAAATTTACGGAGATAAAGCGCCTTGAAAAAATGATTAAACAGCCTCTGCGTGCATGGGGTGATAGAGGTTCTGGCGGTGGCGGTGGCGGTCGGCGTGGACGCATAGGTTCACCTGGAATGGGTGGAATACCTGGAATGGGCGGCGGCAGACCTACGAGGGGTGGGGGCAGACCTCGGCGATAAAATAACGTCAAGCCTGCAGAGTATAAAGATTCGCTCAAAGCATTGAATTAACGCAGCGAATCTGAATATCATCCTGTGAAAGCAGGGTCTCGTTTTCGAATTGGATATTTATCTCATAGCTTTTGTCAGGCAGCATGTCGATAAAATTGTCAGTTAAGCTGGCGTTGTCGAATCCTGAAATTTGCACATCTTTTGCCGCTACGTTTGAGATTAGTTTCAGCTTCCATACTTTTTCTGAAATCTGTGAGAGTTGTTTTTTGATTTGTGTTTTAGGCCAATCGATATACTTGTCGGGCAGGTAAAAAAAAGAAGTGTCAGTGACATTTTCACCATCAACTTCTATTTTGAGGTTCAGGCATGACGTTTCTGGTGATGTCGGTTTGATAATTGCCTTTGGGAACTTGAATGGCGCGGAAGTTTTAAAAGGCCCGACGGCAAGAGGTAAGTTAATTTTGTCGAGCAGATGGCCTTTGAGGTCCATTAAGCGGCAGTTCAAATTGGCAGTTAAGGGTTTGTTACTGTCATTTATTACAACAGCGTTTAGTGATTTTATATCTCCGAGCGAGTCCCATGTTTCGGGATCTTTTTCTGTGACAACAGCGATTAGCTGGTTGCTAAAGAAACGCTTTGCGTAATAATAGAGGGCCTTGTTGTTATTGTAGCAATCTATTGCCGCCCATGTTATTGCGGGGGTGACGTCATTTAGCTGCCAGAATATAACTCCGCTGTTTCTAAGGTTATTGGCTCTTAAGTTTTCGACGTATGCTTTTATTCCTCTTGCCTGGGTGAGTTGAGAGAGGTATATCAAATGGTCGAGGTCCTTGACCGTGCCGAAAATATCAGCGACATACCTAAAGATTCTGCTGTTACCATCGAGCTGATAGTTATGTTTGTCTAAACTCTGCCAGATGTTAGTTTTTTGTCCCGGGCTTGAAAAGGCGTTGACGGTTGTTTTTTCAGGCAGCGACTGCATGCCGAACTCGGTGACAAATCGCGGCGTTTGATGTGGTTTGCATTGGTAAAGTCTTGCGGGCTGATGTCCCGACCAGATGTCCCATTGATGGATGGTTCCGGTATTGATATCGTTCGGGTTGTCTGTTTCGGAAAAAGGTGTAGTGGGGATGTATGGTCTGTCGTGGTCGAGTTCGGCAAGGATTTGCGGTAGTATTTTGTGATAAATTTCCTTTCCGTAAAACTTTTTACCTTTTCCGAGCGCTCCGACGTTGTGGAGCCAGTCGTTTTCGTTGTTTCCGCACCATAAGGTGATGCAAGGGAAATTTCGGAGTCGTTTTATTACGGCGTCTGCTTCGGCTCTTACTTCGTTTAGGAACCAGTGTCGGTCGGGATAGTATGCGCATGCGAACATGAAGTCCTGCCAGACCATGATGCCGAGTTTGTCGCAGGTTTTATAGAGGATGTCATTTTCGTAGTAGCCACCGCCCCAGACGCGTAGTATGTTCATGTTTGCATCGGCGGCGGCTTTGATGAGTTTTTCGTAGTCTTGGTTGGAGTCTGAGCCGGGGAACATTGAGATTGGAATCCAGTTTGCACCTTTTGCGTATATTGATTGGCCGTTAATCTCGATTTGGAATTTTTGTCCGTGTTTGTCTTTGGTACGGTTTAGTTTTACGGTTCTTATTCCAATCTCGGTTTGGATATGGTCGATGGTTTCGTTATCGCTTATAAGTTCTGCGTCGAGTTTGTAGAGGTTTTGCGGGCCATACCCTGCGGGCCACCAAAGGGCGGGGTTATCGACGCGGATGATTGTCGAATGAGATTTTTCGCCTGCGGAAAAATGCATGTCCTGTTCGAGTTTTTGGTTATCGTGGGATAGGGTCAGCTTGCAGGTGAAGTCGTGTTCTGTTACGGTGTCGAGTTCGACGGCGACTCTGATGTCGGCGCAGCGGTGGTCGTGGTCGATTGTTCGTACGTGCAGATTTATGAGCCTGGCTTTTTTTATAGCTTCGAGTTTTACGGGTCTAAAGATTCCGCATCCTGGCAGTTGCGGTCCCCAGTCCCATCCGAATTGGTACTGTGCTTTTCTAATGTAGACGCGGTATGGATTTCTAAAGCTGCAATCGCTGAAAGTTTTGTATCTGTCCATGAGTTTTTTTGCATATCGCGCAGCTGGGTCGAATCTGACCATTAGCATGTTGTTTTTTGGTTTTAGGTATCTGGTGATATCGAATCTGTGGGGGATGAACATGTTACTTGTTTTGCCGATGAGTTTTCCGTTTAGCCAGAGATTTGCTACTGTGTCGAGTCCGTCAAATGCGAGGTCGATTCTGTCTGCGTCGAGTATTTCAGGTGGTACGTCGAATGATTTTCTAAAGACCCATGGTTTTTCGCTGACCCATGCGTAGTCTTCGGGGTTGGCTTCGATGTCTTTTCGGTTGATTTTGCCAGCTTGTATTAGTGAGGTGAAAACTGAGGAGGGTATTTGTGTTGGCAGCCAGTTGTCATCTTCGAGGTCCCGCATCCTGCGCGCTTCGAGGGGGTATTGCTTAAATTCCCATTGTCCGTTTAGGTCCAAAGATGCCTTTGGCATATAAATCTCCAGTTAAAGTAGTTTTGTTAATTATATTGATGTAATTGAAGTTTACAATAAGATTTTAGTGTTTGGAATTCTTAGCCGCAGATGAGCGTCTTGCGAGGACAAGCGGGGGTAGGCAAAAAGTGTTAAATTTGTTTTGCTAAGTTGGGGTGGGATGTGTATTATACAGTTGCTACTGGGGAATAGTGTAATTGGTAGCACGAGTGACTCTGAATCACTTAGTCGGGGTTCAAGTCCCTGTTCCCCAGTATTTTTATTTACAGTATGTTCAAGCACTTATGGAACAATGCCTGTTTAACTCCCTGTTAGTAAATGCTTGTCTTGTCTTATGCTTGTCTTTTCAAGAACAAAACCCTGCAAAAATAGCTCTGACATTGAATCCCAAAAATCATCGGGCAGGAACTATCGTCTCTTGTTCAGTGTTATAATATCTATACAAAATAGCACTTGAACCATCACCAAATGTTACTATATGTGTTCCGAATACTGAGTGTTGCAATAGAACCTCACCAGCTTTACCCCACGAATTAGGTGAATATTTAAACTCGTATTTGGTTCCTCTGTATTTTAAGGATGCTAATTTAGACAAATTTGAAGGGATTTTATTTCCCGAATTAATATGTTCTTTTAAGATTTTCCAAATAAATCTTTGCTGAACCAGACAGGCTCCTTCTTTAGCTTTTTTGTAAGAAGGAAATATAATACTTGCTATTAAGCCAATAAGCAATATTACAAAAACACCGTTAAGAAAAGCTGAACGTTTAATCTTTTTCAAAAGCTGAACCTTTCATTTATCTTCTCTTCTGCTAAACAGCTTGAGTAGTAATATTTTAATGCACCCTTAATGGATGGTCAAGGACTTAAAAATGTTAGATAATGTTAGATTCAACGTTCCCCAGTATTTTTATATATATATTGCTCTGTCTCAAAGCTCAAAAAATCGAGATTGCCACGGCAGCTTCGCTGTCTCGCAATGACAATAACGAAAGCATTTATATATCAAATTCAGCGATGAGGGGAGTGTGGTCGCTTGGTCTGTTCATTGTTCTTGGTTTTTTGTCAATGATGCAGCTTATACATTTCTTGGCTAAAGGTTTTGTGGCGTAGATGTAGTCGAGTCTCCATCCCTGATTACCGCTTAGAGTTCTTAGTCGGTAATCCCAGAATGTATATTGTCCGGGTTCTTGATTGTGCAGCCTGAAGGTGTCTACGAATCCGAAATCGATGACGTTTTGTATAGCTTTTGTGGTTTCGTCGCAGAAGCAGACGTGACCTTTTAGGCCTATAGGGTCGTGGACATCTTTATCTTCCATAGCGGCGTTTAGGTCGCCTGTCCAGATTATGAGGTCGGAAGGTTTGAAATTATCTTCGAAGAATTTGCGAAGTCTTTTAAACCACTGGAGTTTGTATTGGAACTTATCAGTTTCCGGCATATAGCCTTGGGGGATGTAGGTGTTGACGATGTTAACTTTTCCGATTTTAGCTTTGATGAGTCTTGGTCCGTCGTTAGGTTCATCGTCGAAACCTATTTGGATGTCTTTGAATTTATGTTTGCTGAAAATCGCGACGCCGTTATAGCTTTTTTGTCCCTTGAAGATAAACTCATAGCCGGTATCAGCGAATGCATCGGCGGGGAAGTCCTTGTCCTGAACTTTTGTTTCCTGTAGGCAGAGTACGTCTGGTTTATATTCTTTTAGCCAGTTTAAAATGACTTGCTGTCTGACGCGTAGTGAGTTTACATTGAAAGTTGCGATTTTCATTAGCTATTATACGGGGTCCGAGACGACATCGGGCTCTGGTAAGGCGTCGGGCTTCGGTAAGGCGTCGGACTCACCGCTTTGCTTCGTGTGTTTGGGGGTGTCGGTCTTGGCGGTAATGTCCATGACGGGTATTGGTTTTTGCTTTTGCTGGTCTACGAAGTTTTTTGTGTTATCGGGGCTTTTTTTTTGCGTTACCTTAGTATTCTGTGCGTTTTTCTCAGCGACGGCATAGCTTTCGACGATAGCGAGCAGGCTCAGGAGGAAGCTTAGTATACTTTCGGCGCCCTGGTTTGCGTTTACTCCTCCTCTCATTAGTCCGTCGTGGCAGCCTTTAGTTCTGAAGTTGTAGACGGGTATGCCGAGGTCATTTTCACCGAGGAACCAGTCGAAGGCTTTTCGCTGAAGTATGAGATACTTTGTATTGTTTGTGACTTCATATGCAGTTCTCAGCATCATGACGGTGCTTGGAACTTCAATAGCCTGCTGGTCGAAAGCGGCTTTCTTGCCATCTTTTTCGTACCATCCCTTACATCCTACGAAGCTGAAATGTCCGTCGACGAAGGTTTTTTCGACGAGGAACTCGCAGGATTTTTCTGCGATGTCGAGGTATTTTTCGTCAGCGAACATTAGCCCCGCGACGAAGAGTGCGTAAGGTAGCATAGCGTTGTCGTATGTTAGTTTGTCCTCGAACCATTGCCAGTCTTCGGTGCTGTTGGTTTCGTAAAGACTTGCGAGTTTGTCAGCTGCTGCTATCATCTGGCGTTTTATGTCGCTTGCGCCCGGGAACTGCTCCAGGTAGTTGCTCATTCCGATGAGTGCGTATGCGGTGCTTCTTGGATATTCATTTTCTACGTGGCTGACGGTTTTGTCGAAGTAGTCCTTAATGATTGGTATGTATGAAGTCGAGGGTGGTTTTGCCATTATAGTACCGAAGGCCCATAGCACCCTTCCGAGTGTATCGTTTTGTGGTTCTCCCTTTAGCCATTTTCTGTCGAAAGTCATGAAGTTTCTAATGAGTCCATCCTTAGTCTGTGAGTGCATGGTGAAGGATAGATACTTGTCGAAGAGTTCTCTTGCCTGTGGGTCGGGGTATTGAGCGTAGTATTTTGCCATCGTGATGACAGCTCGTGCGTTGTCATCAGTGCAGTATCCGTGTTCTCTGTTTGGTATGGTGAATTTTGCATGCTGGAAGAGTCCTGTGTCGTCGGTGAGTCTCTTTAGGTGGAGCAAAGAAGGTTCCGGCACTTCGATTCTTGATACAGGCTCGACGGGAGTGAGCTTTGCTTTGGTTGTAATGTGAATTGGAATCCTTTTTGCGTTGAAGAGCTTCCAATACTTTTGTCCTATTTTAGGCCATGTCCTGCTTCTTCCATATTCGTATGCCCGTCGCCTTAGTGAATAGAAAAGTTTGTCGTCCTTTAGTATTTCAATTATAGTAGCTGCGAGCTGCTTTGTGTCGCCGAATTCTACGAGTTTTCCTCTGTCGTCGCTTAGGAGTTCCATAGCAGCCCAGTATGGTGTTGAGACGACGGCTTTTCCTGTTCCGACGGCGAACGATAGTGTTCCGCTGGTGAGTTGTTCCCTGTTTAGGTATGGCGTGACGTAGATGTCTGCAGCGCATAGGAAGTTGCTTAGTTCTTTGTCGTCTACGAATCTGTTATGGAAGATGACGTTTTCCTGAAGTCCGAGTTCCTTTACCATTCGTTGCAATTCAAAGCGGTATGATTCGCCGTCATTTCTCAGGACCGAAGGGTGTGTCATTCCCAATACGACGTACAGCGTTGACGGTTCAGCTTCAACAATTGCGGGCATAGCCTTTAGCATGGCCTCGATGCCTTTGTTTTTGCTTAGGAGGCCGAAAGTCAGTATTGTTCTTCTTCCTTCCATTCCGAACTTGTGTTTGTAGTAGTTGTTGTCTACGAATGGCAGGTCCGGTATGCCGTGTGGTATAAGCTCGATTTTTTTGTCGGGTATGCTGTAATTATCTTTTAGCATATCGACGCCCCGTTCGTTCATAGTAATGATTTTGTATGAGGCGTTGCATGCATCGATAGTAGATTTGTAGTATAAAGGTTCCGGTTCGTCTATGATGGTGTGCAGTGTAGTGACTATTGGTGCGTTCAATCTGCTTAGGAGCAGGTTAAGATATGCTCCTGCGTCTCCACCGAAGAGTCCGAATTCGTGCTGAACCGAGACAATGTCTACGTGGCTGAAATTGATGTAGTCCGCTGCGCAGATATAATCGTTCTTAACGTTCTGGCGTATCTCGAACTTGACGGGGTCATGGTACTCCAATTCGCTTCCGCCTAAACGCATCGCAACGACTAACGGTTCAAACCCCCCCTTGCTGGCTATGGTGACGTTTTTAATTAAGTCAGAAGTGAAAGTTGCGATACCACATTTACGCGGCAAAAAGGATGATATGAATGCTACTCTCTTTGCCGAATCCTTCGCCATACATTTTTCCCTATCCTGAAAGTGTAACAACGCATATCCGTTCCGCTGATGGTATTCTATAAATAGCTAAGTTGGTTGTCAAGAAAATTGAGTATTGAAGTCAGATATAAATTCCGAGATAAAATTTTTCTGATGGTAAATAGTCCTCAAACAGGGGTAGTGTTAAGATGGGTAAGTTTTTTTGGGTAAAAAAGGAGTTTTTTAGGAAAATTCATGTTTTTTTCCGACAAGATGCTGTGAATTTGTGTAATATACCTCTGACAGGGTAGGAATAGAGGGTAAATTATCATGAAATTATCGACACGAACAGAATATGGAATCCGTGCAGTATTGGAACTGGCAGGTAATGTTGGTAATGGGCCTTTACAGCTTAAAATAATTGCCCAGAGGCAGAATATTTCGATAAAATACCTTGAGCAGTTGATGGCAATATTGAGGGCGTCTGGGTATGTCAGGAGCATTCGCGGCTCACGAGGCGGATATATTATTGGTAAACCAGCGAATCAGATCAAAATTTCGGAAGTCTTTCGAACTCTTGAGGGGCCCATTACTACGTCAGAATGTATTGACAATGAAGATTATTGTCCCAATACTAAGGATTGTGTGATGCGGGAACTTTGGTGCAGGGTTCAAAAATCGATGATGGATGTACTTGAGTCGGTCACTTTACAGGATTTGATTGATAAAGCAGGGGACAGCAAGCGATTAACTTACGAAATATAAGTTTGTAGGGGTATACTCGTATGGATTCTGTATTTGAGGATATAACAGCGACAATTGGGTTTACGCCTTTGGTTAGGCTAAACAAGTTAGGTTCTGGCAAGGCTAAAATTCTGGTCAAGCTTGAATCGAATAATCCTGCAGGCAGTGTTAAGGATAGGATTGCCCTTTCGATGATAGAGGCCGGTGAGAAGGACGGGTCTATCAGTAAGGATACGGTTATCATTGAACCGACGAGCGGTAATACCGGTATTGGTCTGGCGTTTATCTGTGCAGCGCGAGGTTATCAGCTTGTTTTGACGATGCCAGAATCGATGAGTGTTGAGAGGCGTAAGCTTCTCCAGCTTTTCGGTGCTGAGTTGGTTTTAACGTCGGCTGAATTTGGTATGGCAGGTGCGGTGGAAAGGGCTGAGGAGTTATTGAAAGAGTATCCGAATTCATTTATGCCTCAGCAGTTTAAAAATCCCGCAAATCCTAAAGTTCATCGTGAAACTACGGCGAAGGAAATCTGGACCGATACTGGCGGCAAGGTTGATGTTCTTGTGGTTGGTGTTGGTACGGGCGGAACGATTACCGGTTGCGGTGAGATACTTAAGGCAAAGAACAAGAACTTAAAAGTTATAGCGGTGGAGCCGGAAAATTCAGCTGTTCTTTCGGGCGGTAAGGCAGGGGCGCACAAGATTCAGGGTATTGGTGCCGGATTTGTGCCTGATATACTTGACGTTGACATTATTGATGAAATTATTGGTGTGTCTAATGAGGATGCGATATTGACTACCAGAAAACTTGCTGCTAAGGAAGGTATTTTGGCAGGAATAAGTTCCGGTGCGAATGTTTTTGCCGCTATGCAGGTTTCTGAGCGTGCGGAATCGGAAGGGAAAACGATAGTTACTTTCATTGCAGATACTGGTGAAAGATATATATCGACGGAGGTTTTTGAGGGACTTGACTGAGTATATTAAATGGGCCGATGGTCAGTTTGAGGGTTCATAGTTGCCGAAAGTGAACCACGAATTAACACTAATAAACACGAATAAAGAAAAAGATATAGCCACGGAGGGCGCAGAGAAAAAAAGAAAAGGCAAAAGATAAAATTTAACCACAGATAGGCACAGATTAACACAGATTGACACAGAGAAAAGAAAGATTAAAATATCATGTTAGGAAATATTTATGAGTGACCATAAGCTGACAAATAAAAATATAGAAGAGTTGGTTAGGCGCATTGCTCAGACTTATGAGGGCGATTCCGGGATTAATTTTATTGATGCGGCAAATCTTCCTGTTCGGAGTAAAATCCTTGAGATACTTGAGCTTCTGACGGAGTTAATTTTTCCCGGGTATACTGGTAAGCGGACTGTTACCAGATCCAACATCGACTATGTTGTGATTGACATATTGTATCATGTTTATACTGAGTTAGTTGAGCAGATAGAGCGTGCTTGCCGTCACCGGTGCAGGATGGAAAGATGTGAGAGCGGTGATTGCCGTGATATGGCGGAGGAGGCGTCTCAGCATCTTTTGAGCCAGCTTCCGCAGATAAGGGAGATGCTGAAAGGTGATGTTGGGGCCGCTTTTGACGGCGACCCAGCGGCGAAGTCTTATGAGGAGATCGTTATCAGCTATCCGTGCATTATCGCGATAACGACTTATAGGCTTTCGCATGAGTTGTATCTTCAAGGCGTGCCTTTGATTCCGCGTATTATGACCGAATGTGCTCACACGAGAACTGGTATAGATATTCATCCTGGTGCGAAGATCGGTAAGAACTTTTTCGTCGACCACGGTACTGGTGTTGTTATCGGGGAGACGACAGTTATTGGTGAAAATGTAAAGATCTATCAGGGTACGACTCTCGGTGCGATGAGTTTTCCGAAAGACGAGCGTGGCAGAATCATCAAAGGCGGCAAGCGTCATCCGACGATAGAAGACGGCGTAACGATTTATGCTGAGGCGACGATACTTGGTGACATTACTATTGGTAAAAACACTATCGTTGGCGGCAATGTTTGGATCAAGAAAGATATACCGGCTGGTGTTACGGTAATGACACCTAACGCTGAGCTGGTTTGTGTGAAACATAAGGACAATAAAGAGCATAAGAAACATAAAGAACATAAAAAACACTAAGAGTGTTTTTAGAAGATAAGAAGTGTTGTTTACCACTCCCGTGGAGTGTCGGGGCTAACCCAAAAAAGATGAACACCCTGAGGGCTCTGATGGGGGGAATGATAAAGTTTCGTGGGGGTGGAAATCTTTTGCGGGAATGACAGTGGATCTCAGGAATTAAATCCAATTGGTATAAATTAAGGATGTTTGTTTTGGATGACAGTCTTATTGACAAAATTCAGCAATTAAAGAAACAGCGCAGGGCTGTTATCTTGGCGCACAACTATCAGTCCGGCGAGGTTCAGGACATCGCGGATTTCACGGGTGATTCTCTTGGTCTTAGTATTGAGGCATCTCGCACTGACGCAGAGGTAATAGTTTTTTGCGGTGTGAAGTTTATGGCTGAAACGGCAGCAATTCTTTCGCCGAAAAAAACGGTACTGCTGCCTGATAAGCACGCTGGCTGTCCGCTGGCTGATATGATCAATGCCGAACAGCTTATCGAGTTAAAACAAAAGCACGCGGGCGCGGTGGTTGTTTGCTATGTCAACAGTACCGCAGAGGTAAAGGCGGAATCTGATTACTGCTGTACGAGTTCGAATGCGGTTGAGGTAGTAAATTCGATAGCGACAGGGAAGGAAATTATCTTCGTTCCTGACCAGCATCTTGGCAGGCATGTAGCTGAGAGGACCGGTCGTGAGTTGATACTCTGGCCCGGATATTGTATTACGCATATACAGATAAGTGTAGAGGATATTGAAAAGGCGAGGGGAAAGTACCCTGAGGCGGTTGTTATGGCCCATCCTGAGTGCAGCGAGTCGGTGAAGGCGCTTGCCGATGAGCTTCTTAGTACGGGTCAGATGCTGGAATTTGCGAGAAATAGTTCAGTAAAACAATTTGTTATTGCGACAGAAAACGGTATAATACACGCCCTTAAAAAGGCTAATCCTGGCGTTGAGTTTATTGGGGCGAGCGAAAAAGCGACTTGTCCGAATATGAAAAAAATTACGCTTGAAAAGATTGTATGGTCGCTTGAAGATATGCAGTATCCTATCACGGTTGCGGAGGATATAAGTAATAAAGCCAGGAAGGCTCTCGACAGGATGGTCGAGGTTTTACCGGGTAAGTAGGAAAGGAAATTGTTGATGACAGACGAAGTAAAATATCATCTTGGGACGCTGGCGTTGCATGCTGGTCAGGTACCCGATTCAGATACATTAAGCCGTGCGACGCCTATCTATCAAACAACAAGCTATGTTTTTAAGGATTCCGACCATGCGGCAAATCTTTTCGCGTTAAAGGAATTCGGTAATATTTATACTCGTCTGATGAATCCGACTACTGATGTTTTGGAGAAGCGGATATCGGCGATGGAAGGCGGGGTTGGCAGTCTTGGTTTGAGTTCTGGTCAGTCGGCAATTTATGTGAGTATTTTTAATATTTGTAATTCGGGCGGGCATATCATTTCGTCGAATTCACTTTACGGCGGGACGGTTACGCTTTTTAATCAGACGTTTAAGAAGCTTGGTATTGAGGTGACATTTGTTGACCCGAAGGATCCTGCTAATTTTGAAAAAGCGATCAAGGAGAACACTCGGCTTATCTATATTGAGTCGGTTGGTAATCCTAAGAATGATATTTTGCAGTATGACAAGATAGCCGACATTGCACACAAGCACGGGATGCCGGTGATTTGTGACAATACAGTTATGACACCGATGTTGTTTAGGCCGTTTGAGTATGGTATTGATATTGTTGTTCACAGCTGTACGAAATTTATTGGCGGTCACGGCACGAGTATAGGCGGGGCGATTGTTGATTCTGGTAATTTCGACTGGACGAACGGGCGATACCCGGAGATGACCGAGCCTGACCCGAGTTATCACGGCGTTAAATATGTCGAAGCGGTGGGCAATATGGCGTACATCATAAAGGCGAGGACGCAGTTCCTTCGTGACATGGGCAGTTGTATGTCGCCTTTTAACGCGTTTTTGTTTTTGCAGGGCATTGAGACGCTGCATCTGCGTATGCCTCGTCATAGCGAAAACGCATTGGCACTTGCCAAGTGGCTCGAAAAGAATGAGGCAGTGACGTGGGTGAATTATCCTGGTTTGGAATCTCATCCTGATTATAAGCTGGCGCAGAAATATATGCCTGATGGTCAGGGCGCTATTTTGGGCTTTGGGATTAAGGGCGGCAAAGAGGCGGGCGTTAAATTTATTAACAATGTTAAACTTGCATCTCATCTGGCGAATGTCGGTGACAGCAAAACGCTTGTGATTCATCCGTCGAGTACGACGCATCAACAGCTAACCGAGGAAGAGCAGGCTGCTGCTGGTGTTACGCCGGATTATATTCGGATTTCGGCAGGTACCGAGCATATTGATGATATAATCGCCGACGTCGAACAAGCGTTGGCTAAGAGCCAGGGTTAAAAAATTATGTGGGAATATACGGACAAAGTTAAAGATCATTTTTTTAATCCGCACAATGTCGGCGAGGTTGAAAACCCCGACGGTGTCGGTGAGGTTGGTTCCCTTGCCTGCGGTGACGCACTGCATTTGAGTTTTAAGCTTGATAAGGACGGCAAGATTGCTGAGGCTAAATTTAAGACTTTCGGATGTGCATCTGCGATAGCTACATCGTCGGTTCTTACTGAAATAATAAAAGGGATGACGATTGAGCAGGCAGGTAAGGTGACTAATAAAGATATTGCTGATTATCTGGGCGGTCTTCCGGAACAGAAGATGCATTGCTCTGTTTTAGGGCGTGAAGCATTGGAAGCAGCTATTGACAACTATAAAACCGGCGGAACGACCAAGCACGAACTTGAGGGCAAGGTTGTGTGCAATTGTTTCGGGGTTACTGAAAAAGAAATTGAAAGGGTGATTGCTGAAAACGATTTGACGACGGTCGAGCAGGTGACAAATTACTGTAAAGCTGGCGGCGGTTGCGGCGGTTGCGTCGGAGAGATCGAGAAAATTATCGAACGTATACAGGGTGACAAGGTGAAGCATGCGGCCAAGGCGATGCCCCACAAGGGTGGTAAGCTGACTAACATCCAGAAGATTCAGCTAATCCAGCAGACTATTAATGAGGAAATCCGACCGGCGTTGCGTGCTGACGGTGGTAATATCGAGCTTATCGATGTGGAAGGTAATAAAGTTATCGTGGCGTTTCGCGGTATGTGTGCTCAGTGTCTTATGGCTGAGGTGACGATGAAAGATGTTGTTGAGGCGAAGCTTAAAGAGTTTGTTTCAGAAGATATTTTCGTGGAGGAAGCTGAAGATTCGAGTCAGCAGCCACACGAGCATAAAGGATAGAAGATGGACGTGATTTATTTTGATAATAACGCAACAACGAAGGTGGCTGATGAAGTTGCCGAGGCGATGCAGCCTTTTTTCTGTGGGCTTTATGGTAATCCTTCGAGTATGCATACTTTTGGCGGTCAGGTTGGTCATGATATAAAGAAGGCCCGCGAGCAGGTTGCGAATCTTCTTAGCTGTGACCCGAGCGAAATTATTTTTACTTCTTGCGGTACAGAATCTGACAACACCGCGATTAGAAGTGCGTTGGCGGCATGTCCTGACAGAAGGAAAATTGTCACCTCTCGCGTTGAGCACCCTGCGGTGTTGACGACGTGCAGGGAGTTAGAAATTCACGGCTATAACATTGTTGAGATACCTGTTGATGGTACGGGCAGGCTTGAGATGGACCAGTTTGAAGATGCCCTTGATGATGATACCGCTGTTGTTACGATAATGTATGCCAACAATGAAACTGGTACGGTATTTCCGATAGAAAAAATTGCTCAGATGGTTTCGGATAAGGGTATTATTTTTCATACCGATGCGGTTCAGGTTATAGGTAAGATTCCGCTTGATTTGTCTAAGATACCGATTGACATGCTGAGTATTTCAGGTCATAAGCTGCACGCTCCGAAAGGTGTCGGAGTTTTGTATGTCAGAAAGGGTACGCGTCTTTTGCCGTTTATGCAGGGCGGTCATCAGGAATCTGGTCGTCGCGCCGGCACAGAGAATGTTCCCGGGATTGTAGGTCTCGGCAAGGCGTGTGAACTTGCGGGGCAAAATATAGAAGAAGAAAACAACCAGGTAAAGCAGCTGCGTGACAAACTTGAAAACGCGATATTAAAGACGTGTCCGGAATGCATAGTAAATGGCGACATTGAAAACCGTTTGCCGAATACTTCGAATATAAGTTTTAAGTATATTGAAGGTGAAGCTATTTTGCTGATGCTGGACAAGTTTGGGATTTGCGCATCCTCTGGTTCGGCTTGTACGTCGGGGTCGTTGGAGCCATCACATGTTCTGCGTGCTATGGGTGTGCCGTTTACGGCGGCTCACGGTTCGATACGTTTTAGTTTGTCGCGTTATAACATTGAAAAAGAAGTTGATATTACAATTGAAAAACTTCCGGAGATTGTTAATAGGCTCCGTGAGTTGTCACCGTTTGTTAAAAAATGATAAGAATAGTTAGGAGTAGAAATGGGTAGAGCTAAACAAAAAAGAAAAGCAGAGCGAAAAAGAAGAAGATATATACGTACTCTCAGTGTGAGGCAGAAAAAGGCGCTAAGCGCTTAGTCAATAGTTGTAAGTTACGTTTTGTGTTTGTTTTGATAACGGTTGCGGTGGAGGAGGTGTGCTGCGATGAGGATGATGAGTAAAATTGCCAGCAGAATCATAGCGGCATATGAGCTATATGAAGCGACCTGCTCATGTACCTGTCTTAGGAAGAATGCCCATCCTAAGATAGCGACGTATGTTCCGGCCAATACGACAGTGATGTTGACCCAGACTCTCAAGCCGATCAGGAAACCAATAACACATCCGATTACCGGTCCAGTCATCCAGAAAGGAAACCAGACAAAAACAAAAAGTCCTATGATGCCGTATTTTTGTACGAAGGCTTTGCGGTTTTCGGCGGTTTTTTCGGTTCGGTCGAATATTTTCCTGAGCCATTTGACGGTTAATAGATGCTGCCAGCTAAAGACGAACAGCGGATAAAAAATAAGAACGAGTATTGTTTCAATTACTGCCGATATCGCGATGACTGTTGGGTGGCCGAGTTCGAGAGAATATGCAAATGCCATTGCAGCTGCTCGTCCGAAGAGGATTTGCGTTGCGGTCATGCCGATGAGCACCTGGGAATCCTGTGGGGAAAATAGCAGCTTCATGCCAAGCCATAAGATGTACATAAGGGCCATTGCCACTCCGGTCAATAAAAGCCTACCCTCGGCGCATGTTAAAAGGGTTTCCTTTAGCCTGGGTTTTTGCTGGGGGTCCAAATCGTTTGACGCGTTGTCCATTTTCTCTCCCATATTCTTAGAGCCTTTTAAATATCGGACAGACGGGTCAGGGGGATTAGTTATTTTAGCTGTGGTTTTTTATATTACGGGGGTTCGAGTGCATTTATATTGCCGAAGGTGGGAATCGAACCCACACCCTGTCGCCAGGACGGGATTTTGAATCCCGCGCGTCTGCCAATTCCGCCACTTCGGCTTGGATTGGTGATTATTACTCATTACAGAGTTTTTGTCAATCCCATTTTTGATTACCCCCTCGTCATAAATTTTCTTGCTAAATTAGACCATATATTCTATAATAAGCCTGCTTTTGGGAATATTAATTAGAGAGGATGCCGAAATGGAAGTGGGAAAACTTTTTTTTTCGCCTAAGGGGAGAATAAACCGAAAAACCTATTGGTTTGCCATAGCCTCATTATTTGTATGGTATGTTATTGCTGACATGATGCTGGAATCAACTGATGAGGTAATGGTGGGGCTTGGGGGAACGTTCATGTTTGTGCAGTTATGGCCATGGATTGCCGTTCAAATCAAAAGGTGGCACGATAGAAATAAGTCAGGGTGGTGGTACTTAATAACTTTTATTCCCATTTTTGGGCCAATTTGGACGTTAGTAGAACTTGGGTTTATTAAAGGCACACCAGGGGCAAATCGGTATGGTTTTCCATTAGGTACTCGTTCATCTTACGAGTATGCCCCCATGAAGTCAGATGAAGATTATTCTTACATTCCTCCCCCGCTCCCCGACCTTATTGCGATGTTCGCTAAAATAGCTAAGAGTGACGGTGTTGTTTCACCTGCAGAGGTATCTTTAATAGATGACTTTTTTATTACGATTCTTCGCTTTACTCCACAGATGCGTAAGGAAGCCATAAGGATTTTCGAGCAAGCCAAATCATCTACAGTACCATATGAAGTATATGCTAAAAGGTTTTACCAATTCCATCAAGAAAATCCAGTACTCCTCGAAGTAATTGTAGACTTCTTGTTTGCACTTGGGTTGGCCGATGGCGTACTGACTGCTGAGGAGGAAATTCTTATAAGTCAGACGTTGGTGATATTTGGAATAGAATACGAAGCCTATACTGCATACAGAGAAAAAAAGCAGCAAGCGGAAGAATCCCCGCAGAAAAGAAAGACGGCGAAAGATTATGCCAAGGTGTTAGGATTGACAGAGGGTGTAACTTCTGAGGAATTGAAAAAGGCTTATAGAAACTTAGCTATGCAATATCACCCTGATAAAGTTGCACATCTTGGCTCTAAGTTAAAACAAGTGGCCGAAGAAGAAATGAAAAAGATAAATGAGGCTTATAGATTTTTCCAAGAAGAGTACCGTTTTGCGGATTAAAAAATTCTCAGTAGTCTATAATTACGATGTCTTCTGGAATTGCGACGACATCTCGTCGGTTTTTGCCTAAGATTTTTCTAATTTGTGTGCTGTGTTTTCCGGCTAACTGTTTCAGTTCGCTGCTGGAGAAATTTGTGACGGCCTTTGCGGTTTCGTTAAGCATGACGACGTCACCGGTTTGGAAATTTCCCTTAATGGTGGTTATACCGCTTGGGAGCAGGCTCTTTTTATTTCTTACCGCTCGCATCGCTCCGTCATCGATGTTAATAGTACCGGCGGCGGAGCTGTTTAGTATCCATCGTGAGCGGTTGGAGAGTTTTCGTTTCGGCATGAAGATCGTACCGATATCGGCACCATCTATTATTCTTGCAATCACGTTTCTCTCTCTTCCGTTTGCCAGTACGATTCGACATCCTGCATTAGCGGCGATTTTTGCAGCTTGGATTTTGCTTTTCATCCCGCCTCTTGCGTGTTTGGAGCCTGTACCGCCTGCACTTTTTGTAATGGCAGGGGTTATCTCGAAGACTTCGCTTATACGTGAGGCGTTTTTAAATTTCCGAGGGTCCTTATCGTAGAGGCTGTCAATGTCACTTAGCATTATGAGCAGATCGGCGTCAATTTTACTTGCGACCAGTGCGCCTAATTTATCGTTGTCTCCGAACGCGGAGCCGATTTCTTCGGTGCTGACGCTGTCATTTTCATTGAGGATGGGAACGATGCCGAGCTTTAATAGAGTTTCGATCGAGTTTCGCAGATTCAGATAGCTTTTACGATTATTAAGCACATCGGTTGTGAGCAGGACCTGTGCGATGTTGACGTTGTACTTTAGAAAAGCTTTTCGGTATGCGTGCATTAGCAGAGGCTGACCGACGGCAGCGCATGCCTGTGCCATTTTTGTATCTTTGAGTTTATTACCGACGCCGAGTTGTCCAGCGCCCATGCCGATAGCACCGCTGGAGATAATTAGGACCTGGCGTTTACTGTCGAGAAGTTCTGCGACCTGTTTTGCGATTCGCCGGATGTAGGCTTCGTCAATTTCGATTGTACCTTGTTTGGTCAGCACGTTTGTGCCTATTTTTATAACGACCTTTTTGGTATTCTCGAAGTTTCGCATTAGATCTCAAAGTCCTTATCTAATTTTTTGTGTGTAAAGTTTTTTTGTCCGTTGCTATAGTCATCGACCACTTGGCCATTTCCGATTAATTTCCATTTATAAATTAAGAGCCCTTCGAGTCCGACGGGCCCTCTGGCGTGTATTTTGTTGGTGCTGATGCCGACTTCTGCGCCGAGGCCATACCTGAAGCCGTCGCTAAAGCGTGTACTGCAGTTGAAGAACACGTCTCCAGAGTCTACCAGGTCCATGAACTTAGCAGCTTTTTCCTTATTTGATGTCACTATGGCGTCGGTGTGACCTGAGCCGTATTTATTTATATGTTCGATGGCCTGGTCGATGCCGCTTAGGATTTTTATCGAGAGGGTGTAGTCGAGGTATTCGGTTTTCCAGTCATCTTCGGTTGCATCTTTGACATCGATGATGGCTTTAGTTTTTTCACAGCCTCTAATCTCGACGTTATGTTTGTCAAGTTCAGTTTTTAGTTTAGGTAGAAAGTCACTGGCGATGCTTTCATCGACGAGCAGAGTTTCAGCGGCGTTGCAAACGGCAACGTATTGGCACTTCGAGTCGACGGCGATGTTTACTGCCATATCGATATCAGCTTCGCTATCAACGTAGACGTGACATATACCGTCGGCGTGTCCGAGAATGGCGATGTTTGTATTGTCCATAATGTGTTTTACGAACTGGTTGCTTCCTCTTGGTACTAACAAGTCGATGTAATCTTCGAGTTCGAGAATCGCGGCGACATCTTCGCGCGTTTCGAGCAGTCCGAGCCAGTCATTTGGCATAGAGGCGTTGGCGGTTGCCAGTGTAATTACACCGGCAAGTACCCTGTTTGTATTTGCAGCTTCGGAGCCTCCTTTTAGCAGAACGGCGTTGCCGCTCTTTAGGCAAAGGGTTGATATCTGGACGAGTGCGTCTGGTCGCGATTCGAAAATAACACCGATGACGCCGATGGGGCAACTGACCTTATAAAGTTCGAGACCTTCGTCGAGTTCGGTTGCCTTTAGTGTTTCGCCGACGGGGTCGTCGAGATTGATGAGGCTCTCGATACCTGCGCAGACGTCGTCAATTTTGGACTGGTCGAATTTGAGGCGTTTTAGTAAAGGCGCTGCGAGGTTATCTTTTTCGGCAGCGGCAAGGTCCTTTTCGTTAGCTGTGATGATATCGGCAGCTTTTGTGCGCAAGGCGTCTGCGATGGCCTTTAGTGCGGCGTTCTTGTCGTCAGACTTTACGGCGGCGAGCTTTATGGATGCCTGCTTTGCCTTGGCAGCTATTTCACTAATAGTCATATTGGTCACTTTCCTATAGATGTTCCAAAAAGGGGATTATAAATAATCAGATAGCAACAATCAATCGTAATCTGGTTTGGGTTGGGGGTTGATATTTGGGTGAAAGTGCTTATACTTTGGCTTTTAGGGTGATTTTTGGAGGTAATTGAAGATTAAATTCAAGGCGATACTATTTGACCTGGATGGGACACTGCTCGATACGCTTGCAGATATATCCGATTCGATGAACGCGGCGTTGGAGAAATTCGGTTTTCCGGTGCACAGTTACGACGACTACCGATATTTTATTGGTGACAGTACGAATGCTTTGGCGTTTCGTGTGATTCCCGAAGAGCACAGGGACGAGGCGACGATGAAAAAGTGTCTCGATGAGATGGACGCTCAATATCACGAGCGCTGGCAGAGAAATACTAAGATTTATCCTGGTATTGAGGAGATGCTTGCGGGAATTGACAAGCTCGGCTTGCCTAAGGCGGTTCTTTCCAATAAGCCTGATAAGTTTGTTCAAATTACGGTGAACCATTTTTTTGAAAAGTTTTCTTTCGATGTTGTTCGAGGTGTAAGTGCGAGTCTTGCAAGAAAGCCTGACCCGACCGGGGCACTTCAAATCGCGCGCGAGTTGAATATTGAGCCTAAGGATTTTTTGTATCTTGGCGATACGAATACCGATATGATAACGGCGATAGCGGCGGGGATGTATCCGGTGGGCGCGACGTGGGGTTTTCGTGATGCGGCGGAGCTTTTGGAATATGGGGCAGAGGCGTTGGTGGAAAAGGCAGGGGATGTTATAAAAATATTGACGGAGTAAATGTTTTGAATTTGGGTGGATATGTTCTTATAATTATTTTTGTAATTAGTTACAACTGACCGATTCTGTTTGTCATGCTTGCGAAAGCAGGCATCGGGCACCGGATATTTGATTCTGGATTTCCGCTTTCGCAGGAATGACAATCTTAAGCAGGAATGACAAAGAAAATCCCATATGAAATGTGGGGGTTAAATGTTTTGAATTTGGGGGCATATGTTCTTATAATTGCTTTTGCAATTAATTATAACTTTTTAAGGTTTAGATAATGATTTATAAAACTTACGGGCAGACAGGGATAGAAGTGTCAGCTGTTGGATTCGGCGCGATGCGTTTTGATGACAATAAGAATCTTGATGTGGGTGCTGAGCTTGTGAAAAACGCGTATGACAAAGGTATTAACTATTTCGACACCGCACCTCTTTATGTTGACGATAAATCTGAGATTATTGTGGGGATGGCGATCAAGGAGATGAATAAGACGCGGGCGGAAAAGCCTTTTTATGTTTCGACGAAATCGAGCAAAGCTACTCCCGGTGAGGTAAGGGAGAATATTGAAAGTTCGCTTAAGAGGCTAAATGTTGACTATATTGATTTTTATCATTTCTGGTGCATTATTACTTTGGAGCAGTACGAGGAGCGAAAAGCTAACGGTGTTCTTAAGGAATTCGAGAAGCTAAAAGAAGAGGGTTTGATAAAGCATATTTGTGTTTCGACTCATCTTGTGGGTGGTGACATTGAAAAGATGCTCGGCGACTATCCATTCGATGGTATTTTGCTTGGCTATTCGATAATGAATTTTCCATATCGCGAGGTTGGTGTCGATGCAGCTGCGAAATCGGGTAAGGGTCTGGTGATTATGAATCCTCTTGGCGGCGGTGTGATACCGCAGAACCCGGAACTTTTTGATTTTGTAAAGACCCAAAGTGATGAAACAGTAGTGGAGGCTTCTCTTAGATTTTTAATTAACGACCCGCGAATTACGGTTGCTCTCGTTGGATTTGGGAATCAAAAGCATTTGGATGAGGCATTGCGTGCTGTCGATGGATTTAAGCCTATAGATGGTGAGACGGTGGGGAAGATCAAGGACAGTTTGCAGGAGAATTTCAACGACCTTTGCACCAGCTGTCAGTATTGCGACGACTGCCCGCAGGATATTGCCATTCCTAAAATCATGGATATTTATAACCATTATAAACTCGGCGTTGGTGAAAAGGACATCATGGAAAGGTTGATGTGGCATTGGGGTATTAAGCTTGAGGACAACAATCTTGGCAGCTGCACGCATTGCGGAAACTGCGAGCCTTTATGTACCCAGAAGTTGCCGATTTGTGAGCGCATCGAGTTTGTTAAGAATAAAATTGACGCCTATCTTGAAAAGCAAAAAGCGAAGCAAAAATAATCGATAGTCCTACCACCATTGTTTTACGAAAGTTTCGATAAGTTCCTGGAATAGAGGCGTGAAATTAAATGCTGGGCTTGCCAGCGGGCAGGTTTCAATCCATCCTCCTTTTTCAATTATGAGTTCAACTTCATCTTTTCTAAGGTCAATCAGTTCGATTCTGAAGGTATCGAATTTTATAGCTGATTTGTTGGCGATGCATTGGTCGACGACTTCTCCCGGTATAATACGCAGTCCATATCTGATACCGGCTCTTCTGGCGGCCGATTTACGCTCGTTTTCAGTTGCGCCTTTTTTTGCGAGGGTATAATGTTTTACAGGAAAGCCGTACCATGCGAGTTTTTTTCTAATCGGTTTGTCCCATCTCGTTTCAGTCAATAGTGCTAAAGTCCTGTCGCTGGTATCAAGCTGAAAGGCGTTTCGCTCTATGTAGGGCTCGGATTTGCATCCGGCGAACAAGGTTAGTAAAAATAAAACTAAAAATCCTTTTTTAATCATGCGACGTTCCTTCAAATAAAAATAAGTTCGATATGATTATACACGCAATGTCCTTGATTAGTAAATCTTAAATTGAAAAGGTGATTCGGTGCATTTATCTCCGTGGTAAAATGCGGTGTTTTGGTGCTGGTTGTTTGGCGGGCAGATTAGTGCCGTGAAAAACTGCCAAAATGGCATGACAGGCAGGTGGCTGGGGTTTTGTAAGTTGTTGTGGTAAAGGGTTTTATAATTTTACGTGCTTTGGGCACGAATTTTGCGTACTTATATATGGAAGTGTATAAATTCGATTAAGGGTCAATGAAATGAAGTTTGATAAATTTACGTTGAGGGCTCAGGAGGCGTTGGCGACAGCTCAGCAGATAGCGATGTCGAAGTCTAATATGGTATTGTCACCGCTTCATTTGTTAGACGCGATATTGAGTGACGAAGATGGCGTCGCTGTAATGGCGTTGAAGAAGATAGGGGCTGACATAGGGCAGATACGGAGTATGACCGAGAGTGAAATCGGCAGGCTTGCGCAGGGGCAAAGCGAAGAGCAGCTGCTGCCTGAACCTGCATTGAATCAGATAGTGCTGGACGCTCAGAACAAGGCGGACGCGATGGGCGATGAGTATCTAAGTGTTGAGCATTTGTTTATGTCACTTGCGTCGGTCGGCAGTGACGCGAAACAGGTTTTTGACGTTAACTCGGTGACATCGGAGAAGATCGAGCAGGCATTGAAGGACATTCGCGGCGGCGAGAAGATAACGGACGCGAATCCTGAGGCGAAATATAAAGCGTTGGAGCGATACGGAATTGATCTATTGGAGATGGCGAGGCGGGGTAAGCTTGACCCGGTAATTGGTCGTGATGATGAGATTCGCCGGTGCATGCAGGTATTGAATCGTCGGACGAAGAACAATCCAGTTTTGATAGGTGAGCCTGGAGTTGGTAAGACAGCGATAGCTGAAGGTCTTGCGCAGCGGATAGTAGCTGGTGATGTGCCGACATGTTTGATGAATAAGAGGATAATCGCGTTGGATATGGGGTCCTTGGTAGCTGGTACGAAATTTAGAGGTGAGTTCGAGGACCGTTTCAAGGCGGTATTGAAAGAGGTGATAGCCGCCGCAGGTGAGATAATTCTTTTCATAGATGAATTGCATACGATTGTCGGTGCCGGTAAGGCCGAAGGTGCGGTTGACGCGGGTAATTTATTGAAGCCTTCACTTGCGAGGGGTGAGCTTAGGTGTATCGGGGCGACGACGATAGATGAGTATCGGAAATATGTTGAGAAGGACGCAGCTTTGGAGAGGCGTTTTCAGCCTATAATGGTTGACCCGCCGAGTGTCGAGGAAACGATTGCGATACTTCGCGGCTTGAAGGACCGTTATGATACGCATCATGGTGTGCGGATAACCGATGGTGCTTTGGTGGCGGCGGCGACACTTTCGAATCGGTATATATCAGATAGATGGCTGCCGGACAAGGCGATAGATTTGATGGATGAGGCGGCGAGTAAGCTTCGTATTGAGAATGATTCGCTGCCGGCAGAGCTTGACGATATTCGCAGGAAGATCGTTCAGCTTGAGATCGAGCGGGAGGCCTTGAAGAAAGAGACTGATAACGCGAGTAAGGAGCGATTGAAAAATACTGAAAAGCAATTAGCAGAACTTAAAGAACGTGACACGGCGTTGACTGGGCGATGGGAGAGTGAAAAGGGTGAGCTTGATAAGATAAAAGAATTGAAAAAGAATATAGAGGATGCGCAGAACCAGTTCGAGAACGCTCAGCGTAATGGTGAATTAGAGGAGGCAGCGAGGTTGAAGTACGGGACGATAGCGGAGTTTAAAAAGGAGCTGGATGAAAAAGAGGGTCAGTTGTCAAAGTCCGACAAATCTATTATTCGCAATGAGGTCGGCGAGGAGCATATCGCGGAGGTTGTTTCAAAGTGGTCGGGGATACCGGTTGCGAAGTTATTGAGCGGTGAGCGTGAGCGTTTGATAAATATGGAGGCAGAGCTTAGCAGTCGCGTGGTTGGTCAGAGTGAGGGCGTTGCTGCATTGTGTAACGCTGTTCGGAGGAGCCGAGCTGGTCTTGGCGATTCGAATCGTCCTATAGGTTCGTTTTTGTTCCTTGGGCCTACCGGTGTGGGCAAGACAGAATTGTCCAAGGCGTTGGCGGACTTTCTTTTTAATGACCCGAACGCGATGGTGCGTATTGATATGAGTGAGTTTATGGAGCAGCATTCGGTTGCGAGGCTTATAGGTTCACCGCCGGGATATGTCGGGTATGAAGAGGGGGGCAGGTTAACCGAGGCGGTTAGGCGAAAACCCTATTCGGTGATTCTTCTGGATGAGATAGAAAAGGCGCATATCGATGTGTTTAATGTTTTGCTTCAGGTTTTTGACGACGGGCGGCTTACGGATGGTCAGGGGCGGACGGTAGATTTTAAAAATGCGGTAATTATTATGACGAGTAATCTTGCCAGCTATCATATTCAGGAGCTGACCGAAGAGGACGGCGCCGACTGGGAGATAGAGGCTCATGTTAAGGATGTTTTGAAGCAGTATTTTAAGCCTGAATTTTTGAATCGAATCGATGAGGTGATAGTTTTTCATATGCTTGGTAAAGAGGACCTGAAGAAAATTGTTGAGATGCAGTTGGAAGAGTTGGCTGAGCGGCTGGCTGGTCGCAAGATCACTGTTGATATCAGCGGTGATGCCAAGGATCAGATAATGGATGAGGGTTATGACGTTGCGTTTGGTGCCAGGCCTATCAAGAGGACTATTCAGCAGCGGCTTGAAAATCCATTGGCAGCTAAGCTTTTAGCTGGTGACTTCGCCGAGGGCGACAAGATAAAAATCGACGCCAGCGGCCACAGATTTAGTTTTGAAAAGATATAGTTAAAATTTCTACGGACTTATGCCATTATCGTAAATCTGTAGAATTTCAGTTGCGTTTAAAGCCTTATTATATAATTGTACATCGTCGATGGTTCCAAGAAAGTCGGACCATCCGAATCTCCCAATTCGGACCGGCTCATCGTTCACAATGCCAAACACCCCACTTTGCGGCTGCGAGCCGGCACCGGCACCGTTTATGTAAAAATTCACATCGCCACCCTGTACAATGGTGACCGCAACGTGCAGCCAGACATTCTCGGGAACAGATGATGACGATTCGTAAGCTATATAGTCAGAGCACGAATCTGTTTCGTGAGCAAACTTCAGTTTATCGAGAACAATATAGAGTTGGTAATTGCCGGGGTAAAAATCAGATGAGCACCCAGGCTGCTTGGCTACAATTGGAGTAAAACCGGTATCGTTACATTTGATCCATGCACTGATGGTCATCTGCCCTACAATGTCAAGGGTGTCATCATCTGGAATCTGGACCCAGTCGTTACTGCCATCGAATTGCAAGGCATTCGGCCCAACTTTTCCGGTAACCCACGTCGTACCGCCCCGCAAAATTCCGTCGTTGTTACCGGCAGAATCGATCACATTGACATCATTACCCTCGTCGAATTTCCACCATGCAACTGGGGCAGCGCTCGGCTCTGGCATCGTGGTAAAACTCCAGGTGTCGCCCTTGGCTATCTCGCAGGGTGTTCTCTCATCAACTCGCCAGTAATAACTCGCTACATATTCAAGTCCATTTGAATCATAGATGTCTGTATCCCACTGAGACAAAGTATAGTTGCCCATATAGACATTCGCGTCGTTGGTATCAGCATCAGTCACCTCAGCCTCATCGGTCCCGAAAAACAGGTCATGAGATACCGCATCCGGTGCAGCTGCCCATTTAAGGAGAATGTGTAGTCCTGCACCGGTGGCTGTGTCGGTTGGCTTTGGGTAGCTTGCCCATGAAGGAATACCGAGACAATCCGTCCAATGATTCGCGATTATGTTAAAGTCTCCAAGGCCTACCTTATTGCTGCCATCAATATCGGGTCCCCATAGTAGATTTTGCTGCCATTGTCCGACGAGCATGTTCAAGTCATCAAAATCGATAATCCCCTCTGCACTCAAATTGCAATTCCATGGCTCGAGGTCCGTTCCCAACTCTGCCACAACGGTATATGACCAGAAACCAATGGTGCCCATAAGACTATTTTCAACGTCTGTAGGCGTGCCGTCCAGAATTTCTATTGTAAAGTCTGCAAAACCAAGAAAATTCTGTATACGCCATGACCATGCAGGCAGCATCGGTAGGACGTAGTTACGGTTCAGGCCATCGGGGTTTGAATATTCGGTCGTGGCAACAACGATGGCATTGCCTGCGCTAGTTCCATATCCGATCAGGTCCCTTGCGTGCGCGATATCTGCGGTATTACTTAGAGGCAGCACATAAGAGTCGTTGTAAAAAGGAGATATTTCGGCCACAAGGAAATAGACTGTCTCAGCTTGGGCCGGTGAGACAAAGGGACAGATGAGAAGCCAGGCAAAAAAAACTGAGATAAAAAATAACTTTCTCATTTTGACCTCCGTTTACGAGTTGCCCCCTCACTATATCCTATATTAGAAGAATACCAAAAATATGGCAAAAGGTCAAGAAAAAAGAGATATTTTTTTACCACAAACAGGTGTTTAACTTATTAGTGTTACTGGGGTTACAAAAAACATCAAAAAAAGTCACTTTTTGAGTGACTCTTTTGCGGCGGTTATGCCCCTCCTTCGCGTAAAGCTACGTAGGACAGGCAAGATGACGGGAGAGACATGAAAACAACCCCCAAGGTAAACTTGGGGGCTAAATATTTATGGATTCCTAATCAAGTTAGGAATGACAAATGGGGAGGCACCCTGCGCTATCGCTTGGGCTCTGATGGGGGGTCTATAGATTTACTGGTATGGCTTTATCTTTTAGGTATTGCTTCATTCTTCCTTACAGGAAACCACGGATTTACCCGTGGTTGAATGCAAAATCCTTGTCTCTGCGAATAGCAGAGGTAAGGTCGGTTTCAAAGAAACCGTTGCGGCAAGTGCCCTGGGCATGCCCGGTGGCGCAGTTTGCGAAGTGCGTTATTGATGCCAGGAATACAGCGTCGGCGTTTCCATCGACGCCAGCGGCCACAGGTTTAGTTTTGAAAAAATCTAATTCGTATTGCGGAAAAGAATTTTAGCCACAGAGTACACAGAGTGGAAGATAAATATTAAAATTCAAAAATCGAAGAAAGACGTTTGTGGTGAGTTTGCGAAGTGTGTTATAAGATTACCATTTTTGTCTTATGGGTATTCCGTCGCGGATAAGTTCGTCTTTTATCTGCCTGATAGAATATTCTTCGGTGTGTATCATGCTTGCGATAATCGCGGCATCGGCATGTGCGACCTTGAATACCTCGGTTAAATGCGCAGGCACCCCTGCGCCTCCGGAGGCGACTACTGGTATCGAAACGTTTTCTGCGACCATTTTCGTCAGTTCTATGTTATAGCCTGTCCGCATGCCGTCAGCATCGACACTGTTTACAACGATCTCGCCGACACCAAGGTCTGCGGCCTTTTTGACCCATTGGAGACAATCGATTCCTGTTCTTTGTCTAAACCCTCTGGTGGTAATTTCGTAGCCGCTTGGAAATTTTTCAATGTCCTGGGTTTTGACCGGATCTATCCCAAGTACTATACATTGCGAACCGAATTCCTTGGCTCCCTGTGCAATGATATTGGGCTCTTTTACAGCGAGTGAATTAACGGATACTTTTTCTGCTCCTGCTAATAGAACGGCTCTCATATCTTCGAGCCCCTTTATTCCGCCGCCAACGGCAAATGGGATATGGACAGCCTTTGCGACATCTTTGACCATCTCTATGTCGATGGGGCGGTTATGAGCCGAAGCGGTGATGTCATAAAATACCAATTCATCGCATCCGCCGTCGCTGTAACGAACCGCCATCTCGACGGGGTCGCCAAGTACAACGTTGTTTTGAAACTGAACGCCCTTGGTAACTTTTTTATCATGCACGTCGAGGCACGGGATGATCCTTTTTGTCAACATTTGCCACCCCATTTACAGAAATTTTCAAGCAGCTTTAATCCTATATCGCCGGATTTTTCCGGGTGAAATTGTGTTGCTATGATATTGTCATGTCCAGCGGCACTGGCGAATGTGACATCAGCGTAATCGGTTTGTCCTATGATGTTTTCATTTTTTGCCGGGCTCGGATAAAAACTGTGCACGAAATAGAATTCGCTCTTATCTTCAATGGATTCAAATACCGGATGCTTCCTGGCGAAGTTCACAGCGTTCCATCCCATCTGCGGGATCTTACAAAATTGATCATCAGTTTTAAATTTTTTCACGTTGCCAGGTATTATGCCAAGGCAGTCGGTACCGTTGTTTTCTTCGCTGTAATCAAAGAGAAGCTGCATCCCAATACAAATACCTAAAAACGGGACACCTTTTTCGACCACTTCTACGATAGCATCGCGTATCCCGAGATTTCGCAGGTTATCCATGGCCGAATTGGCAGCCCCAACGCCTGGAAAAACGACCCGCTGGGCTTTGACAATAATTTCGGGCTTATCGGTTATAACCACATCTTGGCCGATATGCTCGAATGCCAGCTTGACACTGGTAAGATTTCCCGCTTTATAATCAATAACAACTATCATGGGCTAAATGGTAATATTTTTGTAAGTTCTATGCAATAAAGAATTTAGCAATTGGGTGAAATTGATTTGTCAAATTGGGTGGATTGCCCTATAATAATGCATCTGAAATTTGTTTTCGGTTAGATTTGTTGTTGTTTCATTATGCTGTTTGAGCTTTTTGTCGAGGAAGCTTTTTCAATGAATTGTGAATATTCAAGGAAAAATAGATGTGCGGAATAGTGGCTTATTTAGGTAAGAAAACGGCTCAGCCTATTTTGTTGGAAGGTTTGAAGCGTCTTGAATATCGGGGGTATGATTCTGCGGGCGTTGCGTTGCTGAGAGACGGGGTGATACATGTCACGAAGAAAGGCGGGAGGATAAAGGTTTTAGAAGGGATATTAGAGGAGCCTAATAAGAGCGATACGATTGGCATTGGCCATACGCGGTGGGCGACTCATGGTAAGCCTAATACGACGAATGCTCATCCTCATCTGGACTATACAGGTAAGATAGCGGTTGTTCATAACGGCATTGTTGAAAACTTTGATACACTTAAAATCTGGCTTCGAGATAAGGGAGTGACATTTTCTACAGATACAGATACCGAGGTCATAGCGAATTTGATTGGTTATTTTTACACTGAAGGTGACGACGGCAAATGGAAGAAGCAGACAGACGGGCAAAATAAATTTGAGTGGTCGGTTCAAAGAGCGCTTCATGAATTGCAAGGTACTTATGGTCTTGCGATTCTTTGTGCGGACTATCCTGATATTCTGATTGGCGCCAAGAAGGGAAGTCCTTTGATTTTGGGAGTTGGTGAGAACGAATATATATTAGCATCTGATGCAGCGGCGATAGTGGAGCATACGAAACAGGCGATTTATCTATCTGACAATGAGATGGTAACAATTAGCAGTGAACAGTTTAGTACGAAGACAGTTGATAATGTTGAAGTAACTAAAGATTTGCAGGAAATAGAGATATCACTTGCCGAGATAGAACTTGACGGTTTTGAGTGTATGATGCTCAAAGAGATATTCGAGCAGCCCAAGGCGTTGACAATGTGTATGGGAGGCCGCCTTGATAAGCAAAACGACAAGATCAAACTTGGTGGTATGGACAAATATCTGCATGATATGGCGGGAATGAAACGTCTTATACTGACAGCCTGCGGGACAGCGTTTCATGCTGGTTTGATAGGTGAATTTTTGTTTGAGAAGCTTCTTCGTGTACCCACGGAGGTAGAATATGCCAGTGAGTTTCGGTATCGCAACCCGATTATCGATGAGGGAACATTTGTAATAGCAATAAGCCAGTCAGGTGAGACTCTTGATACAATAGCGGCGATAGGCGAAGCCAAGGAAAAAGGCGCAACGGTTATTGGTCTGGTTAATGTAGTAGGTTCTACAATAGCCCGTGAAACAGATGGCGGTATTTATCTTCATGTTGGTCCTGAGATAGGTGTTGCCAGTACGAAGGCGTTTATGGGTCAGGTTGCGGTTTTGACGATGCTTGCGATAGAGCTTGGCAGGCGCAAACAGATAAGCAGTGACGAAGCGAAGATGTACATATCAGAATTTGCCAAAATACCGGATAAGATATCTAGTATCCTTCAACAGTCGGAGCATATCAAGGAAATAGCCTCAGCTAATATTACCAAGGAGAACTGGCTATTTTTAGGCCGCGGTTTTAATTATCCAGTAGCATTGGAAGGTGCTTTAAAGCTTAAAGAGATAAGTTATATTCACGCAGAGGGTCTTCCGGCGGCTGAGATGAAGCACGGTCCTATAGCATTGCTTTCAGATGAAATGCCTGTAGTATTTATCGCAACGGCAGGCCCGCAGTATGAAAAAATAATGGGTAACATCTCAGAGGTTCGTGCCCGCGGGGGCAAGACGATAGTTGTAGCGACCGAAGGTGATGATAAAGTAAAGCCGTATGCCGACCATTTGATAACAGTCCCTGATGCTCCAGAGGCGCTGCAGCCTATGCTGACGGTAGTTCCGCTTCAGCTGTTGGCTTATCATGCGGCGGTTTTGCGTGGTCATGACGTCGATAAGCCTCGAAATCTTGCCAAAAGTGTTACGGTTGAGTGATATGCAGTTTTTCACTCATGGGGGCGGGCACTGAGCATTATTAATTTCCTCTTGAAATTTGCGGTTATGAGCCGAAAATACATTTAAAGCAATAATCATTTTTCTAATTTCCTATTATGTTATGTGAGTTATATTGAAATCGGTAAAAAACAACTTGTCATCAGAGTCTTTGGTCATGGTCGTAGTTGTTTTGATGTCATTGGGGACGGTTTTTGTTTTTTCCGCCAGCGCCAATATCAGCAGAGACATTGAGTTTCACAGGTTTTATGAATATCCTGGCTTGCGTCAGATATTATTTTTTCCGTTGGCGGTGCTGATTTTATATTTTGTGTCGCTGATAGATTATCGGAGATTGAGAATCGGTGAGAGTTTTTGGAAATCGCCTGTGGTTTATCTGCTTATCTTCAGCGTATTACTTTTGATAGCGGTTTTGATACCTGGTATTGGTACGGAGATAAATCGGGCGAGACGTTGGATACGTATTGCCGTTGGTCCTGCGCGGATAAGTTTTCAGCCTTCGGAGCTTGCGAAGTGGGTGACGATAATTTTTTTGGCGGGCTTTTGTGTAAAATTCAAATACACTTTGAGGTTGTACTGGAAGCGGTTTGCTCCGGTATGTGCCTTGGTCGGCTTGGTGGCTGGGCTGATAATAATCGAGGATTTTGGGACGGCAGGTTTTGTGGCATTGCTTTCATTTTTAGTGCTTTTGATAGGGGGCGTGAAGTTTTGGCACATATTAACTCCGATGCCATTTGCGTTTTTGGCATTTTTGGCGGCGATACTCAAGTCACCGACCCGTATTCAACGTATCAGGGCGTTTTTGGACCCTGAGAGTTGGGCGGGTTCGTCATCTTACCAGGCGAGTCAGTCCTTGGTAGCATTAGGTTCTGGCGGATTTTTGGGTAAGGGTTTGGGCGGCGGGATAAGCAAGTATGGTCACCTGCCCGAAGATACGACGGATTTTATTTTTGCGATAGTTGGTGAAGAGCTTGGATTTGTTGGGACGTGCACTGTGATAGTTTTGTTTATTTGTTTTGTTTGGCTTGGTATGATGGTTGTTTCGCGATGCGAGGACAAATTTGGTAAGCTGTTAGCAGCTGGTATTGTTTTGTCAATAGGGATTCAGGCAGCGATAAATATCGGCGTGGTGACAGTGGTGCTGCCGACGAAAGGGATACCGTTGCCGTTTGTAAGTGCAGGCGGAACGAGTATGCTTTTAAGCGCAGCGGCAGTTGGCGTGCTGGTTAATATTGCCAGGCAGACAGATAAGCAGGATTTGACGGAGAGATTGTATGAGTAGCAAAAGTTATTTCTTTGCAGGCGGGGGGACGGGCGGACATATTTATCCAGCGATAGCGATTGCTGAACAGATAGTTAAGTTAGAGCCTGAAGCTAAGATTCATTTTTTTGTAAGCACGCGGGTTATTGACAGTAAAATTCTTTCCGGGACGAATTTTGATTATACATTGCTTCCTGCGGTTGGTTTTTCGTTTCGTCCTGATAAGTTGTTTAAGTTTTACGGCTTATTTTTGAAAAGCTGTAAGCTTGCAAAGGAGAAGATAGCAGCAAGTGACAATGCGGTTGTGATTGGTGTAGGCGGATATGTTGCGGCACCGGTTTGTCTGGTTGGGCACAAGTTGGGCGCCGAGGTTAAGTTGTTGAATGTTGATGTCAGGCCGGGCAGGGCGAACAGATTAATAAAGCGATGGGCGGATGAGGTTTTTGTTCAATTCGCCGAGAGCGAGCAATACTTTAATCGCAGCGGTGTGAAAGTTAATGTGTTAGGCTTTCCTCTTAGAGATGGTTTTGCTCAGGCTGATGGGAATAAAGCTAAGGATGAGCTTGGACTTGACAGTGACAAAAAGACATTGGTTGTTACCGGGGCTTCGAGCGGGTCGGTAAGTATTAATGAGACGGTGTGTTCGCTATTGGGTGAGTTGGATGGTTATGCGGGGCAGTGGCAGATTGTGCATATAACTGGTGAAAATAATTTTGATGATGTTAAGGCTCGATACAGCGACGCGAAAATTGGTGCAGCGGTGCTGGATTATTATGATGATATGGCGTCACTTTTGGCGGGTGCGGATTTGGTAATAGGCAGAAGCGGTGCCGGTAGTGTAGCAGAATATGCGGCGGCGGGCGTGGCGAGTATATGTATGCCTTATCCTCATCACAAGGACAGGCAGCAGTATTTTAACGCTGAGAAGCTGGTAGAGGCCGGTGCGGCGGTAGTGGTGGATGATTTGCCGGATGAGAAAGAGAGGCGGGAATGGCTCTGGGAAGAGTTGGAGGCCTTATTGAAGGATGGTGATAGGCGGGCGGAGATGGCGGAGGCGTGTAAGTTAGTTGCCGGCAAAGGGGCAGCGGAGAAAATAGCGAAAAGGCTTTTGGAAATAGAATAATTCGAGGGGCCGGGGTTGGGGCGGCAGCTGGCGGGCTAAAAGGGCCCTTCGGCTACGCTCAGGACAGGTGATTTTTTTGTTTAGTTTGTTCTTGACTGGGCGGGGCAATGGGTTTAACTTACATTCTGAACAGGGGCAAAAATTAAAAGGAGATTTAAAATGGCAAGGATGATTCTGGCATCGCTTCTCATCGTATCAGCTTTAGTATTAAGCGGGTGTTACAACATCGACAGCGGGGCGTCTCAGCTTAAAATCGCACCGGTCGAGGTGAGTGTGATCAAAAGCAGTGAAGCAGATTTGGTAGAGCAGGTTGTGGTTAGTCGCAGAGAATATCGTCAGGTTCTTGAATCGTTGATGGCTCATTATGAAAATGCGGGCAACAGTATGAAGCTTGGCTGGACAATGAATGAGCTGGCGAGTTTCGATAAGGTGATTCGATATAATTATATAATCGACGCGATAGTGGCAGGACCGGATTTGCGGGCGAACGAATCGATAGAGTTGGCGACTTATAAATATCTTGATATTGTTAAGATTGAAAATCAAGCCAAGGCGCTTTTAGTTATTTATAACGAGGATCTTTTGCGTCAGGCATTGGCTAAGTATAACGGGTTCATACGTGAGTATCCAACGAGTGATAAGATAGATGATTGTGCTTTTCGTGCCGGTGGGATATGTGAGTATTTCAAGGACTATACGATAGCGGTATTGTATTATCAACGGGCGTATCAGTGGGACCCTGAGACTGAAAATCCTGCCAAGTTCCGGGCGGCATTTATTCTGGACCAATACCTGTCACGTCGTAGTGAGGCGTTGGAGCTTTATCAGGATATAGTTGACCGCGGAGCATTGGGTCAGCGTTATGTTGATTTTGCGAAGGAACGAATCAGTATGATGACTCAAAGCCATGAAACTTTGGAGTAGTTGTCTGATTAATTTAGTATTTCATTATGGAGAGTATTCGGGTCTGGCATTTAGGTCAGGCCCGTTTTTTATTTGCAGATGACACTTGAATTTGAAAAAAAGGTGTTAAGCTTTATCAAATCCGAAGAGCTTTTTGGATTGGACGAAAAGGTTTTGCTTGCGGTATCGGGCGGGGCTGATTCTACGGCGTTATTGCATGTGATGTGCAGGCTCAAAATGAAGGGGGTTTTCAATGGGGAGTTGCTTGCGGTGCATTTTAATCATCAGTTAAGAGGCGTCGAAAGTGACGGCGATGAAAGATTTGTTGTTGAGTTGGGAGGCAAGCTTGGTGTCGAGGTAGTGGTGAGAAGTTTTGATGTTCGCAGGTTTTCAGAGGAGAATAAGTTGTCGATTGAGACAGCAGGTCGGCAGCTTAGGATTGCAGGTTTGCTTGATATCGCCAAAGGCAATGATTGCAAAGTTATCGCGACTGCGCATCATGGCGGTGACAATGCAGAGACTGTTGTTCATCGATTTGTTCGCGGGACGGGGATTCGCGGATTGGGGGGCATTTGGCCTGTAAGAGAAGCGGTGGATGGTATCAGATTTGTTCGGCCTATACTTGAAGTTAGCCGAAGTGAAATTATTGAGTATTTGAATGAGCAGGGGCTTGGGTGGCGAGAGGACAGGACAAATAAAGATTATAGTTACAAGCGTAATTTTATTCGTCATAAATTGCTGCCGCAGATGCAAAAGGAAAGTGACACCCCGCTTGAAAAGCAATTGTTAGAATTGTCACGGTCTGCGCGGGGGTTTTACAGTTTGGTTTGCCGATGCGTGGAAGATATCTGGGGCCGGGCGGCTGACTGTCAATCCGATAGGGTGAAGCTGAAATTTGAGTTGGTTGCGAATCAGCATCCGGCGGTGCAGGTTGAGTTGATTAGGCGCAGTCTGGAGTTTTTAAAGTGCGGTGAGAGGGACATTACGCAGGAGCATTATGAGATGGTGTTGGCATTGGCGAAAAAAGGTAAGAGCGGTAAGAAGATTGAGTTGCCGGGCGGGTTTGTCGCTGAATACGCATACGGCGAGCTTGTTTTTTCTAAAGGTGGGCAGCCAAAGAGTGTGAAATGCGAGAGCGTGACAATTGAGGTTCCTGGTCGAACGGGATTTGGGGAGTGTTTGATTGAAGCGAGTATTTTGGATGGAAAAGAAAGTGATATTGAAAAATTCAAATCGCAAAAAACAAATTTTGTTGAGTGGTTTGATTTAGCTAAATTGAAATTGCCTTTGGAGGTTCGTGGCAGAGAAGATGGTGACAGGTTTGTGCCGTTTGGTTTTGAGGCTGAGAAGAAGGTCGGTAAGTTTTTGACCGCTCAGCGGGTAGGGCAGGAGTTGCGGAGAAAAACGGTGGTGGTATGTGACAGCGAAAAAATAATCTGGGTTTGCCCGGTGCGGGTGAGTGAATTGACAAAGGTGGGGCAGGGGACGGAAAAAGTCCTGGAATTGCGGTTTTTGGGGCGGAAAAGCGAGGTTTAGGTTAATTGTTTAATAATTTCTTGTAGAGCATGAGCGGATGTGTTAGACTTTTCGGTTCATTCGTAGTTGGGATAGTTAATTCGATTTAGAAACCCTTATTTTAGAGTAAGAAGGAGAATTTAGATGGCGACAAAGGTTGGAATAAATGGTTTTGGGCGAATCGGCAGAGCAGTGGCAAGGATCCTGCTTAGCAGAGGCGGCGAACTGGAATTGGTAGCGATCAATGACCTGGCAGATGCCAAGAGTCTGGCTCATCTATTCAAGTATGATACGATAATGGGCAATTGGGACGGCAGCGTTGAAGTCAAGGGCGATGAGCTTGTTATCAACGGCAAGAGCATCAAGGTTTTGGCTGTTCGTAATCCTGCGGAGTTGCCTTGGAAAGATATGGGTGTTGATATTGTTGTTGAATCGACTGGTATTTTCCGTGAGAAGGAATCAGCTAAGGGCGGTTATGGCGACCACATCAAGGCAGGGGCAAAGAAGGTTGTCCTGACGGTTCCTGCGAAGGATGATATTGATGCGACAATAGTTTTGGGTGTTAACGATGATACATTGACAGCTGACAAGAATTGCGTTTCAAATGCAAGCTGTACGACGAATTGTCTTGCACCGGTTGCTAAGGTTTTGAATGATACCTTTGGTTTGGTAAAGGGTTTTATGACAACGGTTCACGCTTACACTAATGACCAGAATGTAGCGGACATGATTCATACTGATATGCGTCGAAGCCGTGCGGCAGCTATGAATATTATTCCGACAACTACAGGTGCCGCTAAAGCTGTTGGCAAAGTTATTCCTGAGCTTAACGGCAAGTTAGACGGATTCGCACTTAGGGTTCCGGTAGCGAACGGCAGTTGTGTTGATCTGGTTGCTGAACTCGGCAAGGAAGCGACAGTTGACGAGGTTAATGCAGCTATCAAGTCGGCATCGGAAGGCGCTCTTAAAGGTATTTTAGCTTATACCGATGAGCCAATCGTAAGTAGTGACATTATTGGCAATCCTGCATCGAGTATTTTCGATTCACTTTGCACGATGGTCCTTGGCAAGACGGTAAAGATTGTCAGCTGGTACGACAACGAATGGGGCTATTCAAACCGCACTGTTGATATTATGGAAAAGCTTTCTAAGATGTAATATGGTTTTTAACGGGCCTGTTCGTAAAAAGAGCAGGCCCGATTTTTTTTTGATACTGATTTTAAGAAGAGGTGAAAGAGTATGGCTAAGAGAACTGTTGCAGATATCAACGTGAGCGGTAAGAAGGTTTTGGTGCGTTGTGATTTTAACGTACCGCTTGACGACGGTTGCAATATTACCAGCGATGACCGTATAGTTAAGGTGTTGCCAACGATAAATAAGCTTCTTGACGATGGCGGGGCTGTGATATTGATGAGTCATCTCGGCAGGCCCAAGGGCAGGAGAGATGATAAGCTTAGTCTTGCTCCGGTGGCGAAACGATTGGGTGAGCTTTTGGATAAGGAGATTATTTTTGCAGATGACTGTATTGGTGAGGAAGTAGTGGCAAAGGCGGCGGGTTTGAAAGCCGGGGATGTAATGCTTCTTGAGAACCTTCGTTTTCACAAGGAAGAGACAATCAAGGACAAAGCTGCTAAGGAGGACACTCAGCTTCGCGAGGCGAAAGATGATTTTGCCAGGCAGATAGGGGCATTGGCGGATGCGTATGTTGATGATGCTTTTGGGACGGCGCATCGTGACAATGCGTCGATGTATACGGTGCCTTTGCTGATGGAGGGCAAAGAGCGTGCGATAGGTTTTCTAATTGGCAAGGAGCTGAAATTTCTTGGCGGGACGGTAAATAATCCTAAAAAACCTTTTGTTGCGATATTGGGCGGCGCGAAGGTTTCGGATAAATTAAAGGTGATTGAAAATCTTATCGCTAAGGTTGATATAATTTTGATTGGCGGGGCGATGGCTTATACGTTTTTTAAGGCCAACGGGCAGAAGATTGGCAAGAGCCTTTGCGAAGATGATTTTCTTGATAATGCTACTGAACTTCTTGAGCATGCGAAAGAGGCAGGTTGTGAGATAGTTTTGCCAGTTGATACTGTTATTGCTAAAGAGTTTAAAGCTGGCGCCGAAAACAAAGTTGTCACCGGTGACATTGAAGATGGCTGGGAAGGGTTCGACATTGGTCCTGAGACGAGAAAGCTTTTCGTAGAGAAGCTCGAAGGGGCGAAAACAATAGTCTGGAACGGCCCGATGGGTGCTTTTGAGCTTGAGCCTTTTGATGAGGGCACCAAAGCAGTTGCGCTAGCAGTAGCCAAAGCTACCGAGCAGGGCGGTCGCAGTGTGGTAGGCGGTGGTGACAGTGCAAGTGCGGTTAAGAAGCTTGGTCTTGAAGATAAGATAAGTCATATTTCCACTGGCGGCGGAGCGTCGCTGGAATTTTTGGAAGGTAAAAAGTTCAAGTGTCTCGCGATACTTGATGACAAGTAGAAAACAAAACAGGGGTTAGAAGAATGAAGTTGCCCAAGGCAGGGACAATTGAGATAGCACCATCTATATTAAGCGCGGATTTTGCGAGGCTTGGTGAAGAGTTGTCTGTGCTGGAATCAGCGGGTGTGAAGATAGCTCATATAGATGTGATGGATGGTCACTTTGTACCTAATATAACGATGGGTCCGCCGGTTGTTGCCAAGATTCGCGGGGTGAGTAAATTATGTTTTGATTGTCACTTGATGATTTCAGAGCCTGCTAAGTATGTAGAGAGTTTTGTCAAGGCGGGCGCTGATGTTATCACGTTTCATATTGAAGCGACAGATGAACCTGAAAAGGTAATCGAGCAGATACATGAACTCGGATGCGGGGCGGGTATAACACTGAATCCGGATACTAAAGTTTCAGCTATTGAGAAAGTCGCGTCACTTTGCGATATGGTTTTGGTAATGACGGTACATCCTGGCTTTAGCGGTCAGAAGTTTATTGGCGAAGCTGCGGAAAAAATCGGCGAGATACGCAAACTTGTCGGGCCCGATATTAGAGTGCAGGTTGATGGGGGAATAAGCGTAGAAACCGCCGGGCTTGTCACTTCGTTGGGCGCAGATACATTAGTCGCCGGTAACGCGGTATTTTCCAATCCGGACCGCGCAGCAGCGATAAAGGCCATTCTTGAAGCGGCAGGTTAATTTACTGGCGAATTTTTCGGTTTTTTGGTAGAGTCCCATGACTTGATTGTGGAAGTGGTATAGGTAATGAGCAAGAAAACCAAAAAGACATGGAATGGATTTTCGTTAAAGCCCCGGCTCGATTTGCCTGAGGGGTTGTGGGTTCGCTGTTCGGGCTGCGAGCACATGCTCTATAGAAAAAATGTTGAGGAGAACTCCAACGTTTGCCCCGAGTGTAATTGTCATTTTCGCATCAGTGCTGATGTTCGTATCAAGCAGCTGGTCGATGAGGGGTCCTTTGAGGAAGTGTCTTCTGAGTTAACGACCGAAGACAGGCTTGAATTTAAATTCAGAGATACAACTTACAAGAAGCGATTGAAAGCTGATGAGAAAAAAAGCGGTGCCAAAGAAGCGATACGTATCGGCAAGGCTTTTATCAAGGGCAGAGGTATTGTACTTAGTGCGATGGAGCCGAATTTTTTGATGGGTTCGATGGGTTCGGTTGTCGGCGAGAAATTTTGTCGGTCGGTTGAATTGGCAATGGCGGAGAAACTGCCGTTAGTAGTAATATGCTGTTCAGGCGGGGCGCGGATGCATGAAGGTGTTATCTCGCTTGGTCAGATGGCAAAGACATCGGCGGTGCTTGCCAAATACGACGAGCAGGGCGGGTTATTTATATCAGTGTTGACCGACCCGACGACTGGCGGAGTGACAGCGAGTTTTGCTATGTTGGGTGATGTCACGATAGCAGAACCGGGAGCGTTAATAGGTTTTGCGGGCCCGCGTACGATAGCAGAGACAATCAAAGTTGAACTTCCTGAAGGGTTTCAGCGGGCAGAGTTTCTTGTTGAGCACGGATTTATAGATATGATTGTTAGCCGCAAGGACCTTCGCAGTGAGATAGCCAGACTTATAGACTACTGTAAGAAATGATTCTGTAAGGAAATGGAATTATATAAAGACTCGATAAGATGGGGATGGACCTTAAAAGTAAACGCATAGCGATTTTGTCGCCGGTGGCATGGCGGACGCCTCCGAAGGAATATGGCGCATGGGAGACGGTAGCGAGTAATATAACCGAAGGGCTGGTGTCGCGGGGCTTTAAGAACGTGACATTATTTGCGACAAGAGATTCGATTACCAATGCCAAGCTTGAAGCTTGTATTGAAAAAGGTTACGAGGAGGACCCGTCGCAAAACCCAAAAGTTTCCGAGTGTTTGCATATCTCTAAGATTATGGAACGTGCGGATGAGTTCGATTTGATTCACAGCAATTATGATTTTTGGCCCTTAACATTTTCCCGATTGATAAAAACTCCCATGCTGACAACGATTCACGGTTTTTCTGAGCCGGACATTTTGCGGGTTTATCGCAGTTACAAGGACACTTATTATGTTTCGATAAGTGACTCTGACAGGGACGCCGAGTTGCCTTATGTGGCGACGGTTTATAATGGTATTGACCTGTCGAATATAACGTTTAGTGAGACGGGTGGTGACAAGCTGGTGCATTACGGCAGGATACATCCTGACAAGGGGACGCATTTAGCGATTGAGGTTGCGAAAGAATCCGGGGTTGATTTGATAATCGCCGGTATTATTCAGGACCAGGATTACTTCGATGATAAGGTTGGCCCTTACATAAATGATACTTCGATCAAGTTTATTGGGCCTGTCAATCCCAAGCAGCGTGACGAATTGTTGAAACAGGCTTGTGCGGTGCTGCATCTAAATACTATTCCGGAGAGGTTTGGTTTAGTGATGGCAGAATCGATGGCGGCGGGTGTGCCGGTAATTGCGATGGATTTGGGTTCATGTCGAGAGGTCGTCGCTGATGGGCAGACGGGTTTTTTGGTAAAAAATGTTGCGCAGGCAGTAGAATCTGTCGGCAAAATTGGTACAATCGAGCGAAAGAAATGCCGCGAGCATGTAGAGGCTAATTTTTCGATTGACTGTATGGTTCGAGGTTACGAAAAAGTTTATGAAGAGATATTTAAAAGGGAAAGCGAAAAATGAAAAAGGAATTTGTCACTCGCTATGAGGGTAATCCAATTCTTACTAAGGATGATATTCCGTATAAAGTCGAGACGGTTCATAACGCAGGAGTAACGAAATTTGACGGCAGGTATATTATGCTGTTTCGCTCGCATCTTGATACAGGCCGGTCAATAATCGGTATTGCTGAAAGTGAGGATGGTTTTAAGTTTACGGCGAGGGATGAGCCTTTTATAGTGCCGAGCAAAGAGCCGGTCTTTAGTGAATATGAAGAATATGGGGTGGAGGACCCGCGTATAACGGCGTTGGATGGGGCCTACTATATAACTTACAGTGCTTATTCAAAGTATGGCGTTCGGATAGGTTTAGCTAAGACGACGGATTTTCAGTCGGTTGAGCGTGTGACATTTATTACCCAGGCTGACTATCGTAATACGGTGATTTTTCCGGAGAAGATAAATGGCAGGTATGTAAAACTTGACCGGCCTCATAGTGACATTAGTCCGTGGTCGATATGGATAAGTTTCTCAGAGGATTTGCGTTACTGGGGTGACTCGAAGCTTGTTATGAAACCGGTTGCATATCACTGGGACGAGATGAAGATTGGTCCTGGTGCGGTGCCTATAAAGACCGAGAAGGGTTGGCTTAGTATTTATCACGGAGTTTTTCCGACGATGGACGGCTGTGTTTATCGTTTGGGGGTAGCTTTGCATAAGCTGGATGAGCCGGAAGTGATTTTGGGAGTTGGTGACAGGTGGATATTGCAGCCAGAGGACCCGTGGGAAGTTGTCGGGTATGTGCATAATGTCGTCTTTACATGCGGAGCGGTAGCCGAAGATGACGGGACATTGAAGCTTTACTGGGGAGGTGCCGATAAGGTAATGTGCGCCGGAACAGCTGTGATAGATGAGCTTGTCGAGCTTTGCCTAAGCGAGTCCAGAGAAGCAAAGTAATAATTTTTTCAGTCGCGGGGTGTATCAGAAGTTGTATTTTCGTTTTTTCCCCATGAGCAATATAATTTTGTTAAAAGTTTCTTTCGCCAATGCCTCTTTGAGCATTTTTTTGATTTGGTTCATAGGTGTACGCTGGGTGGTGTGAGTGATAATGATATATTCGTTTCGCATACTTTCGAGGAGCTTAGCGAACTCGTTAATGTGCATGTGTCTTCCCGCTTGGGCGCGGGTGGTGTGCTCGTCTTCGTAAAAGGTGCATTCGGCGATTAGGATTTTACTTTCGGCGACATAATTTAGCTGTGAGAAATCGACGAATTGCGTGTCACCGAGATAGCTCACAATCGGCAGTTCGAGTGGATAGTCGATTTCAACGCCTTGTTTTTTCAGCTCGACGATTTGCTTGCCGTTGAGATTTGCATATTCGGGTTTTATTTTTTTCCGTTTTTCGATGACGCAATATCCGACGGAGCCGTTAGTGTGTTTTGTGGGGAAGGCTCTTGCGAAGAGATTGGGTTTTATCTGGTATTCGTCACCCGGTTTTATGCCGACAAGATTTGCAGGCACTTTATTTCCGTCAAGTGTGCCCCATGCGTCGATGATTTGGTTTATGGGTCTGAGTAGGTTTTGCGGTGCGATAATGGTGCCGGGAGTCTGTCCGCAAAAGTTTCTATGTGATAGATAATATGCGATTCCAGCGGCGTGGTCCATGTGGCCATGAGTCAGGAGTATGTTTGGTATCGAGATAATCTGGTCTGGAGCTTTGCCTATGTCGAAGCAGATGTCAAGCTGGGGCATTGCGATGACGGTCTCTTCTCCGGCGATTGAATAGCCGAGGATTTCGAGGTCATCTATTTTGTAATACGCTAAATTGTGGCTTGGCATCTGTTTTCCCTTAATCAAAGGGATAATGTAGGCTCAGGGGGAATATATGTCAATTTGTTTTTATTAAATGCTTTTGGAGCGGGGCGATAGTGTTGTTATAATCGTGAGCTGATAGGGGATAAATTATGCCGGACAAGCGTGTACATAGAGGGCCCGGGCCTGCGGACAAAAAGCTTTTTGCCGCGAAGGTTGTTAGTGATTTGCGGTCGGCGGTTGCGGACTATTCGCTATTGCTTGGTAAGGGTTACGGCGAGAAAGGCGCGTTAAAGCTTGTAGGTGATAGGTTTTCTTTTACCGAGAGACAGCGGCTTGCTGTGATGCGGGGTGCGTGCAGCGATGAGCAGCTGGCGGTAAGGCAAAAGAGGCAAATCCGAATCGAGGAAATATCCGGCAAATCAATCGCTGTCGATGGGTATAATCTTTTGATAACGATTGAAGCAGCGATGAGCGGCGGGGCGATTTTCCATGGCAGGGACGGATGCTTTCGGGATCTGGCGAGTATCCATGGCACGTATCGAAAAGTGACAGAGACGATACCGGCGGTTGAGCTGATAGGGAAATTCTTGGAAGAAAAACGGGTGAATGACGTGCAGTGGTTTTTTGACAGCCCGGTTTCTAACAGCGGGCGCCTGAAGACATTGATTGGTGAGTTGGCGGGAGAAAATAATTGGGATTGGGATATTCGACTGTCAGTGAACCCTGATGCCGAACTGATAAAAAGTGAACGCGTAGCGGTTAGCAGCGACAGTGTTATTCTTGAGAAATGTAAAAGCTGGGTAAATCTCTCACGTTCGATAATCGAAGAGCATTTGGCGGATAGCTGGATAGTAGTTTTGGGGCAGTCGTAATTTATGGATTCTATAAAAAAATCCGACCAGAGAGTGGCAGTCTCCCTGGCCGGTTACAGTTGCATATACGTCCCCCCCCGTCCTTGGTAACGCATATACGCTACACATTAGCAATTATATGGTGAAGCCAGAGTTACTTGAAACCTGTCTGGCCCTTTTTTCTTTGTTCAATTTGTTGCTTTATAAAATCAGTCATTTTAATGGCGGCGTCTTTCGAGAATCCGAAACTTTTATGTAAGCCTGTATTAAAAGACTGAGCTAATTTTTTCGATTTTTCATCCTTACCATTGAACTCATGTACAATAGCCTCAAAGTTAAATGCCTTGTTAGTACTTGCCTTAAAAGGGTCAGCTTTAGGCTTTGGCCCTACGACGTAAGTAGCGGTCGAAAAACCTGCAAAATACACAAATAATATAAAAATAAATTTGGCTTTCCAACCCATGGTATTCTTATCCCCTGTAAGTGCAACGTGTTATCGGCATCCCCCAGCCGGATCCATTTTCCTATCCTCATGTAAAATCTAAGTTAAAAACAGGGACATGCCAAATTGATAAGGGGAGAAAATGCATTTTTTTTCGTGAAGAAATGTTCCAAAGCAGGGCAGGATTTAGCCTAAATTGTCGAGTGCCCGCTTTAGGGTTTCGCAGACAATCTGGGCGTCGTCTTTTGTCAGGTCGTTATAAAACGGCAGGGCAATTGTGCTTTGGCAGACGGTGTCAGTGATGGGGAAATCTCCTTCTTTGTGGCCGAATTTCTCAGCGATGAAAGGCTGGAGGTGTACAGGGGGGAAATAGTTGCTTACCTGAATACCGTTTTCTCTCATGTAGTCCAGGGTTTCGTTTCGCTGTTGCGGGGTGTATTTTTCCAAGAGACGAACCACGAAGACGAACCAGCTAAGGTCGCAATTTTCAGGTTCTGTTGGCAAGATGATTCTATCTTCATCAGCTAAGAGTTGCTGATAATAGCCAGCAGCTCGTTTTCGTTTTGCTTTTATTTCGTCGATTCTCGAAAGCTGAACGATACCGATGGCACAGTTGATGTCACTTAGTCTGTAGTTGTATCCGAGTCTTTCGTGGGCGAGCCATGTTCCTGCTTTTCCTCTTCCCTGATTTCGCAGTGACACGCACATATCGGCCAGGTCGTCCGAATCGGTTAAAATCATGCCGCCCTCGCCGGTAGTGATTTGCTTGTTCGGGTAGAATGCGAAGGTACTCATATCTCCGAATGTTCCGATTTTTTTGCCGTTTAATTGGGCTCCTAAAGCTTCACAGCTGTCCTCGACTATGGCGAGGTTATGTTTTTTGGCGATTTCGCAGACCGTGTCGATACCGGTAGGGTTTCCAAAGACCTCAACCGGCAGGATAGCTTTTGTTTTTTCGGTAATTTTTTCTTCGATTTTATCCGGGTCGATATTGAGGTTTACAGGGTCGATGTCTACAAAGACCGGTTTTGCGCCCACCATCATGATAGTTGTAGCTGATGCAATGAATGTAAATGGTGTTGTAATGACCTCGTCTCCCGGGCCGATATTCAGCGCGGACATGCAAAGAAATAATCCGCTGGTGCCGCTGTTGACGGCGACGGCATGCTTTGTTCCGATGTATTTGGCCATGTTCTGCTCGAATTCGACCATCTTTGGGCCAAGTGCGAGATTGGGGGTTCTTAGGACGTCGGTGACAGCCTGTATTTCTTTTTCAGTAATATCCGGTCTCGACAAAAATACCTTCATAAATGCTCCTATTGCAAAGTTGCGATTTTAAAGAATATGATTTTAGCGTTTATTACGGATAAATCAAAGACATTTTTAAAGTATGAGTGTGCGGCTGAAACAGAGATTAATTTTTGGATGAAGTTTGGCTTTGACCAAAACCAACGGTGCTTATGGGACGTATGGTTATACAGGTGGTGAGTTATTTGCTAATAAAAAGGAAAATAGCGTTTAGTGCTTAATGAGGCGCGATTTAATGCCGAAAAGTAAGTCGGAATATGACTATAAATGGACGGTGAAAAGATGGCTAAAGGAAAGAATGTATTGACGACGGGCGATGTTGCTAAGATTTGCAACGTAGCACCTCGTACGGTTTCAAAGTGGTTTGATAACGGTCAGCTCAAAGGTTACCGCATACCGGGCAGCAAGGACCGTCGCATACCTCGCAGTGAATTACTTCGATTTATGAAAGAGCACAAGATACCGGCGGCAGGTCTTGAGAGCGGCCAGATGCGTGTTCTTATTGTTGATAGCAACAGTGAGGAGAGTTCGGTTTTGTCGGATGGTTTGAGCGCCAATGATAATTACGAAGTTCAGGTTGTTCAGAACACGTTTGAGACGGGCATGGTTGCTCTGAAGTTTTCGCCTCATGTAATGTTGATAAGTCTGTTTAGCGACCGTGTGGATGCCGAAGGGATTTGCAGAAGTATCCGCGAAAATGAGGAGTTGCAAACGATTAAGATTCTGGCTCTCGGTAATCATCTAAGTGATTCGGAAGCTGCGGCATTGATGAGCAAAGGCTTTGACGGTTTGGTATCGAACCCATCTGATGTGTCGGAAGTGATTAAGAGAATCGAAGAGGCGACAGCGATAATATATTAAACTACTTTGGCGTTGTTATTTTGGTAATTAATTTGTCCAGTTCTTCAACTGTATTTACCGGCCTATTGCACACGTAATTTTCACATACATAAGCTGTTGCTTTGCCTTTAAGGCTAATCTGATTTTTTACAAAGGGCGCGATTTTCTCGATTGGTTCACCCGCTTTTCCTGGTTCGTGTAGGAGCAGGACCGCATTAGGCAGGAATTTGTCACGCACTGTTTTTATCATTTCCTGAGTCTTGTCATCCTTTGCGCTGCCGGCAATTACGATTTCCTGTGTTGGTCCGAACCAGAAGTTTAAGGCGATAAGCATAGCGGCAGAATAGGTTGGGTTCTTTTGTAATTGCTTTGATGCGGATTCAATAGCTTTTGCGGCGGATTCGGTGAAGCTGGTGTCGGTGGTGAGTCGTCCGGTTTTCAGCAATGCAAGAGCAGCGATGGAATTGCCGGATGGCACAGCTCCGTCGTAATCGGGCTTGGTTCGTGCGATGAGTTTTTCGCTGTCTTTTCCGGTAAGAAAGAATCCGCCATGTTTGCTGTCGGCGAAAAGGTCAATCATCTGGTTTGAGAGTTCTTTTGCCTTTGCGAGCCATTTGGCGTCAAATGTGGCCTGGTATAGGTCCAGCAGGGCAGCTATCATAAAGGCGTAGTCATCGAGAAACGCGGGCGTGACAGCCTGACCGTCGCGATAGTAGCGTATTAGCCGGCCGTCCTTATATAGGTTATTCATGACGAAGTTGGCGGCTTTTTCTGCGGCATCGATGTATTTGGGCTGTTGGAGAATAGTTCCACCGTAAGCCAGCGATGAAATCATCAGGCCGTTCCATGCGGTTATGACCTTGTCGTCGCGGTGTGGTCTGATTCTTTTTTGGCGGTGCTCGAAAAGTTTGGAGCGGGCATCCTGGAGAATATTCGATATTGTGTTATGGTCCTTTTTGAACTTCTTTTGCAATTTCTCAATAGGCATAGCGACATGAAGTATGGTTGTATTGTGTTCAAAATTGCCTTGCTTAGTAACACCATAATAGGCCTTAAAAATTTCCGCCTGTTCTTTATCAAGGACCGATTCAATTTGTTTTGGTGTCCAGATGTAAAAGGTGCCTTCCTCTCCTTCACTGTCGGCGTCTTCGGCGCTGTAGAATCCGCCTTTGGTATCTGTCATTTGTGTTAGAACGTAATCGAAGATTTGCTGTGTGATTTTGGCGTATTGTTGTTTCTTAGTGATTTGATATGCCTGCAGATAGGCTTTGCTGATTAGTGCCTGGTCGTAAAGCATTTTTTCGAAGTGCGGGACGAGCCATTTTGTGTCTGTTGCGTATCTATGGAAGCCGCCTCCAAGCTGGTCGTAGATACCGCCGTTGGCCATTGCGTTGAGAGTTTGTTCGACCATATTAAGAGCTTCGGGTTTTTTGCTGCGCTGATAGTAAACGAGGAGCATGGAGAGATTTGAAGGTTGCGGAAATTTTGGGGCGACTCCAAATCCGCCGTTAGAAGAATCGAACCTTTGTTGAAAAACATCAAATGCCTTGTCCAGCACCAGCGGTGTGATTTTTTCTTTTCCGCCTGATGCTAATGTCGATTCCAATGCATCGCTAAGTCTATCGGCAGAGCCGAGCAGTTTTTCTCTGTCATTTTTCCACATCTCTGAGATTGACAAAAGAAGTTGCGGGAATCCTGGTCGGCCATAAGATTCTGTCGGCGGGAAATATGTACCTCCGTAGAACGGTTTTCCGTCGTGGGTCAGAAATACCGATAATGGCCAGCCGCCGCTGCCGGTCATTATCTGGACGGCGTTCATGTAAATCGCGTCGATGTCAGGCCTTTGCTCGCGGTCGACCTTGATGGAAATGAAATGCTCGTTCATTATCTTAGCGATTTGTTCATTTTCGAAGCTTTCATGCTCCATAACATGGCACCAGTGACAGGTGGAATATCCGATCGAGAGGAAAATAGGCTTGTCCTCTTTTTTTGCTTTTTCAAATGCTTCTGGTCCCCATGGGTACCAGTCAACGGGGTTGTCAGCGTGCTGGAGAAGATAAGGGCTTGTCTCGTTGACGAGCCGATTGGAATGTTTATGTTTGGAAGTGACAGTTGTCATGTTTTGTTCCCCCATGGCGACACCCTGCCCTGCTAATAATGTCACCACCGCAATAACAGAAAAGGCTAAATAGAATATGGTTTTGTGCACCTTGACACCTTTCCGATTTCCGGCAACGGCATTACCAGGCTTTTGTCATTATTTTTCTTCAGCAGGAGGAGTAAAGACACGAAGTCCCAATTCACGGTCAATCAAAAACAGAGCAGAGGCATCATCTTTAATTAATTTTAGTTTCTGTACAATATCGAGAGCCGATGACTCTTCTTCGACCTGCTCGTTTACGAACCACTGCAGGAAAGTATTTGAGGCATGGTCCTTTTCCTCGATAGCCAGATTGACAAGGTCGTTTATGCGAGAAGTCACCATTTGCTCATGTTTGTAGGTAGCTTCAAGTACATCGAGCGGAGATTTCCACTCGGTCGGGGGCCCCTGTATTTGTGTGAGAGTGACTCTGCTGTCACGTTCATTTACGAAGTCGTAGAGTTTTGTCGCGTGCGTGAGTTCTTCCTGTGTTTGTATCCTCATCCAGTTTGCGAAGCCCGCCAGATTCAGCGATTTTAAATAAGCTTCCATCGAGAGGTACAAGTATGCAGAGTAGAGTTCCGCGTTAATCTGGTTATTTAAGGCGTCCTGCATTTTTTGGCTGATCATTTTCCGTCTCCTTTGATTCCTATTTTGGCTACTCTTATTAAACTAACTATGAAACTATACTGAATCGGTCATAAAATGTTCTATCTGGTAATTTGAAGAGTTTTTTGCTTTGGCAAAATTTTGTCCCACATGCTGTTGGCGTATTCGATGTATTGGTCGGGATCGATTAGAGGCTGATGGAGTTTGACCTGCATTTCGGGGCTTATCCTGCCGGTTTGAGCGAACTGCGAGCCTGCCAGATGAAGCAGGTTGGTGTATTGTTTGACTAAAGGCCTGAATTGGACCACTTCTCTGCACAGAAGCAGCAGCCCGGCGTAGCTGCGATATATCTCGCCCACAAGTTTGGTGTGCAGTGCTCTTGCCAGTCGTCTGAAAAATAGCTCGAGAACCTGAAAATTGCCCTGTTCGGGCATAGCGCAACTGGAAATGACCATGATTTCGGGGTAAATCTCGAATCGTTTGCGGTGTCGATATTCACCGTTTTCGTCCATTTCATAATGTGGTTCGAGAATCGGCATCAGTCTTTCTATGAAAGTTTTCATAAGCGAGGTGACATTTTCGAGATAAACAGGCGAGGCGAAAAGCACGACATCTGAAGCCATGAATTTTTTTATCAAAGTTTCCATATCGTCTTTGATAGCGCATTTTCCGGGAGTTTTGTAAAAGCACGCGCCGCAATTTTTACATGGTTTTATTTTTTTTTCAATAAGCTGAATTATCTGGGCTTTTGCTCCTTCGCCGGAGGCTCCTGCCAGAAAATTCTGGGTGATTATATGGGTGTGTCCCTGCTGGCCCCACGGGCTACCGTTAAATGCTGTTATTTTCATAATGCTGTTATTAAAAATCGTGATGGGAGCTCCGTCGAGTCAAGTTTTTATTGTATGCCCGTGGATACGGGTATCCAGCAATATCGGGCTGGATAACGGTGAAGTCAACAATACTGGATTGACCGCTCAGAGCCCCCACACGTCCCCCCATTAGACAGATACTTTGTGTTTCATTTTAACAACAACACTATCGGTATTTAAAAATCATCTCTTAAGAAAAAAAACTTCTCGATGGTCAATTACAGAAAAATATCTTTTATGATGTAGAGTTGCATAGTCTACTAAAGCTGAAGATTGTTTTTATTCATTTTACTCAAGGTTTTTTGCGACGAAGTATCTAAGCGGGCACTTGCAGAAAAAGCCTTTGCCGAATGGAAAGGAAAAATCACAGGATTTAGGTTCTTTTTCGTGGCACTCAAGAAAGTTTTCCATTCCCAAGTCCTTTGCCTTGCAGATGTATTCAAAGTTAGAGGTGTAGCACTTGAAGTCTTTTCGACAACTCATGTCCCGGATGATTTGTTTTATTTGCTTTATATATTCTCTCGGCACATCCATGTAAGCCAGCCTTATCCATGTTTACAAAGTAATACTATTTAGGTAGAACTTATGCCTTGTGTCCTGTATGTATTCTAAATTTATTTAGTGGTCCTTGTCTGTTTTTTGTTTTACCTGTGACAACAGTGTGTCACTGCAAATAAAAAGGAGCTGAGATAATTGTTGTTTTTAGACTGGAAATTGATATTAGGCGTGTGAGCGAGGCAAAAGGGCTATCAGTGTTAATTTGACATTAAAAAAGGTTTGTTAATTTGCGTTACTGTTTACCGGCGAGACGTGCACTCCCTCCAGTGATAAAAATACCCCTAAGCTTTCGACAGCTTCCATAAATTTGTTGTAGTTGACAGGCTTAACCATATAGAAGCTGCACCCCATTTCGTAGCATTGATTAATTTCCTGGGCTTCGGAAGTGGTGGTAAGCATTATCACTGGGATTTTTCTGAGCTGAGGGTCCTCTTTTATCTGCTTTAGGACTTCTCGTCCATCGACCTTTGGCATGCGGATATCAAGCAGTAAAATATAACTTTCGCTATCTTCTCTTTTTGGTCCTGAGCCGGTTTGATACAGGAAATCGAGAATATCCTGTCCGTCCTTGAAGTGGAGTATCTCATTATTGACATAATTAAGCCAGAGGTTCCTCTTGACAAGTTCAAAGTGTCCTCTGTCGTCTTCTGCGATAAGAATAACAGCATTTTTTTTCATTAAGCTTGTCCTTGATTTTGTCCATTTGAATTAATTTGCGGCAGTTCTACTACAGCAAGAAACAGCCCGATTTTTTTGATGGTTTCGGCAAAGTTTTCACTATCAGATGGCTGAACGATACAAATACTGCATCCAAGGTCATTACATAGTTCAATTTTGGAAGGGTCATCATTTTTGGTTAATGCAATGACCGGTATCTTTTTTAATTCACTATCCTGCTTAAGTTTTCTCAGTACCTCGGTACCATCGACGTTTGTGATATCAGTATTTAGGAGCAATATGTATTCTTTGTTATGCTGGTGTGCGGGACCATTAACATTTTCGAAGATAAAATCGAGTGTTTGGCGACCATCAGTAAGATGCTGCACTTCATTTGTAATGCCAGCCCGTTGGAGATTCCTTGTTATCAACTCAAAGTTTGTCTGATTATCCTCGGCAATAAGTATAACAGCTGTTTTTTTCATTTATTTTCCTTCTCTATGTACTATCGGCAATTAGGCGGTTGGTAGTGAAACAAAGAATTTAGTTCCCTTTCCGGATTTCGATTCTATCCATATTTTGCCGTTATGTTTGTCAAGAATCCGCCTTACAATAGTTAATCCAAGTCCCTCGCCAGTCTTGCCCTCTGGTTCGAGGCGGTGGAATATTTCAAAAATTTTATTCTGATGCCGAGATGCGATTCCCACACCATTGTCGGCAATACAATAGATACTCTGACCATCCTCAATTTTTCCTGATATATCTATCATACCGTCCCGTGACTCGTCAAGGTATTTGACGGCATTATCCAGAAGATTAGAGAAAACCTGGTTAATTTGGTTGGTGTCACCGGCACAGTCAGGCAGATTTTCGATGTTTACGGTTGTTCCGGTTTCTTTTATCTGATATTCCATATTTAGCAGGACATCATTTAGTATCATATTCATATTCAGGGTTTTGGTTTTAATAGCGGCGCTGCCAAGCCTTGAAAGACGTAATAACCCTGCCAGCAGAAGGTCCATTTTGTCGGTACTGTTCAAAATATAGTCCAGGGCCTCAGGGATGCTATCGTTCAAGGCTTGATGTGCATTGCTGCTTAGTTGCTTAAGAAGCTCTTTATTTTTTTTAATATCAGACAGTATTAAAGCACAGTCATTAGCTAATTCATGACTAAACCCTTGAATATTAACTAAGGGCGATCGTAGGTCATGTGAGGCGACGAACAAAATGGACTCAAGTTCTTTGTTCTTAGCTTGAAGTTCTTTGTTTAGTTCATCGCGCATTTTTTCGGCTATTTTGCGTTTGGTGATATCTTCATATGTGCCAAGCACACCAATAATATCATCTTTGAGATTCTTTAGAGGTATTTTGCTCGTTTGAAGCCATAATTTTTTTCCGTCTTTGGTGGTTTGAGGTTCTTCATAGTTTAGTTTTGATTTTCCCGTTTCTATTACCTGTTTGTCATCGCTGCGGTAGAGGTCGGCTTGCTCTGCCCATGGAAGGTCATAATCATTTTTGCCTATAATTTGTTCAGGAGAATCGAATCCTGCATCCTTAGCGAGCATTTTATTGCATCCCAGATAAACGGAATTTCGGTCTTTCCAAAATACTCTTGCCGGCACCGAATCCATGACAAGCTGGAGCATTCGTTGTGAGCGTCGAAGATTTTCTTCTATATCTTTTCTTTCAGCCAGGAGAAGGGCGTTCTCAAGTGCACCTGAGGCTAAGTCTGCCAGCCCTTTGAGCATCTCGATATCCATTTCATCGAAAGGGCGATGATTTTTTGTATTATGAATCTCAAAACATCCAAGAATTTCGCCTGTTCGACCAAGGATTGGTACATCGGCAAGATTATAGAATCCGAGTTCCTCGCGTATTTCCGGGATGACATGCGGGTCGTTTTCCGCGTCGTTTGTAATGTATGGCGCCTTGGTTTCAAGTACCCAGCCTGGGACCCCATAGCCTTGCTCGAAAGAATAATCGATAGGTATAATTTCGCCTTGGTTATTGTATTCGGTGAATACCATTCTTCCGTTCTGTACTTGTCCAGCGGTGCCGGAAGTTGCTTGAGTTAATTCCATTGCAGAAAAGACAAGTTCTCTCATGACAGCAGGGACTTTCAAAATGGTATTTAATCGTTGTGCGGCGGTGAGCAAAATTCTTAGCTGATTAGACATTCGCTGCAGATTTTCTTCGGTTTGTTTTCTTTTCGTGATGTTAAGGACGCTACCTCGTGTGTTTATAAAGTTGCCGTCTTCATCAAATCTTGATGAGGCATTTAGGATAACGTCTATATTTCGCCCGTCTTTTGTTACAAGTGTGTATTCAAGGTCTTTCACCAGACCCTTTGTGATTATATCATGCCAATGCTTTTCGAACTGTTGTCTCTGCTGCGGTATGATAAGGTCTGCCCAGGTTTTTTTCCCAGCTATTTCTTTGTGCGTGTATCCTATCATTTTCAGTCCGTCTTCATTGATATCTGTTATGATTCTATCGGGGCCTAAAATATGAAATCCTATAGGTGCATTTCTAAAGAAGTCTCTAAGGCGGTCCTCGCTTTCAAGAAGAGCCTGTTCGGTCAGTTTTCTTGCGGTGATGTCTGTAATGACACCGAAACTGCCCATAAAGTTGCCGTCATCGTCAAATATTCCTTTCGGTGAGGCAATAGTATAAACTTTGTGTCCGTCTTTTGCATTCCAGATGAGGTCAAAATTTCCTGCCTGTCCTTTTTGCCTTTTATTCATTTGGTTGGCCATAAGTTTTTTATGGCTTTCATCGACAAAATCAACAAGAGCATGGCCAATCATATCCTTAGGCTTATAGCCAAGCATTTCGGCAAATCTTGCATTGACATAGGTAAAGTTAAAGTTTTCATCGGTCACTTCCATACCCTCATTCATAGTTTCAACGAGGTCATGATACTTTTTTTCGCTGTCCCGCAGAGCCTGTTCGGCAAGTTTGCGTTCTGTGATGTCCTCTATAAGTTCGATAAAGCTGGTTGATTTGCCGTTTTCATCAAATAGAGGAAAAGCTTTTAATCTTACAGGAAACCTGCTGCCGTCGGGACGGACACTTTCGGTTTCGATATCTTCGATTTGGCCGCTCTTCATTGCCTTTTGGCCCGGACAGTGCGGGCAAATTTGGTCTTGTTGTTCAAATTTGCTATAACATTTTTTGCCGACAAATTCAGGAGCAGGGGTACCGAACATTTTCGCCATTGCAGAATTGACCATGACAATATTGTGGTCTTTATCAACTAAGGTGATACCAAAGCCGATACTTTCGACTAGTGTTCGGTATCTTTTTTCACTGCTTCTCAGTTGCTGGCCTGTAAGCTGGCGGTCGATAGCATTGGCGAAGATTTCTCCGATAATGCGAAGCAGCTTCACAATGTCCTCGTTCCATTCAAATTCCGCTCGTACCGCGTCAAAGCCTACAAAGCCAATAAGGGATTGATGACAGACCATAGGAACACAGATGAGTGATTGAATTGATTCTAACTGCCACTCGTCTTTTTCAGCTTTTGCCTCCTCGGGCAGGTCGCTGACGCGCGGCACCCAGCAGGTTTTGAAGTTCCTCATATGTTCCATAAACCATGGCAGCGAATTTACAGGAATGTTTTGGAGCCTCTCTATTTGAATAGATATTCCTTCCCTGCACCATTCGTGGGTGTTGCTCATTGTGTTTTGGTCATCAGAGAACAGGAAGATATAGCTTCTGTCGATTCCGACAAATTCAGCGATGCTCTCCAGTGCTCGATTTATAGCGTCGTCGATTTTGTCAAGTTGTATATTAATGAAGTCTGTTGATATGCCGGTAACAAGCGTTTCAAATTCATGTCTAAAGTGTAGTGAATCCTGAGCCTGTTTTCTGTCAGTGATGTCGCGAATGCTTGTTCGGTGTCCCTGCGAGATACCTTTGTCGTTATAAATTGGATGCCATGACATATCCGCCCAGATAACGGTACCGTCTTTTTTTTGCAGCCTAAACTCGAATTCTGTTCCGGTTCCGCCTTTTAAAGCTGACCTGATTGCGCGTTGCACTTTGTCACGGTCCTCCTGAAAGACCACCGGAGTCAGATATTCGGGCATTTTCATGAATTCATGTATGGTGTAGCCTGTGATTCTTTCGATGGCAGGGTTTGTCCAAAGAGGTACGCCTTCTGAACTGACCCAGACTTCCCAGTAATAAGTATAATCGGCTATTGCACGAAAACATTGTTCGCTAAGCCGCAGAGAAAGTTCTGTCTTTTTGTGCTTAGTGATGTCTCTTGCGAATGTGCAATTATATTGCTTGTGGTCGAATTCCAGAAAATTAGCTACTACCTCTACAGGGAAAAGTCTTCCATCCTTAGTTTTGTGGTATGTTTCTATTGTGAGCGAGCCTTTGTCCTTGAACTCTTTCCAATGGTCAGGCCAGACTTCTTTTGAAAAGTCAGAGTCGATATCATGGATGGTCATTGTCAGCAGTTCTTTTTTAGAATATCCCAGAACCTGACATGCTGCTTTATTTACATAAATAAAGTGAGCATCCGATTCCATCCAAAAGACTGCTTCAGTTGCGTGGTCCATTGCAAACTGAGCCATTTCCAGCGGAAGTTCAGGAAGCTTATTGATAACTTTTTTGCTCTTTTTTTTCATAGATTTATTAATATCGGCAAATTAATGCTCTCCTATAGTACAAAACTGCATTAAACTGTTTATATTTGCGGTCCCAACACAGATGGAAGTATCTGAGGCTCCGTAGTAGATTTTCAGCTCTTCTCCGTCGTCTTCAAGTATTGCTCCGCATGAGAAGACAACATTATTAACGTCCCCGACTCGTTCGTAATATTCACGTGGAGCGAGAATAGGTATTGCGCTTCGGCATAAAACTTTTGAGGGGTCATCGGGTGCCAGTACTGCAGCACCGAGGCGATATATGGGCCCTCCCGAAGCAGCTTTTACACCGTGATATATTATGAGCCATCCGTCATCGATTTTTATTGGCTGGCTCGATGCTCCGATTCGCCATGAGTCCCAGTGGTCGTCGCGAATTGTCATAACGCATTTGTGATTTCCCCAAGAGATAAGGTCGTCGGAAAATGAGACCCAGATATTTCCGAGCCCGCCGACAACTGGGCGGTCAAGCCTCGCGTATTTACCGTTGATTTTTTCGGGAAAAAGTACGCCATCTTTATTTTCAGGCTCGGAGATGATAGCCATTCGTTCAAAGTTTTTAAAATCGGTGGTCCTGGCCAGCATCAACAACGCGCCGTACTTTGAGGCAGCGGTGTAAACGATGTAGTAGATACCGTCTATTTTTGTGATTCGCGGGTCCTCGATTCCTTTTTTTTCGTATTTAGCGAATGGCCCTTCTTGCGCAGGTGTCATTACCGGTTCGGGTTCGAGTTGGAAATGATAGCCGTCATCGCCTCTGGCAAGTGCGAATACCGAACGGCCTGTCAGGTCCTCGACCCTTAACAGAAGTATGTATTGGCCGTCATGTTTTGTACAGGCGGCGTTGAAGACCGTATTGCAGGGGAATGGAATATCTTCGATGGTCAGGATTGGATTTTCCTCCCAGCGGTGGACAATGTCATATTTGAACTTCTTTGCCATAAACGCTCATCCCTTAAAACTATGTATTTGTTTTACTTGTAAAATTCTCTTGTCGCAAGAGTAAATCTTTTTCAATTAGCACGTAATGTGAAAAGCCCCTGCGACTTTTTTGCCCTTTTTAAATTGTTCATTGAATATTTTGCATGCCTGAGTCGTATTTTCTGCAATAACTTTGATGCCGGCTGTCCGCAGTCCTTCGATAGTAGAAGCTGGTATATCCATCATCTCAGATTCGCCTTTTCCGATTATCAAAAGCTCCGGCTTGAAATCAATGACATCGCGGATGTCCTCGATGTCAAGACGGTGACCTTGTTTACGCCACCAGTTGGGCTTTACCAGGTCACAAAAGATTATCAAGTCGGATATATATTCAACACCATCGACCTTGATGACACCGAAGTTATACGATTCGATTCGCATTGAATATGCTCCCTTTTTTAGTCCGAAAGTTTTCAGTTTTCAACCACGCAAATGTTTTCGAGGTATTAGATGGTGCGTTTTCATTCCGCGACATAAAAGCTTTTAAGTCTTCGATGGTGTCAATGTCATGCCATTTAGGTAGTGCAGCTGTTTTATGATTGTATTGTTCTAAAATATTACGGGTGTTTTCATAGACGCTGTCAGTGCTCCAGTTGATGTCATCGAAAGCTTCGGGCAGGAAAGAATTTTTGGCAAAGCCAATCAGATAATATCCGCCGTCACTTGCAGGGCCTATAACGCTGTCATTGGAGTCAAGCTGCTCGAAGGATTGCTTAATAAAGTTCTGGGGCAAATCCGGCAGGTCCGAACCAATCAAAACAGCTTTTGAGAAACCGCTGCGGAAAATATTTATAAACGCGTTTTTCATTTTTTGACCGATATCACTTCCCGCTTGCGGCGTGTATGAAAATTCATCGCCAAGCCAGTTTTGAAGATCATCTTTCGCCTCGACAGGTGAGAAGAAGATTTCGATATTTGCGTCAAGTTCTTTGAGAGTGGACAAGATATCGGCAACAAAGTTTTTATAAAGTTCGCAGATTTGGTTTTGCTGTAAATGTGGAGCTAATCTGGTTTTGACCTGACCAGCGGCAGGGTATTTCACAAAAAAGACAACGCAATTTTTGTCGGTATCATTCATTTTTCGATTGTTCGTTTAAGGTCCAGTCGTATTTCAGGTATTTAATCTTAAATTTCTTTGCGAGAAGGTACTTCGCGTCTTTTTTTTCAACGTGTAAACTTATGAATTTTAAGACAGATGATTTGGTTTTGCTGTGATGAGACAACGGGGCCTCGCCGCTATCTAAAACAGCAAAATCTTTCGCGAACCACTTTAGGATTGGCGAGATGTAGACGGTATTATTCTCACGGTCGATTTTGAAATTTTCCTGGTTAGCGAAAAAGCGTTTGCTCTGGTCGCTTAGTTGTGTGTCGAGTTTTTTGCCTGCAAACGGTTCGTTTCTAAGGGCAGGGCAACTCATAGCAGCGCAGACCATAGCCATATGGATTCTGGGTTCGGCGAAATTTTTCCTGAGTATTTTATGTTCGATATGGTTCAGTGACATTTTTTTTCCTGTTACATCGAACTTTATTTTTTTCCAGACGCCTGGAATTTGCCGGATACTGTTTTTGGGATAAGCCGCAGACATTAGAAACGCAGGCTTTATAGGGTAGTTATCTATGATTGCTTTTAATGTCAGAGCGTTATAGGCGTTTAGCCAAAATGCAATTTTGGTGTTATCGTCCCATTTGTCATAGACTTTGGTATCGAGTTTAGCTAAGTGCGTGACAAACTTATCGAGTTTTTGACGGTTTTCTTTTAGCTTTTCGTAGTTGACCATGCCGTTGGCGTCGACGTAACTTCCAAGTGTTTCGGCATAGTTGTCGTATGAAAAGGTTTTGTCTTGTCCTGCAAAGGTCAGGGAGGCTGCGGTAACGATTAAAGCCAACACAAGCATGAACAATCGTTTGCTGTTTGGCATTTCGACCATCCCTTTCAGTATTTCAGGTTATTTCACGAGCGAGCCTGTACAGCTTGACCCTGCACCTGCGGTACAGCAGAAGCAGTGCTCAGCGGTGACAATTTCAACCCCAGCCTTAAGCACATCTGATAAGTTTTCAATCGTCAATACGCCGCCTTTTTCATTAATAATCGGCAAATCGAGAGCCTGATTGAAGTCACAGTTGTAGAGCACGCCCTTGTAATCAACGCTTATAAGGTTTCGGCACATGATGTGTTCAGCGATTTTGGGATTAAAGCTGTCGGCCAAAAGCTTGAGGTAATATTCGAGCTGGCCGTTAGCTTCGAGAAATTGACGAAATCGGCCTATTGGCGCGTTTGTTATCGTAAAAAGGTTGCTGAACTTCACACCGTATTTAGTATTCAGTTCGTTTCTATAATCAGCTTCGAGTTTTTCCTGTGGGCCCGGAAGGAAATCTGCGCCCGGATTATAAACAAGGTTCAGTTGCAGGTCGTCATCAATGCCATAGCCGATTCGGTTTAGGAGTTTTAACGCCTTTATGCTTTTATCGAAGACGCCCTCGCCTCGCTGGTTGTCAACATTTTCCTGGGTATAACAAGGCAACGAAGCTGCGATGGCGACCTTGTTTTGCGCGTACCACGTTGGCACCCATTCAAGGCCAGGCTCAAAAAAAATCGTAAGGTTTGTTCGGGCTATTAGTTTTGAAGTATACTGGCGGAGGTTTTCAATGAAGAACTGAAAATCCGGATTCAGTTCAGGGCATCCGCCAGTCATATCAACAGTGAGGTCCGGATGCGTTTTTAGAAAGTCGAAGATTCTTGTCATGACCTGAGGTGACATTATTTTGTCGCCGTCGGGGCCTGCCTGTACGTGACAATGCCCGCATTTCTGGTTGCACCTGTTACCGAGATTTATCTGCAGCGTCGAAAACTTGTCAAGCCGAAGCAGCTGAGGATGCGTCGATTCTATCATCTGTTTAAAATCGAGTTTCACTTTCTTTGCCATCCTTTATTTCGAGTGGGCCTTGTAGTATTTCGCCAGCTTTTCAGGGCTGACCCCGAATCTGTACAAAGTCACCACTACCAAATTCCTCAAAGTCGTATAAAGGACTCCTTCTCTTTCCCATCTACGAGCCGAAGTGCTCACCTGGTTGCGCAAAATGCGGATTTTATCACCTTTTTTTCTTATACGCACCATTAAATCGACATCTTCCAATAATGGAATTTCCTTGAATCGCCCTATTTTGTCAAAGTATTTTTTTCTGATGAAGATAGCCTGGTCACCGTAAGGGACACGAGTAACGTGTGAGCGGATACGGGACCTTGCTGCGATTAGCTTGATGGAAAATCTGTCAGAGTCAACGCCGATGTCGAATGCACCTGCGACGTATTTCGGATTGGCCATGACCTCACTGATTTTGTCGAATGCATTGGGAGGCAATTTGGTGTCAGCGTGGAGAAAGAGTAGGATTTGTCCTTTCGCGATTTCGGCGCCTGCGTTTAGCTGCCATGCCCTTCCTTTTTGAGCTGTGACAGAGGTCGCAGAGTCGGCTTGGATTGCCTTGATGGTTGAGCCGTCACTGTCACCATCTACGACGATTATTTCACATTGACTGGAAGCGGCCTGGTTTTTTACATGCTCGATTACGGAATTGATGTTTTGCTGTTCGTTCAACACAGGGATTATGACTGAGAAGGTGAGCTTATCTGCAGGGGTGTCCTGCTCGCTGTTGCTATTAGATTCGGCATGTTTCAAACCCATTGAATCTAACCTTTCGGGTCTTATTTTGGTCGTGACATAACTATACCGCATTTGATTAAGGTATTAGTTAGCTCAAAAATGGTGTTTGGTCAAGTGTAAATGCTAAATCTTGACTTTGAAAATGGGCATACAGATTACAGCGAACGCCATTGAAACGACAGTGAGATAGCCAACCCACCAATCAGTACCGCTGGTCTTTGAAATCCTGTCGGGGTATTCGATGCTGATAGATTGGATGATGGAATCGGATTTTAGAGGTTCTTCCATCGGGTGAAGCATGATGTCATAGGCATTTTGTCCTGGCCTTTCAAGGCTTACGCGTTTGAAACCTTCACCGATCACGAGTTGTTTTTCGACTTGCTGGCCGTCTATGTTGAATGTGAGATTGTGGGTGCCGTTTTCTTTGGCTTTTATTATCCAGAAGACCTGTCGGTTGCTAACGGCTCTTACTGGGCCGACAGTCACATCCATAGCCGATGTCGGCTGGATGGCTACGTTAGGCATGGGTGAACCTATCTCACCCGCCAGCTGCAAGATTACCATTGCTTCTTCGCCGGTTGTCATAGGTCTTGCCTGATACCACAGCCCAAGCTGGCAAACTATGAGCGTAAATGGAATAAACATTATGAGCAAGGGTTTTAACATCAAACCAAGCCGCAGGAAAACGCCCTTGAAAAGTTTTCCGAGAGATATAAATGTCACGGCGAGGCTGTCCTTGAAAAGCTTAAGGGCAAGCATATTAGCCTTGATGTAATCTTTGGCCTGGCTAATAGCCTTTTGGTTTGAGGTGTACTTGATCAGCAGCAGTATTATTACTCCGAGTACGGCAGATATGATGGTATTGCTTAGCCAGCCTGGAAGTACCGCGATCATTGAAAACGCATGTTTACCCAAGGCGTTAGTTGCAATGTTTATCCAGGTTATAAGCAGTGTAAGAAAAGCCATTATTCTATGTATCCCAATCCTCTTAACTGGTCAGAAACTTTGTCATCGTCACTTGACGATTCGCCTTTTGCCACTTCTGATTCGATTAGATGAATGATGAACTCATCGACGCTGCTGTAGCCGGCGGTTTCAGCGGCATCTTTTGCCCTGTCATACAAATTTGAATCAATTTTTATCTTTGCCATAAGTTTCCACTCCTTATTGTTTTTTATAGATGTTTTTGCCTGTCATTGATTCAGGTATATCGACGCCGAATTCGGCGAGTATTGTTGGTGCCAGGTCGGTCAGGTCAGGGTTCTCAGCTAAGATAGGCCTGTTGCTAAAGAGCACACCCGGGACTTCGAGAGGGTCGATGCAGTGGTCAGCGCTCCATGCTGAATCATTGTCCTTGAAAATTTCCTCATCCATGTCACCAAGTGTAGCGGCCCATGAAACGCGGTAGCCTCGATAATAACCAATAAGTAAGTCCGGTGCCAGATAAGTATGCGGGCCCTTATAAATTTCGTCGCTGCGATAGACGTTACGGATGACCGGTTTGCCATCGACGTCGCGGACGGCTTTTAATTTTGTTATGAGTTCGTTTAGCAGTTCTTCTCTTTCCTTACCGGGCTTGACGATACCGTCTCTTTCGCGTCCTCTTAGATTGAGATATAATCCATTAAGTCCAAGGCCGTATGCTTTTGTCTGGAACCAGTCGATCTCGTTTGACATAATTGTTTTGCAGTCGCTTGGTTTGATATAGCCGTTGTCACGAAGCCATGTATTGATGTTGAATTGTCTTTTCCAGTTGCAAAAGCCGTGGTCGCTCATCAGGATAATGGTGGCCTTGTCATCGTATTTGTCGAGAACTCTGCCTACTACTTCGTCCATCTTGCGGTAGATCTTTTTGATCATACCATGGTATTTTTTTGCCTCGTCGGCTTTTCGGATGGGGTGCTTTTCGTCAGAGTCCCACCAGAAAATATGCGTGGGCAAATCGGTCGATGAGAAATAGAAGAACAGCAGGCCGTCTTCATAGCGGTCCAGTGCATATTCCAGCATGTTGAGTCTCTCTTCGAGAACGATATTGATCTGGTTTAGGTACTCGGCGTCGGTAAAGACATTATTCGACCTTGCTTTGTGGTCCTCCTGGAAACCTGTTGTGTAGAACAGGCCGAGTTTCTCTGATATCTCTTCGATAAATTCCGGCGGTTCGGTGACCTGAACAGCGGGGTTCGACGGGTCGATATTGATCGGGGTGACATACAATCTAAGGTTCGGGCTTACCTCCTGGAGATAGAATTTGCAGATGCCGCTTAGCTTTTCATTCGGCAAGAACCATGGCATGCTCATTTCAAATTCAAGCTGTGTCCACTGGCTCCACTGTCCCGGCTTTAGAATGATTTTATGGTCCTGTATTTCGATCACAACGGCATTGGCCTGGATGTCACGATGTACGACAAAATCAATGGTTATGGGCTTCGGGTCTTTGAGGAAAGAATTTGTCGGCCCGAGTAGCGTTGCTTTTGCTGCTTCGTTTTCCTCGAAGAAAAGCATTGAGCGTTTTCCTCCGCCCTCGTCTCTTGTTCTTACGGGTCCATCTTCAGCGTAATGCTGATATGTCCCCGGGTTTCCGAACATGTCAGGCGTGCCCATTCCAGGGAGGCAGCTGTGATTGTGAAATTTTGATTTGCTCGGCGGATAGTTTGCCGGTAAGTCATAAAATGCGGATTCGATTCCGACAGCGTCGAGATAATCCCAGAAAGGAGTACCTTCGCGTTTTAGTAATGTCTGTGTTGGGATGTGGTTGAAAGGCCACATTTCCAATTGCAATTTGTGGTCGCTGACTTCCCACGCACCTTCTCCTTCGATGGTTTCCGAAGCTGAATAGAAAGGCGAATATTGTTTTTCCGGGTGTCGATGGATGAAATCGAATATGCCGTGGGTTCCGGGCCCTGCACCGTTTGTAAAACTTGCCCATGCGACGGGCGATTGAGGGGGATTGCTTGTCCCAAGCGGTTTGAAGCCGTTACGTTTTCTAAGTTTATCAAAGTTGGGCAGCTCTCCGGCATCCATCATCTTTGTTGCCAATCGTGGGTCCATGCCGTCAAAGCCCATAACAATAACTTTCTTTGACATTTGCGGCTCAGCGTATGCGGGCACGGTAGCCAGCGAAACGACGAAGACTATTGCTGTCACAGCGATTATTATTGAGAGGGTATTGAAATTAATTTTTCTACTATCTTTATACATCATTTTGTGATGTCCCTTTTTTCAAGTATTCGCTATTCTTCAAAAAGCGATGATTCCTAAATATACAAATTATACAAGCTAATGTAAAGACTTTAGAGGTATCCTAAGGCCTTCAATTTTTTTCTTTGCTCAGGAGTAAACAATTCGGTCTGATCCTGCGCGGGCCCTTTTACCTGCTTTGAGTTCATATAGCCAATCCATGATGCTAATAAAGCTTTCAACCGGGCATTTTCTTTACTTTGCTGCTGTGACAGGTTATTTCTTTCGTGCGGATCCTCAGATAAATTGTATATTTGCTTTGCTTTTGTTATCTGGTCGAAGATGAGTTTATGGTCACCTAATACTATCGACCTGAACGCTATAGGCTTAACGGTTTCCGGCTGGTGTACCTGCGGGTTAAATGTTTCACTAAATACAGGGCCTCTTGTTTTGGGTTTGTCTAAGGTAAAGTCCAGCAATGCCTTGCCGTCGAGACTATCTGGAACCTTCAGACCCAGATATTGACAGAGGGTTGGAACAATATCGACAAGCCCTACAGGAGAATCGATGATCCGGGCTTTGTGTCCTGGGAATTTTATGATCAACGGAACCCTGATCAATTCCTGATGCAGCGTTGTGGTATGGCCTATCCATCCTCTTTCCATGAATTCTTCGCCGTGGTCGGAAGTTATGATAATAACACTGTCATCATATAGGCCCTGTTTCTTAAGCTCGTTTAGCAGGACACCTATATATTCATCCGTAAAGGCAATCTCCGAATCGTATAATGAAGCCAGGTATTTGATATCATCCTTAGATAAGTTATGACGGATCTTCCACAGGTCAAGGATTGGATGCCCGCTTTTTACGGTACCTTTGTAAGACTTGTAGAAGTTATATTTCTTATGAAGCAGGTAATCATAGTGAGGGTCAAAATAATGCAAAAATAGAAAGAAAGGATTCTTGTGTTTTTGTTTCAGGAAAGACGCAGCTTTGTTTGTGACGAGTGGGGATGAAATTCCCTGATGTCCAAACAGGCTTTCTTCGTCATAGTGGTCGAATCCTCTGCCAAAGCCCAATCGCGCTGATAGTAGTGCGTGTGAGACAATGCCATGCGTTGTATAGTTGTTTTGCTTAAGCATCTCAGGGAGCGTAGGAACATTTGCATCTATTGTGGTTATTTTGTCGTACATACCCATCGCGGAGGGATACTGACTCGTCAGCATACTGGCAACCGAAGGCAGTGTCCACGGTGCAGAAGAAATCGCATTTTTCCATACAATCGACTGCCCTGCAAAAGCGTCGATGTTTGGTGTAGTGTTTCTTTGATAGCCGTAACAGCTTAAGTGGTCGGCTCTTAATGTATCTATCACTACGAGAATGATATTAGTTTTTTTTCTCCTTTTTGAAGATGCTCCGCAGCCGTTGAGCAAAAGGGCAGGTGCAAGGGCGGCAGTTAGTGTGCTGTAGAGGCCGTATTTCAGTATCCGACGTCGACTTTTCAAAGGCTTTAAGCTTTGATCGTTTTGCACAATTGACACCCTTTAGAGCTAATCAGTCTTGCGGTTATTGTTAGTATCACCGACTGCCAAGGCTTTTCCGTCCATATATTTTGGCACATCGACTCCGAACATATCCAATACAGTCGGGCCTATATCCATTAGTCGCGGTTTTTCGGTGTCAATTTTGCGGTTGCAGAAAAGAACACCCGGCACCAGCGATGGGTCTATGCAGTGGTCGCCGCTCCATGCTTTTGTATTGTCGTGGAATATAGCATCAGTTGTCTGCCCCACAGCGGTCTCCCATGATGCGCGGTAGCCTATATTGTATCCGACTATCAAGTCCGGCGCTTCGCCTTTGTACGGGCCCTTGAAAACTTTCAATGCGTTATAAACCTGTTTGATAGCTGAGTCGCCATTGTTGGGGTCGGTTAGTTTCGATAGTTTTTCAATTATTTCATCTCTTAGCTTTTCAGCTTCTGCGCCTTTATCGACGATGCCCTGGGATTCTCTTCCTTTAATATTGAGGAATATTCCTGTCAGGCCCAGGGCGAAGGCTTTGGTTTGCGACCAGTCAATATTAGAGAGGTTCTTAGCTTCGCGGTTATCGTCTTTTAGTTTGAGATAGCCGTTTTCTTCGAGCCAGCGGTTCAGATCGATGCCGTGACGGAACGTATTGAAGCCGTGGTCGGAGATAATCATAAAGCATGTGTTTTTATCTTTGCACTTAGCTAAGGTTCTCGCGACAAGGCCGTCCATTCTTTTGTAGAGTTCTTCTATTACGTTTCTGTCCTGCGGATAATCCTTGTCCCTCGCGGGATGCTTCTCGTCGATGTCACGCCAGAAAGTATGCTGGAGCCTGTCGGTACCGTCAAAGACACAAACACATAATCCCTCTTTGACCTTATCGAGAGAATCGAAGAACATTTTCTCACGTTCATTATCTAATTCAAGACACTGCTCGATGAAACTTTCATCTATAAGGACTTTTTCGTTAAGCGCCCAGCTGTCTTCTGCCAGTCCGAGTGTTGCAAAAAGCCCCTGATTCTTGGAAAGATAAGTCGAATAAACGGTCGGATACGTGATTGGCATGACCGGTTTTTCAGGGTTAATATTAATAGGTGTGACATATAATTCAAATTCAGGTTCGGCGCTTAGCAAGAGGAACTTGCATATCCCGCTGACCTTTACTCCCGGAGCGGCTTTAAACTCAACGCTTATCCATTCGGTATATTGGTCCTTTTTGAGGGTGTGGGTGTCGCCGTTTATTGAAAGGTCGGCGGTATCTTGGTCTTTTATAGTAACAGTAAAAGGTATCTTCATTACGCTGTTGTCTTTTAGCATCGGGTTCTCTGAACCAATCAAGTCGGATTTTATTGTATTACCGTCTTTAGTGACATAAAAGCGTTCACCGCCTGTATGTTCAGAGTCACCTTCGGCTTTAGTAGTATAGAATGAGAACATTCCCTGAGTACCTCTAAGGTCGGGCACGCACATACCGGAAAGCTGAACGCCCCTGAATTTTTCAGGCGGGAATGTAATAGGTACTCGAAGTATACTGCTGAAAACTCCATGCTCGCCTAAGGTTTTCCAGAATGGTTTGCCTTTGCGGAGTAAGCGAATGTCAGATTTGCCTATTGGGAACTGGTATTTGCCCAGATTAAGTACTCGGCGCGGGCCCCGAATATCTACCGAGCTTAGTTTTATCGAATAGGTTTGTTTGTCACGTGTTAGAAAGTCAAAAATATTATGCTTGCCCGGATTTACGCCGGTCTGGAAAGATGACCATGCGACAGGTGACATCGATGGGGTCGTCGTTGCCAGGGGATGGAAACTTCCCTGCTGCCGCAATTTTGCCAGGTTAGGCAGTTTGCCCTCTGCGAGATATTTTTCCGTCAGGGCATGGTCCATACCGTCCAGGCCAAGGATGACGAATTTTTTGACCCTGCTTTTGGCAAAAGCCTTGCGGTGCTTGATAGCGCGTACAACATATCGTATTGGCCAGGTAAAAAGGGCCACAAAAGCTGACAGCAGGGCTATAAACATCACCCAAAATGAGCCCATTATGGCAATACCAGCTCCGGGACCTATGTAAGCATGGGCCTGGCGGGGCATGGCAAAGACGATAAAAATTGCTAAAACCAGTAATTTTAAATTTTTATTTCTGAAATTCATAAATATTAACTCAGGATTCCCTAAAACCCATTACAATAGTACTAAAATGGGTGATATTGACGATTTCCAAGCTTTTATCGGCTTTATAGCAGAGAAACTTCACTCATAAACATAGCCGGTTATCATAGCATTTATAAACACTTAAAACAAGTATTTTGTGTTTGGCCTGTTTTTTATTATGTTATGTGGTACAGGGAGGTTATGTTCGTTTTCGTTTGACAAGAATTGCAAATTATGTATAATAAAAGGCTTTAGTAAAACATCGATATTGTACTAAATATTGGGAGTACCTTTAATATGGCGTCGAATTTGAGTCAATTAGATAAGTTAGAAAATCAAAGTATTTTTATCATCCGCGAAGCCTATAGCCAATTTAAAAACGTGGCAATATTGTGGTCAATCGGAAAAGATTCCACGACCCTGCTTTGGCTGGTCAGAAAAGCGTTTTTTGGTAAGCTTCCATTCCCCGCTCTTCACATTGATACTACGCACAAGTTTCAGGAGATCTATGATTTTAGAGCAAAATACGCCAAGGAATGGGGTCTGAACCTTATTGTTACCAAAAATGAAGAAGCTTTGGCTAAGGGCGTTGGGCCTGACAAAGGGAAATTTCAGTGCTGCAATGAACTTAAGACCGTTGCTTTGAAAAAGGCGATTGCTGAACAGGGTTTTAAGGCATTGTATCTTGGAATCAGGAGAGATGAGCACGGTATCAGGGCCAAGGAAAGAGTCTTTAGTCCACGAGATGAGGACTTTGAGTGGGATTACAAGAATCAGCCGCCTGAACTGTGGGACCAGTACAAAACAAAAGCAACCGAAGAAGAACATCTAAGAGTGCATCCGTTGCTGGGGTGGACAGAGATCGACATTTGGGAGTATATCAAAAGAGAGAATATCCCTGTGTGCGACCTCTATTATGCAAAGAATGGAAAGCGATTCCGCTCTATCGGCTGTGAGACCTGCTGTGGCCCGGTTGATTCTGAGGCTGACAGCATCGATAAGATTATAGAAGAACTTAAGACCACGAAGATTTCCGAGAGAAGTGGCCGCGCTCAGGACAAAGAGGATGATTACATGATGCAGAAATTGCGTTCGCTGGGCTACATGTAATATGAAAGAACACGGGGCAGGATAGGGATAGGCAGAAAAATGCATCCTCTTTCGAAGTTGAGGGTTGATAAGCTGTTAACCGAAGAGGATATGAAGATAGTTAAACAGAAATTAGCAGATTTAGGATATATAAGCGAGGACTAAAATGGATGTATTGAGCTTTGTTATTGTAGGTCATGTGGACCATGGTAAATCGACATTAATTGGAAGATTGCTTTATGATACCGATTCACTTCCTCCTGATAAGATAGAGGAAATAAAAAAGGCATCAGAGGGCCAGGGCAAGCGAACTGAGTTTGCGTATCTGCTTGACCATCTGGAAGAAGAGCGCAAGCAGGGCATTACGATTGACACGACTCAGGTCTTCTTTAAGACCGACAAAAGGCGTTACGTAATAATCGACGCTCCGGGTCATGTCGAGTTTGTTAAAAATATGATTACCGGCGCCAGTCAGGCCGAAGCCGCTGTCTTGATCGTCGATGTCGTGGAAGGTGTCAAAGAACAGACCAAGCGTCACTCGTATATGTTGTCTCTGATGGGGCTCGACCAAGTGGTTGTGGCAATGAATAAAATGGATATGGTTGATTATAGCCAGGAGCATTACGATAAGGTTAAAAGTGATGTGGCTGACTGGCTCGCGTCCATCGATATCGAACCGATTGAGTATATTCCCATGTCAGCAATTGATGGTGACAATGTTGCCAGCAAGAGCGAAAAAATGAGCTGGTATAAGGGCCATACATTCTTAGAGAGCATGGACACCTTGAAGAACAAACCGCTGCCCGAGAACAAGGATTTGATTTTCCCGATTCAGGATGTGTATAAGGTTGGCGAGAAAAGAATTAACGTCGGAAGAGTTGAGTCCGGTGTTATTAAAAAGGGACAGGATATTAAGATTCTGCCGTCAGGTCAGGTGACAAAAGTCAGTTCAATCGAAAAGTTCCTCGAAGAAGATGTTGAGAAGGGCTCTGCGAGTGAATGTATCGGCATGACGACAGAAGATTCGGTGTTTCTTGACCGCGGCAATATTGTTTGTTTGCCCGGCGCCGAGCCTGTAGTGACCGATGCGATAACCGCGAGTATTTTCTGGATGACCAAGCATGACTTCAGCAAGGACATGAAATTGACATTACGATGTGCTACACAGGAGGCAAGCTGTAAGATAGAAAAGATTAACAAAAGAATTAACTCATCAACGCTTGAAGTCATTGGTGAGGATGCCGATACAATTAAAAATCTTGAGGTTGCCGAAGTTGTTATCAAACCTAAGAAGCCTATGGTTATCAAAGATTTTAACGATGTTCAGGAGTTGGGCAGATTTGTTCTTGTTCATGATGGGAATATCTGTGCCGGTGGGATCATAACTACGGAGAACTAAAAATTATGGCTAACGGACGAACCGTAATAATAGGTCTCGATGGCGTACCTTTCGGTATGATAAAAGAATTCGGTGAAAATGGTGTCATGCCTAACACCGGCGAGTTGATCAAGAAGAGCGTCTTTAAGAAAATGAATTCGTCCATTCCGGAAGTTTCTTCTGTGGCATGGTCGTCGATGATAACCGGCAGCAATCCCGCGCGTCACGGCGTGTACGGCTTTATGGATTTACAGCCTGAATCATACAAAATGACATTTCCGAATTTTAATAGCTTAAAGGTGCCGCCTTTCTGGGAAAAGTGGGAAGGCAAGTCTGTTATAATTAATGTCCCCAGCACATATCCAGTCAAGCAGATGAACGGTGCGATCATATCGGGATTTGTTTCGATAGAGTTTGAAAAAAGTGTATATCCCCAGTCATTGATACCTCAATTAAGGGATTTGGACTACCGTCTTGATGTCGATGCTGGAAAGGCACACAGTGACATAGAGGGTTTTCTTGTTGACCTTGATAAAACCCTCGAAGCTCGAATCGAATCTTACCGTTTTTTGTGGGAGACCCAGGATTGGCAGAATTTTATGCTGGTCTTCACAGCAACTGACAGGTTGATGCATTTCCTGTGGGATGCCTATGAGCAAAAGGACCATAAGTATCATCAGTTTTTCCTCGACCACTTTAGCAAGATAGATAAAGCTATTGGTGAAATTGCCGACAAGTTAACTGATGACGATTTGCTTATCATGCATTCTGACCACGGCTTTGAAAAACTCGACTACGACGTTTTTCTTAACTACCTTCTTATGGAAGAAGGTCTTTTGCAGTTCGAGCCGGGCGCCGACGCATCGATAGCCAACATATCTTCCGGCACCAAGGCATTTGTGATGGATCCGGCGCGAATTTATCTAAACTACAAAGGTAAATATCCGTGCGGTTCTGTTGAGCCTGGACAGAGAGAAGAGCTTTTATCAAAACTTGAAAACATTTTCAGTTCCCTGGAGCTTAACGGCAAAAAAGTTATCAGGGATGTTTACCGTAAAGAGCAAATTTTTGCAGGCCCATACCTTGACGATGCACCGGATTTGACTTTGGTTGGCGGTGAAGGATTTAACCTGAAAGCCAATGTCAAAATGCAAAAACTGTTCGATAAAGGCGTATTTACCGGAAAACACACCCAGGACACCGCATTTTTATTAGTTAAAGGTCTTTCTGATGATTCAATTGTCCCTGAGGTTCCTGCAGTGTGGGACATAACAGGCATAGTTGAGAGAAGTAAATCCTGAAATTAACCAGCTAAAAACCGCTGTAAAAACTGTTTCACTTAACTACAGAGTTTTTGTACAGTCGGCGTGCGTTTTTTAGCTGAAATATCAAATTAAAAGTGTGCGGAGATTATGCGTTTTAGACTCGGAATCAGATTAGGGATTATATTCGGTATCTTCTTTGCCGAACTGTTCTTATTTAGCGTAATATTCTTCAGGGTCATGGATGAATATGAGAATTATTCAACTGAGCTGCAGGAGGAGGTTGAAGAACTTGAACTGGTAAGAAATTTCCAGGTCGCTATTGTTAGTATACTGATGCCTGCTAATGATTTTCTCATTCTTGGCGGCGATGAAGATGAGCCCGGAAACTTTAGGCAATTAGCTCTTGAAACAGAAGAAACAATCAAAAATCTTGATAAGCTGAAATTTGATTACCCTGAAGAGGAGGAGCTTTTTGGTCATTTAAAAAACCACTATGCCAAAATTAAGGCGTTATCACTTCGTATATTCACTTTCCCCGATGCCAGAAACAATAAGGTAGCTGGGGCGCTGATGGAAGAGATGGATGGTGTCGGTAAAGAAGCTGTGATAGAAGCCGAGCAGTTGCACCAGGCGGTTCGCAGCGAAATTGATATATATGAAATAAAGCTGAAAGAAGTGAGGGAGTCACTCAACAAAGTTCTTTTAGGCGGTGTTCTGTTTAATATAGTTTTTGTATTAGGCTGTCTGATTTATTTTAGGCGAAGCGTTTATCTGCCAATAGCATCCCTTCACAAAGCTGCTTTGCAGTTGGGCCAGGGTAATCTCGACGCAAGGGTCCAGACGAAAGATAAAAGTGAAATTGGAGAGTTGGCAAAATCGTTTAATGAGATGGCCGAAAAAGTGCTTGAAAGAACAAAGGCGCTTGCCAAAACTAATGTGGAACTGGAAGATGAAATTGCTGAGCGCAAAAGGATCGAGGAGAAACTTATCAACTATCAGAGTGAACTGCGGTCCCTTGCTTCTGAATTATCATTGGCAGAAGAGCGCCAGAGAAGGCGAATCGCGACGGATTTGCATGACCAAATAAGTCAGTTGCTGGCTTTATCTATGATAAAAATTCAGACCCTTCGCGAATCTGCGGATGACGTTGATTTAAAGGATTTTGATGAGATATGCGAAATGCTTGGTAGAACGATTCAGGATGTCAGGACGTTGACGTTTGACCTTAGCTCGCCTACGCTGTACAAATTCGGCCTTGAAACAGCGGTTGAAGAGCTTCTTGACGACCAGCTTCGCGAAGCTCATGGTATCGATTGTGAATTCACGGATGATAAATTGCCCAAGCCTCTTGATGATGATATTCGCGTATTGCTGTATCAATCTGTGCGGGAATTGCTCATAAACATAATTAAGCACGCTCATGCAAAAAAAGTTGTTGTAAATATCCAAAAAATTGACAAGAATATGCAGATAACCATAACTGATGACGGTATTGGTTTTGATTTGAGTAAGGTTAAACCATTGACGTCTCGCGGCGGCGGCTTTGGATTGTTTAATATAAAAGAGCGGCTTGATTATGTCGGCGGAGACATGGAGATAGACTCAAAGCCTGGAAATGGAAGCCGATTTATTTTGACAACTCCGTTAAAAGAAGGAACGCATTTATCAGAGGGAAATAGTGATGGCAGTTAGAATTTTACTGGTCGATGACCACCAAATTGTGCGTGAGGGACTGCGTGCGTTACTTGAAAAGCAGTCAGACATGGAAGTAATCGATGAAGCCCAGAACGGCAAAGAGGCGATAAAGCTTGCCAGACAGCTCAAGCCTGATGTTGTTGTTATGGATGTCAACATGCCTGACACCGACGGCATTGATGCTACCAGGCGAATTATTAAAGAGTTAAGTGGCACCAAAATTATTGCGCTTTCGATGTATCCTAAAAAAGCATTTGCTGCTGAGATGTTAAGAGCCGGTGCGTCTGGTTATGTACTAAAAGAAAATACCTTTGATGAACTTGTGAAAGCTATAAAGACTGTTATGGCTGGCGAGATATATCTTTGCGCTAAAGTGGCAAGTGTGGTCGTCGATGACTATGTCCATGGCCTAAATACCGAAGAGGCGCCTGCGTCGCAACTTACCGAAAGAGAGCGGGAAGTTCTTAAGATGCTCGCCGACGGCAAAGCTTCAAAGGAGATAGCTTCGATTATCGATATGAGCGTTCAGACTGTTGATGTGTGCCGCAGGCAAATAATGGACAAGCTTGGTGTCGAGAGTATCGCTGAGTTGGTCAAGTACGCAATTCGTGAAGGCATAACCCCTTTGGATGATTGATAAACAAATTTTTTTTATCATCTCAAATACTGTTGCAAAAAAGTAAAAAATCATTTTTTTTAAAAAAATATTTCAAATTTTTACACAGAAAATAAACTCCCTTAATTGGCCAAATATTTGCTGCAGATAAACAGAGCGAAAGCCTTGTATATAAAATATGAAACACTTTTTGGGAGATAGATAAACTATTTAACCACCTCCAGTTTCCCCCTATGTTATGTCGGTTTAGCTTCTATTTTAGGGTCGATTTACGTGCATGTTGAACGGTGAGTTACTCATAGGCCAATTGCGGATTACGTGGTTGAAACCGCCAATTTGGGAGGGCAAGCTCGATTATTTTGCTTGACTGTTTGGTTTTAGCTTTGTAAAATAACTACAATTGGTAAAGTGTTACAGGGTTTTGTCGATTCATTAATTGACCGGATTCCATGCTTCGTTTTACAATTTAATATCAGTAGCAAAAGACCATTCAACTGTGGACGATTTTCTCGGTTTCGATCGGTCCGAGTTTCAGGCCGGTTCAATGATATATTTAATTTTAATGTCACCTTGTATTGCAACATTAGGATGAGGAAACAGCAGTTGCAAAAATGAAAGGAGGTGGTCAATAGCCAAAAATTCTGGAAGGATTCTTATGGGGGATAACGGAAGTGGAAAAGGAGAAATGTTATGAATGAATTAAAGAAGTTAGTGTTATTTTGTTTTGTGTTATGTCTGACTATAGGTACTGCATCAGCAGAAACACTTATCTGGTCAGATGAGTTCGATGGGGCCGCTGTTAACACGGATAACTGGAGCTTTGATATTGGTAACGGTACAAACGGCTGGGGCAACCAGGAACTGCAGTGGTATAAGGCAGAAAATGCTACTGTGTCAGGAGGTAACCTGGCTATTACTGTCATAGAGGAAAGGGTAAGGGGTCAGAATTACACTTCCGCCCGTCTGAAAACTATTGGCAAAGTACAGTTCCAATATGGACATGTTGTTGCTCGTATAAAACCTGCGAATATAGCTGATGGGCTCTGGCCGGCATTTTGGATGCTGGGATCCAATTTTGAACAGATAGGCTGGCCGGATTGCGGAGAAGTGGATATCTGGGAGATGGGCAGCGAAAGTGCGATTATTGACGGTGTTACTAACCGAAGAGTTAATTCAGCTGCTCATTGGGAACACAATGGCGGTTATGCCGGTTACGGATTGTCCTATGATGCTGCTTCCGATCTCAATGGCAGTTACCACATAATGGAGATCGACTGGACTCCTACTACGATAACGACTTATATCGATGGTCAGCAAATCTGGGCAATTGATATCACCCAACCTACCCCGTGCACAGACTGTGAGGAGTTTCATCAGCCGCATTTTCTGCTTATAAATGTTGCTGTTGGAGGCTCTTTTACAGGTTATTTCAATCCACCTACAGCTCCCATTCCTGGGGTTATGGAAGTAGACTATATCCGCCTTTACGATAACGGCTTTACTACTAATGTCACCATTCCCGGCGGCGGTGCGGTCTGTGGCGATGGTACCTGTGATCCGGAAGAAGATCAGTGTAATTGTTCTGACGATTGTGGAACACCTCCAGCGACGGAAACCAATTGTACTGACGGCATAGACGAAGACTGTGACGGCGCTGCTGACTGTGCTGACCCGACAGGCGACTGTGACAGTGACCCAGCTTGCCAGACCGGCTCTTGCAACAACGATGGTGTATGTGATCCAGGTGAAGACTGTGACAGTTGCCCCAACGACTGTGACAGTGTTACCGGCGGCAATCCCGCCAATCGTTACTGTTGCGGCAATGGTGTAGTTGAAGGACCTGAAGGCGATGGACGCTGTGACGGTAATCCGTAATAGATTTAGATGTATTTTGGATACTAATGGCTAAATGCCTTGTATTTTGCAGTTAACCGGGCGTGGTGGTAATAAGCCGCCACGCTTTTTTTTATTTATTTATCACCTTAAACACACATGATTTAGCACTTTATCTTTCTTGCTAAAGTTGTTAACCATGGTTTTGTTAGGGAAGTATTATAGGACTTTGTCAAATTACTAATTGACCCGAGCTTACACTTTGTTTTACAATTACCTATAGGTGACAGTGGAGGCTGACTGTTGTAAATTTTCTCGGTTTTAATCGGCTTGAGTTTCAGGCTGGCGCAATGATACACTTAATTTTTATGTCACCTTGTATTGCAACATTAGGATGAGGAAACAGCAGTTGCAAAAATGAAAGGAGGTGGTCTGCGATAGCCAAAAACTCTGGAAGGATTCTTAATGGGGGATAACTGAAGTTGGAAAAGGAGAAAATTATGCGTACAACAAGAGTCACAGTAATCTTATTTGTATTAATTATGTCTTTTACATCTGTGTTTAGTGCAGATATTTCTGTTGGGTTAGGTTCTTATACAGATACACCTCCAGGTAGTACGCCTGCTGGTTCATTAAAGTTAACTTCTACATTTGATAAACCAGTCATTACGCACAAATGGTGGTCTTCGATGCTTTGGAAGACAGCAAATAACAACCCTTATTCTGAAAATATGTTTCCTTATCCCTTTTGTCTCAGAGCGAGAAGCAATGGGTTGGGTATAGGATATGAACCAGTTGCCTTTATTGATAGTATTCAAATGGGCAGAGATTATATGTTTCCCTATACAGAGGATATGGTCGTTGGAGTGGCAAGTTTAAACTCGCCGGATACGCGAACTGCAGATTATACAGACTGGGCAGTAACAGCGAGTTGGGACGACGGAACTCGGGTAATGAAAGCCACCTTAGGGCGTGGATTTCCTTTTGCCTATTTTAGTATAACAGGTGGAGATGCAAGCATTTCTTTCAGCAGCACCCCTGCTATATGGCACACCGGAGATGGGGTTTTAGGTGTTACAGTAAATGGGAACCATTATGGTATCTTCGGTCCAAGTGGTTCAACATGGAGTGGTACCAGCACCATACAATCCAATCTAAACGGCTTGGATTATTTTTCTGTCGCACTTCTTCCCGATAATACTTCTACTACCTTTGAGTTTTATCGCAAGCATGCTTATGCTTATGTGACTAATACAGAAGTAAGTTGGTCATATAACGAGAATACAGCGGTTTGTACAACAACCTTTAATGTTACAACCGAACTAAAAGAGAATATTAATGGCAATGTCAATGTTCCCCTCTTGGCTCTATTGCCACATCAATGGAAAAACACTACATCAGCGCTTACCGGATATTCTTATATATCAGCAAAAGGTCCTCTAAAAGTTCTGGATGGATCCTCATTTAGTATAGATTTGACTTTTAATGGAATGTTGCCGCATCTTCCTACTGGGGCTGCGGGTTCGCCTTCTTATAATCCCACAACACAAAGAAACCTTATTGATGACGTAATCAATGAAAGCGACTATTGGCAAATCTCAGGACGTCAAAAAAGGTACGACACTTATTGGAATCCTAATGCCGGCACTCGCATGGCTGTCTTGATACCGATTGCTGAACAGATTGGATATACTGCTGCTGCTGATTTGTTTCTTAGTGAAATCACTCAAAGTATGGAAAATTGGTTAGATTCAACTCTTACAGATTATGTTTTTTATTATGATTCACAGTGGGACACTATGATAGGTTACGATGCCAGTTTTGGTTCCGATGTAGAATTAAATGATCATGATTTTCATTGGGGATATATGCTTCGGGAAGTAGCCTTTATTGCAATGCATAATCCAAGCTGGATTGAAGACAACAATTGGGGCGGCATGGTTGAATTGCTGATGAAGGATGTTGTAAACTGGGATAGGACTGACACACGTTTCCCATATCTAAGATCCATGGATGTATATGCGGGACATACCTGGGCAAATGGACCAGCTATGTTTGATGAAGGGAATAATTCAGAATCTTCATCGGAAGCAATGAATTTTATCTCAAGCATGATCTTGATTGCCTCAATTAAAGGTGATATTGCATTGCGTGATTTGGGAATCTTTCTTTTTACCAATCAAGTCGAAGCGATTGAAGAGTATTGGTTTGATAAGGATAATCAAAATTTCCCTGCCTTGTATGAACATGAATTTGTTGGCATGAATTGGGATGCTGGTGGAAAATACCTTACTTGGTGGACAACCAACGCAGAGGAAGTCCATGGAATAAATTACCTTCCCCTCACTGGAAGTTCTTTATATCTTGGACGTGACCCAAGCCTTGTCAAATGGAATTATGATCACTTTCTTGTTGCAAATGGAGGAGCACCAACAGATTGGCATGATCTAATGTGGGGCTACTATGCGTTTTATGATCCTGATTTCTGTGTGTCTGAAATGGAAGCCAACCCTGGTTATATTGTAGAAGAAGGCAACACAAGAGCATTTACTTACCATTGGCTGCATACCTTAAAAGCAGTGGGTCAGGTCGATGCAACAGTGACAGCAGATATACCGACATATGCCGTTTTTAATAAGTCAGGCACTAAAACCTATGTGGCTTATAATCCAGGCAGTGCGGGTATTACGGTTAACTTTTCTGATAGTACGACTCTTAATGTTCCTGCTTATACACAGAGTTCTTATACGCAAGGCGGTCCGGTATGCGGTGACGGTACCTGTGATGCAGGTGAGGACCAGTGCAGTTGCTCGGGCGACTGCGGAACTCCACCGGCTACAGAGACTAACTGTACTGATGGAGTTGATGAGGACTGTGACGGCGCTGCTGACTGTGCCGACCCGTCAGGTGACTGTGATAGTGACCCTGCCTGTCAAAGTGCCTGTGATAACGACGGTGTCTGCGAAACAGGCGAGGATTGTACCAACTGTCCCAATGATTGTATCAGCAAAACCGGTGGCGATCCTGCCAGCCACTACTGTTGTGGTGATGGAACCTGCGAAGGTGCCGAAGACAGTTCTAATTGCGGCATTGACTGTGGCGCACCGGTATGTGGTGACGGTACCTGTGATCCAGGTGAGGATTACAACAATTGTCCAGCTGATTGTGATCCACCTGCGCAATGCAATAGTGACGGTGTTTGCGACCCAGGTGAAGACTGTAACGGCTGCCCAAGCGACTGTGACAGTGTCACCGGCGGCAATCCCGCCAATCGTTACTGCTGCGGCAACGGTGTTGTCGAAGGACCTGAAGGCGATGGACGCTGTGACGGTAATCCGTAATAGATTTAGATGTATTTTGGATACTAATGGCTAAATGCCTTGTATTTTGCAGTTAACCGGGCGTGGTGGTAATAAGCCGCCACGCCCGAAAACGTGCGGGAGGCCTGATTAGCGAAATGTTATAGGACTTTGGCATTTTGCTAATTGACATGGTTCCCCGTTTCACTTTACAATTTGTTATCAGCAACAGAGTGGAAAATTCGGTTAAATCCAATAATCCCTTTGCGGTTTTGGTCTTGCTAATAAAGGCCAACGTAGCGTTTTAAATCATCTTGTTTTGGACCATAGGAGAAGGAAAAAGTTAATTAAAATTGATCGAATGTCTTATATTCCGCAGTTATCGAGCGTGGCGGTGATAAGCCGTCACGCTGGGGGGCTTCTGCGAAAGGCATAATTATATTTCAATATTCCAAATATTGAATACAAAAGAAAGACAGGTATATGAAACAGGTACTACTTATCACTATCGGTATGTTGATCGCAAGCCTGGCTGGTTGTGTCGAGTCAGACCAAACGGTCAGTACGCAAAAAGATACCCAGTTAATTTCCCGTACACCAGACAGAAATCGTCCACCATATAGAAACCGTACATCAGAGAGAACAGGCCCTGCTATTGAGGTCATGGAAAAACATATTGACCTTGGTGTCATTGACAAAGATGTCACGGAAATAGTCGGGGACATCTATTTTTATAATAATGGAACCGAGGCTCTTGATATTTATGATGTGGATGGTCCCTGCAAGTGCTTCATAGGATATACCGGTGATACGGAAGTAGGGCCGCAGCAGGGCGGTCACTTGCAGGTGAAATTTAATAAGGATAAAATATCCTCCGGCAAAGCCAAGAGGATGATAAAAATCAAAAGCAACGACTCGCTTAATGAAACGGTTGAGGTTTACTTTAGTTTTGAAGTTCAGCGGGATGTTGTTGAAGATAAACTTAGAAAATTAAGCGATGAAGTCAAACATTTGCGTAAGGATTTGAAAATTGCTCGTGCTGACATCAGCAAAATTCTTTCCGCGGTGCAAGGTAAAGATGCCTCCGGTGATGGCTGTAGCCATTGCGGCGGTAAACACGCGGACAGCAAAAAGAAAAAGCCCGCCGACACAACAGTTTACGATGTTGATATCGGTTCGTCACCGACGATGGGGCCTGAAGATGCACCCGTGACGATTGTTGAGTTTTCTGATTTTCAGTGTCCGTACTGCATTCGTGAATGGCCCAAGATAAGAAGGCTCTTTTACGACTATAAGGGCAAGGTGAGAATCGTGTTTAAGCATAGTCCGTTGAAGTTTCACAAAAAGGCCAGACCTGCTCATGCACTTGCAGAGATGGCTAAACAGCAGGGCGGTTCGAACCTTTTCTGGAAGATGCATAACAGGATAATCGCAGGTGGCCCAAAGAAATTGGAGATAGCTGATTTAAGAAAATATGCAGAGGCGTTTGATTTGGATCTTGCGAGGTTTGATGAGGTGATGTCTGACCCCAATGAAATAGAGAAGCTGATAGACGCAGATGTTCAGGAAGCTCGCAGATGTAAAGTTACCGGCACTCCAACGGTTATGATTAACGGGTTGAAGTTGGTTAGCAGGACAGTTGAGAGTTATAAAAAACGGATTGACCAGATTTTAAATGAGGCAAAGATAAATTAATTCTAATTCGATTTCATATACCTGTCGCGATCGGGTGATCGGCGGAGTTTCTTTTAATAGGGGCTCCGTCTTTTTTTATGGACTAAATTTTTTTGTTACCTGTTGTTTGAATTGTTTGAAAAAAACGCTACTTTCTTGCAATTTAAACATTGCACTAAGTATCTCTACTTGCAAAAAATATCGCCTTCCTAAAATGGCGGAAAATATACACAAAATGGCGTTTACATTTGTAAAAATAAGACGCTTATTATAAAGTTAAAGTGAGCTACTTTGAGGTCGACCCCGCAGATAGTCTGCACAGATAAAATTATTTCAGAGTATAAAGTTTAGTTCAGTAAATGAATTATTTAACTTTATAACTAATACATTAACACAATGAAAAGAAAGGAGGACAATTAGTTGTTGAATTAGTATTTGTTGTTTTATGTTCATAAGTTGAAGTTTTAATGTAACAATGGAAGGAAAAGGAGAAATGGAAATGAAATATTTTAGGAAACTTGTTTTACCAACATGGATGCATTGGAAAACACTGCGAGTTGTAGTAATTATATTGTGTGTATTGACCATGAGCAGCAGCGTATTCGCTGCTCGAGGCAGGCCTCATTTCGATACCAGCCTCGGTTTTAAGACACTTTTGTCGGACAACAACACATTGTTGCGAGGCGTTAGTTTGTCATGGGACGGCGGCGACCCTTACGGTAGTCAGCCAAAGGTGATGCCTTCGCAAGCTTCACTAAATGCACTTGCTACTGATTATGGCCTTAATACGGTTCATCTTTTTCTTGAAGGTGACTCTACCACTAATCCAAATCCCATCGGCTATAATGCCGCTGACTGTGACACTCTTGTTCAAAGATGTGCCCAGGCCGGTTTGTATCTGATTATCACAATTGGGTGTAACGGTGAGAATGGTTCGATAAATGTGCCATGGTCGCAGGCTTTCTGGGATTTCTACGCACCTCGGTACAAAAATGACACCCACGTTATCTACGAGGCACACAACGAGCCGGTAGCTTATACTGCCGGTCACTGGGATCAGGCCGACTGGGACAACCAGGTGGCTTTGTACGAACACATACGTCCGAACGCTCCGAATACATTGATACTTATGTTTACGTTCCAGGGTCTTAATAATCCCACTGCTGCTATCAATGGAATCAATTATCTGGAGGCTAATGGTGTTGACTGGAGTAATGCGGGCGTTGCATGGCACGGCTATACAGCTTTGAATGCGATAGAAGATGTTCTTGATGCGCTCGAGCAAAGTCCCTCATATCCCGCCACGTTATGTACAGAGTTCTGGCCCGGTGATACTGTAGGACAGGGTTACAACAGTGCTTTTGAAAGTCACTTTGTTGGCTGGATGCAGTTCAAATGGCTCGGTGCCAATGATTCTGAATTACCTGGCTTTGCTAACGATATTGATACAGCCGGCACGGTTTGGACACCGGAATTGGGCAACTGGCCAACAAAAAGTTCGCCAAGCATTCCATCCGGCAGCGTTGGTATTTTCGACCGTGGCAAGGGTAAGTTTGTCGGTGTCAATGCAGCTACCGGCGATCTAAGGGCCGACCTGGCAACCTATACAGGAAGCCAGGATGATGAATTTATAGTCGAGCAGGTTTCAAGCAGCATTGAGTCAGGTTTTGTGGCCTTTAAGGCATCAAACGGTTTATATGTGAGTACGACGGGTGAAGCTGATTCTTTGACCCCCGACAGTTCATCCGTGGGCAACACTGAAAAGTTCCAGTGGTATGAATTGCCTAACGCCGAAGTTGTTTTACGCTCTATCGGCAGCGGTCATCTGATAAACTCCAAAACCAAAAGAGGCAAACTCGTAATACTACCCGACGCGGATAACGCCAGCGATACGACAACGAATTATGCCTTTGTCGATGGAACCAGTCCAAGTGATCCTCCACCGGCTCCAGGCGAACCGCCAGAACCAGATCCTGGTCCATATTACGGAACCCCGTTAGACATTCCCGGTGTAATTGAAGCAGAAGATTTTGATTATGGTGGTGAGGGTGTGGCTTATCATGATACTGATACAGGAAATACTGGTGGAGCCTATCGACCCAATGAAGATGTCGATATAGAAGCTTGTTTCGAAGGCGGAGCCAATGTTGGCTGGATCGACAATGGCGAATGGATGGAATACACGGTCGATGTAGCTACCGCAGGCACTTATACAGTTGTTGTCCGTTATGCTGGAGGAAATGGAACCTTCCATCTCGAATTCGATGGCGTCGACAAGACCGGCTCTGTCGCAACAACAGAGACCGGTGGTTGGCAAGTATGGGCGGATAAAACTGTAATAGTATCGCTCAGTGCTGGCGTCCAGATCATGCGATTTGTTGGCAGTAGCGGATATAACCTGAATAAGATCACTTTCACATCCGGCAGCAGTTCTTACTGTGGTGACGGTACCTGTGATCCGGACGAGGATTCAAGTAATTGTCCCGCCGACTGTGGTCCACCCACGCAATGCAATAATGACGGTGTTTGCGATGCCGGTGAAGACTGCGACAGCTGCCCAAGTGACTGTGATAGTGTTACTGGCGGCAATCCCGCCAATCGTTACTGCTGCGGCAATGGTGTAGTTGAAGGACCTGAAAGCGATGGACGCTGTGACGGTAATCCGTAATAGTTATGGAAATGAGAAGTTTTATTGTTAAGCTCAGGTTTGATTTATAGTTTAGACCTGAGATATGACCAGATAAAGGCGGGGTTGCTTATGCGGCCTCGCTTTTTTTATGTACCAAAAATTTTGCGACATGTTGTTTAGGTTGGTTTAAAAAACTTTTATTTTCTTACGATTCAAATATTGTGATAAGTATATCTACTTGCAAAAAATATCGCCTTCCTAAAATGGCGGAAAATATACACAAAATGGCGTTCACATTTGTGAATAAGATATTATTGTAGTACCGAAGCGAGCTGTTCTGAATCAACTTCACAGTATAGTTTGCGAGAGTCCTTTCAGATAAAAACAAGTTCGGTAAATGAATCATTTAAGTTTATAACTAATACATTAACACAGTGAAAAGAAAGAAAGGAGGACAATTAGTTATTGAATTAGTATTCGTTTTGTATTTACAGGTTGAAGTTTTAATATAATAAATGGAAAAGGAGAAAAAAATGAAAAAGTTAATGTTTCTAACAGCGGTGTTGATGATGCTCACAGGCACTGCGCTCAGCGACACCGTAAACGTCGATGACACCGTGACGTATCAGCAAATAGATGGGTTTGGAGCATCGTATACCGAGTCTGCTGCGTATCTGGTAGAAAATATGGGCAGCACTGCGAGACAGACGCTGGTCAATAATTTATTTGGCTCCAGTGGTATCCGCCTTAGCGTGTTGAGACAGCCAATGGGTAGTTCCGATTTTGCCATAGCAGAGCATTACACCTACGATGATATGCCTCAGGGACAGACAGACTACAACCTGAATAACTTTTCAATCAACAATGACCTTGCCTACATCATCCCTGCGATTTTGGATGCTAAAGCTGCCAATAGTAACCTTAAGGTTATAGGCGTGCCGTGGAGTGCTCCTGCATGGATGAAAACCAACGGAAGTTTATATAACGGCGGAAGCCTCATCAACAGTGACCAAATCTACGACACTTACTCAGACTACTTCGTTAGGTTCAAAGATGCTTATGCGGCACAGGGAATTAGTATCTGGGCGGTTTCTCTTGGTAATGAGCCCGGGTATGGCCCTTCAAACTACCCCGGCATGATAATGTCAACGGCTGACCAGATAAGGCTCGCCAAGGCCTTGGGGCCAAAGATAGGCAGTGCCAAAATCCAGATTTATGACCACAATTGGGATAACAGCAGCTACCCTATCAGCGTCTTAAGTGACTCACAGGCAAATCAGTACATTGACGGCGCTGCTTTCCATTGTTATGGCGGCGACGTTTCCGCACAAACAACCGTACATGACGCTCATCCTGACAAAGATATTTATTTCACCGAATGTACTGCATCACTCTCAGGAGACCCTGAGGGTGATTTTATATGGTGCATGGAAAATATCGTTATTGGAACACTTCGCAACTGGGCAACGACCGTCATCGAATGGAATATGGCTCTGGATGACACGGGCGGCCCAAAAATAGCCGGAGGCTGCGAAAGCTGCAAAGGCATAGTTACCATCAGCGGCTCATCAGTCACTTATGAACCGGAATATTATGCCTTCGGACATGCCAGCAAATTTGTAGATACAGATGCGTATCGTATATACAGTGACCACAGTAGCACTGTGGCATTTCGTAATCCGGACAACTCTATTGTTCTGGTTCTTTGCAATTCACAGACTATTAGTGTAAATTATGATGTTAACTGGAACGGGCAATCCTTTTCATATAATGTTCCTGCTCGCTCTGCTACGACGTTCACCTGGCCAGACGTCTCAGGCGCAACAGTTAACGTCTGGCTGACAAAAGGTGACCAGTCAATACAGCTTGAACAACAGGCTAATACCAGTTTCGGTGGTGGCGGCAGTTACTGTGGAGACGGTACCTGCGACTCTGGTGAAGACCAGTGCAACTGCTCGGCAGATTGCGGCACACCTCCATCAACAGAGACCGGCTTGTGTACCGACGGT
>VRUG01000084.1 GCA_019456255.1 Planctomycetota bacterium | reverse complement strand
CTTCGGAATGCCCTGGGGTTTAGTAGGGCCCATAGCTGAGAGGAAATCATGAGCGGAAAGTTGAAGAAGATAGGGAATGAAGAAGAATCCTCCCGCGCTGGTGGTGGTAAAGCCCCGTTTTAAAAGAGCTGTCACATCGTATTGGATGCCGTGTCGGGTAACAACGAGCGGTTTGGGTTTGCTCATCATCATCCAAGACTGAAGTTTTTTCCGGCATGAGCAACCGAGGCGGCAAGTTTACAGCTGCTAACGAAGTTTTTTTTTAGACAGACCGAAGTCTGATAAAATCTTCCCAACCAGTCTGGCACTAATATCAAAGCCCAATCGATTCAGCTCATCGGCTATTTCGTACATGTTGTAAGTTGTATCGAAACGCATTTGGATAACCCTCACTTCAAGTTCACGGGTTCTCTTTGTAGCTTTTTTCGGCCCGGTTCTCTGGGGAAACAGATCAGTGGCCACCCCATTGAGAACGGCATATCGAGCATCGTAGTAGGACTTGCGAGTAGCAAAACCAAAAGCCTGGGCAACCTTGATCCTGGGTAGATCAGCCAACTCTCCTAAAGTGACCATACTGACCTTTTTTTGGACCAGCTGATCTTTTGAGAAAGTAACTGCCTTGCCCTCGGTGTCGGTAAGTATGAGCACCCCGTCCTTCATTCTGACTTCGATGTTTAGGGAAATCTTAATCATGATAGCCTCCTTGTGATCTGGCTTACATTTTAGCACAAAGAAGCCTTTGTGTATACTTAATTATTGCACTAATATGAATAAATGATAGTCGTGAAAAGCACAAAAAACCGGTGAGTCCCGAAATGTAGGGGAGAATAGGCTATATTCTATTGTAGGAGCTCAATTTCCAGTTATTTTAGTGCACAAATTGATTATACACTTATCGATGGAATCAGCTTGTTTCTGGCTGAATATGGCACTTTTGCATGTTTATAGTGTATATTCAGAAGTAGGTGAATTATTGCTGATGACAGCAAGAAAATAAGTCAACCGTCTATTCGTATTTTCTCATATAGTTTCCTATATATTGAAATCTTTCTGCTCACAAAATTGCTCACACTAATTCGGTAAAAAGCGTCTGGTAACGACCATGCGGCCCATTAAATGGACTCGTATGTATGACCGATGGCCCAATAAGACCTTCTGGGTAAATACCAGAAGGTCTGAAATAACAAAGCCCCCCCAGGCCGAAGCCCGCGGGCTCCGGGCACATGTCCGGAAAACTGCTCTGAGGATTGCCGTAGAGCCATTTTCTCAAGCAAGGTGGTTTAGATACCCCCGGATTTTAGGGGTAAGCCAAGCATGCAGGGTTCTGTTGGGAAGATTTTATCGAAATGGCTTGTCAGAATGTTTAGGTAACTTGCCATTTTGACAGGGTACAGCAAGATAAGCGGTAAAGAATTACTCCTGCAGTTCGAAGTCACGGTAGAGCGATCGATTACTTGGCTGCCGTCGGTTAGAAGGAACTGTGGGGATGGTCGTTCAAACTCTCACAGAACGTAGCGTGTAGATTTCCAGCACTACGCTCCCCGGAACTTGATTAAGGAAGCATCAGAACTTAGGCCATACCTCCAAGGTTTTCGGACAAATAATGTCATCCCTATCATGGTTTTTAGGTCTCACTATCAGATCTTGTTTGGTACTGCGACATAAGAACTGACTTTCTTTGCTATTCATTGTGTAGAACGTTGGAATTTCACAACTCTCCAATGCAATTAGAAGATCTCCGACACTTGAACACGGATTTCTTGATTCTATCGTTCCAAGATTATCCAAGAAAAATCTTATGAAATTTTCGATTTCTTCAAGTTCTCTTGATTTCTGGTCATGACCAAGTCCAGATTGTATTTTCTTTAGGTCACATAATATTTCATGTAATTCTGACTCATGTTCTTTTAAAAATCTTGTGATGCCGCATTTCCCTTGTGTTTGACTGCATTTGTTGATTCCAAAATCATAACGACCCCTAGTGTCTTTTGTAATTGCTTGCTTAGCACACGCACAATTTGATTTCGTAAACACATGATCCACTGATTTTTCAAAATCACTCAAGCCATGATTTAGAAGATACTTCAAAAAAAGAATAGCCCGATCGGTTTGATCAGAATCGTCATCTCTCTCATCTATTGTTGCAAGCGTCTCCAAACATATGGTGCGTTTGCGGGCCTGTTGTGGCGGAAGATTATCAATAACATGTCGTAAGACCTTTTTATAAGATTCTCTTAGTTTGAATTGTTGCAACAGATACCTTGCTTCCTTTAGCAGCCTCCGTTTAAACTCCTGTTTGACCACACTACTTGTAGCAGTTATATCGTACTCTGTGATTCTCTTTTTTATCTTGTCTTTTATTTCTGGGGAGTGAGTAACCCGCGCAATCTGTATTGAAGTATCAAGAAAGATAACTGTACCTTGTGGCATCATCTCTTCTCATCATCGTTTCGAAATACCTCGCCACGGATCAAGATCGACTTGCTGAAGAACTTCCACAGCATCTTCTATTTCGCTTTCGCTAATAGCCCCTTGAGATAAGTAATTTTCAATAATTCGTTCTATAGCTCGACATTGATTATGGTTAAGATTTTCAAATTCAACATGGGTTAATGCCGATTGTAGAAAGTTTAGTACGGTCTGCCATTGATCTTCCCTGAGCGTTCTCATTCGCCATAATCTATACAAATTATCCAGTAGATCAATTCCAGCACTTGCCAAATCCATAACTTCATCTGTATTGACAGCTTGTATCATATGTTTTGCAGACGCAAGAGCATCCGCCAGATACTCCCGGAAGGCATATCTATCAGAAACATTAAAAACCTGTTTTGGCTCAGTCCTATTAGCAACATGATTCATAAAATAAGAATGAAGTTGTGATGATGCTGATTTTGAATATATCGTGTCGTAGGCTTGACACCGGTCATCATGCACGTGCGTATTTTTCGAAATTGTTAGGACCCCAGTAAATTCAGTAATGACGTCTTCTCCGGTTACCGTACCGTAAGGCATATAGACCTCCTCATTACATTTTTATAATCGACTCCAAGGTATTGGTATATTGATCAATACTAGTGCGAACAAATTGAGCCGGATTAACAATCTCAGGGTCATCGATAAAGCAATCTATGTCTATCATTGCCGCAAATCCTGGATTTTGACGCATGCGCCCTCTAATAGCGAGTTGCTTCTTAAGGAATTCCTTCTGTCCCTTATGAAGTGAACGAGAAGGAATATTGAGCAACCCTTGACCAAAATCGATCTGTGCTTGTCGTTCAACACCGTTAAAAGCGATACGAAACTTTCGATCCTCACCCAAAATAATGATAGATACACCTGCAGATTCTATCTGACCACCAAATCCAGTGTGGACTTTTTCAGAAATGCTGTAAAGTCCCAGGTTTAAGAGCCACTGTTCGGAATCTTGCTCACTCTCACAGGGGAAGATATGCCAAGCTCTGAAGCCTATTCGCGTAAAAATTTCTAGGCCTAATTGATCTATAACGATAGCGCTTAACGATTCAAATTGGTCGATGAATTCATCTAGATCCTCCTGGAGTAACGATCTTTCTCCAATCGGTCTTTCGAGAGATAAATCTAGTTTGAGCGCAGAGAAGTTGAAGATGCAACTATTTTTCATACTTATTAGAGGTGCGTTCTGAGGATTCGGTTCGTTACCTCTAAGTATCCACTCAGGATATTCTTTTTGGATTTTGTTAACCGTGCGCCCGCATGCATCAAGATATGTAAAACCATATCTATATTTTAACTCAAATACAATCCGTTGGAGGATCGATTTCTTGCCCTTAATTATCATTATCCACCATTTAAAATCTATAATAAATCTATAAGCATGGTCTGAGTTTGTCAAGAAGTCATTAATCCTTTTTTACGAAGATAACCGCCAAATGTTATTTAGTAAATTCCGCCAATAGCAATATACAAGCCTATCTGGGGTTTGTAACCATAATATTGGGTAAGATAACCTGCCAATTATTACTTCTGCAAGCTGAGTACTAAAAAAGGCAATTGGGGTGAAACGAAGCCGCCAGACCGAGCTGAGCCGCAAATGCGTAGTTGGACGAAGTGCCAGGGCGTTCTCGTATCAGTCAAACAGACCCACGTTTGGCGATCTCACGCCAGAAGTATACATCTAAGTGAACCGGTACGATTTTCCTATTCCTAGCGATATATTTTGCAGCAATCTGGAACTTGTCGCTTGTCGCTGGAGTCAAGTTCTTTATACCCGACCACTTTGGTAGATCCCCGTCGAAGTTCGCTCGTATTCCCCGGGCGACGTAACTATCTAGAGGCACCTCCAACCATTTCTCATTTTGAACAAACGCATAGCTTGAGCATAGATATCTGTTGTACAGAATATCCCGAAGAAATAGGTTCATAGCTTTTCTAGCAGCTCCCCAGTGTTGTGCATTGGTCGGCAGGTGATGCTGGAGTTTCAGTGTGTGTTTGTCTAACAGACTCTTGAAAGTCGGTTCGTCAATATCACTAAATGCGCGAAGGTCAATCGTACGCAAATACTCTCTGGCCTTTTCCAAGACCTTTGCGCTGCCCTGATTGCGAAGCGCAGAGGGTCCTATACAGGCCTCAATAGTTCTTCTTAGAAGAACTTCTACGAACTCGGAATGAGTGTTCATCTCGCGTCCCTGAGTATACTCTTTGTAACAGGATTCCAGCGCCCTGGCATTTCGTACAATGTAACAGCCATTCACGAACTGCTCCGAAGGGGCAGTTGCCGCTAGGCCAAACGAGGTGAAGCCGAGCCTGCTTGAATGGCAAGTTATACGCAGTATGGGACAACTGAAATCGTATTTTTATACTTAAAGGCATAATGCCTTATATAGGCCATCTAGTGGGTGGAACACTCCAATTTCCACCGACCGGTCTGATAGATGCTTCAGGACGCTTTATGAAAGTAAAATGATCAATGTTACGTTTTAACGTTATGCTTCGTTCTGAAAGGTAATAGTCTTCCATCTTTCTGAAGTGATCGCCTTCAAAATGACTTCCAGATCTGTAGAAATAGACGAAGTCTTCTAGTTCACTAATGCTCCAATGGAATCCATTTGAGAATAGTACAAGAAAAGCGATTGCCTTTTTATCAGATCCAAGGCATCTTTCTATTTTCTCTTCAGTTTCTATTGTATACTCGAGAATCTTTGTGCGAGCTGCGTATGCAAAATGGTATAATTCACCTCCCATCCACTCCTCATCAAAAATCAATTGAGCATTGCAGGGAAACCGGTTACTTTGAATATGCGCTTTATAACGATTCCAATCATCTTGTCGTGTCGGATGAATTGTCTTTACTTCAAGCCATTTTGGTGGGCTAGAAGAATACTCAGCTCTGAAATCAATCAGCTTAGAACATGCTTCAATTGGAGGTTCGTAGTCTAAACGCTCACACGGAAATTCTGATTTATCTTCTAATATTACTACGGCAACACATAGTTCATTGTGAATTTCGATAAATTGGGATAAATTTTCTAATCCTGTTCCTGCAAAGCGCTCTGCAATTTCGTCAAATCTAGCTAGTAATCTTTCGAAAGAGGGAAAACGGGTTTTCTCTTGTTCAATTTTTCCACAAAGATCAGATTTCACGTTGCGTATAAGATTCTCGAAAAATATTTGTTGGTTATTATCAATCCACGACATTTTATTTACCTCATATTTCGTTGCCTATATTGCGGATAACGTATATGTTCACGCACCTCTGTTCGTCTATACAGCCAAAAATAGTGATATTCCCGAACTTCGGTTCGTACATATTCAGATAGTACCGCTGATATCAAAAACATGTCAAACTCCCACTGTGGGTGCAACAGGCACTTTCACCCAACGGATGACGACATAGTTATCCGAAGTTCTATTCGCTTTATCAGAGTAGGCTTGTAGCATGTACTTCGCGAATACTTCCATTGCGATGCTCGAAGAGCCGGCCCACTCGCAAGTCGGGTCGCCAAGGCCCAGAGTAATTTCTTGACAACACAACCTCGTAAGTAAGATGGTTAAAAAGGCTTACTTTTGAGATTATGTCTAAGGTACGCCGTGACCAGTTTAATGTGATGATATGCCCATCAGTTTGCCGGATAGTGACAGAATCGTCAAGAAAGATAGGCTCGCTTGTAACGCAGACTATGTGAGGTTCTGGTAGCTTTCCATCACGCACAAAATCGCGCACATCATTGAAATCGTCACGTAGCACAAAGTCCCTATCCATACGCCAGGCGAGAAAGTTGAACGCTATTTTGCATATAGCTCGATGAATTAGCAAGTCAAAACTATACTTTACTTCCACTTCGCCATAGCCGTCCCTATCAAGCGGGATATGAGGTAGAATAGTCTTTTCCTCAAATGGTATATTTTTTGCTCCAAGAGCATCAATTACTTGACTTTTTTCAGTATTCCCGTGGAAGAAGACCTTAAGCTCAAGAGCACCCCTAATATGATCTATAGTCTCGGAAGGCAGAATGTCCAACTCCTCTGATGTGTAGAACTCCCATTTCTGAGTGTTGCCGTTTAGCATACCGACCTGGGGAACAGGTTCAACGGCTAAGCCGTTTGCATCTGAGATCAGCCTTAATTTGACGCCATGCCACTCTCCTGGTACAGCAGATGTGAAGACAACTCGTCGCCTTGCGAAATTTGCTATTTCATCTAGGGGTTTGATTCCTGCGAGGTAACGATTAAATCCTTCCCAACTGTCCCTCGCCAAGATCCTGTCGTGCGTGTTGCCAAAGTAGGAGTTGCAGTCATTGCATACACATCGTATGATAGGGCTATTAGTGGTATAGTGCCCAAATGATTTTGGCACAACATGCTCGCGATTGAAGTCGCCGGAGCCCTTTTGTTTTAGGCAGTAGATACATGTTGACATAGCGAAGCCGTTCATGACAGCAGGAACTTCGGATAACACATTTGCGAACTTATATTCATAAAAATACCGATTATAGCTATTATCCGAATTTTGGCTC
>VRUG01000083.1 GCA_019456255.1 Planctomycetota bacterium | reverse complement strand
AAGACTGAAGAGTAGTCAAAACATTACTCATAATTCCGTATAGCTGATATTGCTACCCTGTTTTTTTAAGAGGATACCTATTTTTCTTGCTGTCTTTTTCAAGATGTCGGGGGGGGAGGTATTAGGGAAAATATTATTTGCTTCCTGATACTGCGGCTTCCCGACGCTCCAAAAAACGTCCCTGTTTTTTGGTAGCTATTTTTCCATCGCTCTACAAACCAAGACAAGCCTGCCAGGACGGCAGGCTCGAAGCATGGCGGACAAACCGTAACCCCTCCGTTCCCTGTTAGGGTCTTCTCTTTCTTAATCCCCCCCCCTCTTCGACCGGTCAACCGCTTTTCCATCCAGCTGCCGCTTCGTATTTCGTTTAAACTAGAAAACTCTGACTGCCTCAAGCTTTCGTTATCCGGCCAGGGGGGCAGGAGGGATAAAAAGAAGAGAATCGCTGCGGGTGAGATACAGGCAAGAGACTGATTGATCCGATCCGTTTCTTCTGATGGTGGATTATATCTAATCCTGACTTTTTCAAGATGGCGGAGGGATCGTTAGGGAAAATGTTATTTGCTTCCTCATATTGCGGCTCCCCGACGCTCCAAAAAACATCCTTGTTTTTTGGTAGCTATTTTCCATCGCTCTACAAACCAAGACAAGCCTGCCAGGACGGCAGGCTCGAAGCAGGGCGGATAATCGGTTTTGAATTATATTTTGGTGTGATCCGGTTAATATGTCTTTTGAGCTGTATTCAACTGTTACAAGGCTGGCGGTTATTATCTTTGTCCTTCTGTATCCGTTTTTCTACTTCCTCGAAGTACTGCTTTTGATATTCCTTCAGCCTACTAACGTAATGCCTGAGCGATTTAGACGCCGCCCGTTCCGGTTGCTGATAGACCGGGCAACCAGGACGCTGACTCAGAGGCTCGTTGAAGATAAGGTCAAACAACTCCTCTTCATGTTCTTTGTCCATTTCAATCCTGTGTAGGTGAATCTATTAAAATTGAAAAGCAGACTATCTTGATCAAATAATTGTGTGTTTCCGGCGCAAAGTCGGTGAATGGTGTGTACCTTTGCGCAAAAGCGCCCATTATAATCTTCTTGCGGCTTTCGAGCAAATGGACGCCAGGATTAAATGAAATACCTTCGCCCTGAGAACCCCGTGTCTGCTACTGTCTTACTGGACAATTCTGCCCCATAATACGCTGCGAGATTATACTCAAGACAAATCCTCAAATTCGTTTGGGGGTTTTCTCCCCCAAGGGCAATAGAGGGTGATAAATCCCCAGAGAGCCAAAGGGTGGCCTCTACCCCATCTCCATGTCTCTAAAAGTCTTCACGAAGTCCCTCAGCTGATCACAGATCTCTTGGGCATTGTAGTTCATCACTTAGACCGAATTGATTTCATCCTCGCTGCTGTTCATTATGTACGTGATTTAACTTCTTTTTTCAATTCTCGTACAAGCTCATCTTGACAATGATTGCTTCTTGGATACTGGCTCAACTGTCAGTATCGGGTAACTCTAGACGGCAGCGCGCGCCTTGCCCAGATCATCGACTCCAATTACTAGCCGATTGTTCGTGGCCAGATAGAGTAGCTCCATATTTACACCGGCACTGGCGATTCGACGACAGACCTGGCCCAAAGTACCTGGGCGGTCCTCGAGATCAAGGACTATAACTTCGCGTTCCTCAAGCACTTTATTCCCAGTCTCTTCGATCGCTCGGCGGGCGGCAACTGAATCTTCGATTAAGATGTGAGCGATTCCTTTACCCTCACTAGGAAATCCACAACCTCCTTCAATATTGATACCAACCTTGCCCAGTGCCTCACCTATATCCGCAAACGTACCGGGGCGGTTTTCTAAAATAATCTTTAGATCCTTCATGTTAGCCTCCTCCATTCATCATAACAAATAGTAAAGGTAAAAGCCTTAAGATTTTTAAGATTCTCTTTGATTTTCATCTCCGCATTATCGATGTCTCTTCTGAGCTTAGTACTATTTTGCGTATTACAATTGCATATGAATAATCCGATCATCCTTTAGGTAGATATCATACGCCACATCGACTTCGCAGCGGTTCAGAAAGTAATTCAATTGCTTGTTCTTTTGTAATCCCTTTGCCTCGGCATCTGTGTTTGCGTTTGAAATTTCGCATAATGGTATGTTAGCCGATATCCAATTTTTCCGAAGTGCGGAATTCCAGGGTCAAGAAAAATCGCCATTGTGCGCTTCTGGCAAATGTAGAAAAATCGTTCTCTCGGCGTCTCTCCTGGAATCTTATCATACTGATCCGCAGGCCACATTATAAAACCGCTCACCTTTTTAGAGTTAGTCCGTATCCTCAACCCCTCCGTTCCGTGTCTCCATCTTCTCTTTCCTTCTTCCAACGATCAATCGCTTTTCCATCAGGCTGCCATATCGTTTTTCAATTAATCTTGAAGATTCCTCACCGTTTCCAGCTTTAGTCATCCGGTAAGGAGAGTGATAGAGAAAGCAAAAGAAGAGAATCGCTGCGGATGAGATACAGGTAAGAGATTGATTCATCCGATCCGTTTCTTCTGCTGGTGGATTATACCTACATCTGTCTTTTTCAAGATGGTAGAGGAAACGTTAGGAAAAATATTATTTGCTTTCTGATATTGCGGCTCCCAGACCTTCCAAAAAACATCCTTGTTTTTTGGAAGCTATTTTCCCATCGCTACACAAACCAGGACAAGCCCGCCAGGACGGCGGGCTCGAAGCAAGGCGGACAAACCATAACCCCTCCGTTCCGTGTTAGGGTCTTCTCTTTCTTAATCCCCCCCCCCAATTCTTTTTTCAGTCAACCGCCTCTCCATCCGGCTACCGCTTCGTATTTCGGCCAAACTTGAAAACTCTCACTGGTTCAACAATGAATTCGGCGTGAATGTAAACTGGGATCCGAATAAGGGCAGGATTATCCGTGATGAGACCGGAATACTGTTACCTTTTCTTGCCTAAACCGGTTCACTTTATCTCTATCGGTCGCACGGCACGTCCTGTGCCGTGCTTGATTTCTTCCTCCGCCAGTACACCATGGCCATGGACGGCCATGGTGTACTGGCGGGGAGGGGGGGACGGAAAGATTTTCCTTACTGTAAACTTTAGGCGCAAGCGGCAAACTTGAAAGACAATACATCTAACAGGGCTTTGTTCTGAAAGTTCATCGCCTCACTGGATACCTTAAAGTCGATCTCTCCGCTCCGGTAGTTTTTCCCAAAGGTTTTGCGGATCATTTCGGCAAAGGAATGAAGAGCCAGGGCACCGAATATATTGTCTTTTATATGCACTGAAAAGGTAGCCTTCAAGAATTCGTTTGTATAGTAGGCAATGTGCTCTCCCTTCCTGTTCTCAACAGGCCGGATGATTATCTGGATGTTTCTGTTTTCTTTCATGGTTTTAAACCTCCTTAAAACTCTTCATCGCAGAGCCCGCCATCTGAGATTGTATGGGGCACAACCCAGAAACCTTCCGCCCCATACAGGCAGGAGCCTATTACCCGGTAGTGGTCTGATTCCTTTGGGGAAGATGAGCAGATTACAAAAACCGGTTTTAGTTGATTTAAGGCTGCCCGAAAGACCAGTCGGGAACCTCTGCCCCATTGACCCGTAAATGGGTCTTCAGGAAGCAGAATTACCATACAGCTTCTTTTAACCAGGTACAGGGTTCTTCTGCGAAGCGCTGCTTTGGGGGATAAACCTTCCGGCACTACCACAGAGGCTGAAAGCCCATAGTTTGACAGAGCCTTAACCCTGCCCCTGAAAGCGCAGCCTACAAAAACCCGATCCGTATAGGCAGATTCTGAGAGTGATTTCCTAAATGAGCGATCCACTCCATTTGCACAGCCAACCCAGAAGGAAAATCCATCATCGGCAAGACCCTGAATGAGAGCCTTACAAATAGATTGCGGCACCTCCTGGTGCCGGGAGCCTGCAAACAACACCCCCAGCTTTTGAACCGCAAAGCGAAACTGAAACCTTGACCCACCGTGCTTAACCGGTACGCTGAAACTTACCATAGCTAACCTCCAATAAATATTTTCAGACGCCCCAATCGCAATATTTGTTTTGAAAGTCAAATCATTTTTCTTATTTTTTTCTTTTTTTGAGGAGATTTTTTTCTTCCATATTTTTCTTTAGTTTGAAGGGGAATAGCTACCCCTGCAGGAGAAGCTTCTTGCTGTGTGCGTTTACCGTTAATTATTTCCGATAATTTTTATTCTACTGGGTATCTTCTTCTGCCTGGGCTAAGAGTTCTTCCATTTGCCTTTTGGTTTTAAGGAACTTCTTCACATAACTCTTGATTACTTTTCGTTCTGTACTTTTTAACTCATCCACTTCTTTGAATAGAGCTTTTAGCTCTGCATCACGGTATTCCTGTGTAATCTTATCCCCGAAGATGAAGTACTCCAGCGGCACATCAAAGAACCTGCTCATCTTGTAGCAGCTCTCAAGGGTCGGATGAATGGCGTTTCGCTCATAAGCGTTCAACGTATTGAAGGAAAGGCCCACCTCTTTACCCATCCGGCGTAAGGAAATCCCTTTCTCTGATCTCAAGCTTTTTAGAATCTTACCAATAGGAATCATGCATATTTGTATACATAAAACCACAGAAAGATAAACATCTCTTGACATATTACTATATTTTTGATAAGTATAATAATAATGGACTATTATAGTGATTTTTATTTTCTGAATAAGATCCTGAAACCGGAAGAATTAGAAATAAGGATTGCATGCGCTTAAAAGATAAAAAACACCTGAACATAATGAACATACCCGTCCATTCGGGTTTAGATACGCTAATTCACTATATCACAACAAATTAAGCATACCAGAACACCTGAACGCCTATATAAGCGTATTAGGGAATTCATTATCGCATAATCGGGAAGCATATTTCCCGGATCATCCCATCTTCGCCCTCTATCTTCTATAATATATGACTGTTCGTCTCAGTTACCGGAAGGTTTTTCAAGCCATTAGATCTAAAAATCACCAATCTATGAATCAAACGGTTTTTGTCAAGGAGGATACCCATGTTTTATACAGAGGAGTTTATCAGCCACTTGAAAATGAATCAGTACAGTTACTCAACTCTTAAGGCCTATAGAAAAGATCTCGGACACTTAGAAGCACATTTAACCTGCTGCGGTATAAAAGATGCAATGAATATTTCAAAGCCTACAGTTCTTGATTACTTGAAAATGTTGAACGGTAAGGCACATCCTACCAAAACCTACTGCAACCAGATAACCAGGATCATTAAATATTTCCGGTACCTTGAAGAAGAGGGCATCATTTTCCTTTCCCCTTTAAGGGATTATTCCATACCCAGATATCAAACAAATAATTATCCGGTTATCGGTAAAGCTGAAATGAAAAGGATACTCTGGTTAACGAATACCGTTGAACCTCTGTGTATAAAAAGAAAAGCTATTATCGAGCTTGCCTATTCTTCAGCTCTTCGACCCAGGGAGGTCTACGAGCTTAAAATCCCGGATATTGATTTCAAGCAAGGTCTTATCTTCATAGAACAGTCTAAAAACAAAAAAGACAGGGTCGTTCCGGTTGGTATGAAAGCTCTGGCCTGGATCAAAAAATATCTACAGGAGGTAAGGCCCCGCTATATCAAAGATAAAAGTCACAGTTATTTATTCATCAACCACAAGACAGGTGAAAGGCTCACTGTCTGTGGAGTACGCTGGGCTATTCAGGAGACTTTAAGGAGAAGCCGAATCAAACCAATAAAACCATACAGCCTGCGTGTTACTTCGGCTACCCATCTGCTTTTGAATGGAATGAATATCGTTTACATCAGCAGGCTCTTAGGTCATTCCAGTATAAAAACAACCCGGGGCTATCTGCATATCGACCTGAAGCAGCTTAAGAAGGAAATCAATGCCAAGCATCCTCGTATGAGGATGGAAAAACATCTTAAAAACAAGGAGTCAAACCATGAAATTTGAAAAATACTCTAATGCTTTCAAAGAGCATCTGGAAGAGCACAATTTAGCGGAACGAACTGTCGAAACCTACTGTTACAATACTAAAAGATTTTTTTACTTTCTTGAAAAGTATTATCCAAGAATCAAAACCCTGGAAAAGGTTACCAAAGACATAGCTCTGGATTATCAGAAGTATCTGGGAAGTTATAAGAACAGGAAGGGTGAGCCGCTTTCCAGTAAGACCCGTATCTTGAGACTAATCATAGTCAGAAAGTTTTTTTCCTTTCTGGTGAAACAGGATCTTATTCTAAAGAATCCGGCCTCCTCTATTACTCTTCCAAAGGAAGAACAGAGACTTACCCGGAATATCCTCACCCAAAAAGAAATGTTGGGTCTTTTAGAAAGCATGAAACTGACTGATCCTGTTTCGATAAGAAACCGGGCAATTGTAGAGCTTTTCTACGGCTGCGGTATCCGTACTACGGAGCTATGCCAGCTCAAGATCCAGGATGTGGATTTGAAAGAACAGACAGCGACTATCGTAAAGGGGAAAGGGAATAAGTTCAGGATAGTGCCGGTAGGACAATACGCCACCTATTATATCCAGCTGTATCTGGAAAAGGCCAGGAAGTACATGCTAAAAGGGAAAAGAAAGGATCCCGGGTATCTGTTTCTCTCGCAGAGAGGAAATCCATTCAACAACACTACTATTAATAAATCTGTGATGCGGAGTGTGGCTAATAAGTTGGAAAATAAAAAGTATTTGTCCTGTTACTCGATGCGCCACGCGGTCGCCACCCACCTTCTTTCTAATAATGTGGATATCACTTATATAGCAAAACTGCTGGGCCATTCCTCATTGAAAACAACGCAACGATATTTGAGAGTTGAGATCGGAGACCTAAAGAAGATGCATAGCCTTTACCATCCAAGGGAGAGAGATTCCTAACGCCTGTGTTCACCCTCTCAATGGAGCGAAGCGAAATTGAGTCGAGTGTGACACATTTTTATGCTGCATATTTGGAGAAAACGGTGTAACCCATCCTCTTAAAATAAGGATTATCAGCCATCGTATAACAAAGAGTTACTTTCCCTCCTGTTCGCTCAATTATACTATTTAATCCATATATCT
>VRUG01000082.1 GCA_019456255.1 Planctomycetota bacterium | reverse complement strand
GGGATCGGTGAAACGTGCTCCAATACCGCTGCGGTTGGACCGGCGATCGATGCGCTTCTCGAAGGACGGCAAATTGTACTGGGTGTTGGTGTTCTGGATATGTGTCTGAAGCTCTGCCCTCTGACGAGCCAGGTACAGCCGGCGGCGAAGAAGATCCCGGGTAGAGCGCATCCCTTGCGGATAGACTCAAGGCTTTCGGAAGCATCCCGCCCCGAAGCATAGCTGCGATTTTCTGCGAGTCGATCTTATCGTTCTTCACCTTTCCGCCGTGGATCGCTTTCATGTACAGCGCGTGGCCCAGCACGAACTTGACGCCGATTTAATGGCACAGGACTGCGATCCAGTACCAGGTGAAGATACACTCCACTGCCACGACCACGTCGCTGCGGTAGGGCTCGATCACCTTGATCAAATTCTCTGCAGTGGCCGCCATGTTCCTGTGTACCAGGATTTCTCCCTCAAGGTTCATGATGCAGACGTACATCGATCTTGTGTGAAGGTCGATACCGCAGTAGAATTGATGTTGTTGAGTGTAGAATCTCATAAGGTTCCTCCTTGCGTATGGATTCATATTTGCGGCAATTATACCGCATTTCGCGGGAGGCCTTAATTAGTATCATTTCGGTCGAGCTGACAGCCCGGGATATCGGTCGATGATGCGATGGGGTGGGATGATCGGAGAAAGGGCCATAAAGAGGGCTGCAGCTCACCTCTCCGTTAGCCAGATTGGAGGACCTTCATGCTTCCGACAGTGACAGACATTCGCAACGCGCTTAATGCCGCAGGAGTTCAGGGGGTACAGGGCTACTGTGACAAACTGGAACCGAATTGGAGAACCCCAGCTGTCTATAGGGACCTGTTTTCGGAGGCTTATGCAGCGTTGATGTTCGCAAGGTCTGGCTTCGAAGTACAAATGGGGGAGAGCCCGGACCTTGTATTGAAACACGATGGACAGTCTCTCGGTGCTGAGGTGAAGCGCTTCCACAGAAAACAGCAGGACGACATCGATGATCAGCGAATGCAGGAGGAATTAACCGAATATGGTAACACCGTTCCCACGGAAGGCAAGGAGGCGTGGTTTCAAGTTGAGGAAGTTGCGTTAAAGAAGTCTTCGCAACTCCGGACAGGGATTCCTAACATTTTGGTCATCGAAAGCTCCAGCCCAAACTGCATCGAAGAAACAGAGATCCTTTCTGCAGTCAAATTGATTGATAATCGGATTGCGCGTGGGATTGTCGGGGATATTGGGAGACTCAATGGGATCGTCTTCATGAGCATCGAGTACAGCATTTCCCGACAGCGGAATGTCTACTTCTTTGAGGTCTCTCACGCGGATGTGCCACTGTCAGGTGAACTACGCTTGGCGCTTGAAGCCATAACCGAATGGACCACGGGCTAACATGCACATGCACCTGACAGCCACTTCGTGGCTGCAGGTGATGCACAGGACGTCAAATAGAAATGCGCTGTACATTTTGTAAAAACAATTCGTCTTCATCAAAATCTGTTGAGCATATAATCCCGCAGTCCCTTGGTAATACCGAGCACGTCTTGCCTCCGGGTGTTGTGTGTGATGGCTGTAATAAATATTTATTTCAGAATGTGGAAAAACCTTTCCTTGATTCGCTTTTTATGAGGTATAGGCGATTTTTGATGAAGGTACCGAGTAAAAAGAAACGAATACCACCTATAGATGCTTGGCACGCACAGTCAAGAATTAAGGTTAATCTATTCCATAATCTTGATGATAAAGGAATTTCTGTAGGGCCAGCTGAAGGTGAGGATGAATCAAAATGGATCCATTCTATTATGAAAGACTCATCAGGTACACTCTACGTTCCTTCAGGTAATTTACCAGACAACAATATTGTCACACGCTTCATTGGAAAAATTGGTATAGAAGCACTTGCTTCTAGAGTTCTTAACCTTGAAGATTGGAAAACAGAAATAATCGATAAACCTGAGCTTGATGAACTCCGAGATCATGTAAGACTTGGCTTTCCAGCTACTCCTTGGCCAATAAACTATCGAAGAATTTATCCGACAAAACATGTATTTGATGATCGTAGTGAAGCTTATCAGGTCCTTCATGAATATGACATTTTAGTAATTGAAGCGAACGAATATTTAATAATCGTTGCAATATTTGGTGACGAGTATACTCTAAATTTAGGAGGACGCTGCATTAATGGCTATGAGAGATGGTTAAAGGAAAATGATGGAAAAAGCCCTCTATAATTACGGTAAAAACGCTTAATAACCGCACCGCCCCTGAGCCGAGGCCGTTGGGCGTCAAGTATTGTAGACAATACCTATTTCAAACTGAAAATGCCATGTGGGCTGTTCTGGAGGCCAATTATTGAAGGTCATTATAATTAATGAGGACTCTGCTTACCTTGGAGATATTATTAAACTAGGTAACGAGAATAGCTCCACATTAGGTTTCCTGCCAAGAGGTGCCTATCTAAGCTATGCAGCCCGAGGACAGATTATCGTCGTCTTGGGTAATGATAATAGTGTTATTGGCTATTTGCTTTATAATATAAAAAATCGAGGAATGATTGTTTCTATCTCTCATCTCTGTGTTAAGCAATCGCATAGACGATGCGGAGTTGGTCTGTCATTGGTCAACGAGCTTAAGAAAAGAACGAAGGATTTGTATCGTGGCATTCGTATCCATTGCAGGCGTGATTGGGAAGCGAGCAAGGTTTGGCCTAAATACGGCTTCACAGCAAAACACGAAATACCTGGGCGTAGCAGGGCAGGAAGTACGCTTACAGTATGGTGGTTTGATCACGGACACCCAGACCTATTTCAACTGGCAGATGAGCAACGTCTCAAATCTAAAGTTAAGGTAGTGATTGATGCGAATGTATTTTTTGATTTGCAAGATAACATAAAAGCAACGAATAAAGAATCTCTATCATTACTGGCCGATTGGCTCCAAGAGGATATTGAATTATGCTTGACCCAAGAAATTTACAATGAAATAAATCGGAACCCTGATTGTGCAGAAAGGAAGCGCTCCCGTATGTTCGCGGAGTCGTTTGTTAAAGTTACTAGTGCAGATGACGAGTCACAAAAAGTTCAGCAAGCAATGAAAAGATTCTTCCCATCTCAATTAGATGAGCACGACGAGTCCGATTTACGGCAGTTAGCAATAGCAATTGCCGCAAATGTACAATTCTTTGTAACTCGTGATGAACATCTATTAGATCGGGCAGATGAAATTTACAAATGTTTAAATGTCCAACTAATGCGACCATCTGATATAGTAATACAGCAAGATTCGCTCCTAAGAGAAAGTGAATATCAAGCCTACCGTCTCGCTGGTTCATTTATTGAATCAGCTCGAGTTCGATCAAAACAGAACACTTTATTACAAAATTATTTTCGAGCTCCCCAGGAAGAAACTAAAGGCGAGTTCCGTGACAGACTTCAATATTGCTTAGCCAATCCACAATCTTTTCAAACAGAAATTGTCCGGGGTGAAAATACACCGATAGCCCTAATCTCTTATAATCGTCAAGACAAAAGAATCCTCGAAATTCCACTTCTACGAATTGCTCAGGGTACACTGGGACCTACATTGTCAAGATATCTTCTCCTTCGAGCCATAGCAAACGCTTCAAAAGAAAGTCGAATACTGACCAAAGTCTCTGACAATTACCTCAGTGATGGAGTAATTGATGCTCTCAGGGAGAATGGATTCTTTTGTTATAATGGCACATGGATCAAGGCGAATCCTCATCTCATTGAACAAGCTACTGAAATTGCCAGGACTCTATGCACTTATGGTGAGCATTTTCCTGAGTTAAAAAAATATTTTCATACGATTAGCAATTTAATTCACTTAGCTGTATCCAAGAAAAGCACACAAGTGCTGTTGAGAGTTGAGAAATCAATATGGTCGACAAAGATCCTTGATTTGGACATTCCGGCTTTTATAGTTCCCATCCGCCCGATTTGGGCCATGAATCTTTTCGATAGTAAAATCGCCCGGCAAGATTTATTCGGCAGTAAACCGAGCTTAGTATTCAACGTAGAAAACGTGTATTATCGTTCCAGACGACCGGAAGTTATAAAAGCACCTGCACGAATTCTCTGGTATGTAAGCAAAGGTGAAGGTGGATATCAGGGGATACAATCCGTTAAAGCGTGCTCCTATATAGATGAAGTAATAATTGACAAGCCGAAGTCTTTATTCGCAAGATTTCGTCGACTAGGCGTATACGAATGGAGAGATGTTTTTGAAGTTGCGAATAATGATCTTGACAGAGAGATAATGGCATTTCGTTTTAGTAATACCGAGTTATTTGATTCGCCAATCAGTCTGTCAGATTTACGACATATTTGGATTGAAGAAAGTGGTAGAAAATTCCATCTTCAAACTCCACGAACCATATCTACACGAACATTCTACCGTCTCTACAAGCTTGGAAACGGAATAATATAAATGGGAGAACATAATGGACAATGAAGCAATTCTTTTTTCAATCCATCCTAAATATGCTAAGAAAATATTTGAAGGTACTAAAACCGTGGAATTACGTAGAGTACTCCCTAAGAGAATTAGTGAAGGCATGTTAGCATTGCTCTACGTCTCCTCACCTGTCAAGTCACTTTTTGGTGCTTTCAAGGTTGATAAAATAATTGTTAAAACTGTAGAAAGGCTGTGGGAAATAGTAAAAGATGTGGCTGGCATTACCGTCGATGAATTTGAGGCTTACTATGATGGTGCTAATATTGGTGTTGGTATCTTTTTCAGTGATGTTTGGCAACTTCCACAGCCGATCAAGCTTAAGGATTTGAGAAAAGATATGGTGGGTTTCTATCCGCCACAGGGATTCCGTTATGCATCAAAGCAAGAACTGTCTGTACTAAAACTAGCGTAGTTCGAATACAACAATGATTGAATGGAGCCATTTCGCTAATTCAATCTTGTCGCCCAACAAAACACTCCAGCTGACCGTGAAGACACGGTAGCTGAGCTCAATGTTAGGAATTTCGCTCCCTTGGGTGGTACAAGCTATGCATTTTTTTAAGGTCTCCGATTTCAACGCTCAGATAACGTTGTGTTGTTCTCAATGAGGAATGCCCCAGCAATTTTGCAATATAAGTGATATCCACATTATTAGCAAGAAGGTGGGTGGCAATCGAGTGGCGCATTGAATAACAGGACAGATACTTTTTATTTTCTAACTTTTTAGCCACATTCCGCATCACAGATTTATTAATAGTGGTGTTGTTGAATGGATTTCCCCTCTGCGAGAGAAACAGATACCCGTGATCATTTCTTTTACCTTTGAGCATATATTTCCTGGCCTTTTCCAGATACAGCTAGATATAGTGGGTAGCATATTGACCCATCGGTACTATCCTGAACTTATTCCCTTTCCCCTTTACGATTGTCACTGTCTGTTCTTTTAAATCCACATCCTGGACCTTGAGCTGGCAAAGCTCCGTAGTACGGATACCGCAGCCGTAGAAAAGCTCAATTATTGCCCGGTTTCTGATCGACACAGGATCAGTCAGTTTCATATTTTCTAAAAGACCTAACACTTCTTTTTCAGTGAGGATATTCCGAGTAAGTCTCTGCTCTTCCTTTGGAAGAGTAATAGAGGAGGCCGGATTCTTTAGAATAAGATCCTGTTTCACCAGAAAGTAAAAAAACTTCCTGACTATGATTAGTCTCAAGATACGAGTCTTATTGGAAAGCGGCTCACCCTTCCTGTTCTTATAACTCGCCAAATACTTTTGATAGTCCAGAGCTATGTCTTTGGTAACCTTTTCCAGGGATTTGATTCTTGGATAATACTTTTCCAGAAAGTGAAGGAATCTTTTAGTATTGTAACAGTAGGTCTCTACCGTTCGTTCTGATAAATTACGCTCTTCCAGATGCTCTTTGAAGGCAGTGAAATATTTTTCAAATCTCATGGTTTTACTCCTTGTTTTTAAGATGTTTTTCCATCCTTACACGTGGATGTTTGGCCTTGATTTCCTGCTGAAGGTGCTTCAGGTCAACATGCAGATAGCCCCGAGTTGTTTTTATACTGGAATGACCTAAGAGCTTGCTGATGTATACGATATTCATCCCATTTAAAAGCAGATGGGTAGCCGAAGTAACACGCAGGCTGTATGGTTTTATTGGTTCGTTCCCGCTTCTCCTCAAAGATTCCTGGATAGCCCAGCGCACTCCATAGACAGTAAGCCTTTCGCCTGTCTTGTGATTGATGAATACATAACTGTGACTTTTATCTTTGATGTACCGGGGCCTTACCTCATGTATATATTTCTTGATCCAGGCCATAGCGTTTCTTCCCACCGGAACAACCCTGTCTTTTTTGTTTTTAGAGTGTTCTATGAAAAGAATACCCTGCTTGAAATCAATATTCGGGATTTTCAGATCGTAGACCTCCCTGGGCCGAAGGGCTGAAGAATAGGCAAGCTCGATAATAGCTTTTCCCTTGATACATAGAGAATCAACGGTATTCGTATGTCTGAGTATCTTCTCCATTTCGAGCTCACCGATAACTGGATAGTTCTTTGTTTGATGCTTGGGCATGGCGTAGTCCCTCAAAGGGGAAAGAAAAATGATGCCTTCTTCTTCAAGGTAGTGTAAGTATTTAATGATTCTGGTTATCTGGTTGCAGTATGCTTTAGTAGGATGAGTCTTCCCTTTCAACGTTTTCAAGTAATCCAGAACAGTGGGCTTTGAAATATTTAACGCATCTTCTATGCCGTTGCAGGCTAAATATGCTTTGAAGTTTACGAGATCCTTTCTATAGGCCTGAAGAGTAGAGTAACTGTACTGATTCATTTTCAAGTGGTTGATAAACTCCTCGATGTAAAACATGGGTATCCTCCTTGATTGATAGATTTATGACTTTTAGATCTAATCAGTAATTCTCGGCGAAAACTAAAAGCCGTGTTAGATTTTAGACCGAAACGGGGCTCATATTTTTCGCACTTCCTTTCTCGACACACTTAATTCTTTGCTATATAAGAAGTTAAAAAAACTAGACATTTTAATGTAAATTCTTTATTATTGTATGTGTCAGCTAGTTTTTCCTTGGGAGGGGAGCGATTCATACAAAAAAGCATCTAAGCTTTCGTGCTTTAA
>VRUG01000081.1 GCA_019456255.1 Planctomycetota bacterium | reverse complement strand
TAAGTTGCCACTTAAACGCTCATCCAATTCCCTCACTCATTCAATTGGTATCAATGAGAAGTGCTTCTCAGGTAGAGTTACCAATAGAGCAGCCTTGAGGAAATTATACGTATAGCGCTGCATTGGGGAATTTTGGAAAATAGACGCACAGACTTATTTTTCCATTTTTTTTTGGAAAAACTGACGCTCTAGACCTGTTTCAAGCCCGATCTGCGAGGAAATCCGTAAAAAATAGAAGCAAGGCGTCTATTTTTCCATGTTTCCGATTAGGGCGTATGCCCTGTAGGGTCAAATCCTAACAATAAAAGTGATTCCTCCCGAAAAAGTATTTAACTGAAGATAAATCAGGAGGAATCACCAATGATTCAAAATTATACCCACCAAAAAGAGTTGATGCAAGCAAGGCTCGACATCAAAAGTTGTGAAACTATGCTTGCCAATATCATCAGTCAAGGAACGAGTTGCTCCCCGTTTGAGACTCAGATCATTGTAGACAAAGCGAAAGAGGTTTTTTGTATTGGTGAGCATTCAGAAAACGGGAAACTGGAGGTTGGACAGATGATTTGGCTTGCAGTAGAGGCAAAAGAACCTCCAGGAAAACCTCTGAAAGAATGTCAGATGAAGCGGGTGATATTTACCTACTTCAAACCAGGTGATGAAGAAGTCTACCGCTTATACGGACTTGAAGCAAAGAGAAAAGCACAGATTTCAAGAATGACTAAAGGAAATCAAGAATAAGCATTACCCTTCATAAGCGCAGTAAGCTGCAGATTTAATCAGAACCGGCAGATTACAGAGATAGAATACAATCCTCAATAAATTTCCTCAGCGGATAGACACTTACATTCCCGGGTAACGGAATGATCTCATCCCCGGGATAAACAACATAACCCCGGGCTGCACCCATATCTTCCATAGAAATATAGAATCCTTTACTCACTCTGGGAGTCAGAGAGTACTTGAATTCAACACAGACAGGTCCCCTATTATCCAGATCTGTCAGAACAAGATCAACTTCATTCCCCGTTGCAGTTCTGAAATAGAACGACTGAACGGTGAAAGGAAGGACTGCAAGGATCTGCTCGATACAGAATCCTTCCCACGAGGCCCCGAGGGCAGGATGGGCATGGAGTGCATCAAAGGAATCGATCTGTACAAGCCGATGGAGAAGACCGGTATCTTTTAAATAGATTTTAGGTGATTTTACAAGCCTCTTTTTAATATTTGCATACCATGGCTGCAGCTGTCTGATGACAAAAGTATCGGAAAGAAGATCTATGTAACGCCGGATAGTAGGAGAACTGATTCCCATTGAAGTTGCCAACTGACTTGCATTTAAAACTTGACCATTTACATGTGCAAGCATGGTCCAGAACCTCCTTACCTGAGATGCAGGAATTGAAAAGCCCAACTGGGGGATGTCCCTTTCCAGATATGTTCTGATAAATCCTTCCCGCCACTTTATGCTTTGCGCCAGGTCTTGAGCAAGAAAACTGTCTGGATAACCGCCTCTCAACCACAGCTGGCTTTGAGCATCCTTAGTATTCTTTACTTCAAACAGGGAAAAAGGATGAAGTTCTCTATAGAATATTCTTCCTGCCAGAGATTCCGAAGCACCTTTGATAAGATCCGGGGAAGCGGATCCCAGTATCAGGAATCTGCCATTTATATCAGGAGTTTGATCAGACAAAGCACGAAGTAAGGGGAAAAGGTCCGGTTTTCTCTGAATTTCATCAATGATAACAAGAGAATCGGCATATTGCTTCAGGAACAGCTGGGCATTCTGCAGGCGGTAAAGATCTGTTTCGAGTTCAAGGTCCATATATATTGTAGGAGTTACAGCACTGGAAAGCATCTTCGCCAGGGTGGTTTTTCCAACCTGCCTTGGACCAAGCAGTCCAACTGCCGGAAAATGTTTTAAATCTTCAAGTAGAAAATTCTCCAAAGTTCTCTTAATCATCCTTGATATTTTAACACACAATGTTTAATTTACAAGGTTAAAATGATAAAAGTTCAGTTAATAAGGCAGAGCCGCGAAGTACATGAACATGAAATGGAGCACTGCTCCGGTAAGAACAAAGAGGTGCCAGATCTCATGAAATCCGAACTTACCGGGGACAGGATTGGGTTTCTCGAAATAATACCCAGCGGCTCCCAGGCTCGACTTTGGCCATTTTTATTAATAGAAATGTGATGTTGAAGGGTGATTAGTCAAGATCTCAGCAAACAGTTCAGCATGTGATAAGCGGCTGAGTTGAATGTAGTACGATTATTTGCTTGGATTTGGTTTGTATTCAGTTATTCATGATGCATAACAGAGCGTGTCAAGCAAAGTATTCAGAAATCGTTCGGTGAATAGGCTTCTTCTCCTGCTTTTTCTTTGGGGCGTGTTTTTTCCTAGTACTGCTCGTGGGCAAGGTTTATCGCGCCAATAAGTCGATAATGATAATAATCGTGGTTATAAAAGCTATTCCGGTAGTGATAATAGGAAAGTGGCGGTTAAAATTGTAGACAAAGTTATTGGTGTGGACGAATATCCTGTCCCCCGGCTTGATAATTTCATCCAGCCCGCGAATCTTGCCCTGTGAATCGGTAATGCTTACCCGGTTATCCGTATTCATTTCCGGATCGATGCCGCCGGCCAGGTCCACGTAGTAGCTGTAGTTTTTTCCTGGAGTGAAAGCATAGCTTCCCGGGTCATATACGGCTCCCGAGACGGGGATGCGAGATGAATAGGACCGGTGTGTAGGAATTATGATCCTATCGAAGGGTTGAAGAGCCATATCAGCGGATGGAGTGTATGCATACAGGAGTTTTTGCAGATTTACCGGAATCGGCTGGACGCTTCCCTCTCTTATCACATACGCTTTTGATAAATCCGCTGAAGGAGCAATTGACTCCCTTATTGCCAGCAAAGCATCGAACAGGGATTCCCCCTCTATAAAGAGATGGGTGATTCTGTTGTATCTCTCGAAACCGATTTCTCCCCCATCCGGCTCTGCCGCAGCCCCTGCTGCCGGTGATACCACGGCGCCTTCAAAAATGACTACCGGCAGATTGGCCGATTTAGCGGGTATTGCCAGAACATCACCATCCTCAAGTTCAAAGGAAGGTGGTAAATCCCTGGTGAAATCAAAATAAAAGGTGCGGGGTCTTTCTACCGCCAGGCGATCGAGCTTTATTCGAGAAGTATCGGCCAGTTTTGTGAAACCCCCTCCATAGAGGTCAATCAGTTCTATTAGCCCTTCGTTTTTCAGGAGCTGGTATCTGCCCGGTCGATAAATCTCCCCATTAATCTCAACTGCCTTATCCCGGCGGTAAATTATGACTGTATCACCCTGCATAATATAAGGATCCTCTTCGATTATTCCCAGGTGCAGGGCCTTGAAGAGATCGTACTTTTTAAGTCTTCCATCTTTGGAGATGATTCCGATTTCTCGGATAGATGAATAGGGACCAATATGGCCCTGGACAATTTCGCTTAAGCGGGACAGGCCCCAGGCGGTTACGAAACTTGTTTGAGGAATTTCGCCCTTTATCAAAACTTGAAAGTTTCCCACCAGTACGATGTTGAGGGAAGGCAGGCTTCTCGGGTAAGCGTCGGAGATGATCTTCTCCACCCTGGGTTTCAACTCTGAAAAGCTCATATTCTCTGAATTCACCTTGCCGAAGATGTTGAGATTCAAGGTGTAATCGCTTTCCACCAGTATTTCATTGGAAACTGGTTTTCCAGCCAGGAGAAAGGTAAGCCGATATATGTCGCCGGGTGTAACCGGGTAGTTTTTAGCGGAAATTGCCAGCATCAAACGATCGGCAGGAAGCATCTCGGCCGCCAGCGGAACAAGAACAAACGGCTCGGCTTTTTCGCCCAATTCTTGAGCGCCGAGACCCGGAAGAAACAGAAAGCATAGCAGAAAAACCAGCAAGATTCTTTTCATTCCACTTTTTCCTTGTTTCTGATCTTGTTCATAGTATTTAGAAAGAAAGCCAGCATTATGCTGCCCATAAAAGCGATCAATACGGTAACCATGCATATCTTACTCCTGCTGGGGCCCGATTTTACATCCGGAACTTCCGCTAATTCAAGGATCTGGAACACCGGCTCGCTCTCCAGGGAAAGCTTGATGATTTCATACTGTTCCGAGAGGGATTTAAAAATCCTGGTCTGTATATCCAGAGCCATTCTAAGACGGGCAAACTCTAAAGAAAGAGCCGGAAAGTCCATTCTTGAAAAATCTCTTTCTTTTTGCTCGATAAGCTCCAGGATATTATCCCGCTCAGCTTTCAGCCTGATCAATACCGGATCTTCTATTTTTGTAAACTGCATATAATTCTTTATCGCCATTTCCTTCAAGACAAGCTGGGAGCGTAAATCGGCCAGCAGGGTGGCCTGCGATACGGCGAGCTCTTCTACCGTAAGCGCTCCATGTTTTTTCTGGAAGTCCTGGATCTCGTCTTCCAGCTTGGAAATATCTAAGGAAACTTCCCCTATTTTCTTTTCCAGTAAGTCTTTCTGTTTTAATTTTCTGGTCCCGCCCTTGGATAAAAACCATTCATTCAAGAGCTCAACCATTCGATTTACTATCTCACTGGCAAAAACAGGATCGATAGCCGAATAGCTTATGGTCAGCGCCCCGGTGGATCTCGCATAATTGAATTCTGCGTGACTTAATAGCGCTCTTCGGGAAGTGGTTTTTTTTCTCTCTATAGTCTTATTTTTATCGACAATAATAAACTCTTCAACCAGGGGATCCAAAATGATTCTACTTCGGAGGATCATTAAAGCCATTTGTCCATAATCTAGGCCACCTGGGGGGCTGCGCGGTCCTCCGGGAAGAGATAACCCTAAAGACATGATTATCGAGCCGAGCGCTCCGCTTTCCGCCTCTTGAACAAGCAGTACGGACTGGGCCTGGTATATATTCGGAAGAGGACTCTTCTCCGGCGGTAGAATAATGGTAATTATCGAAAAAGCCACTACACCTACTGCCGAGATAGAGGTTATAATAATTATTAACCACTTATATCTTAATAGTATTGATAGATAATATAAAAAACCTTCCAGCAGGGTCCGCTCTGCGGTAATTTTCGGGGGATATGCTTCTTCAGTCATAATGTGAATTATATCCCAGTTTTATAAATACACAAGTATTCTTTAATGATCTGCTGATGATTCAACGATATTGAAGCCATTATATCTTATCAGCGACAATTATAATTATAGTCATATTCCTGATAAAAAAGGTTGACAAACCTGTTTTGTTATGTTATATGAATAGAAATATTAATGTAATAAAGTATGAGTATCAGTAAAGCAGAGCTTACAAAGGAAAAATCAGTAATACACCAAAGCCACGCATTTATACTTAGTGCAGGGAATTTGCACAATGAGATGCTGGTTTACATTTTGGAAAAGGAGCTTGGTTCTAAATGCTCTATCATAGAGCATATTGATGCCTTACCCATTGAAGATCAAATTGATTCAAAAAAACATTTACTCCTGATAGATTATACTGTGCAAGATTATGAGAAAGTGCTGGCGGATGCCGCTTCCAACGGACAAATTAAGATATCATCATGCATTATGGCCCTTTTTAACCTGCAGCATAACCTGGGAATAGAGAAGAGAGCCCTTTTGCACGGAATACAGGGGTTTTTCTACAAACAGGACAGTCTGAAACTCTTTCTTAAGGGAGTTAAGTCTCTCAGTGCAGGCGAAATATGGATAGAGCGGGATATTCTGGTTAAATGCGCTTTAGAGGGCGGGAAAAGGAAAATCCCCTCGCTTCAGGAAGAAACCGGGCTTTCCCATAGAGAGATGGAGATTCTGGCCCTGGTGAGCCTGGGGGCAAAAAATGAAGATATTGCCGAAAAACTCTACATTAGTCCCCATACCGTTAAAACTCACCTCTATCACGTTTTCAAAAAGATCAATGTCCCCAACCGACTCCAGGCGGCTCTCTGGGCGGCCAAGCACCTCTAAATGGCTAGTAAAAAAGTATTATTCTATTTATAATTATAATACTAATGTGTTATTATTCATATCGTTAATCTAATACCAAAATAAGTCAATTTTCAAATCATCTTCTTATTTAAAACTGAGATTTTTTATACTATGATTACGCTTAAAATATTGTTGCCGCTTCGATAGATATTGGAGCATTAGAGAGGCATTAATGGCTTACCCTGGCCATTGATTATTCCAGAGGAGCCCGTTGCGGCGGCCCTTTATGGAATTAGCAATTATACGTACCGCTTAGATCGGCCTGTTTCGCACAGGAAAGAGACAGGTCGATACGGCCATAGATGCCGATTGGTTATTCCAACTGCCGGCGCAGGTCTTCCTTTATTCGTTTAATATGGCCGCGGCCCAGGCCCTTTACCTCGCAGTCCAGCTCCAGATAGCGGCGGATCTTCTTATCATCGAGTAGGCAGAAACAGTCAATAACGGCGAAGGGCTTGCCCACAGCCCGGAAGACCTCATCCGGATCAAGATTGAGATACGGGGTATGGCGGACTGCAAGTACAATCGCTTTGACCCCTTTCATAGCCGGCCATATATCACTTTCCAGGCGCAGATTCTTTAGCTTTCCCTGGCGCGAGAAAAAGCGAGACCGGCTCTGTTTGGAAGCCGGATAGGTATCCTGGGATTCGATTTCAAACCACCGTTCAATATAGGGATCGTGGGCCTTTATATTGGCCCCCATCTCTGCAAGCCGGCGAACAATGAGCTCGGAGCCGCTATACCTGGTGTCTCCGATATCTTCCCTGTACGATATGCCCAGCACCAGGATGTCCGCCGCAGCGACCGGTTCGCCCATGTTGCGCAGGGCATCCCGCACAAGCTGGGGAACGTGGAGCGCCCGGGCATCGTTAATATCGATTGCCAGTGGGGTAACCCTGAAGATATCGTCTTCCCAGCCCAGTATATGTCTGTAAGCCCAGACGCCCAATCCACCATCCTTGGGCAGGCAGTATCCGCCAATGCCCGGGCCCGGAAAAACCAGGTTGGAGTGGGTCGGTCTTACCCTTATAGCCTCGATCACCTTTTTCAGGTCTATGCCGTTTCGTTCGGCAAACAGGGACCATTCATCCATAAAGGCCAGGATCGCGGCCCGATAGCTGTTTTCAATGATTTTTGAGGTTTTCGATTCAATGGGCCTGTCCAGAACCGTAAGCGGGTACTTGTCTGTGTTCAAAACCTCCGATAGAAACTTTATGACTCTCTCCCGGGCTTCCCGGTTTATGCCGCTGCATACCCGCCAGTAATCCCGGACGGAAGCCACATATT
>VRUG01000080.1 GCA_019456255.1 Planctomycetota bacterium | reverse complement strand
TAGTTCACTGTCTTGCAATTACTGTGCCAGTTTGATTTGAAAAGTAAAAAAACCATAACCCTTTTATTGATAGAGAGTTAGCGCTGATATATTTATGTGGCTAAAGTCGCCCCTGCCTACATAAATGTAGCTTTTACTTCACTAACTACAATTATGAAGTTCTTTTGTGATTCTAGGCTATTTAGCTGTGGTTAAAAGGGGAAAAAAAGGGGGGGCTCAGTTAGTTTCGTTCTTTTGCATCTGATGTTGTTGATTCTGCCTCAAAGTGGGATTGGAGCCGGTGTTGGTAATGCTCTCGCGAAACTTTGGCCATGGTGAATCGGCAAGCCCTTTACTTTCCGTTTGCAGGGCGTAGAGAGTGCCGTCATCGGAGCCGACTAACAGTACCCCATCTGAGCAGATGGTTGGTGAAGAGAATACAAACTTTTGTGTTTTGAACTTCCATAACACCTTTCCGGTGTTGTTAAATACATATAGATTATGATTGTAAGATCCGACATATATTGTTCCATCTGCACCGATACAGGCCGAAGAGATTACCCAGTCACGAGTGTTAAATTTCCATTTCTGTTGCCCTTGCGATGATACGGCATAAAAATTGCGACTCATCGAGCCTATATAAATAGTTCCATCAGGACCGATCGAAGGTGATGCAAATATACTCGCTTCCGTGTTGAACCGCCATTTTTCCTCCCCTTGGGAGGTCAGGGCGTATAGATATCCGTCATTTGAACCGAAATATATTGTCCCGTCGCTATCAAGTGCCGGCGACGACAACACTTTATCGCCGGCTTGGAATTTCCATCGCAAGCTGCCGTCCGGGTTTATCGCATAGAGATAATAATCGCCGGATCCTACATAGATACAACCATCGGGACCAACGGCAGGTGAAGAAGCTACTTTACCCTGGGTCTGAAATTTCCATCGAAAATTGCCATTATTCAAATCTAAAGCATAAATATAACTGTCATCAGAGGAGACATAGAGCGTACTGACAGAGCCGATCGCTGGCGATGATTCGATTTTATCTGTAGTTTTGAATCTCCACAGCTCCTGGCCGGTTGAGTTTAAGGCGTAAACATTTCCATCGAATGAACCGAAATAGATGTTGCCATTGTTATCTATGGCAGGGCTTCCATGAACGAAATCGCCGGTTTTGAAGCTCCAATTCATTTTTCCGTCTTTATCTATAGAATAGAGATGATTATCATGAGAGCCGATATAGATAGTTCCGTCAGCAGCGATAGCTGGGCAGGTTGGCACTACATCACCGGTTTTGAAACTCCAGAGCAGATGTTTATCACCTGATCGCTTTGAACAGCTACCCAGCAAAACAGCAAGTAATATAATAATGCAAAAAATGATCCTTTTCATGAAAAAGAATCCTCCGCTTCGGTTTGCCCTGAGGATTCGATAATAAGGCCGTCGTCCATTTTGAATATTCGATTGGCGTAATTAGCCAGTTGTTGATTGTGTGTTACCATTATAATTGTTGTTCCGCTTTGCCAGAGGTTCGCAAAGAGACTCATAATCTCTGACTCTGTTTCTGAGTCAAGGTCGCCAGTAGGCTCGTCAGCTAACAATAATGGAGGATCGTTCATCAAAGCACTGGCTATCGCGACACGACGTTTCTCGCCGCCTGAGAGTTGATCAGGATAAGCATGTGTTCTATGACCAAGTCCTACCGATTCGATAAGATTCATAGCTCGCGACATATTTGCAGTAGTTGATTTTGGCAAAAAACTCTGTGGTAAAACAACATTTTCTAGAACCGTCAGAGAACTGATGACAGAAGCATTTTGGAAAACAAAGCCGATTTTTTGTCCGCGAAACCGTGCCCTCGATTGCTCATCAAGATTCCATACAGATTGACCATCGAGAAAAACTTCTCCACTGGAAGGCTTTAGTAATCCACCTGTTACGCCAAGAAGGGTTGATTTGCCTGTTCCCGAGCGACCAATTACAGCAACAAAATCTCCCCTTCTAACCTTAAAGCTAACACCGCCAAGGGCTGTGATCGTTCCATCTTGTCCAGTATAAGTTTTTGTAATATTAATCGCAGAGATCATGTTGCTGCCCCCTGTTTTATAGCTTCATACGGTTCTGTCCTCAAGATAGGTATAACAGGCATTATTGCAGTAATTACAGCAGTCGCAGTGCCTAAAACGCTGAATGCAGCAACAAAGAGGCCTGCAGTGGCAGCAGTCGGCAGGACATCAGACGCGCCAAGAGCATTGGAGAGTAATTCTCTAAAAGAAAAAACGATTAATAACCCCATAAGGCATCCAGACAGACACGAGGTCGCAGCTATCAAAATGGACTCTTTGGTGAGCATGCCGAAAATAAAGTTCTTGTTTGCACCTTTGGCTATAAGCAGTCCTATCTGGCTTCGACGTTCTCTTACTGCCATAGAGAATATCACACCGCTCATGACCAGTGCCATTATCCATAGTCCGGCAACGATGCAACCAAGCACGTAGGCTGTTGCGAACAACTGCCCCCTGGCAAGTTTGGCAACTGTAGAAGATAGTATAACCTGTATCTCCGGGGCGGCTTGCTCTATTTTTTCGGCAAGATCTATAAGATCGGCGCCCGCCTGGGCCTTGACTAATATGCTCGAATAATCCCCCTGGCGAATTCGCAACGGCATTTCAGCTTTTGTTCCGGAGCCGGTTACCATTTTTCGCAGCGACTTCTCGGAAATATAGATCGTCCAATCCATTCCTGTGCCCGTAGGCTCCAAAACGCCGGCTACGGTAAATGTTGTTCCATAAAATTGAGCCTCACTGCCCTTTCGAAGCAGTATTCTATCTCCAACTATCATCCAGTCTTCCATTTGGGAAATAGATAGACCTGCTTCATCTTTAAGCCATGGCTTTACAGTAAAATCCGTATCAGGATCAAATGCGACGATAAAGAATTTTCCCGCGCAGCATCGCGCATTTGTAAGCGTTTCGACGAAAATCTGGCTGGAGATGTTCTCAACTCCAGGCACCCTGGATACTTTTTCGATAGTTGCTGTCGCAAGATAGAACGTAGCTGGTTTGCCGGTTAGTAAAGCTTCATTGAACTGTCTTGCGATCTTTTCGCCTCTTGGCACAACCATTATATCTGCGCCCAATCGCTTTACGGTATTTGTTATCCCTTCATTGACCCCAACTATCAGCAGAGCTACCGCAGTCATAAACGCTGCGGCAATGACAATACCAATTGCCATCAGAGCCGAGCGTAATGGATTGCGCTTGATTTGACTTAATGCCAGGTACCAGCCGTTCATTTTGCTTTATATCTCTTTATATTCGATATTGTCAGGGTCAAACCTGAGATAATTATAATAATACCGATGATTCGCTCAGCCGGTTTTGTGCCAATTTGACACAGTGATCCTTTGTGCCCACAAGTACTGCCAATAACCACATTCATAGATACCAGTATAATAACCACACCCAAACCGATAAGTAAAGCACCAATCGCAAAATGACTATCAGGTGTCGGCCTAAAGAAAAGGGTCAAACCGCAAAGAACAACTAATCCGCCCATGAATAATTCTATCCGTCCGAACCAGAAACATCGCATGATTGGCGAATAAGAACTGAAAAATCCGAGATTACCGGACTCGCAGATTGGAAATATATATTTAGGAATGAGTGCTACACTTAGACCGAGAACTGCAACGATTACTGCGACCACTCTCGACGCTATATTTGTCATGGCTTCTAACCTCCGGCAGAGTGTATTGCTATCTTTATACCGCAAACAAGCAAGACGTCTACTAGTCAATATCACGTGCTTCAAAATGAAACGGTGGAAATTCTTCTCTACGACCAAAGCAGAAACGTGCCAGATAACATTTACACATTCCACATTCTCCCGAGCAGCCTGGACACGTTACTTCCCAATAACCTGTATCCGTGCGAATGCATGCTATATGTTCTTCGCAGACAGGACAGTACAAGTAGTCTATATCCTTTTCTAATTTGTCAAACCATTTCTTGACCATTTTTCGCCATCTCAGTATTCACAAAAATCGAAGTGGTAAGCATTATGACATGTACCTCACATACTGCCAGAAAAGCTGCTTGGGAAAGGTTCTGCATCAAAGACTCAGTTCCAGCAAGACTAGCCTTTACAGAATGTTTTCCTTGCCAGATCAGATTTTTCGCAGCCGTATAGAGAAACTGTAACATACTGCTATAGAGACATCGTTGGATCATGTTCAACTTTTTATTATTCATCTGTAATTTTCTTCTTTTGACTCTCATTTTCACTAAATGCTTTTAATAGTACTTCTACCGCCTTGTCATGTAATTCTGGTGTCAAAGCTTTACCTTCTTCAGTGAGAGATTTTCCGTTTTCGTCCACTAAAGCTTTTCCCAATTTCTTTCTCACATTTTCCCAAAGCTCCGTGTTATAATGTTGGTGGCAGGAGGCACAAAGGCCTTCACGTTCCATTTTATTTCTTTCCTCTTCATTGAGCGGCCTGTCTTCAAGATGCGGCATGTTTTGAGTTTGCTTGCCGGTTCGAGTTACCAATTGGTCAAGAGAGTACGGGAAATCTTCAATTTTAGGAACCTGCCACTTTGCTGTTGTTGAACCAGGTATGTCTCCGTAATAACCATCAGACAAATCAGTAAATAACGGTTTATCAGGATTTTCCTTATTGATTTTTTCAATACTGCGTGAGTTGCTCATGCCATAACCAATTGTTTTTGGATTGGTATGACAACTTTCACAAGTACGAGCTGGCATCGAAGTTGTATGCGGTTGGACCGGTGCCATCGTTGGAGAATTGTCGCCTGTAGAGGTTTTAAAGGTTTTGTTTAGTGTAAGGATCTTGCCGTTTTCATCTATGTAAGTCCAGAATGTCTGGCAGCCAGGAATAACAGGGGTGACCTTACCCTTTATATTTATCCCTAAAATTGGATCTTCCCAGCGTAAGTATCCACGATTTTCGACACCTATCTCACCTTTTGTTTTTGTTATTATTTGTTTCCCAGTCTTTCGATCATGGTTCATCGCAGTAGCAATCCAGTCGGTACCAACTTCTCTGCGATCATAAACCGTATGACAGCCATAGCATTGCGGAGCCCAACTTGAATGGCATGCGTAACATTCCACTTTCTCAAGGTGCTGAGATACCGATGCCATAGCAACTCGCCCCTGTTCGGTCTTCCATGTGTTGTTAAGTTCCTTTTCTTTTAACAACGGAACTTCATGCTCCTTTTCATCAAAAAGACCTGTCAGAATCGCCTTGTCACCCCTTCGTTCAAGTTTGGCATTAGGATTACCTCGTGAAGTCAGCATGTACTGCTTGCGATTATCATCGAAAGTCCCTCGTTCGCCTTCAAGAACAACCGGCGTTCCATACCCTACAGGCAGCTCCCATGGATATTTTTTGGGTGTACCATGACAATCTGCGCATTGTATCTCAACCTGATGCAATGTAGTTGGATAAATATTACCATCTCCGTGAACATCAATGGAGGTATGGCAGTCAATACATTGCAAGCCCTTTTGCAAATGAATATCCGCATGAACTTTAATGTAGTCCTTTGTATAAAGTTTTTCCTGGGGGTCGGCATTGCGATCAAACGGAGGAGCCTGCTTATCACTTATATAATCGAATTCAATAACACCCGAATAGCTTGTTCCGATACGCTTACCCCTGGTATGACAGTGGTTACATTGCGTCGCGGGAATCTTCGTGGTGATTTGGTGTTTCATCATATGACCGCCTCTATCCTTTGGTATAGTCGGGTCATCGCCTTCATACATCGCATCGTTAGTATAAAGGACGTGACAGGCTGCACAGCCGCCACCTCTGAGATCGCCTCGTTTTCGACGGCCTTCCCCCCACACATGACAACGGCCGCATTGCTTTCTATAATAATCGCTGAATGATGCCTTTACAGGGTCATTCCATAGTTTCATGCCCTGTTCGAAATCTGGTATTTGCTGAGTCTGCTCAACACGGTCAATATAGCCTTGCTCAATCGCCTTTTCGATCCATTTTTTGTAGGCTTCAGTACCTGTTGTAGGTACGGCACCGTCAGGATCATCCATTTCAAAATCGGCAAAAATGTATTTGCCCTTTTCAATAACACCATTTGACATTAATGTATGAGAAGCTTTGCCGAACTCCAAAGACATCAAGGCCCGCTGCATTCGATAAGCGTGATTTGATTGTCCTTTTGGATCTGTAGCTTTTGAAAGAACGGATTTTATGGTTCCCCCCATCTTAATACCAAGCTCTTTTGCCATGATTGTAGTCAAGGCACCGCTGTCACTATGACATTTTGCACAACCAAAACCCTGACTGATAACCCACATGCTGCCAGGATTGGGATACAAGCCCTCGTGGGCTTGCTCTTTAGTGGCAGCCTCGGCTTTTCCTTCATGGCAAATCACACAACCATAGCCCTGGTTTGGATTCCCAAATGCTGTTGCTATGGCATCAATTGCCTTTTGCATCTTCTCATTTATCTCCATAATGCCGTCATGACAGGACAAGCATCCTTTGCCCTTGGCTTTACTGGCGATGACAGAAGCAAATTTTTTGGAAAGTTCAGGATCCCATCGATCAACCTCAAAATCATCACCTACAGATACAATCTCAGAACCGGCAAGAGGACAAGAATTCATATTACTCTTTTGCTGGACAGGGCAAGGTGTTTTTTTAGTATCGTTTTCCGCTTGACTGTATGCAGTTCCTGTAAACAAAACAATTCCAATAGCCGCCAAAACCGCAAACATAACAGGGAACAAAACTTTTATGGTTTTCATTTACTTCCACCTTTAAAAAATTACTCTTTTTTATCATTATCTACAATTTTGATGTTAAACAACATGCCGTGGTGTGCCAGACTGCAAAAGCTCTTGCACTCTGCCAAATAAAGCCCTGGCTTTTCTGCAATAAACTCAACTAATGTTGTATGACCACCTTCCATTTCAATAGGCTGGTCGATATTGATATCGGGGGTAATCTCAAAACTATGAGTTACATCAGCACTTTTAACTAAAAGAACAACTTTTTCGCCTTTGTTAATTTCTATGGTGCCGGTCCGCGAAAAAAATCCCGACCAGTAGTTCCAGCCAGCCACATATTCTTCTGTAATACGTCCCTGACCGGCTGAAGCTGTAAGCTTAATAATCCTTACATCCGGGCCATATTTATTTTGCAGATGGTTATCTTCATACCACCAAATTATCATTGGCACTGCCACTATGCTTACAACTACCGCTATGACTGCCACGATTTCCTGTAGTTTAATGTTCATCGGCAGGTTCCTCTGTTGGTTGATCG